>NVWC01000005.1 GCA_002317795.1 Nitrososphaerota archaeon
CAAAACAAACCTAATCAAAACAAACCTAATCAAAACAAACCTAATCAAAACAAACCTAATCAAAACAAANNTNNNCAAANCAAWCCTAATCAAAMMAAAYCAAGTCCTACTAAAAAATAAAATTCACGTATCAATTTTTGATAGATGAAAATGTGCAATTTTCCAAGTTGGTTGTTTTACTAGAACAAATGTTGCACGTCCAGTAATTACCATGTGTTCTCCTGTGAATGCTTTATTATCTACTAACATTCCTTTTTGAATTAATTCAAAAGCAATCACTGMTGTGTCTCCAAATAAACTGATTTTTGGATTTTTTATTTCGTAAGAATAATCTGAGATGCTTATAAATCGTAATTCTTCAAGCTCAATTGTGTTTTGATAATCTTTCAGATCGTATGGTGGTAAATCACTAAAACTTGAAAATTTTGGATCATTTAGATGAATGTCCTTTAGAACTGATAGTTCTTTTGTAACTCCTGCCTGAAATAATGTTTCAATAACTTTGATGATTTCTTCAGTATCTGTCAAAATAACCAATTTTGAATGTAGAAATTATCCGTTTAAGTCTTCTGTGTAATTGAGCCTAATGWTATGATTATTTTTCAGAGAATCTTTATTAATTATTAATTGAWTATTTTTTTGATTTCAATGAGTACAAAATTAACTGGAAAATTTGGCAAAAAATTGCCTGTTGTAATTCTATTGTAMGTATAMTCACGATTTACTAGCTTAAAATTATGGAGAGAAAATTAATGAATAAAATGGAAACTATGTCTGGTGCAAAGGCCTTGATGACTGCTATGGAAAAAGAAGGTGTCAAACAAGTATTTGGTTTACCTGGAGGTGCAAATCTTCCAATGTATGATGAATTTGCCAGATGTGATATTAGACATATTTTGGCAAGACATGAACAATCAGCAGCACATATGGCTGATGGTTTTGGTAGGGTTTCAAGAAAACCAGGKGTCTGTTTTGCTACTTCTGGCCCTGGTGCAACAAATATCTTAACTGGTATTGCAACAGCCCAAGCTGATTCCTCCCCAATGGTTGCAGTAACTGGTCAAGTTGCAGTAAACATGATTGGACGAGATGCATTTCAAGAAAGTGATATTATTGGAATGGCTAATCCTGTGGTWAAATATGCWTTTCAACCAAGAAMTGCTATTGAAGTTCCTGAAGYTGTAAGAAARGGATTTTACATTGCAGAAACAGGACGACCTGGTCCTGTATTAATTGATATTCCAAAAGATGTTCAAATAAATAAAGCAGAGATGACATTTCCTGATGAATTTAAAATTCAAGGTTATCATCCATGGAATGATCCTGATATTGCTTCAGTTGAAAAAGCACTTGATATGTTACTTAATTCAGAAAAACCAATTATTTTAGCTGGAGGCGGAACTATAATTTCATCAGCATTTGCAGAATTACAATCTATAGCTGAAGCACTTATGCTTCCTGTAGTAACTACTTTCAAAGGAAAGGGNGCATTTCCTGAAACACATCCATTATCMTTAGGTCCAATTGGAATGCATGGACATGCAGAAGCTAACAAAATGATGGCAGAAGCTGATTGTGTATTGGCAATAGGCACAAGATTTTCTGATAGGTCTGTTGGAACTTTTGAGGCTTTTGAAAAGAGATTAAAAATTATTCATATGGATGTTGACCCAGCTGAGATTGGTAAAAACCAAAATGCACAAATTGCAGTAGTTGGAGATGTTAAAGTTTCACTTAGAATCATGGTAAAATTATTAATGAAAAGAGCAATCAAAAAAWCWGAAGAAAGTATTTGGATTAAACATGTTAAAGAAACCAAAGCATATTGGAAAGAAAAYTTGAAAATTCATCCAGGTGARATGGGGGCTGCMAAAATTTTAAGAAAACTTCGAGAGATATTACCAAAAGAATCTGTGATTACTACTGAAGTAGGACAACATCAAATGTGGGCATCATTATTTTATGATGTAATTCAACCGGGTACCTTCTTTAGCTCTACTGGACTTGGTACAATGGGTTGGGGATTTCCTGCATCAATTGGTGCTAAAGTTGCAAAACCTGATGTACCAGTTGTTGATATTGCAGGTGATGGAAGTTTTAGTATGACTGAAAATTCTCTTGCAACTGCTGTTTTAGAAGATATCCCAGTAATTGTTTTTATTTTAAATAATTCTTCATTGGGAATGGTTGCTCAATGGCAAAGAACTTTCTATGATAGACGAATGATTGGTGTTGATCAAAAACACTGTCCTGATTATGTAAAATTAGCAGAATCTTATGGAGCTCAAGGAATTAGGGCACAATCCATGGATGAACTTGATAAGGCAATTAGAACTGCCTTAAGTAGTGATRTTGCAACAGTHATTGATATTCCAATTGACCCTGAAGAAGATGTGTTACCATTTGTCGCACCAGGAACTTCGCTTTCGGATATGATCTTACCTTCATAGTGAATATCATGTGGGCAATTCTTTCTATTTTAGTTGAAAATAAACCTGGAATCTTGTTTAAGATAACTCATCTTTTCAGGGCTCGAAATTTCAATATTGATAGTATTTCAGTAGGTGTGACTGATAACCCTGATTATTCTAGAATTACAATTACTACTATTGAAGATGAAAAAAGGGTAATACAAATCGTAAAACAACTTGATAAAATGATTGATACTGTAAAAGTTGAGCATTTAGATGAGCACAAAACAGTTTATCGTGAACTTAGTATTTTTAAGATTAAACTAAGTAATGCTAATGACAGTATGGAAGTTAATAAATTAGCAAATGCATATAGCGGCAAAGTTCATGATGTTAAAACAGAATCTATGATGGTAGAATTAACTGCTACCCCTGATCAGATAAAGGCATTTGAGGAATTAGTGAAACCATTTGGAATCATTGATGTTGCACGAACAGGTGTTGCAGCTTTACAACGGAGCGGAGTATGAATATTAGAATCTTTGATACCACGTTACGGGACGGAGAACAAACACTTGGAGTTTCTTTATCTCCAGAACAAAAACTCTCTATTGCAAAAAAACTTGATGCACTTGGWGTTGATGCAATTGAAGCTGGATTTCCAATAATTTCTGATGGTGAATTAAAAGCAGTCAAGATGATTACTAGTGAGGGGTTATCATGTGAGGTTGCAGGATTAACTAGAACTATCAAAAAAGATATTGATGCAGCAATTGATGCTGGATTAAATTACATTCACACATTTATTGCAACATCTGATATTCATTTGGAGTATAAACTCCATATGACTCGAGACCAAGCACTTGAAAAAGCAATTGAAGCAGTAGAATATGGAAAGTCTCGTGGTCTTCAAGTTGAATTCTCAGCAGAGGATGCAACTAGAACTGATAGAGAATTCCTAAAAAAAGTATTTGGTGAAGTTGCAAAAGCAGGGGCTGATCGAGTTAATATTCCTGATACTGTAGGGTATTCTACTCCTGAATATATGGCAGAATTAACTCGTGATACTATTGAGGCAACAAAACTTCCAGTAAGTGTTCATTGTCATAATGATTTTGGATTGGCAGTTGCTAATGCATTATCTGGAATTCATGCTGGTGCTGCATGYGCACATGTTACAATTAATGGTATTGGTGAGAGGGCAGGAAATGCATCATTAGAAGAATTTTCAATGGCRTTGAAATGTTTACCCTATGAACAAAAATATGAAACCAACATTAAATCTGAATTAATCTATGAAACCTCTAGATACATTTCAAAAATCATAGGAATTAAAGTTCAACCAAACAAGGCAATTGTAGGAGATAACGCATTTGGACACGAGTCCGGAATTCACACTCATGGTGTGTTGAGTAACCCTCTCACTTACGAGCCTATTAGTCCTGAATTAGTTGGAAGAAAAAGACGCCTTCGCGTTGGAAAGCATGCTGGAATCCATGGGATGAATGCAATGCTTGCMGAATTTGGAGTCAAACCCAACGAAGAACAATCCAAAAAAATTCTTGAAAAAATTAAAGTGTTAGGTGATCAAGGAAAACAAATTTCAGATGTAGAGTTRTTATCTATTGCAAGTGACATATTGGGAGATAAAGGAATCAAAAGAATTGTTCAGTTAACTGGATTTTCAGTATCTACTGGAATTGGAACTATGCCTTATGCATTTGTTAAATTAAATATTGATGGCAAAGAATACATTGGAACTGATCACGGAGTTGGACCTGTTGATGCTGCATTAAATGCAATTCAAAAGATTACTGGTAAAATTTCTGAATTAAGAATTAAAGATTATGGATTGGCATCAATTTCTGGTGGCTCTAATGCACTTTGTGAAGTTACCATCAGTGTAGAGGATGCACAAGGAAATAGAGTTTCAGCAAAATCTGTTGGTGAGGATATTGTCACCACTAGTGTTCAAGCTGTAATTGATGGAATTAATCGAATAATGCTCAAAAGAATGTTACAAGAAAAACAATTGAATTARTTWAATTATTGAAGAGCCTTGTCTCCAGTTTCTGCAGTTCTAATTTTTACCAGTTTATTGATATCATATGTAAAAATTACTCCATCKCCTTTCTCGCCTGATTGTCCAGCTTTTTGAATTGCATCGATAACTCTYTCTTCATCTTTATCTGMACATAAAATCTCAATYTTTAATTTTGGAATRTAATCACTTGTCTTATTCCTAACWCCTTCATGCCCTTTGTGAATTCCTGTAATTTGTACTTGATAAATTGAAAATGTTGGAATTCCTATTTCAAGTAATTCGTGCTGAATATCGTGAATTTTTATGGTTCTAACTACTGCTTCTATTTTCTTCAATTTTGATATTACCTTGATAAAAATCGATTATTTTCAATATTTAACATTATGCCTGTTTGAAATGATTTAAAATTCCCTTTTGTAGTTCTATATTATGTATAAAATTTCATTAATTACAGGCGATGGAATTGGTCCTGAAGTATCAGAATCAGCAATTTCTGTGTTGAGTACAATTGGTGATAAATTTGATTTTAAATTTGATCTTACAAAATTATCAGCTGGTGATAAAGCACTTGAAGAAACTGGTAAAGCACTTCCTGATGAAACAGTTGAGACAATAAAACAATCAGATGTGTGTCTTAAAGCTCCTGTTGGTGAGAGTGCAGCTGATGTAATTGTTGTATTGCGTAGAATGCTTGATCTTTATGCAAATATTCGACCTGCAAAATCATATCCACACATGCCAGCATTGCGTGACGATATTGATATGGTTATAGTTCGTGAAAATACAGAAGACCTCTACATCGGAAAAGAATTTAGCTTGGGTGATTCTGCAGTAGCTTTGAGAGTAATTTCTGAAGCTGCATCAAAAAGAATTGCCAAGTATGCATTTGAAACTGCAAAACAACGTGACTCTATGAAAAAAGTAACATGTGTTCATAAATCAAATGTGATGCGAATTACTGATGGATTATTTGCAAAAGCATGTACTGCTGTATCTAAGGATTACCCTGATATAATATTTGAAGAAATGTATGTTGATGCATGTGCAATGAATTTAATTCGACAACCAGAACAGTTTGATGTTGTAGTTACAACAAATTTGTTTGGAGATATTTTATCTGATGAATCCTCACAAGTAGTTGGAGGATTAGGAATGGCACCTGCTGCTAATATTGGAGATAACTTTGCATTGTTTGAACCAGTTCATGGTGCAGCATTTGATATTGCAGGAAAAAATATTGCAAATCCTTCATCATTTTTACTTTCAATTAAAATGATGTTTGATTGGCTTGGAGCAAAACATAATGACCCAAAATGCATTGAGATAGGCACAAAATTAGAATCAACCATATTTGATTTGGTAAAATCAGGTGTTAAAACTAAAGATATTGGTGGTAATGCAACTACTGTGGAATTTACAAAACACATTACTGATAATCTCTAAAAATAGAATGCCCCCTTTTACTGCATAATTTTAGACAGGACTAGAAAAATTTTACAAAGTTTGTCTGTTGGAGAATCGTTATAACGAAAATAGTTGTGAGTAGATTGTGAAATCCATTGTGATTGTTTTTACCATTTTGATTATTTTTGGAATGTCAACTCAGACTTTTGCAGAATTTTATCCTGACTTGGGAGTAAAAATAGAGACAATAGCTAAGAATCTTTCAATTCCATGGAGTATTGATTTTGCACCTGATGGTAGAATATTCTTTTCTGAAAGAACAGGAACCCTACAGGTAATTGACGGAGGTGTACAAAAACAAATCATGAAATTCGATGTTGGAAATGGAGAAGGAGGGATGCTTGGAATAGCATTGGATCCTAATTTTGAATCAAACCACTACATCTACATTTACTATACTTACAACGAACTATTCTCAACTAAAAATAAACTTGTACGATATGTGGAATCAAATAATTCTCTAACTAATGAGAAAATTATACTTGATGGTATTCCTGGAGCATCATATCATGATGGGGGGAGAATAAAGTTTGGACCCGATAACAAATTATACATTACAACAGGGGATGCAGGTAATCCTAATTTATCGCAAAACCTTGATTCGGTTGCAGGAAAAATTCTTCGAATTAATTCTGATGGAACAATACCTGAGGATAACCCCTTTGATTCTGCAGTATACTCATATGGACATCGTAATCCACAAGGAATTGACTGGGATGAATTTGGAACATTAATTGCAACAGAGCATGGTCCTTCAGGATGGCGTGGAGTAGCTCATGATGAAATCAATAGGATCGAAATGAGTGCAAATTATGGTTGGCCTGATGTAATTGGTGATGAGACAAAAGATGGCCTGACTAACCCCATACTTCATTCAGGAGATGATACTTGGGCACCATCTGGTGCTGCATTTTATTATGGTGATCAAATTCCACATTGGAACGGAAAATACTTTGTAGCTTCTCTTAGAGGTGAGCATCTACTAGTTATTGATTTTGATTTGGAGTATAATGTCATTTTTCAGGAAAAGTTGTTTTTAGGAGAATATGGACGATTACGGGATGTAGTTAATGGTCCAGATGGATTGTATGTTTTGACTAGTAATCAAGATGGACGTGGAACACCAACTAGTAATGATGATAGAATCCTTCGCATTACATCACTTTATGACACTGAGAAAATTCCTGATTGGGTAGAGAATATCTTTTTGTGGTATAGTCAAGAACAAATTTCAGAGTTGGAATTACTTGACGCATTAAAATTTTTAATTCATCAAGGCATACTCCAAGTTGACTCTTAAGAGTCCCAAAAACCATTACAATGTAAAATTTCTCAAAGGTTATGGTCATTCTATTAGTGTAAAGAATTCAAAAATTATTCCGCAAACAAAAATACAAAACTAAATACACATACAATTATCACAAGTACAAAAAATACAAAATTCAGTACGTATTAGATATGAGAAAATACAAAATCGTATTGTACAAAATACACCTGACTTTTACATCATACACCTAGAATTTCATAAACAATACACCTATGGATTACCATAATACATAAAGTACAARATCATASKYWSTACTATTTCGTAATKRTRWTTTCTAGTACTTTCTGCTAGTTTGTACGATTGTAGAATTTCATACGTATTTTTTGCTTGTATTGTTGCGTCATCGTTAGGTAGATTACGTAAATTTTGTAATTAATCGTATATTTAATATTCTCAAAATTTTGAGGACCTTTTTCTATCTCACTTTAGACTTTTACGTACAACATCATTAATTATCCTAGAGAAACTTACTGATTTTGTAGATTTTACAATTTCTTTTGATTGAAGCAATCTTAATTTTTTAACCAAATCATCATCAAGTATAATTGTAATTCTTTTTACCATATGATAAAACCCATACTTTCATCTTTTATGTCCTTGGGATATGATCTAGATCGTATATATTCATAATCCTAGTAGAGATTATGAATTTTTTATTCTATTGCAATATTCTATTGCTGGAAGTATCTTGAGATTGTTGTATTGACTTATTGTTAGACTCATTTTGTAAATTTTAGCATCATTTTTGTATTTTATTTCTATCCATACAACTTTCTCCACCTTTGATCATATTATTTTCATAAATCTTCTAGATAACATCTAGATAACATCAAGAATGTTTGGAAAAATCAAACTACCTATGACTCTATTTGCTGTGATTATATTTTGGATAGCAACGTTTTCTGATTTATTTCGTAATCTGTAGTTAGATTACGTAAAGAATAGACATTCGTAAGAACTAAAATCAAATATAGACATACTAATTTTTTTATAAAATAATGTCGTAACAATATGTTGTGGTGTCCAAAATTATTTGTACGATGTTATTTTCCATTCTGATTTTTTCAGTTGTTTTGACTCCTCAAATTTTTGGATATGGAGGTGGAGGTGGAGGAAAACCTGATCCTCGTGTCTGTGGAGATAGATTATGTTCAGAAATTCCAGGAGGTAGAAATGTATGGGAAAATAAAGAAACTATCCCAATTACAATTGAAAATCAACCCTCAATGAAATTTCTGTCACTAAAAACTCAAATAAAAAATGGCATATCTTCTGATTCTCTAACCTGTACAGATGGATTTGAATTAATTTTCAAACTTAGAGACAATTCACCTGCATGTGTTACATCTATCACTTTTACAAAATTAATTCAACGTGGCTGGGCAAGATCGTAATCATCTACTCGAATAAATCATTTTTCGTAATCTTACTATGGGTTATGAAGTAGTAACAAGTTTATCGACAATCAGTAAAAACTAGGTGCATGAATAATTTGAAATTATTATATCTAGAATATGTTTAATTATTAATAATGCTAAATTTCTGTGTGATTTTGGCCACTATTTCCATATGTGATAAATGCGGGAATATATTTACCAAGAGTATTAAAAAAATGAATTGTCCTATGTGTCTGAATGATCCACTTACCAAAAGTATATCCAGTAACAGCTAATTCACTTTCTGGTTTTTATTCTAAAGATGCCTAGCATACTTTGGTAAGTATGAATCAAATAGCCATTCAAAATGTACAGAAAAAATATTCATCAAGTTTACATGTAATTCATTATACGTTGCATTTGCAAAATCAGGCAAGAAACACTGTTTTAGCAGATTCTTAATCTGTGAAATTTAGATCTTGTTTTTGATTAGAGTCAATTTGGGCTCTTGTTTTGAAATTGAAATGTTTATTCCTTTCACTCTACTTTGATAAAACTTTGAATTTTTGGTGCCACTCTCAGCAAATCCCACCCTTTCGACATAAACTAGGGATAATTCTTGAAGACTTTGTAATTTTTGGTATACTGATTAATGGAACTTTAATTCTATTTGAAATATCTGCAGCTTTTCTAGAATATTTTGTTATTGAAAATAATATTAGTCTCGACTCCAAATTAGTCATTTCATAGATTATTTTTTAGTTAATGTCGAATTTTTTAGTTTGACGTGGAGTTATTTTCATTTTTTTGTACTAGTAATACCTAGGCATCTTTTATGTTTTTGAGTCGGTCTAGAATCTTGTCAATTTCATAAAGTGCAAGCTTGTCTAGTCCTATAACATCAAACTCTTGCATGATGGTCTCAAACAAGTCTTCCTCTTCAATCTGTTCGTTTACAAACCACTCCAAGAAGACGTTTGTTCTGTGATCATTTGCTTTCTGTGCAGTATCAATAATTTTGTTGATTAATTTTGTTACGTTTTGCTCGTTTTTTAATGCAGTTTTACATACTTGTTCTAGGGATTTCATGTTTTGAGACGGTTTTTCAATTGATGGAATTTCTGCATGTATCTTTAATTCATTGAGGTATTGGATGATTTTTAGCATATGTTCTCTTTCTTCAGCAGAGTGATTTCGGAAAAAACATGCAGCTCCATCATAACAGGTAACCTTACACCAAGATGCCACTGACAAATAATAACTTGAAGCATTGGCCTCTACTGTAATCTACTCATTCAATAATGATAGAATTTTTTTTTGAAATTTTCATGTATAACTATTAGTTTGCATCTGTTTTAAATTCATCACAAATTCAATTTTCATAGAACATCTAGATAATATTGTAAAAGGTCAAAAGAATAATCTTCTTTTTACGGATCTGAAATCGAGATTTGACCATCACTGTATTTCTTTACTGTGGAATAATACAATTCCATTAGATAGTCTTCTATATCTTCAGAAAATTCTGTTTTGATTGATTCTTGTATGTTATTTTGAGACAAGGGTGATTCAGAACCAGAAAATAACATCATAGCAATTACGCCAAATATGGATATTCCAGCAATAGTCCAGGATACTTTGAATCGTGCCAATATTCTCAAAGGAATAATTCCATATTTACTATTTTCCAGGGGGGGTAAAAAGGTCAAATGACAGCTCGTTGTCTATACCCCAGCATTTTATATTTTAATAAGTAATTTTATTTAATTGAAAAATTTTCGAAGAATTTATGAATATCACATAGAGATCTAATCAATTAACGATATCAAAAGAATATCTTGAAAAATCAAAAGTAAGTTACCGGTGATAACTTTTGTTATTGCATTAATTGATTCATCACTGTCTATGTGGGGTGCAAGTTGGGATATTACATCGCATTTGCTTAGAATACCTGAGACCTTTTTTACAGCATCTCATGGTATTTTGTATTTAGGTGTGGGAATATGTCTAATCAGTACAGTCTTAGGGTTAGGGTTATTTCTAAGCAAAAAAGAGATTAGAGAAAAATCTTTTGGTCTAGGCATCAAACTCATTATTTTTGGGGCAGCATTACAAATAATCGCAGGTCCGGGAGATTTTTTCTGGCATGAATTATTTGGAATTGATGGTTTACTCAGTCCAACTCACATTACACTAGCTTTAGGAATAATGATTGTTACAATTAGTGCAGTGATTGGATTTGCCAGAATACRTTTTCACCGAACTGAGAAAAGTAAATTTCTATTTTACCCATCTCCTTTAGAGTTTTATGGTTCAGTGTTATGTGGTTTGTATTTTTCTTTGTGTTACCAATTTCAGATGGAAATACACATAATTTTAATCCTAATTCTAATGTCGCAATAATACTAAGTTTCATATTTATTCCATTTGTATTTTCTCTCGTATTTTGGTCTGCCTTTAAAACACTTAGACGGTTTGAGCAGCTAGTGTGGCAATGTTTGTGTTTATTATAATGAATATAACATCAAACATACTTACTTCTGAAAATCTGTTTTTATACCTACCCCAGTTTATCATCCCTATAATTATTACAGTTATTGCAGAATATGTTCTTAGTAACAAAAACAATTCYAAATTACTTCAAAAATATTCAGACAAAATTTCAGGGGCAATATTAGGTTCAATGTTTTTCATGTTTTGTTTTCCCATGTTAGCGATGACTTTTTTAGAACCTCATTTGTTAAATGATGTTTTTTCATATKATGTTTTACCAAATTCAGCAGAAAAAATATCMGAAATATGGATGATGACAATYATTCCAGGAKCTATCTCAGGAGTATTTGGAATGGTATTTGCRTCCAAATGGCTAAAATTTYAATCTTAAATAACAAAATCATTAASAAWTRSTAWTGGGYCTAAGGGAAATTGAAYTCAAAGAAGAGTATCGTTCAGATAGAGATGACATTGTTRCAGAATTTTTTTTCCCATGTCTTGGAMATTGTATAGAATATGACAGATGTGTAGATTTGTTATCCGTTCAAACRTTAGCWACAATWGCYATGGCATTTGATAATTTTGCAGGAGGTAAAGCAAAACTTCGAATGATYACWGGTCACAGRTTTAAAACAGCAGACTTGAATYTGTTWACAAAACTATTTTCAGAAAAATATACTAAAAAATTTGATGGKAAATYCATTAAAAATACAAAAATTCAGAAACTTCAAAACTTTGTAAACAATGGACAAATTGAGTTAAAAATTGCAATTCCTAATTCAGAACTAGTAGCAAATTCATTTTCAGAAAGAATTGGAATATTTAGAGATAAAGATGATCAAGTAGTAGCATTTACTGGGACATCAAAGGAATCATTTTCTACCCAAACACGGGATTTTGAATCAGTGGATGTTTTTACTTCATGGAATGATAAATCAAGAGTTGAAAGAAAGATGAAAGATTTTGAAGAGTTATGGGAGAATAAAACAAAGTATATCGAAGTTTATGATTTTATGTTTGCAGAGAAAAATAATCTTTTAAAGTATTCATCAGAGTGGATTTCACAAGACTAAAGGTCAAATGATTCATCTATTCTAGATTTATTTTCATAGAAATTCATCTTGTTAATTTTATAATAAATAATTTCACCACGGCGTTCAATTACTGCAATGATTGGTTCTTTTCCCATTTGAGTTATTTCTTGAATCTTTTTTTGTAGAGTTCCTATCTTTTCTTGTTGTCCTTCATTAAGACCAAAAATTAGAAATTTTGCCCCTTTTTCACCAAAATGGCCTCGCTCATATACTCTAAAATCAGAACCAAATCCAAAACCATCTTTTACAACATAGCCTCGATTACGAAGATCTCGATAAATCAAAAACTTTGTTAAAACTTCAGAACTAGTTTTTTGGCAAAGACTCATGAAAGAGTCAAAATCAAAATGTTTTTTTCCTTTTTTTAGAATCAATTTTTTAGTATATAATAAATATAGAGTTTCAAATTCTTGAAGAAATAATTTTTTATTTTCTATTTCCCCATATCCCTTTTGCTCTAATTCGTGAATCATGGTTTTATCCGCGATACAGGTTTGATCTGAAATCAATTGTCCATTTACTAGAGGAGTCTCATCCATGATGTAAAGAAAATCAAGGAATTTCCATATAAGCATTAGATAGGAAAAATAATCATCGTCTAACCGTTAAAATATGGGCATTTTAGTTTGAGATATCATGCATGGTGCCAATTATAGAGCTGGAAGGGGACAAGTATTCACCAGAAAAAAATACATCAAAGGTAAACCACAAATAAAAATTGCAAAATTTCAAGGTGGTAAAAGAGGCACATACCAATATTGCGTTCAATTACTAATGAATGAAAAAATTCAGATTAGACATATGGCCATTGAATCAACGAGATTAGCTGCAAACAAAACACTAGAAAAAACAACAGGGGAATCAGGCTATTATACAAGACTTAGAATTTATCCACATAATTTACTTAGAGAAAACAAGCAGATTGCAACAGCAGGTGCAGATAGAATTTCAGAAGGAATGAGAAGAGCATGGGGTAAGGCTACTAGTTTAGGTGCTAGAGTAAAACAAGGTCAATGCATCATGGAATTATACGTAAACGGTGAGGACCATTTAGCTGCAGCAAAAAAAGCACTTCATGGTTCATGTGTAAAATTACCAGGTACACCAACAATCAAAGTAATAGAGTGGAATAAATCATCACCATAAATTTTCTAAATCAGATTTCTTTTTTTGAATAAATTTTAAAAATTCTTCAAATTCATCTTTTGTTGGTTCACGATTTAGGATTCTTTTTGATTGATAATAAAATGAATTATAAATTCGTCCAACAGCAATTCCCAAAGCAAATGATTTTGAATCATCAATTGATGAAAGTGATTTTATCAGTTGTTTAATTTCATCTTTGTTTGAAATGGTTTCTTGAATTTTTTGATCTATTTTCTTTAGTAGAGTTTCATCCATACTATACCATCTTTAAAATAGTTAAAAACAGTTTTACAGGTAGATTTGTTGGATATTAACACAAATTCAACATGTGAATTTCGGGTAAGAGCAGTCTAATTTCAATAAATTATTGATGATTTGCACACATCAATTGCAGGTTTGATCAATGCAAACCATAGATTAAACACTTTTTCAATACGATCAACTATTAATCACAAAGTTAACTGTTGTGAGGCCATAGTTAAACAGCCAAAACATCTATTAATCATTTTTCATAGCTTGATCAAGTTTTGGTCGTAATAACGGTAATTCATTATGTGTCCAACGAAAAAATTTTACAAATTCTTCTGTTTCTTTTTTGATATAGTTTTCAATTTCTTCATATTTTCCAAGCTTATACCATTCTGGAATAGGACTACCACCATGAGGTTTTCCAGTCAGTTTATCCAAGCCTGAATTTTTGAATTCACCGTTATTCATCAAAACACCAACGCTACGTAAATCAATAAACGGTTTTGTAAAAATATTGATTGGAAAAAGTTTTTTGTATTTGTTAGTTTTTTCATGCAGAAATCTATGTTCAAATCCTAAATTATATCCAACAGAAACAAAATCAAAACTATAGGAATTAACTACTGGTGAATCAATAATGAATTATCTTATCATTTTCTCTTCTCCATCATCCCATTCTTTGAAGATTTTTAATTCACCAATTTGTTTTCCAGTACCACGCTCAAGTTCGACGTATTGAATTGTAATTATTTTATTTTCAACTTCATCCAGATATTCCTGTAACCAAAGGATCGATCACAATTACCATGATTCAAAATCATCAAAAATGCTTATAAATTCGTCTAAAAATTAATGAATTTCATTAGATTTAATTATGAACCTGTAAAAGTGGCTATTAATTATTTATTTTCAAAAAAATTAATCAAAGATTAATAGATTTTATCATGATTCACAAATGAATTACACTAAAAGGAAAAATCTTGGTTTAGATCTACAACGTCTTATGTCGAGATTCATTTTAAATCTTAATCTCTCTTGAAAATTTTCATGGAACTTCCTTTATGGAATACATATTTTAACACCAAATAATATACATCAGTTCTTTTAATGACAAGATAAAATTTCCTCACACATGTGTTATCTTGAACTCCAATTTCATTAGTTAATGTGGGTTCATCACCAAATTCTTCTTGTTCAATTTCATCAATAGATAAGAATACTGTGGGTTGGGTAATGAAATCACTCAAGACAATAAAATGTTGTTGAGATTAATTGCATACAATGCTTATAAAGTTAAAAAATTAGAATTTGTTATTTTACGATGGTTTCTACAAGGCCCGTATCATCGTTAACTTAATTTTAAAAATACTTAATTACATTATTGACTTGATCTAAGTAAATGACTGTGTGTTTTGCTCAAATATCTAGTACAGGTGATCAGAGACCAAAGGATACAAAACCTACAATTATCAGTCTCAATCAAAATGATGCAATTAGTGGAATTGAACATACTTCTGATGAAAATTCTGGAGATATTCGCATTATAGAATCTGGGATTTATGTGGTAATAGCTGCACCTCAGATAGGACGAACACATGGAACTGAACCAAGACATGTAGATATTTGGTTAAGAAAGAATGGCAGTGACATTCCACACTCAAATGTACGTCTGGTCATTAGAACTAAAGATGATAAAGATGTTATTGTTAATCAAACTATGATGCCATTCAATAGAGATGATATTATCAACATTATGATGTCTGTTGAGGTAACGGATGAGGGTTTAGGGCTTGAAACAATTAGACCTGATGGTGAACCAGCTATTCCAAGTATCATATTATCTATGCATAAAATAAAAGAGTATTCGAGTTTAGTTAACGACTAAAAAATATTTAACTTAGTTCAATATTTCATAATTGATTTTTAGATTCGTAACTATTTATTTTTTAATCCAATGTTGCTACAAAAATTAACCCAAGATTTACTAAACTCCGTTACTGGGTTTGGGGTTTCATTAGCTGCTCTGATGTTCTTTATCGTCAGGGCAAACGCTTGAGATGACATGTTGTTTTGGAATTGAATAAACCTTGTAGCATGATCCATTGATTCATCAATAATTTTTTTTGTGTAATCTGGCATGGAATAGCCTCTTTCATAGTTATTTCCAATCATTAGGCTTTGTTGAGTAGAAATAACAGTAGAATTTGTTATTTTTTTCCAAGATTTCACACATTCTATCTGAAGAGTTTCTACTAGCTCCCTATACTGTTTAATTGCGGTTTCACATGCGCTAAAGAAATTATCTGTGTTTGGGTTATTAGATTGACTTGAATCTTTTGGGTTATTAGATTGACTTGAATCTTTTGGGTTATTAGATTGACTTGAATCTTTTGGGTTATTAGATTGACTTGAATCTTTTGGTATTGTTGTTTCATCCATGTTGTTTAACATATGACCTAAACTAAAAGTATGGTGGTATTTTTATTTAGAAATAATTTTATGTGAAATTTACATATTAATGAAAAAAGTATGATCAACATATTGTGCACAAATAATGTGCGATATTATACTTCAATACGCCTTAATGATTAGAGTGTCAAAATAACATTATCTTGATAATGGTAGTTGATACCATTATCTTTTTGATAGGGTAATGATACTCTATACCCACACTATGAAAATGATAGTTGTACAGTATTTCATTTTCTGCGTAATCTCTAATAAGATTACGTAATATTTTAGATCTTGATTAAGAATATTTCGTAATCTTGTATAAGATTATGAATCATATCAAATACAAACTAAATTTTTAATTTCTTATTACTTGCTATACTTTACAGGATCAAGTAAATAATTCATAATTTTTTGAGCTCTTTCATTTTCTAGAAGCATTCTTTGGATGATTTCTAGATTATCTAATTTGTTTAGTTCATTTGAGTATTCATAACTAAATGAATCATCAAAATCAATAAAAGAATCCAAACATGATGGGCAATATTCTAATAATTGTGGAATTGCATTTTGAGCCTGTAATTCTTTGTATTCTGCAAAGTCTGAATGCATTCTATTAAACACAGATGATGTATCTTGAACTCGTTCATTCTTTACATAATCCTGCTCCCATATACCATATTGAAATGACCATGTGTCACCAAACTCATCAACTGCAGTAGTTTTACTAGTTTCAGTTAGATGATAAATCTGACCTGCATTAATTCCATCATGAATCTTTGCAGGATTTAATGACTCACCTGTTACCTCAATTCCATGATTGTAATAATTTTGCCAAGAGTTTCTTTTCATATCCCACACATCAGTTACAACAATGTTGAAATCAAGTGGTGCTCTAAACATATGATTAATTGTAACTATGAGACATTGAGTATCTGAGTCACCTTCATTACAATTTCCAATATTTGTAGATACTTTGATGTTATCAAGAGCATTTTCAGGATCAGTTACTGTGACTGTTTCAGTACCCTCGTGATCAATATCTAATTCAATCATAGCCTTACTATTACTGATTATATCACTTTTATCAAGACCAAATGCAAATGAGAAATGTTTCACATTTTCAGGACCCATGTTTTCATAAATTTTGAATACTGCCGTGTTTTGTTTTCCAACATTTGCAGTGATTAATGGGTATGGTGTAAAGAATCGTTCAACATTAGTTGGGTTTCCATTGTATGTGAATCCATTTTTAACTATTTGTCTACCGTTAGAATCCATACCAAGTGTTGGTTCTTCACAATCACCATCACACCCACTTCCATTTTTAGAAGTAACACCATCATTATCAGTAGCAATAACAGATGCAGCAATTGCAGTGTTTACAGTGCCCACATTAATTACATCAGTTACAAAGTCCCCACCTAATGTAACAATAGGAGTTACATCATTTCCCATTACTTGATTTGTAGTAATTGTTACTACACCACCTGTTTCAGAAATTGATGCAACAGTTAATACTCCATCCAGAGTAAAATCAGATGCTTCTGCGTCTAAAATATCTTCACTAAATGTGATATCAATTGTTGTCAAAGAAGTTTTTGATGCAGAATCCATAGTAGGTCTAACATTATCAAAAGTAACACCTGTTTTAGCTACTGCAGCAAGAGCAGGATTAGTAATTTCCACAGTAACAGTATAGATAGTTCCACTAACAAGATCAGCAAACCCTGCGTCAGCTTGAAGTTCAGTTACATCCTTCGTAATAGCATTACCACCCGAAGTAGAAGCAAGATCATTCTCACCACCGCCAACGGTCATAGTATACGTATGGGTAGTAGCATCTGCAGTTCCACCAGTTCGTACAAACGTAATAGTACCTGCAACCGCATTTTCATTAGCAAGAGTACCTGTTAAAGTGTAAACTACGGTACCATCTCCACTCATTCTATTATCATTAACAATATTGACAAAGGTCATAGAATTTACAGTAGCATGTGCTTCTTGAGCCATAAAATTTGGAAATCCTCCAATAAGTAAAGCAGTTAAAACTACAAAAGTAATTCTAGTAGAAAGATTATTCATAGTGTGTGATAAAAATAATTAAATAAAAACTTGTTTATGATTAATTCATAATCCATAGTAAGATTACGAAAATGCACAGTATTTTAAAAAAATCGTAATTAAAAAACAAGTGTGTATAAAAAAACAAACACATGATTTTGTATTCATGTTAGTATCTATTAACATGACATTGGAAACGATACCTAAGAAAAAGGATTGTAGTATATCAGTTAAAGAAAATAGAGGATCAAATATGTATCAATTAGGTAAGAAGATATTTGATAAAATCCCGATATTGAGACCCATGTTGATTAAAGGACAGCAGAATTTTAGACCAAAATTTTCAGGGATAGGAATGACGAGTTTTCATACATTACCCGATGAGCAGTTTTTTAAAAAAATAATGAGTGAGTTACACAAATTTTCGACGAATGAAAACCAGTATTGTTATTCCGATAAAATGATGGATGAGAATTACTGGAAATTTTACTTTGTAGCTTTTGCATCTTCATATGCTGTCAAGTCAACAGGTCTAAGCAGTTTGGTTGAGTGTGGTGTAGCTAATGGTTATAGTGCATTTGTTGCACTAAAATCGGTTAAAAACTCAGAAATGCATCTTTATGATGCTTGGAATGTAATGAAAGATGATCTCATCTCAGAGTCTGAAAAAGCAATCCGCGGATATTATAAGACACTTGACATAAATTTTACAAAATATAATTTAAAAGAATTTGGAAGTACTAGATGGCATCAAGGCTACATTCCAGAAACACTAGATAATTCATCCCCAAAATTAATATCATATCTGCATATTGATCTTAATTCATCAATACCAACTTTTGAAGCCTTGACATTTTTTTATCCAAAAATCTTGAATGGTGGTGTAATCTTATTTGATGACTATGGATTGAATGATTATGCAGAAACAAAACAGGTTATAGATCAATTCTTAATTAATAAGAACGGTACAATGTTTAAGTTGCCTACAGGTCAGGCAATGTTTTTTGTATTAAAACCATAATTTTCTAATAAGATCTATGCAATCTACATAATATTTACTAGGTGTTACATTAATTGTGAATGGCTCATAGTAATTGCAATTATAGATTCCAAAGAAACATCCGAATATGATGTTTGGATGTTTCTTCTTTATCTATGTTAAAACAACTCAAAAATTATTCTCGAAATAATACATGTATAATATCTACGAGAATGATACATAGAAAAAGATCATCAAAAATTTCAAGAATATAGAATATTGTATTACTCACAAAATTTACGTAATCTACCTAACGATGACGCAACAATACAAGCAAAAAATACACACAGAATTCTACAATCGTACAAACTAGCAGAAAGTACTAGAAATTACAATTACGAAATAGTACAACGTATGATTTTGTACTTTATGTATTATGGTAATCCATAGGTGTATTGTTTATGAAATTCTAGGTGTATGATGTAAAAGTCAGGTGTATTTTGTACAATACGATTTTGTATTTTCTCATATCTAATACGTACTGAATTTTGTATTTTTTGTACTTGTGATAATTGTATGTGTATTTAGTTTTGTATTTTTGTTTGCGGAATAATTTTTGAATTCTTTACTGATATTGAATGACTATAACCTTTGAGAAATTTTACGTTGTAATGATTTCTCTTCAGATTCATCACTTTGATTTACTAATCCGTCCAATGATCACTACAGAAATTGCAATTATGAAAACTACAACAACTGCAATTCGACCATAGTCTGATGCTCGCATGGTGTCTGTATTACTAGTTTGAATTCAATGTTGTTGAAACATTTGAAATTTCTAAAACTAGTTGACTCAATTCCCATCTCCATAAATTTCATAAAATTCGGGTTCTTCAATTTTATCTTGTATTTTAATTAGGTTTGTAGAATTTGTTTCCAAAACATGAAAATCTCCATTTACATCTTTAATTCTCTTGTTTTTGAATCGTAATAGTAATTTAGAGTTTCCAGTTTCTAAAAATCGTTTTACATCATTTAGATATCTTCCAATAATAGATGCATTTCGAGAATCATTAATCTCAATAGATATTTCTCGTCCATTCTCTTTAATCTTCATTACACGTGATATTTTGTCATATTTTTTTGGAATCCATTTTTGATTAATTTTCTTAAATCCATTTGTATTGTTAATGACAGTTTTTACTGACATTCCAAAATCTTTTGCAATTCTTGATAATGATTTTGTTGATTTTCTAGATTTACTCAAAACTTCAAGTGAGCGTTCTCGGAATAATTTTTGTCTAGATGTTAGATTATTCCATGATTTTTTGAAAACTGGAATTCTTTTTCTATTCACCAAATCATACTCTCCAAGCCAGTTTTTGTACAAAGATAGGCACAAATTTGTCTGATTTGAGTTAAAAAATCACTCATTACAACAAAAAATAAGCTATTTAGTCTTTTTATATCTAAAAGCATTTTTGAGTAAAAATCGTGAAAAATAATTGGACTCAACAAATGAAATTTATGTAAATTAACCTATTAAAGGTAAAATTGGGTTTTTAGAAAAAATTGGAATTACAAAATAACAAAAGAATGATTTCTACACAACTCCTTAATGGTATGATCAATACAAAAATCAATGAATCCTCTTTTACTTTCTGGTTTTGGGATTTCAATCACAGTTGACAAAAGAAAACTAGTCATTAACAACAAGCCAAAAAATGAGAAACTAGAGTTCTATCCACACAAGATTAGTCATGATGGAATAGTAATTGATGGACATTATGGAAATGTTTCTTTTGAAGCATTACGTTGGTTATCAAAACATGACATTTCACTATCTTTGTTAAACTGGAATGGTAAACTCCTTAGTGTTACATTACCCGATACTCCAAAATCAGGAAGACTACGAGTATCACAATATCAAAAGTATTTGGATAATGACTTTCGATTTAAAATAGCAATTAAAATAATTAATAACAAAATTAGTAATTCATTAAATCTTTTAAAAGAACTATCAAAGTTTTATGATGTTGTAAATGTTTTAAACTTTAAAAAGACTATTCATAAGGAAGAACAATATTTTAAAAACAATTTAAAAGATTTTAAATTTAAAACTAGTCATGATTCTTTAAAATATTTAAAATCATTAATGACGTATGAGGGTAGAATGGCCATACTTTACTGGTCAGAACTAGAAAAAATCTTTAAAATTTTAAAACCAGAATTTAACTTTAAAACAAGAAAGAGTAAGGAATCATCAAGAAATTATAATGCATCAGATGAGATTAATTCTCTTTTAAATTATGGATACTCCATTTTAGAGTCTGAAGTTAGAAAGGCAATTAATTCTGTAGGCCTTGATCCCTCCATCGGGTTCTTACATGAGATTACCCAGAGCAGAACTCCACTAGTATATGACCTTCAGGAACTATTCAGATGGATTGTAGAACTATCTGTCATTCAATTATTGGAACAAAATAGCCTCAAAAAGTCTGATTTTGTGACTACTGAGAACTATCATACTAGACTCAAAGAGAATACTGCCAGTCTGCTAATTGATACTATGAGGTTTAATTTTGCCCTAAAGGTACCCTACAAGTCTGGAAAAAACTACCTGTATTCAGTGATTCTTGAGGATAATGTAAAACAACTTGCAAATCACATTTTAAACAAAACTACAAAATTCGAGATTGTAATTCCAAAAATATCTTTACAAAGAAATGATGTTGTATCATTAAGAAACAAGATAGAATTAATGACGCCTGAGCAAAGAAAACAATTAGGAATTAACAAATCAACTTTGTGGTATCTTAAAAAGAATTTAAAAAATAATAAAAGTTTTAAAATTTATGATAAAGTGTTGACAAAGATTCAGTGAATTCTTTTAAAATTTATAATTTTAAATCGAGAAATCGTGCATATTTKATTTTNNRTTTATTNANMAWRKKTKMWATTWTTKTTKWTTAAATACAAATCTTATTTCTTTGATTATCTAAATTGATTTTAACATATTAAAAGTATCTTTTAAAAGAAATGATATTATTTTATTAAAAGAAATAGATATGGAGTATGACTTCTGAAGTAAAGAATTGGGGAATTAACAAAAGTACTCTACGTTATTTATAAAAAAAAATATTAAATTTATGATAATGTATTCAATAAATTAAAAATTGACAATATAAATAATTAAAAAATATTATAAATATTGTATTCTAGCTTTTTTGATCAACATTGTATTATTAGTATATCTAGAGATTGATATAGGATCACCTTCTCTAAGACCCAAATAATTCAATACTTCCTCTGGAATTTTTATTGAGCCATTTGTAATTCGAACATGTGATGGTTCCAGTTCTGATCTTTCGGCTTCACGAAATCTTTTACTTTTCTGATCACAATATACTGTTTTGTACCACTCCAATAATTCTTGATATTCTTTTGGTATTTCTTCGAATATTGGGGTTATGTCTCCGCCATCTCTTCTTCTGTGAAACGGATCATCAGGTCTAAAGAGTTTGTAAAAACCACGATTGAGTCTATACAAGTATCTATACTTCACAGGATTTGCATCGTTGTTAGCAACACAATATGATGAGATGTGCATTTCCAAGGTACCATATGCTACACTTAGGTTGAATGATTTTTTTAATCTTTGAATTAATTCTGGAATCCTGAATCCCTCTCTTTCTGGATTTTCTTTGTGTAAAAGAGCACAAGCGATCCAGGTTGCATCAGCTGTTTTAGTTATCAATTGTGGTAACGACATATATCTACTTCTATAATCTAATATAAAAAACTATTGTGCCTAAACAAGTAAAAATAATATCAATGAATACATATGTTTATCAATGTAATTATTTATCTAAATATATTACAATACGGGTAATTGATACGTATAACTTATATTATTACACGTATACTAAATACGTATGACTAGGATAGATGAAAAAAAAGAACAAAAACAAAAACTCACTCTGGGAATAAACAAAGATGTAATTGAAAAAGCAAAAGCCACTGGAATTAACATTTCATCAATAACGGAACAGGTTTTGAAAGCAATGACATATGATTCTAAAAAGAATACTGAAGAGGATTTAGCAAAAGTGTATGAAATATTTTTTGAGGCAATAAAACCAGTATTAAAAAAATATGGTGCATGGGTGAGAGTTGGAACATTTTATGAGGGGAGCCCAGATACAGCAATGTGGCATGGTACAATAGACCTTTCATCCAGCAGTCTATCCCGAAATGTTGAAGAATTAGAAGAGTATCATACAGTTACAGTTTTAGATGTTGTATCCGATTTGTTCAATCCAACTAAAATTCTTGAAAATTTACTCGAATCATTAATCAACGCAGCTGAGAAAAATACAGAGAAGATGAAGGAGTTTGAGGTGGCGTTAAGAATTATCAGTGCATTAACTAATAAGTCATCTACGGAATCAAAGAAAAGTTTAATGAATACGAGGCGACGTTAATGAGTTTGTCAGTGGGTAAGTTACTTTTAGAATATCTTAACAAAGAAGAAGTTCAAGATGCATTACGCGATATTGGCGAACCAATATCTGGAACAAAAGATGAACTTGTACATCGGTTAAAAAACACATGGAATTTTCATAACCGTGATCGTTATGAACTACTTGATTTTGCAGATGATGATTCGTTGCAAATGATTTGTTATCATTATAATCTAGATCCTACTCCCGCAAATAATGGTACATACATTAGACGAATAAAAAAAGCAGGACTTTTAGATAAGAATTCGAGAAAACTAAAAAATTTAAAACAAGAAACTAAATTACAAAAGGAAGATAGTACCTTTAGAGATATTAACATAAACATTGAAAATATTCATCTTTCAAAAAACAGTAAAATTGGAATTGTTGTTGGAATTGTAGGAGCGACAACAACAGCCATAGGAATAATTTTATCAAATGGATTTTAATTAATTCGAACCTTTTACTCTTGCAGTCAAAACTAAAATCAAAAAATTATGCCTCCATAATAGGATATAATGAAACTATGCCACATTTTTGACAAAGGTGAGCTGAACGAAATGTGTTTTTTTCATAACCACTTTCAATTACTGGGATTTTCCCTTTCAAACCCTTTGTACTTATGTTTACAATTTCAAGGTATTTTAGATCTTGACTGTCACAATTAAGACAAAAAATTTTCTTATAATCAAAGTCACTCTTTTTGTTTACCTGATTCAAATTTTGAAAAATACCATAGTTTGAACTAGGTGTTGTCCTACGTGGCCATTGAATTAAATTAATTTTTTTGTGATTCATTTCTCTCTCTTTTTTTATACATGAACGCGAAAATTCGTGAAGATTTGTCCCTAGCTAAAATGCTAGAATTTTTGGAGAGAAAACTTAGGCTACAGGTAAATTACGATTTCCGCCAAATTGCTGGCCAAAAATAGATGCTAAAATTACAACAAATAAAATTAATTGAGTGGATTCAAGAGGCTTATGGGCAGTATCATATTTTTGAAAATAATTTTTTATTATTTCGAGAGCGAGTTCTTTTTCTGATGTTATTAATTGTTCCAAAGAATGAATTGAGGGATCTTCTTTTAGAAATCGTTCTAAGGTAAAGAAGTCATCAGGTGGATTTTCAAGAGTATTTTCTGAAAGTGCATATGATTGAAAAATAGGAGAACTTATGATAGTATCTAGAAAATGGTCAAAAGATATGACTGAATCTGGTTGGCATTCATAGTTTAATCTGGTTACTGTGGTAGTAGGAATTTGATTAAATGTAATTGGTGAATCTGGTTGGCATTCATAGTTTAATCTGGTTGGCATTCATAGTTTAATCTGGTTACTGTGGTAGTAGGAATTTGATTAAATGGATTGGAGCCCATTACAACAGATCCATTCCTTCTTACGTACATATCATTACTATTGATATTATTACTCTTTAAGATATCGAATAATTTTATGTTAACAAATGAACATTGATTTTTTCTAAAAATCTACGATCAAAATTGTTTTTCTTCATAATGATAATTTTCGACATATCCACACATCGATAATACAATTTCTACTAGTGTAAAATACACCTTAATGGATTCTTAGTGCAAAATCGGAGCCTCTAACTATATCCCCAAATATAAAATGCTCCCATCGGGATTTGAACCCGAGTCTTTGGCTTGAGAAGCCAAAATGCTTAACCGGACTACACTATAGGAGCTTGATAAAAAATTAATCAATCTCAATTTAAAGGAAATGTTTTGAGTTTACATGAATTTGTAAAATTTTATGAGTTTCCACCTTTATAGAAAATTCAATTCAATTCAATTTCATGGATATGAAGCAAATTATCAARGATCAAGGACTATCTRRTTTYCCTGTTGGCTTGGGTGGTTGTAGAATTTCTGAWAATTYTTTTAATTCATGCAGTTATGATGTTGTAGTTTTTGATGGAAAATCTGAATCAGATAAAATCATAAAAATTGAAAATGATTTGGTMATTATTCATCATGCTTCTTTTTCTGAGAYATTATCCAAAAAACTGCTTCARTATGATAATTTACAAATTATACRGGATGAATCCTGGGAATTGAGAATGTTTCTTTCAAAAATTAATCAAAAACTTCCTTCACTTTTTTCAGATCATGCAAAAAATTCTTTGATAGAGTCTTTGTTTTGTTGTCAAAAAACCAAGGATGCAATTCAAAATTCTGATGTATTTGCCCCWTGTTGGCAAAAATGTGCATCATTTTATCTAGCTGATTCAATTTCTTCTTTAAACAATCAGCGTTCCAGCCCCTCACACATGCTTGATCTATTTCGAAAACTTGAAAAAAATTCAATTAATGAACACATTTCAATTGTTACTCAAACAGTTGGAATTGAGAGGGCAACTCCAATTTTACTTGAAAGAATATTGAAATCAACCATTGGATTTTCTGATCTAGTTGAAAAAAATAATCATTCTGAAATAATTCGACAAAAACATGATTTCTTTRTAAAAAATTCCATGMTTTCTGATTGCTATTTTTATCTAGAATACATTAACAAAGAGATTTTTGTTCAAATCAAAGATACTTTGAATAGAAATCCTGATTTATTTCATATTTTGAAAATTGCATTTGATGTTGAGGCTGATTTGAATCTATTATTGCAACAAGCCGATTTAATCCAAAAATCTTGTAATGAWATTATTGAATTTATCTCCAAGCCTRTATTCTAGGTTTTTGTACTAACCTTTTAAAACAAGTAYAATTATTGGTTTTACATGGTAGATCAAGCATGTGGTTGCGAAGCTGACAGCGGCGACCCAGATTACTCTTGTGATTGTGCAATGCAAGGTCATTGCATATGTAGTGCTGATTGCAAATGTGCAACTGACGTTTGTAAAGAAGCAGTCGGACAAATGTCCTAAAAACACAAAATTACATCTTTTTCTTTTTATTTAATCATCATCTTGCTCAAAGCCCCATGATTTTACTAATTCTTTTTGGAACTTGTCAGCTTGTTTTTCATCTAGTGCAAATCCACAATTCTTATGAGTTGGAACMACTGCCATCCCATCTAATTTGAATTCTACTTCAAACAAGTGAACTTTGGAACATTCGCACATTTCTTAAATTTTAATACATTTTCCTCTATATTTGCTTATTTGAATTACCTTCCTCATCTTTTTTTTCTTGATTTTTTTAATGCTGAATAAGGTTTAACTAGGTAATTCTTTAATTATTTTTATGATTAAGAATATTGTTGTTTTAGCAGTTTTAACTGTAGTATTTTCTCTTGGATTTTCAAATATGGCTTTTGCTCAAGGTGTCCAAACATCTGGTGGTGTAAACGTTGAAGGAACGTGGTACTTAGGTGAAGGCCTCCAAGTTGGAGATTATTTTGAATATTCTTTATGTGAATTAGATCTTAATGACTGTGCTCCVATAAAACTGCAAATGTGGATTAAGGGAGAAATTCCATATGAATCTGAATCATTGTGGGATACAAGAGTTGTTATTTATGATGGCGATAAGATTATCAAAGGTTCATGGGGTCTTGGTAAAAGTTCTCCTGAACCAATAACTTTTGATGATGACCTTTTTGATTATGCAATTGCATTCAAGTCTTCTTTGGCTTGGTTAGGTGCTTTTGCTACTTCTGTTGAAGGTGATAGAATTCATGGTCCACAAGAATTTAGTGCTCCAGCATGGGGAAAAATAGGTGCAATTGGTGGYGCTCAATTAGTTCCAGTTAGAACAGAAACAATTAGTGTTCCTGCCGGAACTGTGGATACTGTAGTTGTTGGTTGGTATAGTGGTRATTATAATCATATTTGGATAGTGGATGATTTTCCTTTCCCTGTTAAAGCAKWAACTTWTGCATGGGTTACTACTGGYATTGCCCCTATAATGCACAAGTACACTTTGTTAGATTTTACTGAAAATGTTGTRGATGATCCTTTYAAAGATATTGTGGAAACTGYAACAAAAGAAAAGTTRTTTGGATGTCCTACAAAATTTTATGATTATACCAGTGGACGTGTTTCTCCAAATACCCACACCATGACTATTCAGTATAATTAYGCTCCAGCATTTCCTCTTGAAGGATGTGATATTGATTGGAAAATTAATTTCATGAATAAATATAATGATGTTGAATTTGTAGATCAACTTCATTATGATATTTGGGTTTTAGATGAGGATGGTWMYCTATTACGTTCATTTGCTCAAGAACTTGGACGAGCTGAATTATTTAATGGATTTGGTCAAATTCACGTTCTTCTCCCAGTAAAAGAAGAAGCTGGAATAGTTGGTTATACMATATTTATTCATGGTACAGGACCAGAATATGAAATASCTGATCCAACACTTGGTGGATATGCTACCATTGAAATTGAAATCATTGAAAACCCTCTCTTTGAAAAAACCACARMACCTGAGGTAATTTCACCRCCTGAGGTAACTACACCACAAGAAATYCCTAATTGGATTAAAACYAATGCTGGATGGTGGGCAGATGGCTCAATTGATGATGCTTCATTTGTAGGTGGAATTCAATATTTAATTGAGAATGGAATCATGAGTATTTCTTCTTGAAATTTGTACATTCAAATTGTTGAAACTTTAAAAAAATAATGAATCAATAATGGTTGGTATTTTCAAACATCCAAAACGTCGTCTCAAAAAATTCATCAGAGATGGAGAATATGTTGAAGCAATCGCATTTGGGAAAAACTTGGAATCTGAATATGCAGATGATCCTGATTTTATGTTCATTATGGGAAGTGTCTACTATATTGTAGAKGATTCAAAAAAAGCATTACCTTATTTTGAAAAATCTTTTCAACTCAATGACTCTGATGCTGAAACATTGAGACTAAAAACAAATGTTCATCTGGCTTTAGAGCAAAAAGATGATGCAATAGATTGTTGTTATAGAATTTTAAAAATTGAACCAAGAAATCCAGAAGCTTTACAATTAATTAAAGAACTTGAAAGTCTATAGAATGTAAAACTATTTTTTACTTTTCATTAAATATGCATTTTCCAATAACCAATCACAAAATTCAGTTACCTTTTCATCAAATTCAGTCCAAATGTGTATTGAATGCGGTAAAATGTCAATTTTTGAATTTTTAATTAGTACTCTGACCCCTTCTTTGTCTTCATACATGTATGCATCCTCAGTTTGAATATCTCCTAGAATTTCTTTTGCTTTTTGTTTGATGAGTTCTCTATCAATTGGGAATTTTTTTACTTTTTGATCAACTATCAAACTAAGGTCTCTTTTCCCATACATTTCATACTCTTCAATTTTTCCTTGTTTTGGAAAGTTTACAACTAGATTAATGTTATACTTTTTTCCTACTTCTTTACCAATTGCTACAATTCGATTATACCCCATTGGTGGACTCTTTTTTAACAGAAATCTAATTTGAGCCAAGTCTCTTTTTAACTGATTTTGAAGATCTRWRGTAATTTCAGAAAATATCATTATTGAATTACATTTCAATTCCTATTATAATCATTAATTTTTCACAAGATTGGTTTTTTTAGAACTTCATTTGATATTCAGTATGGCAATGCCAATGGATTATGATGGAATGAGAACTGATGATGCATCATTAAGAACTGATAACGTAGATGAATACAGACGAACATGCATTGACTTTATTGAAGATATCTCTCATAATTACGAGGAATGGATTGAATATTACAAATTACCTGAAGATGAGGACAAAAAAAGACGTGCTGAAGTTCATGCAATCATTACAAAAACAAACAAGTGGATTGCAAAAGTTGCACAATCAATCAAAGCAGTTGATGTAGTCCTGAATGATGGAATTCAAAAGATGGCCGAATCAACTGCTGGAAAACCCATTGAAATTGGAGTTTTTATAAATCAGACATCAAGTTATACTGAAACAAAATCCAGAATTATTGACATCGTTGTTAAAGCAAGTGGAAGAAAAGGAAGAAAAACAAAACTAGGATATCATTTTAAAAATGATAGATTTAGAGTAGAATCTAGTTGTAAGGCATATTTTGACGAAACCAATTTACCTGAACAAGAATTTGAAATGATGGATATTCATCTAAAACTTTATGCAGAAAAAGCAAAACAACGTGATGTTATTTCATTTACTGTAACTGTTTGTGAGATGGAAAATGATGTGGAAATTGACAGACGTGGATTAACTACAATTATACATTTAGTCTAAATTTCTAAGGCATACTATCTTGTTCTGAAATCATTTCTAATTCTATTGATGGTTCTTCTTCAAAATATTCAATAAATTTTCCAGTGTTTTCAAGTTTGATTGAATTGATTTTATCTAAATTATCAAAAGAATTCATTTTTAGATATCCTTGAGATGCCGTATACAACACATCATCAATGTAKAATGTTCTTGCATTACTCATTCCGTAATATCTAGAGTCACTATCTGAATGTGTAATGGTTCCCTTTACTTCAAACCCATTTGATTTATCTACATCAAAAACATAGAACCCACTCCATCTGTTATRGTCTGGTGCAAACATCTTTGAACTTGTATTCTCCAAACCTTTCACATCTCCACTAATTGGAATTGAAATCACTCCTCTTGTTTTATCAAAAAAGAATGCTTTGTGGTTGTACAGTGCTTCTGAATGAGTGGAACTATCTCCAATAATGATATCTCCTGCAACTTTGAGATTATTAACATCAGACACATTGAATAATGAAATTTTTATTCCTAATTGCTGAACTCTACCGTTATCAATTTCTTTAGTATCTCTTCCTACACCAATAACATGTTCTTCATCAAATGGATGCAAATAATTTGAAAATCCTGKAATTTTTAATTCACCTAAAATTTTAGGAGTATCTGATGACAAATCAATTACAAAGAAAGGATCAATTTGTTGAAACGTTACCAAGTACAATCTATCGCCCATAAATCTGGCTGAAAATATACTCTCTTCAGGTGCAATATCTTCTAGTTGTCCTACAATGTCTAATTTCTCATCTAAAACATATACTGCATTTGAGCGGATGGTTCCCTCATACTGAGTGTAAATCTCAGTTGTAGTAGCAACTCTGAATCTATCCCCACTTTGATCCATTGAAAATTGATTGAGTAATCTTCCTGGAACTTCACCTTTTGCAACATATTTGATTTTTTCCTCATCAATTGATATTTTATGGATGATTGTTTTTCTTGTATCTTCTTGGATTTTTACATCATATTCATTTAATGCATTTTTAATTTTTTCAAACAACTTTTCTTTTTCATTTTTATCCATCTCGTTGTATGACTTTTGCATTAATTCAGAAATTTGTATCCACTGTGTAGATGAACTAAGTGTTGAATCATTTTGAATTAATTTAATTTCATTTTGAATTTCATTTGGTAATAGGGGAACTATAACATCAAAGAATCTATTTTGAGCAGAGTTTTCATAAAATACATTTGGCATGTACTGCTGATAAGTCAGATAAAAATTATCTTCTGATACATAAAATGCACCAGTATGGCCCATTAGAAATGTTTCAGAGTTTATTGTATCTCCAAATATGTCAATTGCAGTAAGTGTGCTAAAGTTTGAAAATTCTTCAATATTATCAAAGTAGAATGCATCTGGTGTCATTATTCTAATTGAGTTCTCTAAAATGACTGGAAGTTTTGGATATTGGTAATTAATGTAATTATTTGTTACAAAGTATGCATAGTTTCCAATCATTCGTGCATCCTTAAAATGCCCATCAATTGTATAGTCTTTGAGAATTGTGGGTTTTTCTTTATCWGATACATCTACAATYAATGCATGAGTAACTGAACTGTATGATCTCCTTGGAATAAAGTCAAACTGTGGAATTATCTCATCATCGCTTTGTCCATTGTAAAATATTACTAGTCTGTCTTCATTTAGGAACATATTTTGGATATATTGAGATTCTATATCTAGTGCGATTTTGAGAATTACTTTTGCATCTTCTGCAGGATATGCATCAATTATTGATAATGTGTTTCTTGATACAATGTAAACATACTTTGAATCATTTTTGATATAGTCTGGTTCATCGACATTTGCAACTTGAACATTTGTAGTTGAATAATCTGTTCCCCCTGATTCTACTTTTGCTGTTGGTGCAGATGTTGTAATTCCATCAGATGAATCAAACATCATTTCCTCACTTACTGCAAAATTTCTGGTAAGAATATTGGTATCATAGAAATTCCCACTAAACAATGATGATACCTCTAGAATATTTTTCAGTTCTTCTTGAGATGATATTTTTTTAATTTCATTTGTTCCCTCAAAAAATTCTGATACTGTTTTATCAACATAGACTATTTCTGGTGATGATTGAACAATTTGAGGTTGCTGCTCAAAACTAATTCCATACATAATTCCTGCAGTAACTATGACTGAAATTGCAATTACTATTGGAATGATCACCTTTGAATTCATTTTAGCTATATTTTTTGCAACTTGAATTTAGTGTTTACTACTTTAGGGGTTTACCCGTCTAGTGTGACTTCAATTGTTACTCTTTTCTCTTTTGCTCTTTCTTCTCCTGGATATTTTAATTGAGAAATTTTTTCATCTAGTTTTTCATCTTTYACAATTTTTGCATTTCCTACAAAAACTGAATCATTATATTTTATTTTGACTATGGGATTTACCATAACATTTTGAAACCAATCCCCATCTGGCTTGTGTCTTGAAAAGTAAATTTTTTCATTATAATTTACTGCACGAAGCATTACTGCATGCTCTCTACCTGTCTTTCTTCCTTTAGTTACAAGAATTGGTCGAAACAGTTTTTCTTTTATTTGCATGCGTAATTTTCMCCTGTCAAGTAATTTAACCCCATTGATGGAAATTTCTGATATTTGGTGTGATAAGTAAATCTRAGTAATTSTAATCATGTCAGTAAAACTYGAAGGAATGCCTGAAAAYTCTRTTCCYGCAGATACCTTTACTGGRAAAAAAGTYATWGATAGAGAAGGAATTCAATATGGYAAAGTCAAACACATTCAYATTAATCAAGATACACTTGCAGTCTCTGGTGTAACTATTCATCAAGGATTCAATARAGATTATTTTCTWTCMGAAGATTACATTGACAAATTTTCTGAAAAAACATTACTTCTWAGTMGACCTCCAGTTAGAACTGGWATACCTGTAGTTGATATGGATCAACAAAAAATTGGTAAAGTAAAACGRYTACACAAAAATCCTGAAACYCATGAATTAGAATCAATTGAAATATCTCATGGTTTGATRCATTCAAAAATCYTATCWMRATMWGAKATTTGGGGWGTRGGDGAAAAAGTMATTTTAAAAATGACTAAAGAAGAATTCAAAAAACTAGAATAATTCTTTHCAAVNTTCTTWTTTCAAAATAACANTTTGTTTATTCTGTTTTTYTAGAACATTTTGTACAAATAGGAATTCCTTCTTGAATTGTTATCTCTACATTAGATGAGTGACATTTTTGACATAATCCATTCATGATTTAATTTCAAAAATTACTCTTTAAATTTATTATGAGGATCGATGAATCCTTAGCAATTTATAATTGAAAAAAGCGATCAAAATATTGTACTCTATTGAAACAAAGTCTCTTACAAAATCATTTGGTAAGGTAATTGCAGTAAATGATATTTCTTTTTCAGTTAAAACTGGGGAGATCTTTGGATTTTTGGGTCCTAATGGTGCTGGAAAAAGTACAACTATGATGATTCTTACAACATTGTTAAAACCAACATCTGGTCAAGCTTTGATTTCAGAATTTGATGTAATGACAAATGCAAAAAATGTACGAGAAAATATTGGCTATGTTCAACAAGAAACAACAGTTGATGAATATCTAACAGGACGAGAGAATCTCTTACTGCAAGCAAAACTAAACCATATTCCAAAAAACCAAATCAAACAAAGAATTGATGAAATTTTAGAATTAATTGAATTATMTGATAAACAAAATGATGCAGTAGTTACTTAYTCTGGAGGGATGCGGAAGAGACTTGATATTGCTGGTGGTCTTTTGCATAGACCAAAAGTTTTGTTTCTTGATGAGCCTACAGTTGGTTTGGATATTCAAACTCGTAGAAAGATTTGGGAGTATATCAAAAAAATTCACAAAGAATTTGACATGACCATATTTTTATCAACTCACTACATGGAGGAGGCAGACAAACTCTGTGATAGAATTGGAATTATTGATGGTGGGAAAATTCAAGTAATTGATACTCCTGAAAATCTAAAAAATGCAATGGGTGCTGAGGTCATTTCAATAATAATGGAGAATAGYAYCMATCGTGACTCTTTCTTATCTAAACTCAAKGAAATTGAATTTGTAAAAAATATTACCGAGGATGGAACAAAACTAACACTTTTTGTATCAAATGGTACCAAAGTTATTCCAATAATTTTCCAAATTTCATCTGAACTTGAAATTAAAATTAATACCATTTCATTAACTCGACTAACACTTGATGATGTTTTTCTTTCATACACTGGACATGAAATAAGGGATGACAATTCAGGATTTAATCGAAAGCGTGAACACGCAAAGATGAAGAGGTTACGTTCATGAATACTTTGATGTATGATACCTATACAATTTTTTGGAGAGAAATAAAGAGATACAAGAAATCTAGAAGTGGAGTTTTAATTAGATTAATTCAACCAGCCATTTGGATAATTGTTGTTGGAAATATTTTTTCAGGAACTCAACCATTAATTCAATCAGTTGGATTTGAAGGTGAATATATTGAATTTATGGCACCTGGCGTCATAATACTTACTGCAATTTTTACAAGTATCTTTGGTGGTGTTAACACATTATGGGATAGACGTTATGGTTTTATGAATAAGGCATTAACTTCTCCAATCTCTCGTTCAGCAATTGCTTTAGGAAAAATGTCTGCCATTTCATTAGTTGCAGCAATGCAAGCAAGCTTGATTATAGGAATTGCTTTGGCAATTGGTGTTAATTTCCCAAATCCAATTATGATTATACCAATTATGGCAATTGTTATTTTATTTTCGTTGGGATTTTCTGGAATATCTGTGATTGTAGCTGCTACTGCAAAGTCTCAGGAAACTTTTTGGGGGATGATAAATTTTCTTGGAATGCCTTTGTTTATGTTAAGTCCTGCCCTATTCCCACTAGAACTGTTACCTGATTGGCTTGCAGTTATTGCAAAACTTAATCCTGTCACATACACTGTTTTACTTGTTAGAGAATTAATGACTGGAGTTTCTGATGGAGGAATTCCAATTTTATTCAGCCTAGGAATTTTAATTCTATTTGTATTGGTGATGATTGGACTTGCAAGCTATGTGTTTACGCGTGAAGTAAACAAGCCATTTTAGATAAAGTTGACAAAAAATCAAACTATTGTTAACTTTGTTTATCTTTGTAAAATTCTGAAACCATTGACTGTTGTCAACTATCCCTGCTGTGATTGTAATAATTTCTGCAATTTTACTAGTTAGCTCTTTTACTCAATACTCTTTTGCATTTGGAGACTATGATCCTATTTCTGAATGGGGTGAATTTGGAATAATGACTCCTGGTCATTTTTCATATCCACAATTCATTGCAGTAGATGATGATGGAAATTCGTATGTGAGTGATTTRGGAAATAAACGAATTCAAAAATATTCTAGYACTGGTGAATTTGTTTCCACTTGGGGACAAAGTGGAACATTRCCTGGAGAMTTTCATTACCCTTCWGGAATTRCAGTAAATGAMAATTTTGTTTTTGTTGCAGATCATGATTTACATACGATTCAAAAATTCTCACTAAATGGAACCTTTGTTGATCAATGGGGMAGTTTTGGAATTCATGATGGTCAATTYAAATATCCATAYGGTGTAACTATTGATTCTGAAAATAATGTCTATGTTGTAGATACTGGAAACCAAAGAATTCAGAAATTCAATTCTGATGGAGAATTTATTTTATCATTTGGAACTAGTGGAATGGGTGCAGGASAATTYCTTACTGCAATAGGAATTGCTGTTGATAGTGATGATAATGTGTATGTTACTGATAAAGGAAACAGAAAGATTGAAAAATTTGATTCTAATGGTATATTGATTAAATCAATGCCTTTTCGTGGATTAAACTATGTTTTCTCACCTGAGGGAATCAYAATTGACTCTGATGGAAAAATTGTAGTAGTTAATGTTGCAAATAATCGAGTYTTGTATCTTGATCAARATGATGATTTGWCTTTGAATATTTTTGAGCAACTTGGTCCTTATCCTAGAACATTTTCAATGTTGACTGATGTTGCATTTGGAATTAATGGTGAATTATTAATTATTGATTCAGCATCTCACAAAGTCCAATCCTTTGAGACTCCATTGTATGTAGAACCAMAAGTTGTAGADGTAATTGAAATTATAGTACCTGAAATTGAAGTAGATTTCTCAAATGATACAATTGATCCAACAATAATGGTTCCAAGTGATRTGGTCTTAGAGGCTACAGGTTTRTTCACCCCAGTTGTACTAGGTGATTCTATTGCATCTGATTTTGATAGTGGAATTAAAACAATTTTGAATAACGCACCTGAAGCATTTTCCTTAGGAGTGAGTAAAGTCACATGGATTGCATTTGATAATGCTGGAAATACTGCTGAGGGRTTTCAAACCATTACGATAAACGCATGCGGACATGTTTATTCTGATTATAACTTGATTGTGGGAACCAATAATGATGACGTTCTCATGGGAACTAGTTCTAATGATTTGATATTTGGATTAGGTGGAGATGATATTATCAGTGGTTTAGATGGTAATGATTGTCTCTTTGGTGGAGATGGCGATGATATCATCTATGGACATGATGGATATGATACAATTAATGGCGATGCTGGTAATGATATTCTAAAAGGCCAATCCGGATATGATGTCATTTATGGTAATTCTGGAATGGATGTAATTGATGGTGGAACTGAAAATGATCGTTGTTATGATTCAATCAATGATGTTATTGTTAATTGTGAATAATACTAGTTCTTAATTTTTGTTTTATCTTTTTAGAATTTCACTATGTAATATTTTTTCTATAAAGACTATTCGAATCATCTAAGGTTGTATTCCGTATGCTGAGAATCATTATATATCTTATAGGCGAAATTTCTTATGTCGATTTCAATGACTATTAAAAACGCAAAACACATTGTAATGTTTAGTATTATTGCACTGTTTACATTGTCATCAGTAGAACTTTCAAATGCATTTGCAGAAGAAAATATAGAATACAAAATGATAGGAGATGTTACTCCTGTATTGACATTTACCTTCAGAGATGGAATTGAAATCTATGAATTCCCTGTATTTGAAATGAATGAAAACTTTGTAGATAACTCTGGAGTTTCATTCTCAGTAGTGGGTACTGTAACGAACTCTCCATTACTCCATGAGGCGATGGATGAGGCATACAAGTACGGTCTTTCAAACGCTGCATTTGATTATCAATTCAAATATTTTGATGTAAATGTAGATTTTGTTCGAAATGGTGAATCCATTATTTCACTTGATTATTCTAACTGTAGAATAGATAACTATCACATTGAAACTCTTGATTCAAATGACTTTGAGAGTTATTTCAAAGAAGTTGGATTTGCAATAGTTGATATGATTGATTTTGTATGTAGTGGATTAAATTATATTACTGATGCATCAACTACCTCTGAATCATTTACCAATTATGGTGAATCAGAATTCAGATTTGCAAATAACATGAAAACATCTGTCACTTTTATCTATGATTATGGTACAGAAAAAATTGAATTTCCTGTGTTTAATCTAGTTTCAGCATATGCTGAATCTGTTGATAATGTTGTTGCAGAATTCAAAGTGGAAGGACTATTGGAGTATTATCCATTATTGTATAATGACATTGATAATTCTCGAGCCGTATCTGGGAATTCTTATGCATCAAACACCAATTTTGATGTTCTAGTGGAATTTACTAATAGTGAAAAAACACTACGAGGATTTGAATTCAGAGAATGTATTGTAAGTGACGCTAAAATAACTACTCAAAGAGACAAAGAAGAAGGATTTACTGGAAAGAGTGCATTTGTACTTGTTCATCAATTAGGTTTTGTTTGTTCTGGATTATCTCCAATTAACCTGTATTATGATGAACTTAAAGGCGATACTCCTATTTGGAAAATCAAACAACTTTCAAATGTATTTCTAGAACCTATACAAAACACTGATCAGGGATTGAAAACAATTTCAACATTTACTTTTGCAGATGGAATTGAGACTATAGAATTTTCAATGTTTAAACAAAATGAAATBCTTACGAGAACTGAAAAAGTAAATGACGATAATGGTGCAAAAACTGTAGCTGCTGATGCCTTTACAAGAAAAACAATATATCCCACAATTGAGTTTCGAGGAATTGTTGGTGATTATCCTTTACTGTATAATCATGTAGATGAAAATCTTAAAATTCAAGGTGTACGTGGAACTCAATTTAGCAATCTTGTAGATATTGATGTTGATATTGTATCTGATGGACAAGTAATTCGTGGTTTTAACTATGTAAATTGTAGAGCCATAAATTATGATGTTGATACTAATGCAAATAAAGAAGAAAGTTATTCTAAAAACAAATTTGCACTAGAGAATTTATTTGACTTTGAATGTCAAGGATTCCATCCAAACAATCCTATCTATGATGCAATGTTTAGTTTTGAACAAGCAAATACTGAAAGCTCTAAAGATCTAAGAAATACTGATAGATGGAGTCCACTCTTTACCGTAAGAGAATAACCAACTTCATCTTTTTTTCATTTTTTTATCAAATAATTTTTCTTACTGCGATCATTTAAAGTCCAATACCCTGAAATTGTTTCTATATAGATCCCTATACTATACGTTCATTAGGCTTAATTCTATTTTTTGAATTAGAAATCTTATGGGACAATGGTTATCGTGGATTAAATCAAACGAAAAACAACTATTAACGATTCTTGATAATTTAGCAAAAAAGGCAGTTGAAACTTCAGAGGCAGTAGTAGTATTATTTTCAGATCTCAGTAATACTGAACAGGGTAAAAAAATCCATAGACTTGAAACTGAAGCAGATCTCTTAACACGAGAAATTTTTACTGAACTAAACAAGACATTCATCACTCCATTAGACAGGGAAGATATGCAAAGAATTGCATCAAAAATTGATGATGTGATTGATTTCATGGATGGTATTGCTGCTAGAGTGTACAGCTACAAAATTACCACTCCTCCRCCATATTGTGAAAAAATGGCMGAAGAACTAGTCAAGGCAACAAAAGAGGTAGAATACATGATATCACAAYTASATAACATCAAAAATCCAAAAGATATGATTCAACATTGTAGAAATACTGGTGATATTGAGCACGTTGTAGATATTTTGTATCGTGACGCTATCAAAGAATTGTTTGAAACAGAAGATGCAATTAAAATCATTAAACTAAAAGATATCTATGAAACAATGGAAACTGCATCAGATAGATGTGTAGATGTTGCAGATGTAATTGAAGATATTGTTTTAAAATATTCGTGAGTTGATAATATGATCGAGATAGCCATTGCTGCAATAATTGTAGCATTAATCTTTGATTTTGTAAATGGTTTTAATGATTCAGCAAATTCTGTTGCAACAGTTATTGGAACACGTGTTCTAAAACCAATTCATGCAGTGGGATTATCTGCAGCCATGAATTTTATTGGTCCTTTTATTTTTGGTGTAGCTGTAGCAACTACAATAGCTAAAGGAATTGTTAGTCCTGATGACATTACTGTTTACATGATAATTGGTGGATTGGCTGGTGCTATTAGCTGGAGTGTATTGTGTACCTATTTTGGATTACCAATTTCAAACAGTCATTCTTTAGTTGGTGGAATTATGGGTGCTGGAATTATGGGATTGGGTTTTGAAAAATTAGTTTTTGGTGGTTTGACTAAAATTTTTGCAGGAATTGTAATTGGACCAATTGGTGGAATAATTGTTGGTTTACTATTAACTGGCTTAATAATTACCCTCTTTGCAAATTATAGACCTGCAGTTGTAAACAAAACTTTTGGTAGATTACAAATTATTTCTTCAGCTTGGTTTGCTTTAACTCATGGTGCAAATGATGGACAAAAAACTATGGGTATTATTGTTTTAATTTTATTTTCGGCAGGAATGGTTCCTAATCTTGAAATGCCTCTATGGGTAATTTTAGCTGCAGCGTCTGCAATGGGGTTGGGAACTTTCTTTGGAGGTTACAAAGTTATCAAAACACTTGGTGTAAAAATTACAAAACTCAAACCATATCAGGGATTTGCAGCAGAAACTGGGGGTGGATTGATGTTGGCAGTTTTTGCAATATTTGGTATTCCTGCYAGTACTACMCATGTCATTACAGGCACAATTATGGGAKCTGGTTCTGCACGAAGAAAGCGTGCTGTACGCTGGAGCGTTGGRAGRCAAATTGTTTTTGCATGGATAATTACAATTCCTGGCAGTGCTGTAATGGGYATTGGCTTTACCTATGTGATTAGCTTATTTGTTTGAGTATCTGCAATACCTTGATTTTTATTTCAGCAAAAATTTTTTTGAGATGCTAATATGGAAATTTTACAATTAATCCAATCAAATCTATTAACTCCDATTATTCTATTCTTTTTGTTTGGAATTATTGCAGCTAGAATAAAATCTGATTTAAAAATACCTGAAGCAATTTCTGATTTTTTACCAATCTATCTTCTTGCAGCTATTGGACTTCATGGTGGAATAGAGATGAGAAATACTGGATTTGAAAATATGTTAATTCCTATGTTTGTTGCAATTGGTCTTTCACTGTTATTTACTTTGAATCACTATCAAATTTTAAGACGATTRGGAAAATTCAATATCTTTGATTCGTATGCGTTAGCATCAACTTATGGTGCAGTAGGKGCTGTAACTTTTTCAGTTGGGTTGTCMTTTTTGAAAAATCARGGAGTTACATCTGAAGGATACCTTGCTGCYATTTTAGCTATTTTAGAACCTGTGGCMTTTATCATGGCAATATTTTTGACAAACATGGCAGTATCAAAACAAATTCGTGCAAAAAAACAGTCTTTTACAAATGATGAATTATCTGATATCGATGTTGGTTTAAAAGAAACTAAAACCAAACTTTCTCAAGTTTTACATGAATCACTTACTGGAAAAGCTATTGTAATTTTACTTGGTAGTATTGTGATTGGTTATATGATTGGGGTTGAGGGATTTAGTTCTATTAGTATAGTCTTTGATCAAATGTTTACTGGCGCAATTGTAATTTTTATGATWGAGATGGGAATTATTGCTGGTCAAAGATTAGGTGATATCAAAAAAGTTGGGATTTTTCTTGTAGCGTTTGCAATAATCATGCCTACATTTAATGGAATTATTGGAGTTTTAGTTGCAACTGCAATGGGATTGAGCCTAGGTGGTGCAGTTATGTTTGGATTACTATTGGCTAGTGCATCATTTATTGCAGCACCTGCAGTATTACGTCATTCAATTCCTCAAGCAAATCCTAGTCTCTACATCACATCTGCATTAGGAATTACATTTCCATACAACATTATTGTTTTACTACCAATCATGTTTATTGTTTCAACTATTGTTCACGGAGAAGGATCGATAGACTTATTCAATTATATCACAAAGGGATTGATATGAAACTATACAATGTAAAACTACTAACTATYACTTGTGAGATACTTGCACAAAAAAATATTATTGAAATTTTAAAAAAACATGAAATAACTGGRTACACRACATTTGAAGTTGAAGGAAATGGTTCYCGTGGTTTACGCGGTCATGGATTAGAAACTGAAAAAAATGTCAAAGTCGAGGTAATAATGCGTGAGGAAAAGTTATCTGGCATAATTGAGGAAATTTCAAGAACAATGTTTGCTGATTTTGCTCTAGTACTTTATGTCAGTGATGTTGGTGTAGTAAGAACTGAAAAATTTTAACAGCAATTGTTATCAGTACACAAGATTGGAATTTTCTTGCTTGTTTTTATAACATTTGAAATTAGTTCTGATAATTGATTATTTGAAATTGTATACATTGCTTTTTTCCCTGCATCTCTCGATTTTACAATTCCACATTTTTTTAATGTCTTTAGATGGTGTGATACAAGTGGTTGATCCTTCTTTAATTTTTCTACAAAATCATTGACGCATAATTCTTTGTCTTTTTGTAATAATTCTAAAATCTCAAATCTTGTTTCATCACAAATACATTTTAATAAACTGAGKCCATTCATATCAATCTATATTTATATAAACTAATATTTATGTGATGATACATTGGCTYCAAATATCCTATTTGTGTGCGTAGAAAATGCTGGTAGAAGCCAAATGGCTGAGGCTTTTTTTAGAAAATATGGYGGRAAAAAATTYAATGTCACTAGTGCTGGAACYACTCCYTCATCTGAGCTAAACCCTATGGTAGTCAAAGTAATGAAWGAAATAGGAATTGAYGTAACCWKACAATCTCCAAAATTGTTATCTGATTMCATGATAGATGAATCRTTTYGWACTRTAAACATGGGATGTATGGATAAAGAATCTTGTCCTGCATTGTTTGTTAAWGATGTKMTKGATTGGAATATTYCTGAYCCYAAAKACAAAACAATTGWDCAAGTKAGAAWWATWCGTGATCAAATWMAWYYTGAARTAAWWMATYTMRTWRAWTCACTTGAWNNGAAAAAAAMAYNNNNTNTTCTAATTTACAAATTTTCATTGCAGAACTAGTTGGAACTTTTANTCTTGNTAATTTTTGCAAYTGGTTCTATAGTTTATGATGCCAAAGTCTTTGATGGACAATTGGGYATTCCATTTGCAGCTTTGGCACCTTTTSTTGCATTRTTAATTGGCGTATATGCATTTGGTARARTRTCACTAGCTCATTTTAATCCTGCAGTAACTATTGGYTATTACATYACAGGTCATATTACAAAACTWCAAGTTGTATAYTATTTTATAGCAGAAATTATTGGTGCATTACTTGGWTCAMTWTTYATTTTACAATTTATTGGTRATGATRCAAATCTTGGCGYAAATGCTCCAAACTATGATTTTTCTATTCTTTTAATATTTTCAGTAGAAGTTTTAGCTTCTGCAATGCTTATGGGTGTAATTTTTTATGTTGTRTATACAAAAGGCTTGAGGGGATTTAGYGGAGTRGCMATTGGTGGAATAGTTGGATTGGATATTTTRTTTCTGGCTTTTATTTCTGGTGCATCAATGAATCCAGCAAGATCTCTTGCCCCTGCATTACTTTCAGGCAGTATTGAAGATTTGTGGCTGTACTTGAGTGCTCCATTCATTGGAACAATGATTGCAGCATTTTTGTTTCGAGGAAAATTTCATGCTCAAAGAATTACAAATAATGAATAGAGTATGTGTTGGTATGCTAGATTCATTTTATTCCTAAATGCTGTTTAATCTTATCTACATCTTCTCCAACCATTGCAATTTGACTACTTAGAGCCCAAACAGTATTTCGTGMCTGAATATTTTGATTATTTAGATATTTTACYARTGTAATGGTAAATTCCGAATTTTTTGTCTTTTCAAGATATGTGATGATTTCATGAATCATTTGTGGAGGTAATCCTTGATTTAATTTTTCAATCATTTCCCTGCATTCCTCATCACTTTGTATTGGCATGATTATACAGTACACATTCTTTTAATTAAAGNAAAGGCTTAGACCTTTCTCAACTCTATTACGAATAATAATGACCAATTTTCATATTCAATCAATGTCTAAATCCAAAAAATTATTTGACATTGCTAGAAAAGTAACYCCTTCAGGAGTTAATAGTCCTGTTAGATATTTTGAACCATATCCATTTTTTACAAAAAAAGCAAATGGTGCATACATTTGGGATGTGGATAACAATCGCTACATTGATTATTGTAATGGATATGGTGCTTTACTTCTAGGACATAGAAGAAAGGAGATTATTAGTTCTGTAACAAAACAACTATCTCGAGGTACTCTATACTGTACTCCTACTGAATCCGAAATTGAATTATCAAAACTAATTATTGGAAATTTTCCATCAATTGACAAAGTTCGATTAACAAATACTGGTGGTGAGGCAACAATGACTGCAATTAGACTTGCACGTGGATTTACAAAAAAGAAAAAAATAATTAAATTTGARGGATGCTATCACGGTGCKCATGATTCTGTTTTAGTTAAAGCTGGTTCTGGTTCTGCACACAACGGAATTTCAGTCTCTGATGGAGGATTAGATGAGGTCTCAAGAAATACTTTGGTGGTACAATACAATAACATTGAAGATTTACAAAAAACAATTAAAAAAAATAAAGATATTGCGGGAGTTATTGTAGAACCAATCCTTGCAAATATGGGATTAATCTTACCTGAAAAGAATTTTCTAAATGATTTGAGAAAAATTACTAAAGAAAATAATATTCCACTAATTTTTGATGAGGTAGTTACAGGATTCAGAGTAGCCCCTGGTGGTGCACAAGAGCATTTTGGAATTAAACCTGATATTACTACACTGGCCAAAGCACTATCAAATGGATTTACAATTTCAGCAGTTGGTGGTAAAAAAGAAATTATGGATTTACTTTCTCCTGGCGGTAAGGTATATCAGGCAAGTACATTTGCAGGAAACCCAATCTCTGTTAGTGCAGCAATTGCATCAATTAAGACAATAAACAAAATAAAAAATAAATTRTATTCTAAACTTGAACGATAYAATTTGTTATTCTCAACTGCACTTGATGATATGGCAACTGACATGAAAATMCCTCAYCAAATTAATTTCACTGCWTCYATGTTTCAGATTTTCTTTACTAGTAAACCTGTAACAAAYTATGARACMTCMAAGAATGCAAATGGAAAAAAATTCCAGAAACTATTCAAAACAYTRCTAAAAAAAGGAATATTCATAGCTCCCTCTCARTTTGAGGTGGTTTTTCTATCTGAYGCTCATACAGAAAATGAYTTRAACAAAACACTTGATGCATACCATGYTGCATTAAAGTCGGTGAAAAATTGAAGTATGTWATAGGGGCTAGRGGMAGYCAGTTATCMGTTGCTCAAACAAAYTGGGTGATTGCAGAACTAAAAARAGTAAATCCTGATTCAGAATATGAAATTAAAACCATTACAACAAAGGGTGACACTGATAGTAGACCATTATTTACAATAGACCAAAAAGGAATTTTTGAAAAAGAAATTGATAGRGCAGTTGCACAAAAGGAAGTGGACTTTGCAGTACATAGTCTCAAAGATGTTCCAACAGAACTTGATGCTACTCTAATTTTGGCATGTATTCCAAAACGTGAGGCAGCAAATGATATTTTTATCTCATTTGATAATTCATCTTTGGATGACATTAAAGCAGGTGCTGTAATTGGAACCAGTTCACTTCGTCGTGCAGTACAAGTGAGTAGACGAAGACCTGATGTAATAGTTAAACCAATTCGAGGAAACATTGAGACTAGAATAAAAAAAGTATCTGGAGATACTTTTGATGGTATAGTGCTTGCAAAAGCTGGAATCATAAGACTCGGTGTTGATGTAAAGTATACTGAACTATCTGTTTTTGATTTTTCTCCATCTCCTGGTCAGGGTGCAATTGCTATAGTTGCAAGAGAAGATGATTCTCAAACCATTTCAATGCTTAAAAAAATTGAAGACTCTGATTCTAGATTAGAAATTGAGGCAGAACGTGCATTATCTGATTATGTGGATTCTGGATGCCGATTCCCTGTAGGTGCATATGCAAAATCAGAAGGCACTCAAATTAGACTTGATGTGTCTGTATTTTCAGTTGATGGCAAAGAATCCCTTAGTGTATCCGTAATTGGCGATAAAAATAATCCAAAAGCCATTGGTAAAAGTGCAGGAGAACAATTACGTAAGAAAGGTGTACAGGATCTTGCATTAAATTGGAGAAAAAAAGTAGAGGAATGGAATAAGACATGAGTGGTAAAGTGTATTTGGTAGGTGCTGGACCTGGAGATAGTAAATTAATTACATTGCGCGCAGTTGAATTACTCAAAAAAGCAGATGTTGTACTTTATGATAGACTAGTTAGCAAGAAAATAATTTCAATGATTCCAAAAAAGACTGAAAAAATCTATGTTGGACGAGCTGTTGGGGATGATACTACTCATCAAAAGTCTACTAATGATTTGATGGTGATTCATGCAAAATCTAAAAAAAATGTAGTCCGACTAAAGGGTGGTGATCCTATTATCTTTGGACGTGGTGGAGAAGAAGCAGAATTTCTCAAAGAAAATAACATAAAATATGAAATTGTTCCAGGCATTACRTCCGGTATTGGTTCTGCAACTTATGCGGGKATTCCTCTHACTCATAGAAAATACGCATCATCTGTAGTTTTTGTTACAGGCCATGARGACCCTGAAAAAAAATCWGAGATTGTAAAATGGAAAAGATTAGCAAAGTCAGTTGATACTATAGTWATCATGATGGGMTTRTCTAGAATTGATGTAATTTGTAAACAATTAATCGCAGGYGGACTGGATAAAAAAACYCCAGTAGCAGTAATTCAAAATGGAACTACACCAAAACAGAAAATGATCAAAGGAACTGTCACAAACATTGCAAAAAAAGTTAAAGAAAATAAAATTACTCCTCCAACAAACATCATAATTGGCAAAGTAGTTGAYTTGTCAGATACTATAGGTTGGAAATAATGCTTGATGGAAAGACTATCGCAATTACACGTTCAAAAGATGATTCTGCAGAATTCATCTCACTTGCAGAGCAAAATAATGCAACACCCATTCCATTACCTACAATAGAGCTAATCAGCAAGGGTGAGAAAATTGTTGCAGATTTTTTAGAATCAGTGGAAAAATATAATCCTGATTATTGTGTATTTCTTAGTTCAAAAGCTGTAAAGTTACTTTTTGATACTGCAAAAAATATCAAAAAATTTGAGCAATTACAATTGACAGTTGCAAATACAATTGTAATGTCTGTGGGTCCAAAAACTAGTGCAACACTAGAGTCATATGGAATTAAAGTAAACCATCAACCCAAAAATTCATCATCAGTTGGAGTTGGAGAAGAATTTTCACAAATTAATGCAGTGGGGAAAAAAGTAATCATTCCACGTAGTGGTGCTGCAAATTCATTTCTTAAAGAATTACTAAATAAAATTGGAATTGATGTGATGGAGATTCATTTGTATGATGTTTGTGCATTTGGAGACACAACACAATGGAATGGATTTAGAGAATTATTCTCTCAAGGAAAAATTAGCGGTGTTATCTTTACTAGTGCATCATCTGTTCGTGGATTCTTTGAGATAATGCTCAAAGACTATGAAAAATCTCCTTTGATCGATAACCTTTCAAAACTATCTCTAGTTTCAATTGGACCATTCACTTCTGAAGAATTAAAGAAATTTGATGTGTCATTTACAATGGCTAAAATTCATACTGTTGCAGGTGCATTTGATATTTTGAAAAATATTTTGAATAGTGAATAATTTAGCTATAGCTATTTAGCTAGGCCTATTTTTCCTCATGTATTTATAATATAACGGGGTTATGTTATCCATGGCCACTGAAAATATTAACATGGATTATTCCAAATATGATTTTAAAGACACTACAGAGATGTATGTTCATCTTAGCAAGAAAGGATTGAGCAGAGATACTGTAATTGAAATTAGTAAATTAAAAGATGAACCACAATGGATGCTTGATTTTAGATTACGTTCATTTGAAATTTTCATGAAAAAACCAATGCCAACTTGGGGTGGAGATCTTAGTTCTATTGATTTCCAAAATATCTATTATTATATGCGAGCAACAGAAAAGGTAGAAAAAAATTGGGATGATGTTCCAGAAAAGGTAAAAAATACTTTTGAGAAACTTGGAATTCCAGAAGCTGAAAAGAAATTCTTGGCAGGAGTTGGTGCACAATATGAGTCTGAAGTTGTATATCACAGTCTACGTGAAGACTTGGCAAAACAAGGTGTTCTCTTTTTGGATACTGATGCTGCTCTTAAAGAACATCCAGAACTTTTCAAGAAATATTTCGCTAAAATTATTCCTCCAGAGGATAATAAATTTGCAGCACTAAACAGTGCAGTTTGGAGTGGTGGCTCATTTATTTACATTCCACGTGGTGTCAAAGTTGACATGCCACTACAAGCATACTTTAGAATTAATGCAGAAAATATTGGTCAATTCGAAAGAACATTAATCATTGTAGATGAAGGTGCAGAAGTTCATTACATTGAAGGATGCACTGCTCCTGTTTATTCTTCAGAATCACTTCACTGTGCTGTTGTGGAATTAATTGCACATAAAGATGCAAAATTAAGATATACAACAATTCAAAACTGGAGTAGTGATGTTTACAATCTAGTAACAAAACGTGCTTATGCATATGAAGGTGCAACAGTTGAATGGATTGATGGAAATATTGGTAGTAAACTAACAATGAAATATCCTGGAATATATCTAATGGGTGAGCGTGCATATGGTGAAACACTCTCTATTGCATTTGCAGGTAAAGGACAACATCAAGATACRGGTGCAAAAATGGTTCATCTTGCACCAAATACAACATCCAAAGTTACATCAAAATCCGTTAGCAGGATGGATGGACGTTCTACTTATCGAGGAATGCTTCATGTTGCAAAGGGTGCAACTGGTGTAAAATCTACTGTTCGTTGTGATGCATTACTATTAGATGATACATCAAAGACTGACACTTATCCTTACATGGAAATCAACCAAGAAGATGCAACAATTACTCACGAAGCCACTGTTGGTAAAATTGGTGATGAGCAAATTTTCTATCTGATGAGTAGGGGATTTAATGAGGAAGAAGCATTAACTCTAATTGTAAATGGCTTCATGGAACCATTCACAAAAGAATTACCCATGGAATATGCTGTTGAATTAAACCGACTCATCAAATTAGAAATGGATGAATCTGTCGGATAAACTAAAATCAAACTAATCAATCATGTCTCAAGAACTCCTATCAAAATTAGACGTTAGTCATATTGAAGAAATTTCATCATCYAGAAATGAACCTGATTGGCTAAAGGAATAYCGAAAAACTTCGTTATCAGTATATGATGAACTCCCAATTGAAATGTCTCCTCTTTACAACAAATACACTGATGYAAAAAAAATGGATCCTGAAAAAGTTTCTCTTTCTACAAYYACCGCTGAAACAGTWCCAAAATTCCTTGAAAAAAGATTATCTGAATTAGAAAATGAAATTTGTATTATCCAAATTGGAACAAATATTCATAAAATCAATCTTCCTGATGAACTAAAATCAAAAGGATTGGTGATTTCATCAATTTCTGATGCAATTCAAAATAATTCAGATCTTGTAAAAAAATCTCTAGAAGCATCAAATTCAAAAGATGATAAATTTACAGCATTAAACAAYGCTGCTTTTAATTCAGGYATATTTATCCACATTCCRCGTAATCTAGTCATAGAGAAACCTATCCATTTCTTGACTTGTCTTTCTGATGATGGACATTCTACAATTTCAAGAAATATTATTTTTGCAGATGAAAGTAGYAAGGCAACAATMGTTCAAGAATTATACTCTCCACAAATTGAAACACAACAAGCATATCTTGAATTACTAAACACAAACCTTGCAGCAAATTCACAATTAGATATTACTACTTTACAAATGATGGATCAACACGCCGTAACATTTTCAACAAGACATACAAAYGTGGCACAAGATGCTAAAGTAAACTGGTATTCTGGATTATTTGGCTCAATGYTATCTMGATAYAAAACTGAATATTTTCTTAATGGTACTGGTGCATCATCTAATGATTCTGAAGTAATTTTTGGAAATAATGAACAATCATTTGACATTCAAACTAATGTAACACATGAGAGTCCATCTACTGAAGGACGAGTCGTAGAAAAATCCATTCTTCGAAATAAATCAAAATCTYTATTCAAAGGAATGATTAGAATTCAAAAAAATGCAACAAAATCMAATTCATTTTTGTCRGGTCGTTCTATTCTTTTAGATAAAGATGCAAAATCTGATTCAATTCCTGGATTGGAAATTTTTACAAATGATGTAAAGGCTACACACTCTGCATCAGTAGCACAAATTGACGAAGAACAGATTTTCTATCTTAAAACTAGATGTCTTACCCATGAGGAAGCTGAGAGAACAATTATTGAAGGATTCTTAGAACCACTTTCAAGAAAAATGTCWTTCCAAGTTAGAGCATGGATTGCATATCTAATTGAATCAAAATGGGATAATAGAGAACTCACCATTAACACTGATAAAGAATTAGCTAAATTCGTTGAAATTGAAGAAACTCGTTATAATGAAGATGCTGAAATTGAGCAGCACTACAAGTATCGGTGATATTTTTGTCTGAATGGATTAAAGCTTGCAAGTTAGAGCAGGTAAAAGAMGGACAACTTTTTAGTTTTATTCATGATGAGAAAAAAATCCTTTTAGCAAATMWRAARGGAAAAATTCATGCAACTGATCTAATCTGCACTCATGCTGATGCAGATCTTTCTACRGGATTTCTAAGCGATGAAGGRGTTAGATGYCCATTACATCTTTCTGTTTTTAATTTAGAGGATGGATGTCCACAAAATCTTCCTGCAGAAACTGCACTTGGTGTTTATAATGTTAAAATAGATGATAACGAAATTTACGTGGAGATTTAAAATTGCAAAGTACTGATTCTTCTTTTGAAAATTTAAGAAAAGATTTTCCAATTCTTAAAAGAACTGTTAGAGATAACAAACCACTAGTTTATCTTGATAATGCATCAACTACACAAAAACCAAACCAAGTAATTGATTCTATTACTGATTATTATCAAAATCATAATGCCAATATTCACAGAGCAGTTTATGCTTTGGCTGAAGAAGCAACTGAAGCATATGAGGCAACACGAGATAAAATTGCAAGTTTCATAAATRTACAAGACAGRCAAGAAATAATTTTTGTTAGRGGTACTACTGAGGCAATTAATCTTGTTGCATATGCATGGGGYAGATCTMATATCAAAGAAGGYGACATTATTGTTACTACTGAATATGAACATCACAGCAATATCGTTCCATGGCAGCTTCTCACTCAAGAAAAGAAAGCTAAATTAGAATACATTGGAGTGGATGATGATGGGGAATTAATTTTAGATGATCTTGATAAGTTACTTGCAACAGGTAAAGTCAAACTTGTAACATTTAGTTTAATGTCAAATGTCCTTGGAACYATCACTGATGCCAAAAAGATTATTGAAAAATGCAAAGCAGCAGGTGTTCCAACTTTAATTGATGGTGCTCARGCAGTTCCTCACATGAAAGTTGATTTAGAAAAATTAGGATGTGACTTTTTTGCATTTTCTGGTCACAAAATGTTGGGACCCACAGGAATTGGAGTTTTATGGGTGCGAAAATCAATACTTGAAACTATGAACCCATTTCATGGAGGTGGAGAYATGATTMGAGAAGTTCACAAGTATGAGACTACTTGGAATGATTTACCATACAAATTTGAGGCAGGTACTCCAAATATTGCAGATGTTGTAGGGTTTGGAKCTGCAATTGACTATCTTACAAAGATTGGGATGGATAATGTACGAGAACATGAAATTGAGTTAACAACCTATGCCATTGAAAAATTATCAAATGTTAAAGGATTACACATCTATGGCACAAAAGATATCTCAAAACGCGGTGGTGTGATATCATTTAATTTTGCAGATGTTCATCCTCATGATGTTGCTCAAATAATTGATGGAGARGGAATTGCAATTCGTTCTGGACATCACTGTGCACAAGTATTGATGGAGMGACTAAATGTTGCAGCCACTTCAAGAGCAAGTTTYTACATTTACAACACTAAAGMWGAGATYGATGYATTAGTTAAYTCATTAAATATAGTRGCAAAGGTGTTCAARYTATGACTGGTACTGCAGATATTTAYCATGAAATGATWATTGATTATTCAAGAAAYCCTATCAACTTTGGAGAAATYAAAGATCAYGATGTAACTTTTCATGAYTCYAATCCATTATGTGGTGATAGTATTGATATTGATATGAAAATTGATGATRACAAAGTAACTGATATTAAATTTCATGGAAAWGGTTGTGCAATTTGTATGGCTTGYWCTTCTGTTTTAACTGAAATTACTAAAGGYAAAACACTTGATGAGGTAAGAAAAATCGATAAAAAWGAYATCCTAGGTGAATTGGGTCTTGAACATTTACAAGCAGTCAGAATAAAATGTGCTCTGCTTTCACTCAAAGTGGTAAAATCTGCACTTTATACATACATGGGAGAACATCTCRATGATTCTCAAGATGTAGATAAGCTAAAAGAAGAGGCTGCCAATCTATACTAGTATGAGTAATTTCACCCCTAAAACTCCAATTGAACTTCAAATAAGAAAAATAATTTTTGAGAAATTCAATGATGTTGATTCTAAATTTTCAAATGATGAAATTTTTGAAATAATTAAAGAAAATGGTGATATTGATCCTTCTTGGATTATTGATGATATTGAATCTTTTATCAACAAAATATGTGATTCAGGCCTTGCAAGAAATATTGCACAGAATTTYACTACTATCTGGCTAAAACTATTTGATCCTGTTGAAAAATTTCAATGCACTACTTGTAATCATGACATATGTCTTGGAACTTCTGAGGAAAGAATATGTCCRAATTATTCTTGTAAATCTTCTATTTAGTATTGTGYCTAATTGCAGCATCTTCAAGTGCTTTGATCATTGGYAATTTTTCTCCTGTAAGGTATAGAACTAGTGCYCCTCCTGCAGTGCTAATGTGATTAATTTTATTTACTAATCCTTGCTGTTTTAGTGCAGTWGTTAAATGYCCACCACTAACAATTGTTGTTGCCATAGAATTTGCAACTGAATTAAGTAATGCTTTTGTTCCATAACTGAAATTCTCTTTTTCAAAAAATCCTGCAGGCCCGCTGATAAAAACAGTTCCTGCACCTGAAATTAATTTAGAATAATATTCTATAGTTTTTGGCCCCAAATCAAATATTTTGTCACCTTTACCCATCTCTCTTACATCCATTTCTACTCTTTCTCCATCTTTGTCAATTGCAATATCTACTGGTGTGGCAAAAACATCTGGATATTCACCAATCAGAGCGTGAGCTTTTGCTACTACTTCTTCTTCTCTTTTGATTCCTAGTGAGGATTTGATTCTGGCTTGAGCTCGCATGAACACATTTCCAATCAATCCTGTTAATAGAACATGGTCTGCTCTACCATTTTCGATTAATAGCTTTATTGCTTCAAGTCTATCGGGAACTTTGGAGCCTCCAAGGACAATAACGTGTGGTGCTTTGGCCACAGTCATTATCTCATCTAAATTCTTTACTTCTCTTTCCACAATTTTTCCTGCACATGCAGGTAACACTTGTGGGAATCCAATAATTGATGGATGTGATCTATGAGCACTTGGAAATGAATCCAAAACACAAAGATCAAATAATTTTGATAACCTAGAAACCATAATTGTTTTTGCAGCATTTTCTGGTGAAAACTCATAATTCTCTTCTGCACATAATCTGAGATTATCTAAAACCAAAATATCTCCATCCTCTAAATTTTTGATTGCGTCTTGTGCAGCTTTACCAATTGTGTCTTCTACATATTTTATTTTTTTATTCATTAATTTTCCAAGAACTTTTGCATGCTTGTCCATCCCTGTATAGTCATTATTTCCAACTCTACCTTGGTGTGATGCAACAACAACTTTGGCATCTTTTAGTGCTTCTAAAGTTTCAATTGTCTCCTCAATTCTTTTAGTACCTAAAATTTCCAATGTTTCAGGATCAATTGGACAATTCATGTCCACTCTTAAAAAAACAGTCTTACCTTTTAGGTCAAAATCATCTAATGTGAGTACCTTCACGACTTTTCTATTATGCCCTTGGTTAAATTCTTTAAGCCGATCAGAATTATTTCTACAAATAATTTTCTAAACTATGACTTTGGTTTCTAAAACTTACCAATTGACAAAAATTAAAAGATACGAACATGAGGTTAATTTAATTGCAAAATTGGATTTTTGATATTAGATCACGCTCATTCGTATTACTTACAATTCTCTTTTTGATTATTACAGCTTTAGTATACTTTGGAATTACTGAAAGTTTTGATCAAAGTGTAATTTTACTCTTCTCTGAAAATGTCGGAAATCCTACACTTGATCTAATTATGCAATACGTGACTGAAAGTGGTGAAGCTGTGTGGATGCTGGCATTTGCGATTTTAATGCTCATCATTAGAAAAACACGAAGAATTGGAATTACCTTAATGATTCTAATTGTAATTTCTCTTCTACTTACWGGATATATCAAATGTGGCGTTGATAGGGACCGRCCTGATTTTGAGTATGCTGGCGCTCCTTTCCCTGTACCTATTAGTCAAGACACATTTGCGTTATTTTGTGAGGGTGGATATAATGCATCATTTCCTTCCGGACATGCTGCAAGGTCCATGATATTTGCAATCATTTTTGGATATGTCCTTTCAGAGCGATTCCCTAGAGGTGCATRTTTGGTGTTCMTATACCCTGTAATGATWTCTCTTAGCAGAATCTATGTTTTACAACAYTAYCCAATGGATGTAATTGGTGGTGCCGTAATTGGAATAATGCTTGCAGGAGTAATGGCCAGGAGAACTAAACTTTATCARTATTTTGGTAAATCAAAAACCTAATTCTTCTAGTGATAATCTACTAATCAAAACAATTGCATAATGTTTTTCATCATGGTGGTATGTCCAATATTTTATGTCTCTACTTTTATTTACTTGTCCAAGTCCTTGTATTATTCCCGTTGTTATAGTATACCCAATTCTTTTAGCAAGTCTTGATTCTTTTGGCATCAAAACTTTGAATCCCTCTTTTCTTCCCTCAAATCCCAACCTTACCATATCTTCAACTGCAATTGCCGCATCTTTCTCATTTTTTAGATCATATGTTTTTGATATTGGTAATTCTTTTGGATGAAAATCCATGGTTATGATGAAACCTTTTGACTAATATTTTTTAAAAAAATGGATTTTGCGATCAATGATGGTTAATTTTCTTAACTTGAAAGTCAAATCCTGATCATATTAACCACTTAACCGACTCAATTATCCTGATTAAATCATGGCATCATTAGAAAAACTGGTTGTTCAATTACGTCAAAGGAAACAAGACGCAACAAAACTTAGGAAACAAGCTGAAAAACAGCTTAAAGAAGTACGTTCTGCTGAAAGACGTTCTACATCTGGTTTGCATTCAATTGATAAAAAAATAGAATCAGAACGAGAAGATGTYACTGATGTTTCAGGTACTCTCAATCAAAAAAATTCTCAATTAGAAAGTATTGAGAGATTGGTGAAATCTGCTGAGGATCGAGTCGTTCTGGAAAAAGAGGAAGTTGAGCAAGTTCAGCAAGAAATTGAATTTTCTTCAGATTCTGATGAAAAGCAACGTTCTGAGTTTAGATTACGTTCACTAAATGRCCATATTCAAGAACTAATWACTGAAATCAAAAGTAGGCAAAAAACAGCTAAAAAAATHGCTATGGATRTTACTCAATTTTCTGATATTAAATCAAAGATTAGCACAAAAATTCAAAAACAAACAAAATCAAAACCATCTTTACGTGAGACTGTATCTACCAGTCACAAGGCCGCTGAAAAATTTGTTAAAGAATTAGAAAAGCAACTAAAAATTGAGGAATCAACTAAAAAATTATTGGATAAAGCATCTGCTAAATTTAAAGAACTTTTGGCAAAGCAACTTGCAGCAAGAAAGAATGCTGCAGCAAGAAAAGCAGCTGCTAGAAGATCTGCCAAAAAGAAAGTAGTAAAAAAAAGATTAGTTAGAAAAACTGCAGCAAAAAAGAAAGTAACAAAAAGAAAACCAGCTAGAAAAACTACAGCAAAAAAGAAAGTAACAAAAAGAAAACCAGCTAGAAAAACTACAGCAAAAAAGAAAGTAACAAAAAGAAAACCAGCTAAAAAGAATAGACGATAATTTCTTTACTTGTTTCTGATTTATTCTATAATGTTATAGTGAGTTTCATTTAACRAAATTTATGATGAAAATACGTGGATTGATAATTTTTATTATTGGTATYRCTTTAATTGGAATTTCACTTTCACTTGCTGCATCTGTACTTCCTTCAAATTTTGATGGTTCTGAAGATTTGTCTRTKGCTAGTTTGTTTGAAGGAGTGTTTGATGARATTTCTGATGAAGTTCAAATYATGMCTGGTGATTCAGTTTATGTYTCATATGGGGTGTTTTCTCAAAAYGTTYCCATTTTGTGGGGAATACAAATACTTGATTTTCAACAAGGYGATAAACTATCCATAAACATTTCAAATATTTTTGGTGATAATTATGGTGAATTTATTCAAAAAGAACCAWTTTTATTTGAATCACTAGATATTTTACAATCCGACACTTTGAATTTTGAAATTCAAAATATTGGTTCAAAAGGTATTACTATTGTTACTATGTTTTCTGAAAATCCTAAAAACTCTGATGTTTTTTCAAATTCCAATTCTCCTTTAAATGAAATGATATTTCCTCTAATGATTTCTGGCATGTTACTAATTTTTGGAATTATTATTTTCATTCTTGGTATGGTTATTTTATTAGTAGATCTAAAAAATTATCAAGCCCCTAAAAGAAAATTTTGAAAATAAAATAAATTTTGTATTACTGTTTGTTTATTCAGTAGGGTTGATTTGCATTTGACCAAATTTACCTTTTGTTAATGAGACTTCACCTTTGAATTCATTGGTATATCCATTTGTAATGACAACTTTATCTCCGACATTTACTGCCTTGATGTCGTCACCCCATAATGTGAGTTTCATTTGGTTATCTTCAGTTTCATCACCGTTAGCAATCACTGCATCACAGACATCTACTGTACCTCCACTTTTGAGATTTACAGTTCTTGCGTCTCCTTTACTTTTCACTACAGCTTCAACATTAACACCACTACGCATTTTTTTTGCGTCTGAAATTGGTATAAATTCTGACATGTAATTCTGAATCAACTAGGCACGATTATAAGCTTTGTTAAAAATTCTYTGAAATTATGGATCATTTTTAAATCCATTCAAAATAGTAATTGAAAAATATCAGTCAATATTGAATCACATTGCAGAGGTATCGAAGCCCGGTCAACCGAGAGGGACTCAAGATCCACATATTGGAAATCCCTTCTTTTAGGAGTTCGTGGGTTCGAATCCCACCCTCTGCACTACATTATTCAAACTAAAATAGACAAAATCAAAAAATTTTAAAAAATTATACTGCAAGTGATTTTACTTTAGTAATTGAATGCATTGAAATTTCTTTATGAATATCTGCAACACTTTCCTCTTTGAAAGATAGATTACATCTAAAGCACTTCCAAGAATCAGTGGTCATATTCAACTATGGGCATAAAACCTTATAAAGATATTGCATGATTGATCCTAATTGTTACAAAACATTATCATTGTTTTGAAAAACATATAATTTTTTTAATATTTTAAAAGATTATGAAATTATTTCATGACTATCTATCAAAACAAGGGGTTAGAAACAAAAATGGTAGTATGATATTGAAAATACTATGGATATTCTTGAAATTTTTGGTGAATATTCGTATTTAGGAATTTTTTTGGTAATTCTTGGAGTAAATATGTCTCCAATTTTGATGCCACCTAGTTGGATTGTCTTGACATCTTTTTATCTTCTTGATCCCAACTTGAATATTTTGTTACTTGCAGTGGTGGGTGCAACTGGTGCAACTATTGGAAGATATTTTCTCAAACGAATTAGTGGTATTTTTAGAAAATTTGTTGGAACAGAACAAAAGTCTAATCTTGATGTAATTGGAAAATATCTTAACAATAAAAAATATGGTTATCTTATTGCATCATTTTTGTTTGGTGCTACTCCATTACCCAGCAATATTTTGTTTATTACATATGGACTAATGCGTGTCAAAAATAYTGGAATCTACGTTGGGTTTTGGTTTGGACGAACCATCTCGTATATTATTATGATTTATTTTGGTAATGCTGCCTTGAGACCTTTCTTTGAAATCTTTGAAGATAGACTTGTTGGAATTTTATTAATTGATGGAGTGGGAATTGGAATGATTTTTCTTTTTGCATCTATTAATTGGACTGTTTTAATTACTGAGAGAAAAGTTAAATTTGTCAAACCTAAAATCTGGAGATTTTAGATGTCTATCTTTGATTCTATTACGAATGATGTTAGAAAAATAATCGTAAATGATGCTGCTCATGATTTTGAACATATTATGCGAGTTTACAAAAATGCCCAAAAATTATGCAAACAAGAAAAAGTAAATGATAAACTGGTATTGTATGCCGTATTACTACATGATGTTGTGTTCTATCCAAAATCAGACAAACGCTCAAAAAATTCTTCAATAGATAGTGCAAAAAAAGCAAAAACCATTCTTAAAAAATATGATTTTACTGAAAATGAGATTACAATCATTTCAGATGCAATTCATGATCACAGTTTTTCTCAAAAGAGAACACCAAAAACTATTGAGGGGAAAATCCTTCAGGATGCTGATAGATTAGATGCATTAGGTGCCATTGGTATTGCGAGAGTTTTTGCTACTGGCGGTTTGCTAAAAAGACCATTTTACAACATTGATGATCCATTTTGTAAAAAAAGAAATCCTGATGATAAGATTTGGACCCTTGACCATTTCTTTCAAAAATTATTAAAATTAGAATCTTTAATGAATACAAAATCTGGAAAACTAGAAGCAAAAAAGAGAACTATAGTTCTAAAAGAATTTCTAAAACAACTAAAACAGGAACTTTAATCATAAAATCTATCTCTAAAATATGACTTTTTTTAGGTAAACTGTTTAGTTTTAGCCATATTTCATACATTCAAAGATCTTAACTTAACCATAATCCACATATCTGTTATATCGTACTTCAACTTCATCGTTTTCACCTGATTTTATTTTTTTAAATTCTTCATTTTTTCTATTTTCAATATACTTGTTGATTTCATCAAATTCTTTTTCTCTTGGGAAAGAATCAAAGATTGGTTCTATTTTTTTAAAATACTCTAGAGTTTTTTCTCTATATTCTTCACGTGTTGGTTTTTTGATTCCTTTCATTCTAAACCATATGACTGCCCAACTYGAGCCTGCTACATGTGGGAATAAATCAAATGCCCTTTGAATCTCATAACGTTCGTCGTTTCTCATGATTGTTGTAAAAACCTTGCAGCAGACTTTGCAAAATATGTTACTATCATGTCTGCCCCTGCTCGTTTTATTGAGGTTAGTATTTCTGATGTGATGTCATCCTCATTTACAAATCCTAATTGGGATGCAGCTTTTACTAATGCATATTCTCCTGAAACACTGTATGCTGCAACTGGAACATTGAACTTTCTTCTAGTTTCTGCAATAATATCCAAATAAGATAATGCTGGTTTAATCATAACAATGTCTACTCCTTCATTAATGTCTGATTCTACTTCCATCATTGCTTCTCTGGCATTTGTATATGGAACTTGGTATGTTTTTCTGTCTCCAAATTTTGGTGCACATTCAGCAGCATTTCTAAATGGTGCATAAAAGTTTGAACGATGTTTAGCTGAGTGTGACATTATTGAAACATCTGTAAAHCYTTCATCATCAAGTGCTTTTCTAATTGCTGCAACTTGACCATCCATCATTGCAGATGGTGATACGGTATCTACTCCTGCTTTTGCTAGACTGACTGCAATTTTTGCTAATGTAACTAAACTAGTATCATTATCAATTTTATCGCCTTGAATAATTCCACAATGCCCTGTTGATGTGAATTGGCAAAGACAAACATCTGCCATTATTACAATTTTATCTCCAAACTTTTCTCTAATTTGAGAAATAGCTTTTTGAACAATTCCTTTTTCATCAAATGCCGAAGAGCCAATTTCRTCTTTATGAGTTGGAATTCCAAAAAGCATGATTGCAGGAATTCCTAAATCGATAATTGTTTTTAYTTCWTCATTAATGTCTTCTAAAGGAAGTCGTTCTATCTCTGACATTGATTCTATCTTAATTCTRGTTTTGAGATCTTCTTGAACAAATACTGGGCAAATGAAATCTTTTGATGATAATCTTGTCTCTTGTACTAACTCTCTCATTTTCTCAGAAGTTCGTAGTCTACGAAGACGTTTTGCAGGAAAYGACATRTTAGAAATTCATTWTGGGTAAAATATAATCCTAATCTGCCTGGTTYTGTTTTTTATAGTCAAATAGTTTGCTTGCAAGCTCTATCACGTCTGGCTCTCCTTGCTCTGATGCTTTTCTTATATTGTTCATTGGCGTAGCCACAATACTCTCAACAACAGCTTTTGTTAATTCCTCAATAATTTTGATTTTTTTCTCATCCGTCTCATCAAGCATTTGGAGTGCTTTTTGTAATTCTTTTTCTCTTAAACTGTCTATACTTTTGAAAACATCTTTTACAAGTGGTTCTGCATCTAGTCTTTTCATTGAGGCCTCTAGTACAGATACTTCCTCGTTAATTATATTTTCAACTGTCTTTACCTTGTTTAATCGTGCATTCATGTTCTTTTCAACCATTTCTGCAATCTGATCTAGATTCATCAATTTAACDCCACCAATTGTTGCAACTTTTTCATCHACTGTTCGTGGGTTTGATAAATCTAAAATCATCATTCCCTTGTTTTTACYVTCYATTGCAGTGATTATTCTTTCATAAGTRACAAGGAAATATGGTGCAGTTGTTGCTACAAAAATAACATCATATTTTTCAAAYCCTTCAAAAACTTCTTCAAATTTAACAGGTTCTCCACCCATTGTTTCACAAAATGTTTGTGATCTTCCAATAGTTCTACTTGTTACATCAAATGCATATCCTCTTCTTTKCAAAGATTTTGCAACTAGTGTTGATACTTCACCTGTTCCAATCAACAATACTTTCTTTGTTTTTAATTCATCAATATTTTCTTCTGCAAGTTTTACTGCCATGGACCCAACTGAAATTCCACCTTTGCCAATTCCACTTGTATTTCTAATTCGTGTTCCCATTCTGATAGCTTTATCAAACAAAGTATTCAGATGCTGTCCTGATGCTTTTATTTCTCTAGCTGAAGTAATTGATTTTTTTATCTGACCCATAATTTGCTCTTCTCCTAACACCATGGAATCAAGCCCAGATGTCAATTTTAAAAGATGATGTAGTGCATCGTGATTTTCAACAAATTCAATATTCTCATTAAATGATTCCTCATCAAGTCCTGTAATTGATGCCCAAGTCTTTTTGATTTTTTCTATATCATTTGATTTTGATTTTCCAAACAATTCAATTCTGTTACATGTTTGAATAATTACACACTCATCTAATCCTGAATGTTTTTTAAATTGCTCATATGCACTTTCTATATCTTTAATTGTAAATTTTTCTAAAATATGTATTGGTGAGTTACGAAAAGTAACACGTGCATTGATGATATTTTGATTCATTTCCAATTTTTCAGTATTGTAACTGCCCGCTTTTCAGCCTTTTTTACCTGATTGTCATTAATTAACTCTTCAATTTTTTTATCATTCATTATACTCTGTAGATACGCTTTTCTTTGAATTTGAGTTGGGATAGTTTCTTTTGCAAGATTYCTTGCGATCTTTTGAATCTTAATTTGAGAAATATCTTGTTTTGTTATAATTTTTTTRAAGAATTTTTCTGATTTGTTTTTAATTTTTTTAGACATTGCWGGACTTTGCCCTCCTGTAAMAATTGCAATCTGTATGATATTTTCAAAATTAATTATTGCAGGATTCGMAAAATCACTTTCTTGAGGAYTATCTGAACTATATGCMAGAATATTYTTTTTCTTTGCTACTTTGATGATTTTTTGATTMAGTTTTTTATCATTAGTGGTTGTAATTATGATGTCTGGTTTTAATTTTGCAATAAATAWTGTATCTCTAATTTTTTGTTTTCTAATTTTTATTTTATTTGATTTTGCCMATTTTGATATTTGAGAATTTATGGAATCACTAATCACTAAAATCTCACATTCTTGATTTAGTAGCGAATTAACTCTTTTTTGTGCCTCATTTCCACCTCCAATCACTATTACTGTTTTATTTCGTAGGTTCAGATCAACAATCATGGATCACAAGAACTTGAGTTTGTATTTATGTATTGTAAACTAATGCGTAAAATCCTAGTTACATTTTTAATTGAACAGATTAGGRATTGACTTRTTGACTTCTATGGATGAATTTGATAAAGAATTACTAAATGAGATTCAATGGACATTTCCACTTGTTACAAGACCTTTTGATGCAATAGCTAAAAAATTTGAAACAACTCCAGAAAATATCAAAAAACATTTGAATGAACTAAAAGAGATTGGAGTTTTAAGACAACTAAGTGCAATTTTTGATACAAGAAAACTCGGTTACACTAGTTCACTTGTTGCAATGGAGATTGAATCTGAACAATTAGATTTTGTTGCAAGTCAAATTAATCGACATCCTGGTGTTAGTCATAATTATGAACGTGAACACCAGTTTAATCTTTGGTTTACTTTAGCTGTTCCTCCYGGCGCTGATTTGCAAGAAGARGTTGAKAAATTTAATGTTCTTAAAGGAATTAAAAAAGTTAGAATGCTTCCTACATTRCAATTATTTAAGATTGGAGTAAAACTTGACTTAATTGATGACAAGAAACATGACATTATRCCMTCAGAAGARAAAAAAGAAATTAAAAATRTAAAATTTRAACCAACAGAACAAGACAAAGACTTTATTCGTGAATTACAAAAAGATATGRAAATAATTGATGAACCATTTGTAAAAGCTGCAAATAATCTTGGAATTTCTGAAAATGAATTATTTGAAAAATTAAAACACTATGAAGATATTGGTGTGATGCGAAGATTTGCAGCTATTCTAAGACATAGACAAGTTGGATTTACTGCAAATGGAATGATAGTTTGGAAAGTTCCTAAAGATAGAATATCCCAAGTTGGTAATTTACTAGGTGCATTTCCACAAGTTAGTCATTGCTATGAACGACCTACTTATGATGACTGGCCTTACAATGTATTTTCGATGATTCATTGTAAGACTCAAGATGAAGCACATGATGTGGCAAAAACAATTCAAAATCAAATTAATGTTGATGAATATGATATTCTCTTTAGTTCTCGTGAATTTAAGAAAATTCGAGTTGAATATTTCGTAGAAAATTCATTTAGTCTAGAAGAAACTGCCACACTTTCTTAAAATTCATTTTCATCATGCCCAACTATGTGAATTGAACAAAAGTATTGATCATTCATGTTACAATAAAATCCTGAATTCTCACCACATTCTTTACATGGTGGTTTTTTATCATGTTCTGATAATTTTGTGTGATAAATTTTACTTCTATTGGTAATGTTTGAATTTTTGTAAATTCTTGTCATGGATGAAAAATACTCTGTTTGAAATGAGGTTAGTGGTTCATCATYTTTWATTTTTTTAATTATTGCTTTCCATTTTTTATARTCNNNCCAATYTTGGCAAGCTTTAATCTTTCTATAACTTCTAAAGTTTTTTGAGAATCTATTTGYTTGTCCATTGAYAAACTAACTTGCTGGAATTGTTGCCTTTAATTCATAGGATGGCCAGGAATTGTATATTTTTTCAATTTCACTCATATCTGARGATGAAATGTATTGCCCCTTTGTCATTTCWACATARTTRAYWATTTCWTCTTCACTWATYACWGTTGGAAAAACTGATGCAAATCCTTTCTTTGTCATTATGAATTTCATTGCCAAYTCTGTAATGGTTAAATCATTTCTTTTTGCAATRTGTCTTAATTCTTCAACTTTTACTAATGATGCTTTAAYCCATTCTCCTTTTCTTACTGACCTGTGATCTTTTTCATCAATTTTTGTRTCTGCATTWACTTTTCCMGTAAGAATTCCTGATGCTTCAGGAACTCTAACTAGTATTCCTACATCTTTTTCTTCTGCTTTTTTCATTAATTCATTTCCTGGTGTTTGCTCTAAAATATTGTAAACTGTTTGAACTGCACTTACATTTGGTCTATTCATTGCCTCGATACCTTCTTGAGTCCAACCAATTGCTGGACCTAACGCAACTTGATATGTTTTAATTATTTCATCTTCGATAAAACTATCTAAAACATTGAAAATTGAATTATCTCTAATGTGTTTTAGTTTTGGATTGTGTAAACCATACATATCCAGATGATCTGTTTGTAATCTCTTCAAACTATTTCTTAATGCATTTCTTGTAAAATCTTCATCAAATTTTTGTGGTAATTCAGTGTGTCCAATTTGTTCTACTTCGCTAAAATCATAACCATATTTTGTAGATATGACTACCTCACCTCTCATGTCTTTGAAAACTTCACCAATCAGTCTCTCGCTTTTTCCTTTTCCATACATGTCACCTGTTTCAAAAAAGTTTATTCCTAAATCATATGCTTTTTTTAGCATTCTCTTTGCTTCATCTTCTTCAATTTTTTTCCCCCACCAATCAAGTGCAATAGACCATGCACCAAATCCTAATTCTGATACTTTGATGTCTGTTTTTCCTAGTTTATTGTATTTCATTTTTTATCTCCTTTGGATTTACTAAATCTTCTTTTACACTTTAATTTCATCATTTATGTTTATCCAAGATTTGCATTAATRGTATTTTRTATTATTCSGRAATTTATTCAAAAAATCTAACCCATACTRGAGATTAGTGGAACGATGTCTTTTTTGACACAAACAATCATTGGAATATCATTTTTTACGTATGTTGATACYTGACTTTCTCGTAAATCCATGATTAAATCCTGGAAATCTCTGATATCATCCACCTCAAATGCYAACATGAAATCCTCATCATGTATTCCAAATGAATATGTCGTGTTTAGAATTATTTGTGGATATTTTTTACTAATTCCAATATGTTCATCCATGATCTCTTGACGCTTCTCTTTTGAAAGTAGGTACCATTCTCTAGTTTTTGTAAATGGRTATACTATGACATGTTTTTTTGGTTCAGTTCCTGACAAAAAACCCTGAGGTTTTTGTTCTTGAACATAAAGAGATGGACGTGTACATGATAGATATGTCATTGATGGAATAATGTATTTCCCAAAAACTGTTTTGTATAATTTTTCAATTACTTTTTGAATTTCTTCAACTGATTTTGCTGCAAACCAAAATAAAAAGTCTGTATCATCTCGTAATCCTAAATTAGAATATGATCTAAACATAATTTTTGAATTGTTTATTACATTTTCAACTTCTTTAGCTGATTCCTCTTTTGCTAAATCTGCCATCCATCTCCATTTAGGATCAACTTTGAAAAATGARAAATTAAAATAATATTGTTCATTGTTTTCTGACATAATTCTTCAATTTTAAAACCCTATTTAAATAGAAACTAGATTCTTCATTGTAAAACCTCAATAATTTTTTCTTGTGATTTATGTYCTGTTTTAATTTGAATCYGTGATGATGATATTCCAAAATGTTTTGCAAGTTTTTTTATAATTTCTTTATTTGCTTGWCCNTTGATTGGTTTTRATTTTATTYCTATATTGATTTGATTTTCATTAATTTCTAGGAATTCTTTAGAAAAATYTACTGAAACTTTGTAAATCAATAACTTTTAGAAAATAYTCTRCYTTAATTTGATTATGCTGATTGTTTCAAGGCCCATTCGTAACCTTCTGCTTCTAGTTTGTCTGCAAGAGATGCATCTCCTGTCTTTATCACTTGACCATTAGCAAATACGTGGACAAAGTCTAATTTATCTAGGAATTTTAAAATTCTAGCATAGTGAGTAATTATAACTATTGTTGCATCTTTACCTGCAACTTGACTGATAGCTTTTGCAACTGATTGAACTGCATCAATATCTAAACCTGAATCTGGTTCATCTAAAATTGAAATTTTTGGTTTTAGTACTGCCATTTGTAAAACTTCTGCACGCTTTTTCTCCCCCCCTGAAAATCCTTCGTTAAGATATCTTGAAAGAAACTCTTCTCTTAATCCAACTTTTTCTAGATTTTCTTTAAGGTATTTTTGAAATTCTCTAACTGTGATGAATACTTCTCTATCGTCACCTTGTAGTGCTTTACTCAAAGAGTTGTAAGCTGTTCTAAGAAAGTGAGAAAAYCCWACACCTGAAACTTCAGTTGGGTATTGAAATCCTAAGAATAATCCTTTTTTTGCTCTTTBATCTGCTGATAAATCTAAAATACTCTCACCATCAATCAAAATATCTCCTTTTGTTACTTGATATTTTGGATGTCCRAGTAGTGTGTAAGCTAGTGTACTTTTACCTGAACCATTTGGTCCCATGATGGCATGAACTTCTCCAGGTCCTGTTTTTAGGTTGACCCCTTTGAGAATCTCTTTACCTTCTCTTGTAACGTGAAGGTCTTTGATTTCTAATACTGCCATGTGCGAATTATTTTCTATCTCTATATAATGTCGACGAAATTTAGCTAATCCTAATGAGTATTTTTGATAATAAAATGAAAAGGGGGTGGGGTTACATGTTGGCCAGAGATGGTCTCAAAGTGATTTTGAGTTTGTAAGTTGTTAGAATATCTTTACATCTATTCCTGATAGTAACTTCTGTAACTCCTGCGACGGTTGAAACGTCTCTTTGAAGTACATTTTGTCCAAGTAGGACTGATGACACATACAGATATGCTGCAGCAATTCCATTTGGGGCCTTCCCATCAGCAATATTGCTATCTTTTGTTTTTTCTGCAATTTCCAAGGCTAGTCTTTCAACTCTAACCTCAGTTTGTGTCATATTTGCTATCTTTGAGATGTATTTGTCCATGGTTAAAACTGGGGCAACTACATGTCCCATTTCCATTACCATGTTTCTATAGTATCTTGATGCAAGTTTTGTTTTTGTTTTAACATCTTTTGCTGGACAAATTCCTCGACAAATCTCTTCTAATGATCTAACTACAGAACATTGTTTGCATGCCATGTAAATTGTAGCAGCTGTAATGCTAACTACTGATTTTCCCTTCACATCAACATGTCCATCCAAGTTTCTGTATATCATTGAGGCAGTTTCTAACACGTTCTTTGAAAGATTAAGACTATCGCATGTTTCGCCCATTTTGATTAAAACATTTGCTAATCTTCTTTCTTTTGGTGATGAAACTCTCACTCTTTGTTGCCACTTTCTGAGATTGCGCATTTGATTTGCGACATCRTGGTTGATTCTTTTTCCACTAAAGTCTTTTGCACTAATTGAAATCTCAGTAGTTATTCCCAAATCATGTTGAGAATAGGTTGTTTGYCCTGTTGCTCTTGCTAACTTCATCTTGTCTTCAAGATTCGAACTTATCGTTTCTGGACCAAAATCTGCAATCTGATCATCGACTATAACGCCGCAACCAGAACAGATTATTTCACCATTCTGAATGTCACTAACCACTGATGATTTGCATTCAGGACAGCTTTGGTTTTCTAGTATGTTCAATTTTTTCTTCTCCTAAATTTTTTTGGTGTACTCGCAGGAGATTGTTCAAACATGAATACACGTTTGCCAATGTATTTTTTGATATTATTTGTTAACGGCGTTGCTGAAGCAAATGGTCTTTTTACTGGACCGATTAGTTCCATTACTTTTGCAACTCTAGTTCCCTTATCGTCACAGAGTATTTGTCCCTCAACTAATTCTTTAGATAGTTGAACGATTACCCTGCCACTTCCGGCTAGGTGCATTATTTCGCCTACCTCCTGCAATTAATAATACTAACATGATATTCTTTTCATAGACTTCTGTCAACTTTACTTTAGCTAACAGCTAGATTTGATTTTATTTTGTTTGTTTGGACCTTTTTAAAATTAGTTTTTCAGAAATTTTGTTAAGAATTGTTGTCTTTGGGGATCCTTTTGGCAACACAACATATCCTGACCTGACAAATGGTCTTTTTGGATATCTCACCTTGTCATCAGATTCTGTAATTTCAAATCCTGCAGCTTTTGTTGCATCAATTAGTTCTTTTAGTGATGGGTCAAAAATACATTTTGCTAATTCAAGTCTTCTACCTTTTGATTTTTTTAAATTCTTRTTGAAATAATCCAACCAGATTACGATATGCTCGTAATCTTTCATTTTATTCCTTTAGTAAAATTGCGTTAACTATTCCGTTTTGTCCTGGTTTGGAAACAACTCTACACTTACCTTCTTGTGTTTCTAGAATTGCACCTTTTGTGATRATACCTCGTCTTTTGTAATCATTGTTTGTGGCATTATCTAAAACTTTGATAATTTTTACTTTCTTTACTTTAGCTTCACCTGTTGCAAGGTTGACAAAATCAATTGTTTTTAATGCTGTTTTTTTATTATTTCCACGAATTCTTCTTGTAATTGTAACTTGAGCTCCATTGGTTGGTTCATTTGGATATCTGTCAATTTCATATTTTCGTCTAACTCTAAGTGGAATTCTTCGTCCGCCAGTTATTTTACTGGTTGCTAAATTTTCTACTGACTTTCTCACAAAAATTGTTTTTATTACTCTAATTTATACAAAACGCAAAAAATTAGCCTTGAACTAAAAATTCGTTTAGTTTGTCTCTGTGATTATTTGGGGAGTTGGRTTTGTCTGACTCATACTTGCTGTTTTTCTCACTTTGGAGAATAATCTTGATTTGAGATCTTCAACATCYCCTTGAATTCCAAAATATTTTTGGAATTTTTGAGTYGTTGTGTAAATTTTTAATCTTCCAACATTTTGATGACCAATAAAATCTAATTGTCGAAGTTCTTTTAGATGTGCATAAACTCCAGAACCCCTTGTTTCTACAAGTTGTTTTGAAGAGATTGGTTGTTGATATGCAATGTATGATAATGTCTTGAGTGTTGCATTTGGAAGAATTGGTTTTGATGCATATCTTTTCACAGTAGAACTGTATTCAGGYTTTAATTGCATTACATATGATCCGTCTGGTAATATTGTCACTTCAAGTGCTTTGAAAGCTGTTTTTGTCTTTTTCATTATTGTATTGAGTAATTCTAGTGTTTTTGTCCTTGATTCTGTGCCTGAAGCTCTGATGAGGTCTTCTATTCTAAGTGGTCTACCTGCAGAGTACAGTGCTGATTCTATTCTAGCAGTTGCTTCATCTAAATTTTCAATTCTTGCCATTTTTGATCAGTTCGTCGTCTCCCTAATTACTATAATTTTAATATCATCTTCAACTTGCTCAAGATCTACTTTTTGATCTCTTGCCAAAAATAGTATTGCAAAGAAACATCTGATTGAATCAATCTGATCAAGTTCTGAGATGATTTCTTGTAATAATCCAAATCCTGTAGGTCCAATTTTCTTCATAACYAAATCTTCATATTTTCCAATTATACTTTCAAGTGAAATAAAATATTCGTTAAAGTCTGGTGCTTCGATTGGCTCAATTTCTAATCGTCCATTTCTTCTTGATTGTGGATTTGCAATTGTACCTATAAGATTTTGAAGTAATCCTAACAGATCATCTAATGAAACTGGATATGTTGATTCATGTCTGTATGGAAAATCAATTAATTCAATGTCTACATCTGTTCTTTGATACATTGGTTTTTTCTCCATTGCTGCTTTTTGTAATGCAAAAATACTTTCTACTTTCATTCTATAGATTAATGATGATGATAATGCTGCCATCCCTGCAACTTTGAGATCTTTTCTACCTGATTTTTCAAGAATCTTTAACAATAAATCTAAAATTTTAATTAAGTCAATATCCCAAACATCTTTTTTTACAACTGATGACGGACTAAATAGAATATTTATCGGTTCTTGAGATATACTATTAGGATTCTGTGTTTCACTCACACAATTCATCTTTAATTATTCAATAATATCTAAGGGCTTTACTTTTTTTTCACTTCCAGTCAACTCTTATATTGTTAAGACAAAAAATTCATTTATGAAATCCGCTAGAATCTTAGGTCCTAATGAACCTCTAGCAATATCTGAATCTGAAACTCCACATCCTCAAGGAAATCAGGTTCTAGTTAAAGTGAAATCTGTGGGTGTTTGTCATAGTGATTTGCACTTGTGGGAAGGTGGATATGATCTTGGAGATGGCCAATTTATGAAAGTTACAGATCGTGGTGTCAAATACCCTGTTACTCCTGGGCATGAGATTGTTGGCACTGTTGAGGATATTGGTGATGGTGTTTCTAATGTTTCAAAAGGTGATGATGTTTTAGTTTTTCCATGGATTGGGTGTGGAGAATGTCCAGCATGTAAGGTTGGGAATGAAAATTTATGTGATACTCCAAAATCATTGGGTGTTTTTCAAGATGGTGGATATTCTGATTATGCTTTAATTCCTGATTCAAAGTATTTGGCAAAACTTGATGGRGTAGATCCTGATGCTGCAACATCYCTTGCTTGCTCTGGTTTAACTGCATATAATGCAGTYAAGAAAGCAGATGTAAATTCACCTGAATTTTTAGTAATCATTGGTGCTGGTGGATTGGGATTGATGGCAATTCAAATTGCAAAAGCAATCACTACGGCAAAAATTATTTGTATTGATAATGACGACAAAAAATTTGATACTGCAAAAGCAATGGGTGCAGATTATGTTGTAAATACTAACRTTACAGGATCYATATCTTCTGGAACTGGAAGTSCTGTRGAYAAAATTATTTCAATTTGTAATGGAAAKGGTGCTGATAGTGTAATTGATTTTGTAAATGCTCCACCTACTGTAAAAACTGGTTTAGCAGTTTTACGTAAAAGAGGAAATCTTATTCTCGTGGGTCTTTTTGGAGGCTCTTTAGAAATATCCCTTGTCACTATTCCACTAAAATCAATTACAATTCAAGGTGCATATACTGGAAACTTTAATGACATGGTTGAACTTCTTGATTTAGCTAGAAAAGGAAYAATAAATCCAGTAATTTCAAAACATTATTCTCTTGATGAAGCAAATACTGCTTTAAAAGATCTCAAAGCCAGAAAAATTATTGGCCGTGCCGTGATTAATCCTTAGTTTGATTTTTTGTAACAACCAGTTATAACACAAAAAACCAAATTAGYTCATTGACTTCAAAAATTCATTCTGAGGTTGCCCTTGCACATCTAAAGAATAGACAATTCATTACAGCACATAATTTATTTCTAAATCAGGCAGAATCTGTAAAAAAAACTGATATTCTAAAATCTGCATTATTGTATATGTTAGCAGCTGAATGTAAAACAAGACATGGAAAAGAATCAAAAAATGAAATCAYTCAAGCAGGTGATTTGTTTTTAAAATATTCTACAAAAAACTCACATAATGTAAAGGGTGCATTACTTTGTGCATCAAAGTGTTTTTTGAGATTGGGAGAATTTGATAAAGCTAAAACTTCATATCAAAAAGCAAGATCAATTATYCTATCTACAATTCAAGTTACTAGACCTATTGTAATTATTGATGATAGTAAAGCAATTTYAATTAAATTGAAAACTTTTGCTGAAAAATTAGGTTATTCTGAAATTCATGTTTTTGATAATGGACTAGATGGTGTCAAAGGTTGTAAAAAATTATTTTCTGAAACTAAAGAACCCATCATTCTACTAGATATGGGATTGCCTGATTTGGAAGGTGACGGCGTTGCAACAAAATTACTTAAAGACAAGTCAACTTTACAAMTTATTTTAATTACTGCTGATGAAAAATCAACTGATCGTGTTTACAACACCATTAGTTCGGGAGTTTCTGCATTTATTCAAAAACCTTTCACGCTTGATGAAGTAAAAAAAGCAATTGATGTTGCTGAATCTGAATACTCATTATTGAGATAATTTTTGTAATGCTAATGTTTTTCTTGTAACTTTGTMAAATTAGTTTGGATTTTTTTYCTAATTCCCACAAAAATTAGTACAGGAGCTACAAAATACATTCCAGCATTTAGTATGATCAAAGATACYCCATAACCTAACACTGATTCTTTGGAATTCATATCGACATCATTCAAAATAGATAATGADBTAATCATTGGAGTGATAAATGCTCTAACTCCTTCTTTGAATACTGGATTTTCACGCTCATAATCTGCGATGTATGGTGAAAATGTATAGTAAAATTCATTGAATGTATTCATAAATGATTTTCCTAATTCTGTTTGCAGTAATTGATTATCTCGAAACTCTCGTAATTGTTGTACTTGAGGTGCTAACTCTGACCCATATGCTGCAGTTGCAATTAAACAACCTCCACCATTCTCTGAATTCTCTACATTAACTTCATTCTCTGTGGGGAGTATTCTGTAAATTATTCCATTACTTAGTGATACAACATAAAGAAAACCATCAGGACCTCTTTCAATATCTGTAATACAACCAAATCCACTACCAATTATTATTTCATCTAAACTTTCATTCTTGTTAACCACATTATCTTGGAGAAATGAACTTGCAAACTCAAATCCATCCCTATTTTTATTTAATTCAAATTTGTAAAGATTTCCAGTATTACAGTCTCCTACAAAAAGAGAATTATCATAATTATTATTTTCTTTAAACTTTGCAAATTCTAATCCAGTTGGTGCAATCGGTGTTTCCCAAGAAAATTTTGGATCTCCATATGTAGTCTTCATATCCTGGAATGCTTTCAAGCTGCGATTCAGTTGCAGGACCCATTGTAACAATCCATCCACTGTTAAATTTTTCATGTATCAAATTGATTTCATCAAAATCATCATCGCCGTTTTCAGTTGCCCATAAATTTCCTGTATTATGATCTATTGCTAGTCCAAAACTATTTCGTATACCAATTGCAAAATATGATTTTTCTGTTTCTAATTCTAAAATTACTCCGTTATCTCTAAGTTCAATATCATCCCCTTTCAACCATTCTAAGGGCTTGTTTTGAAGTAGACAATATCGTAATGTGTCTCCAATCACGGCATAGACTATGTCATCATCCCCTGCAACCATTACTCCTCCATTATGGGAAACATTTGATGGCAGCTCTTTTAGTAATGTGGGATTTATCAAAGACTCCCCATCCCATTCGTATTTGTAAATTTTATTTCCTAATGATTCTCCTCCATCTTTGGCTGCTTCAGTAAAATAAAGATACACTGAATTTTCAACACTAGTAATTCCTAACATTCCTTTTTCTCCTTCTGAATTAACACTTACATCAAGTACAGGTTTTTCTTGTAACATTCCATTTTGAATTAAACGAACCTTTCCATCACTTTTTTGTAAAAATAAAATATCATTATCAACAAATGTCATTGTAGTTATCATACAACACAAGTTTGGTACATACGATTCTACAACTAAATCATCAACATGTAATGTTGGTTCACTAAATGCATCTGGAAATGGATCTAATACAATGAAACCAATTAACAAAATGGAAATTATTATTGAGAAAATAATTTTCACACATTAACTTTAGATGTGAACTATTTATGATATCTCAGTCATAGAATGTGGAAAATAACCTAAAGAATGAGAAATTTTTACAAATTTACAATAACAACAAAGACATGTTTAGAACATTGACATCTTTAATGTCAATCTCATTAATCCTATAATCAATTAATTCATCTGAAAATTTCTCTACAATTTTTTGAGATGTATTTGATTTTCCTGATTCCACTTGAATGAGTATTAGCATATTCCATTCACCATCTGTATTTGCAATGAGAAGATAATTCTCTAGTTTTTTAACAAATTCTTTAATGGAATCCTTTACTGTTTCAAGGGATTTTGATGGTTTTAATTTCATTAATATTGCTTGATATTCCTTTATTCCAGAAACATCTGTTAGGATGGCTTTGTAGCCTTTAATGATGCCACTTTTCTCTAAACGTTCAATCCTTTTTCTGATTGTTCTATCAGAAACTTCATGGTCTAGTTTTTTTAATTCTGCTGCAATCTCTTTTGATGGTGTTCGTGCATTTTCATTAAGAATTTCTATAATTTTCTGATCAACTTTGTCAAGATCTGACCATGTATCCTCGCTCATATTCAACAAAAGTTCTGATTCCTTTTGAATATTTGGATGATTTATTCAAAATATGATATTTTTTGGGTTTGTTTATTCTTCTAGAATCCAACCTGATTTCAAAACTGCCTGGTCTTCTTTTTCTCCTATACTTGTAGCAAATCTCCAGATAAATGTGGCATTAGTAATCATTTTCTCTTTTATTTTTAATAGTGATTCTATTTCAGAATTCAAATTTTCATCTGCAGTTTTATGTTCTTTACAAAATTTACATTTTTGATCAAGTGTGATTGGGTCATTTTCAATTAGTGGATACGTCATACATGCAAGTGGTCTCTCTTTGTAAATTTTACATGGAAATCCACCATGTGGTGATTTATTTTTCCCGCTAGTATCTAAAAATGGACACGTATTCCCATTTTTTTCAATTCCCATCATTTGATATGCTAAAATTTTTGTAGGATTTGAATTTCTATCCTCTGAAATCCCAATTCTGGGTAGAATATTAATTTCAATATTATTTTCTTTTGCAAGTTTTTCAATTCTTGATTTTTCTTCAGGAAGTATTAGTACACCTATTTTTCCAAACTCTTTGGTTGGGTAATACTCTCTTTCAATACAGCATTGAGAACACTCATCTATACATCGAAATTCCATTGATTATTTTTCATTATAATGAATAAAATCTCTTGTGCATGGTAATTTAATGAAATTTCATTTATTGAAAAACCCTACAAGTTATATGCTCATTCCATGAATTATGCTCATGGGTAAGCGCCAAGTAAAAAATGAAAGTGCTCTTAAAGAAATTCGTCTTCCTGAAGAGGGTGAATTATTTGGACGAGTACTAAAAATGATGGGTGGCGAAAATGTCATGATTAAATGTGCAGATAATCTAACTAGACGTGGAAGAATTCGAGGGAAACTAAAGAGAAGAGTTTGGATTCGAGATAATGATATTGTAATTATTGCTCCTTGGGACTTTAAAGAAAAAGAACGTGGGGATATAATTTGGAGATTTACCCTACCTCAAGTTCAGTGGCTTAAAGAASAAAAYCAYATTCCTAAAGATTTCTAGTGCGTTATTTTTCTAGTATTGTTTTGATATCTTAGTTAATATAGTGAACAAGGTTTGCAAAATTAACATGGAACAAGGTACCGTAAAATGGTTCAATCGAACTAAGGGCTTTGGTTTTATCGAAAGAGAAGGTGGAGACGATCTGTTTGTTCATAAATCAGATGTTGACGGATTCATCAACGAAGGCGATAAAGTCGAGTTTGAGATTGGCGAAGGTCAAAAAGGACCAGCAGCTCAAAAAGTCAAAAAAACAGAATAGACAATGAATTTTTAATTTAAGATTTCATCTTTGTTTTCTTAAACTAGTCTTTCTTTTTATTATTTTTAAAATTATTTTTTYATTTTCAGAAAAGTTTGTGGTCCCGCGGGACGGAATTGAACCATCGACAACCCGGTTTCTGTATGCCTGATGGGCTGTTATTCGTTTAGCCATCTAAAGCCAACAACTACAGCCAGGAGCTCTACCAGGCTGAGCTACCACGGGACAAAAAAACGAAGGTTAYTACTATTAAAAAACTATCGTAGATGATCGGAAAAAGTAACTTTCCAAACATATGCATAAATAACTTGAGAAAACGTCAACTATAATGTCTAGACTTGAGTTATCTTATTCTGGATATGTATGTGCACCTTATTTGCATACTCATGAAWCAATTGAACTAAAAGATTCATGGATGAAATCAAAAAATATTGAAAAATTATATTTTGTCACTGGAACATTTTCTAGTGAAAGTAAACCGTATTTTTCTGATGCAACAAACCATTATCTTCTAGCTAAATTCAAGGACAGTTCAAAAATTACCAAAARTCTTACAGTTCATAATCAGGAAAAAACTTCTTTTGTRTTTAATATTCGAGATGATCTTTTTCAACGAGAAACASTAGGTAATACMAATTTTGTTTCAATCTATTACATGGAATATGGGGCGATGGACGATTTACAAGAAATTGCAAACATTTTGTTAAAGAGAGGAAGCATTGAGACTGCTGGATTGGGACATATGACCACATTTTGTAAAAAACCTTCTAAATTTACATTCCCTTATTCTGAAAATATTGTAGTTCTTGAAGTTTCTAGCGAAAAGAGTTTTCAAAGTGTCAAGAAATACTGTGATCAAACTAGACGTGATGTAAACAGAAAAGGATTGACAATGACTAATTTATTGAGTCTTTCAATTCTTGATCAACTAAAGTAAAAAAATTNAATTTATCTAACTTGATTATGGGTCWAAAAATAACTCATATTTTAATTCCTGTTCATTTCTTTGATCAAACAATGAATTATGAATTAATTCATTCCTGATTTGTTCATTTAATACAAACAATACGTTATCTTCTAATTCTTTCTAGTCTGACTAATGTCAACTACAACTGTAGTATCCGAAACAATTCAGGTAGTAACATTTACTATTACTGGAAAATCATCAAAACCTGGTAACTATGCTGTTCCAATAGAGCAAGTCAAAGAAATCAGAACAGTTGATGCCATTACCAAAATTCCAAGATCAAAAGATTATGTGAAAGGAATTATGAATTTGCGTGGAAAGATTATTCCAATCGTAGATGTTAATGAGAAAATTGGAGTAACTAACACTGAAACTGATTCATCCAAACAGAGAATTTTGGTAGCAGATGTTAATGATACTCTAACAGGTCTCCTAGTTGATGAAGTAAATGAGGTGCAAAGATTATCTCTAAATGAGATTGAGGCACCTCCTGACGGCTCATTTGAAGATGGTGCCTATATCAAAGGAATTGCAAATATCAAAGATAGACTAATTGTCCTCCTTGATGTATCAAAGTTTCTTTCTGATTCTGCTGAGGCAATAAATGATGCAATGACATCAGCTCCTGGAAATACAGCAGCCCCTGAAGTAGCAACTGAAGAGACAACAGCAACACCTGAAGTAGCAACTGAAGAGACAACAGCAGCACCTGACGAGACACCATCTGATGATGATATATTACCTGAAATTGATGCAATAATCAAAGAATCACAAGCTAAGTGAACATAGATTATTGTATCTCCTTTATTTTTATAATTTGGTAATTAAAATTGACAATTTTTGCCACTGTTTTTAATTAAAAATTATTTGAATTCATTTTAATGAAATCATCTGTTAGATTTGATCTTAATTTAATGTGGGATAAAATTGATTTTAGATCAAAATACGATATATGGCGAGAAGGCAATCAGTGGGGTGAACAATACCTTGAAGAATTAATTCATGAACTAGTTGAATTAAAAATGAAATCAAAAAAAGAATATGATCCCATGATGTATCGCCATCTGAATTCTTCTTTGACTCGAGCTCATGAAGTTTAAAATGAATTACGTAAAAAAATAAAATCCAATTAATTATTCTTTAGAGTTTGTTTAGATAAAACACACACCAAAATATTATTATTTTTTTCATTAATTAATCATGTTATGTCTGTTTGACATTCAATCTATAATTATTTTAAGGGAGGAATTGTGTCTTGTCTGAGCAAATAATGGCTCCTATCAAAGTAGGAATTGTAAATGATTCAAATCTTGTACGAAAATACCTCACCAAAGTTATTTCAGTAGATAGCATTGAAGTAGTTTTTACAGCAGTTGATGGGGAGGATGCATTAAATAAAATCATGTTTAAAACACCTGATGTAATTTTATTGGATTTAGAAATGCCMAAAATGGATGGTTTAACATTTATTGAAAAAATGATTGATTCAGGAGAATTATATCCAACAATTATAGTTAGTAGTTTCTCACAAGATGGCTCAAAATTAGTTTTGGATGCCTTGGAAAATGGAGCAGTTGATTTTGTTTCAATGTCTGATGTTTCAAATGATGAAGCAAAATTACAAGGAATACTTTTATCAAAAATAAAAATAGCACATTCCTCCGATCCTTTTCAATTAATACACGAAAAACTCAGTTCATTAAAACCTAGAAGACCAAGTATTCCAAGACTTGGTTCATCTGATAGGGTAATAATTATTGGTTCATCCACTGGCGGACCTGCAACTCTTCAAAAAGTATTAAGTGAAATCCCTACTGATATTGCTGCAGGAATTTTAATTGTTCAACATATGCCTAAAGGTTTTACAAAACAATTTGCAGAAAGATTATCAAAAACTACTGGATTTTCAGTCAAAGAAGCAGAAGAGGGTGATGTTATCAAAGATGGTATGATTTTCATGGCACCTGGTGACTATCACATGATAGTACAACCAAATAGAAAAATCCATCTTGATTCTAGTGAAAAAAGATTCGGTGTCCGACCTGCGATAAACATGACAATGATTTCCGCATCTGAGGTTTTTGGTTCTAATATTGTTGGAGTGATTCTAACTGGAATGGGTCATGATGGTGGATTTGGAATGAAATCAATTAAAAAAAGAGGTGGACATACAATTGTTCAAAATAAAGAAACTTGTGTTATTTTTGGAATGCCAAAATCTGTAATTGATCTTGATGCTGCAGACTTTGTTTTACCCTTAGATGATATTCCTAAAAAAATTGCTATGGAGATTCAAGCACTTGTCTGAGAGTAACTATCGTGAGATGTATGTCTCAGAAGCTCTGGAGCACGTTGAAATGATGAATCAGACATTACTGAAATTAGAAGAAAAACCAAGTGATAGGGGATTCCTTGATGAAATATTTCGCTCTGCTCATACCATCAAAGGTATGGCATCAACTATGGGTTATGATGAAACAAGGGAATTATGTAAAAATATTGAAAATATATTTGAYAATATACGAAATGGGGCAGAAAAACTAACTCATCATCTAACTAGTGCAATTTTTACAAGTGTTGATTTGTTACAACGAMTGATTTCTGATGAAAAATTAAAAGTTGATTTAACACCATAYTTGAAAAAATTAGAAAATCCTGAAGAAGATGTTGAAGGTATAGAGTCACGTGAGGATACTGCTAGTACTGCATCTGTTTCAACTACAATTCGAGTAAAGATGACTGATCTTGATTCTCTAGTAAATTTAGTTGGAGAATTACTAATATCTAAAATGCGATTAGAGCAAACAATTCAAAATGAATCACTTGATGAAGCAAAAACAGTTTTGCAAGAAGTTACTCGATTAATTACTGATTTACAATACCAATCAATGAATATCAGATTAGTTCCACTTGATCAAGTCTTTAGTAGATTCAGTAGAACAGTTAGAGATACCTCTCAAAAACTTGCAAAGAAAGTTAATCTAGAAATGGATGCTTCAGGAATTGAACTTGATAGAAGTGTTTTAGATTCTATTACAGATCCTCTTTTGCATATTCTTAGAAATTGTGTTGACCACGGTTTAGAATTCCCTGATGAGCGAGTAAAAAATGGAAAATCTGAAACAGGTACCATTAAACTTACTGCAGCAAGAAAGGGYGAAAATATTGTAATCAGYATAKCTGATGATGGACATGGAATTAATGAAGAACGAGTAAAGGCCAAAGCTGTAGAAAATGGATTAATCACAKCTGAMGARGCAAAAAAAATGTCTCATGATGATGCAATTCAATTAATTCGCTCAGCAGGATTATCTACTGCTAAAGAGGTGACKGATGTTTCAGGACGAGGTGTTGGRATGGAYGTTGTAATTTCTCAGGTGGAAGCACAAGGYGGMATTGTCAARATTACAAGCCAAAAGGGCCAGGGYACAACTATAGTTTTATCATTACCTYTGAGTCTTTCAATTATTCGAGGATTGYTAATTGTTGTTGCAGGTCAAAGATTTGTTCTTCCAMTCTCAAGTATTGTATCCACWCTTCGAATCTCACCCMAAGAMRTATTTTCATTRCATGGTRYAGATGTAATTAAAGTTCAAGGAAAAATTGTTCCATTAATTAAATTAGATATATTGTTAGAMATGGATGTCMTCAAAAAAGAAAATGAAGATRTCACCATTGTTGTAGTTGAACAAGAMGGTAAACARCGTGGATTTGTAATTGATTCATTTGAAMGRAATCAAGATATTGTAATTAAAAAATTAGABAAAAGTGATTCCTCTGAYCTCTTTTCTAATGCTACAATTCTTCCAGACGGGAAGGTTGCACTAGTTATGGATCCTTCATTGTTGATAAATTAGGTGATGAATGATGTTGCAAGAATTAGAAATAAAAAAATTAATTGGAACCTTTAATGATTATCTTACCACAAAGACTTGTAAAGCACTATCTACTTTACTTAGTGAACCCGTAGAACACAAATTAATTAGAATTGGAAATGGYTGTGATGCAGCTGATGCTAGTTGTTTACCATCTGAGTCAATTAAAATGTGCTCTGTTAGATTAAATGGTAAAGGCGATTTACATATTGAATTATTATTTACAACAGAATTAAAACATGGATTAAAGATTGCATCAAAACTACTTGGTTCTGATGTTCATGAAATTGATGAAATGGGAACCTCTGCACTACAAGAAGTTGCAAATATCTTAACTGGGTCCTTTTTTAACGCATTATCTGCAAACACTGGATTCAAAGTTGACTTATCCACCCCTGTTTTTAAAGAAGGAGACTGGAAAAATCTAATCCTTGAGCCTGCTTGTGATGTAATTAATCCTACTAGTGATGCTGTAGTTACTGATGCTATTTTAACTGGTGGCGAAACTGGAACTCAAATTCACATGTTAATAATTCAGCATCCAGAACAHGCTAGGAAATTGATTTCATCTGATGCCMAAAAAACTTCATCTAGTGAATATGGTGCTGCATCAAACTCCAATTTACTTGGTGGTGGAAATTCAGAAATCGATGATTTACTTGCAGGTTTTGATTCTCCAGTTGAATCACCTGATTCAAATTCAGAAATTGATGCATTACTAAATACATCCACTGATTCAAATTCAAAAATTGATGCATTACTCCAACAATCTGGAGGCGATTAATCTTTTCAACAACTAGCTTAGTTGATTCTATTAATGAAATATCAATTCCAATGGCAGGACTTGCAATTGGTCAAAAAAATGATACACTAAAAACATTTGTTGGTTCATGTATTGCTATTTGTATTTATGATGAAAATCATAAAATTRSTGGAATGGCACATATCATGYTGCCAAAAAATATTACAAATAAATCAACAAAGGGAACAAARCTGGAAGGAAAATTTGCAGATGARGCAATTRATATTRTAATTGAAAAATTAACAATATTACATCCYTATTTGAAATTAAAAGCAAAGATGGCMGGAGGTGCAAAAATATTTAGTCATGAAARTGATAAAAATACTCTAAACATTGGAGGTAAAAATATTGARGGMATTCGTTCCATCTTAAAGGAAAAAAATATTCCATTAATTGCAGAACTAGTTGGTGCACAAAATGGTAGGTGGGTAACTTTTTCTTGTGATAATCAAAGTCTATTTGTCAAAAATAAAGATGGTGAGCAAATTATTTGARTTCACTGAAAATAATTGATAGATTAACTCCNYTATTTAATTCTGTAAAMTCAAAAAYTGGAAWTGATATTAGTAATTTCAAACCTGCATTTTTAGAAAGACGAATACAATATAGGATGAGAATTCTTGAAGTAGATAATTATGCTGATTATTTGAATTTACTAGCTAGYAATYATGAWGAGGCAAAAATGCTWTATYTGGCACTATCAATTAATGTAACAAAATTTTTCAGGGATCCCTCTGTTTGGGTCTTTTTAGATAATRTTGCTATTCCTGAACTAATTGCAGCCTCAAAACTTAGGCATATTTCTGCCTGGAGTTGTGCCTGTGCTTCAGGTGAGGAGCCACATAGTGTATCTATTCTACTAGATGAATATTATAAACAAAAACAAATCACCTATAGCATTTTGGCAACTGATATTTCTCAAAAAGCCATWGAGCATTCAAAAAAAGCCATTTACGTTGATKCMAATYTAATTCATGTTTCACCTGAACGAGTGAATGAGAATTTTACAAAAATWTCTGATGGTAAATTCCAAGTRAAAATAKCAATTAGAAACAAAATCACWTATCAGAAAATTGATATGRTGAAWGGTATACMAAATACTTTTGATATTATTTTCTGCAGAAATGTGCTTATTTATTATGACAAGGATACTCATGAATCACTYTTCAAAATGTTTCATTCTAAATTAARAYCAAAYGGGTTACTGGTTTTAGGACAAGATGAATCYATGATTGGAATAAAASGGAATCARTACTTTGAACTTTTAGATCCAAAAAATAGAGTWTACAAAAAAATTAACGTATAATTTTTTTTNGATTTTTAACTTGTATGTTTTATCTAWACAAACTCTTTGCTATTACYMTGTAAAAATTATCTGATATATGSAAAATATGAATATATTAAAACTAGAAATGGTAATTRTTGATACYSKAGAMTTCTCTGKAAYYTCAATGGGATTTGGTTTTTAAAATGGGTGAAAACGGAACAAAAATYTTAGTTGCYGATGATGCATCATTTATGAGAACYGTTCTTAAAGATATTTTAAAATCAAATGGTCTTGCAACTGATATTATTGAAGCAGCTGATGGTGTTGAAGCAGTTAGGCAATTCATTACACATAGACCTGATTTGGTAACAATGGATATCAATATGCCAAAAGCTGATGGAATTCAGGCACTAAAGGGCATAATGAAAGTTGATCATAATGCTCGAGTGATAATGGTTACATCAGTTGAACAAAAACATATTGTTCAAGATGCTATGAAATCTGGAGCACTTGATTATATCATTAAACCATTTGATAAAGGAAGTGTAGGATTAGTGTTGAATAAAGCACTACGTTCAAAATAGGTGATATCCTTTTTTGTCAGAAACTGTATTATCCAAAACTGATTTGCAGAAACTCGATGATACCATTTCTAGATACATTTCTAAAAAAATGGTTCCATCATTGTCTGCTTTAATTAATGAGGAAATACAATTCTCATCAATTAAAACAAGTGAGTTAAGTTTTGAAAATATGTCTGAGATAATCCCTTATACGGAATATGATGAAAGAGATGTTGGGGTATATGTGACATGTGATGGAGAAATAAAATTTGGGATTTTGTTTCATTTGAAATTATCTGATGCAAAAAAATTGGCATCAAAATTACTTGGCTCTGAGGAACCTGAAAACTTATCATTTGATGGGAAATCAGCAGTAGCTGAGATTGGAAATATTTTAGCTGCATCTTTTTTTAATACAGTAAATGCAGAAACTGGTATGMAAATGATGTCAACTGTTCCTGGATTGGCAATTGATTCTGCTGCAACATTAATTGAGACHCCKATTATGGABACTGCATTATCTAATACATTCATTTATTCATTTGGYCAATTACTCTGTGTTGACTCAAAAATTATAATTTATGCATCAATATTTCAAGATCCAGATAATGCCAGAAAATTTGTTTAGAAAAATACTAGGACCAAAATTTATCTGATTTCTTCCAAAATGGACGTATAATTTTCCGAATTTTTCCAGCCCAGATATAGCCTTTTTGTGCCTATATCATTCATGAAATACAYCTATRCTGGAATTATTGCATTATCAATAATGATTTTTGGAATAACTGTCTTTCCTGGTGCTAATGCTGCATCTTTTGAGGATACAGTACTAGTAGGTGATTTTCCTCGTGATGTAGACTTTGATTATGCCTTGAATAATCTCTATGTCCCAAATTATGAATCAGGTTCAATTTCAGTAATTGATTCAAACAATATGATAATCAAAGATACAATTTTCCTTGATGATTCATCTAATCCTACAAAAATTGTTGTAGACTCTAATAGACACCTAGTATTTGTTTCAGATAAAATTTCTGGAGTATTAACCATCCTTGATGGCGTTACTGGAGGAGTTATTGACTCTATTAAAATTGGAGATTCTTTGTGGGCTTTAGACATTAATGAGGCGACTGGAAAATTGTATGTTTCAGATTTAGTAAAAAATGAGATATCTATAATTGATACTGTAAATCTTGAAATTATATCATCAATTAATGTTAAAGCCAGTCCATGGGATGTTGTAGTTAATCAAAAAACAAACATGRTATATGTTGCAAGTGGAACTTCWGAAACAATTCATGTAATTGATGGAATCTCTGATAGATTGATTGGTGAGATTAATCCTGGAGTAAAACCATGGGGATTATCAATTAATGAAAAAAGTAATGTTCTTTATGTCTCAAGTTGGGATTCAAACTCTATTACAGTAATTGATCTTTCAAACGGTCAAGTATTCTATGAAATTCCTGTAATTCCTGGAGTATGGCAAATGACTACAAATCAAAATAATGGTGTTACTATAATCTCAAATGAACATACAAATGAATTATATCTTCTTGATGAGAATTCACGACAATTTCAAACCATTAGCGTTATTGATTCACCTCGATCAATGATTGTATCTCCAATTTCTAATACAGTCTATGTGGTAAATCCATTGGAGAATTCTGTTTCCTCTATAACATATGACTATGATTTCTCAAACTTTACTCCAATTATCAAGGCTATAATTTCTGATGATGATTCTGTAAATGATGAACTACTTTTAGAAGTACTTGATGGAATAGCAAAAATCCCACAACGCTCAGATGTTGACACTGATTTGATTTCAGGATTATTGCAAAACATTGGTGTTACTGGTGAATTTGATGGTAATGGTATTGCTAGTCTATTAATTGATGATTATAAGAAAAAGAAAGAATCTCAACCAACATCAGTACCCACTCCTAATTGGGYAATAGATTTAGCATCAATGTTYKCTGATGAAAGTGACACTTACTCAATTCCAAAAAYTGTTGATTGTACTGATGAYTTTAGTGATGACTTTARTGCATCAATTAGAGATATTGATAATGCAAATCCATTTAAAATTTGGATTAATATTTTACCGATTTGTGCAATGACTTAATCCTCATTATTTCCTCTAATGTATGATATTGCAGTGCCAAAAATCCCAATCCCTAAAACAACAACTAGACAAATGGCTGAGACGTATACTAGTGAAGGTATTGACTTTAGTAAATAATCAAATTCTGTCTGATATAATGCACTAGTGGCAATTCCTGCAAAAATTAATGATATTGTGATGATACTTCCAAATACATTTGTACCACATAGGTGGGCCCACGATACTATATTACTAAACTTTGTGAATTCCTTATTTTTTCTAGTCTCAATATGATTATAAAAAATCCCAGTTAATGCTAATCCTGCAGTTAATCCCATTTGTAAAACAAACCCAAAAAAGAAAATACCTACATTATCTGTAAATGCAAATTCAAACATATTTTCAATATTTCCATTAAAAACTAAYATCTGATTTAGAAACAGTGCTATAGTTAATCCTGTAATGATTGCTCCCTGAACCATTGCTGAAATGATAAATCTTTTTCCAAATTTTCCAGCATCTACTTTATCCGATATTTCAAGAAATCCTTGTTTTAAGAATTTTTTTTCTAAATTTACATAATCATTGAATTTCTTTAGTAAATGAGCCTCTTCTTGAGGGTTTTCTAYAAAATCATCATCAAATCTTTCAGAATCAAAATATCCCATAAATTAGTAATCAATATTTTCATAATATGCTGTACTGTGTGCTTATTGAACGAACTGTGTAACCTTGAAATCTTCTTTTTTAATTTGTTTGAATTGAACAAACACAGTATCATTAACTTATAATAAAATATCTCTAATATGTCACAAAGAATTCTAATTGCTGAAGAYAATAAATTCACATCAATGCAATACGTAAAATTACTTGAAACAAAAAATCATACAGTTACTGTAGCAGTAGATGGTGTTGAATGCCTAGAAAAATATTCTGCAAGTCTTAAAGACGAATCAAGTGATGGTCACTATGATGTATTGATTTTAGATCATTCAATGCCCAAAAAATCTGGTGCTGAAGTTGCAGCAGATATTTTGAGTTTAAATCCAGATCAAAAAATCATTCTAGCATCAGCATATGCTTTGTCTACTGAAAAACATTATTCACAACTAAAAGACAAAGTATTGTTTTTGCAAAAACCATTCCAGCTAACAAGAATTTTAGAACTAATAGATAACGATCCTTCTAAAATAACTGCATAAAATCAAAAAAATTTRATTTTTTATTTTATTATTTTTTCMAATTCTRTTTGATTTGWTWTTTTCTTTTYATGATTWAWTATCATAATGGGRAGTGTAATCTCAAAAACWGGAYATYCTTTATSGTTATATGCTAAAATACTTCCATTATGGGCATCAATGATTTTTTTAGAAATGTATAATCCTAATCCAAAGCCTGTTGATTTGTTCATCCCTTCTGTGACAAATTTATTGAAAATATTGGGTAAAATTTCHTTTGGAATTTCAGGCCCCGTATCACTAAAGAACAATTTTAACACCTTTTCATCTTTTAGTAAATTCGATTGAATAGTTATTTCACCTGATTCTGTGAATTTAATACAATTACTCACAATATTTCTAAAAACCTGTCTTATTCTTGTTTTATCTAAATTCATTATAATATCTACATCCAGTCTGGTTTTGATGGGGACTTTTCTATCTGGGTTATGCTGCTCAGAATTTACTACGTCTTGAATTATTTCATTAATGTTAACTTTCTCTAAATGTAATTCTAATTCATCATTTTGAATCTTTGTCAAATCAAGAACATTATTTGCAATATTTTCCAAGTTTGCTGCAATATTTGATATTCCATCTAATGCTTCTTGTTTGGGGATAATGCCTGTTTTGGCAAGTTCAAGGAAGCCAAAAATTGGTTGAATTGGACCTTTTAGTTCATGAGATGCAATTGCAATAAATTCACCTCTTTTCATATCTACTTTTTTTAACTCTTCATTTAGTTTTTCAAGATCTCTTGTTTTRGATTTTATTTCTAATTTTAAATTAGTATTTGTTTGRTTGAGGAAGAAAACAAGCAAAGCTGTGATGATTCCTATTAAAATAATCATTGTCCAYTGTAGTRTTTGAAAATTGGATAGRATGTAYCCTGTTGATACTTTTGATGATATTGGAATTATTTCTAATGTTTGTTTAATGYCATCTATTTTATTTGCCAACTCTGACTGTAAATATTTTAAATTATCATATTCTGATAAAAAATTAACCTGTTTTTTCTCATAAAAATAATCTAATGTATYTGATGCACTATTTTCATAAATTAAATGTAATTCATAATGTGAACGAACTTTATCTTGBAGTTCTCTACTTTTTTCTTTAGAAATTAATTCATTTGTTTGAATATTATTTCCAAAATAATTGCCTAAATTTTGTATTTCATTTTTTATTTCAGTACTGTATATCCAAAAATTTCCCACATTCTCATGATTTGTACCAGATTCTAATCCCTCAAAAATTTGTGCCTGTTTTTCATATTTTTCTGAAATATTGTTTADAABTGTAATTTTTTGGTAATATTCTTCTTGTACATTAAAATTTTCATTAATATCATCTAGTGTTTTTATTGTATATATTGAAACAATTCCTAATAGCAGAATAATTATTGCAATGCATAYACCTATCCTAAATTGCGAATAACTTGTAACTTCTAACAACATTTTTTCCAGYCTGATTTAACTTGAATCACTGGTTGTTTGAATTAAACACACAACATTGTTTGTTCAAAAATTATTAACACTTCTTTTAGATGTRAAWAATATTTTATTAATCAATGACTAGTGTAATTGTAGTTGATGATGATTTTGATACCGTTGAAGTTTTTTCTGAATTTCTATCTCTACGAAATATAGAAGTTTTAGGAAAAGCATATGATGGTTTTGAGGGATTAAAACTGTTTGAAGAAAAACGCCCTGATATTGTATTTTCTGATATTTGGATGCCTGAATATGATGGATTTTACCTTTTAACAAATTTGAAGGAAAAATACCCTAACTCTAAAATAATAATGGTGACAGCTGATCTTACCAGCGAAACTGACGCCAAATTAAAATCATCAAAGGCTGATTTTGTAATTTTTAAACCATTCAAAATTGTTGATGTGATGGCAGCAATTGACAAACTCATGAAAGTGGAAATAATTCCTAATAGATTATAAATAACAAGGATAGTTTGATATCAAGTTGAATATTTTAATCGTTGAAGATGAAGTTGATTTACTAGAAGAATACAAAACTTTTCTTGAATTAAACCATCATAATGCATTACTTGAAACAGAAGGAGAATCTGCATTAAAAACATATTTTGCAAAATTTGATGAATCATCTGGTGAGCCGTCATTTGATGTTGTAATTTTAGACTATCAATTACCTGGAAAAAATGGAATGGAAATCGCATCTGAAATTCTAGTTAAATGTCCTAAACAAAGAATTTTGTTTGCATCAGCATACGTTGAGGACACATTAAAAGAATCTATCAAAACTCTAAGACAAATTGTTGAGTTACTTCAAAAACCATTTAGTCTTCAAACATTGTTGAATGTTATTGAAGATACAAATGCGTATAAAGAATTAGAAATATTAAATGTAGATATTAGAAATCTCAAAGATTTGGAACCTTCTCACTCACAAATTACTACATATTTAGAAATTCTAAAAAAGATTTATGATAAAACAAAATAATTTATTTTAATARAGTATTTTTGTTTAAATTAATTACACMACCATTATTTATCAAAATGATCATTTTGTTCAAAGYAATCTAAATCCAAGTTTGTATAAAATCGACATACATATGATAATAGTGGCATTACATTAAAAAAAATTAGTTGCTTGATAAATTAGAAAATTCTATAAAAGAACAACAAGATTATAATTCAATTAATGCTCTTTTTCGTGAGTTTGAAAATCCTGTGGATATAAAACAAAAAATATCCTCCAAAAAATTTATTCATAATGCAATTGATACTTCTGTTGAAAATATTCTTGATGATTTTGTAACTAGTACTATTAATGCTGATTCCACGTTAATAGATTCAGAAAATATTAAAGATGYAATGACTTCTATTGAAAATTTTATGCTTAATTCTAATTTTGGTACATTTGAATATRCACAAAAAACTGGTAGAAATATTCTCAAAGTAAAACATAGTATGGGAATTAATGGTAGTAAGTTTTGCAAAAAATTTTTTGAGAGGATATTTGATATTTGTTTACAGGATTATTCATTTCATGTAATTTCTGATGATCGTTCAGTATGTGTAATTTTTAGATAAAATTACATATTTGATAATAATTGTTCTTTAATTGATGGTACATTTTTATTAATATGTATGGCATGAATCTCTTTCTTTTTAATTACCCCAACATGTGTTACATCTCGAGCTAAAATACTATCAGTAAACCAATCTACTGCAACATTCAATTTTTTTCCAAATGTGGGGATTTTTGATACATAATATGCTCTCCAAATTAACCATGCAGCAAGACCGCTAATGTTATGTCCCGCAATCGTGGCAATTCCAACCCTATTTCCAATAAGTGCCATTATTCCTAAACTGTGAAAAGAAAATTTGGTTAATTCTCTCTTGTTATTAAATAATAATGACAAATTTTTTGCAACAACTTTACCCTCTCTAATTACATGTTGTGCAGTTGATGGGTAGAAACTATTTGTTGATTGATCTTTAATTAATGCACAATCCCCTAACACGAAAACATTTTCTTTGTTTCTCATCATTAATGATTCATCTACCACTATTCTTTGATTTACTCCATGTTCACATTTTAATTCTGAAATCACTTTCGTCATTTTTGTACCTCCTGTCCAAATTAATGTGGCACATGATAATTTCCCACCATTATTTAGAACCACATGTTCTTCATCTGCATCTTCTGCTCTTGTATTTTTCATAATTATTATTCCGTCTCTTTCAATAATTTTTGATGCTTTTTTTGCTAATTTTTCATTAATTTCTGGTAATATTCTATCTTTTGATGAAATCAAAATAACATTGACATTTTTTGGATTAATGCTTGGATATGATTTTGAAATTGAACTTTTAAGAAATTGATTAATTTCACTAATTGTTTCTACTCCTGCAAATCCTGCACCTACTACAACAAATGTCAATAGCGTTCTTTGTAATTCATGATTTCCTGTTTGAGCTGCATGCTCTAGCATTACAATTAAATGATTTTTTACTGCAATCGCATCTGATATTGACATCATGGTGAACGAGTGTTTTTCTATGTTATCATTTCCAAAATAATTAGTCTGTCCACCTAATGCTATCACCAAATAATCGTATTCTAACGTTCTAACTTTATTGTCAAATGACCTTTGAATTGTAACTAGTTGTTGTTCTAAATCGATTGCTTCAATTGATGCCTGCAAAAATTTTGCTTTTTTACAAAAATATCTTACAGGTATTGTTATGTTGCTTGGATGTAAAAGCCCCGAAGCAACTTGAGGTAACATTGGAGTGAACAAGTAATAATTTACATCAGAAACTATGGTAATCTCCACTTGTTCATTTTTAAATTTTTTTTCAATATTTTGTAAGGATGTGACTCCTCCAAAHCCTCCTNCCCARAATTAATATTTTTTTYACAGATGGGGAYGTGCTTTTATGAGTTGARAGATAATGAGTATAATATTTTGATTGAGAATCAAATRTTAAATCACAATTATTGCAATTTATTGCGGRCATATTAAAATWAAAATTATTCCACTAAAAACAACCTGTTTGTTTAGTTTCTACAAAAATAATTGAATGCTGAATTATATTAAAAATAGAAATTTGTTGTAATTTGTAAACAYACAGTAAATTATATCAAATAAAATTTAAAAAATAATGTGAATCTAAAGATCACAAGTGTYGTAATWGTACTTGTAGCAGTCTTRCTTTTAGCTCAATCAATAACTRTTGTTGAGGCAAAACATAAAGCAAAARATAYTGGTGAGGCAAGAAAAGCAGCTGAGRCMRAATCTAAAGAATTTGATAAAAAAGTTASHMSTAAWAGTGCAACTAGYGAACAAAAGAGAAAAGCTTTTTCTGATTATAAAATAGCTTTTACAGCATGGAAATCTACAAAAGACTTGTACAAAGCAGCTAAAGTAACTGGAATAGAATCTAACATTACTGGAAATCAGACACTAGTGGATGCTGCAAAAATTATTAAAGATAATGCATGGGATGCATATCAAGATGTAAAAAAGAAAAAGTTGCGATAAATTTCTATCTTATTGATTAATACTAAACATACTTTAYAAAAAAAATTTATRAATTTTTGATMAGAAATTTTTTTGAAATTACTATGAAAATTGTAATTTCTATAATTTCTACTACCATCACTTGCCAAAAATACATTACCCAACCACCCATTAATTGATCAGTAACAGATAGCACTACTGAAAAAATTTCAAAATTCTCAATAATTAAAAATGGCAAKGATACTATTGATTCAATYTGCTCTTCTGKACTAACTTGTGATGATATTTGTTCTATRGARTCATAATTCCATTCTGAAYCAATAATCACACCTTGATTGAGAAATTCTTCAAGTACTTGYTCTTTTAAAATCTGATAATCTGTATTTCCTGCATTAATGCTRAAAATCGTAAARATCCCCATTGATAGAAAYAWTRCWGTCTGAAAATAAATAATTGCTTTTTTCTTTCCTTTATGATTTTTGATGATTTGTCTTAGAAACATCTGTCCAAATATTCCYAATTTCTCTTTTTTTGATAAAAATAATATTGCTCCAAATACAATTGAAATCATTCCTAGTGATCCAATCCAATCATCTGCAAAAATMKYTCTTGAAAATATTCGAAGTGGWACTAATATTGYAATTAATGAWATRGTGACAATGAGAAACTCTAGAAATGGATGGTAAGAAACATTTTTGTGATTATTTTTAAAAAAAGTCATGGTTTAAACATTGARGGAAGTAATTTTTTGTATTTATCAAATCTAGATACTTGTTCATCACCATAGATATTTTCAGAAAATTTTAAAAGATTAATTTGTTTTTCAATTTCTATTAATTCTTGTATCATAGACTTTTTTTGAATCAAAACATCCCCTTCTCCAATATATGAATCAGTAAATGTCATGTATGCTTGATAATAATCCCGTAAATTATACAATTTTGTATAATATTCATTGTCAGTGATTCTCCCTGATGAATAATCTAAACTCTCTTGATTATACTGTGTACTAATTTTAACTCCAAATTCAATCATTTTCTCATTTCTTTCAATATTTGTAAGTTTTAATGCATAAATAATTTCTTGTTCTTCTTCTGTAATTTCTTTAAGTGCATCCATATTTTTATTTTCATCATTTGATGMTGTTTCAATAAATGCTAACATCACTTCCATTATCGATGCTTCTCCTAACACTGGTCCACGGTTGTCTTCTTTTTCTTGAAAACTAAAAACACTAAAAACAATAACTCCAATCCCTACGATTACCACTAAAGTAATTTTTTTGATCATTTTTCATTCACTTCATCTTCTGTGTTTTTTATTATAACAACAAGTTGACCCAAAACAAAAAACAGTCATTTATTAGCTCAATTCTGAATTTTTAACAACGAAAAAGTGACTATTTTGTCTATAACTTTTGAATACCTCATTTATGATCATAGATTAAAAGATGAAGACATGCTTGAATCCCATTCATTCTTTTCTCAAATGGTAGATGAATTAGTTGAATTTTCTGAATATGATCCGGAATTGGCAGACGGAATAAAATGGCTTGATGATCAGGCACAGAAAAAAGGTATCACATTTTATGATATGGTCTTTGAAGTGTTATACAAGCACGATGTAAATTCTAAAGCAAGAGATTGGCTTAGTACAAGAAACTAAAAATTATTTTCGTAAATCTAGTGTTTTATACTCACAACCCTCAGGACCACAATATTTTCCAACATAGGTAGCTTTTGGTCTGTATAGTGCTGGTTTTGGTGCGGCCTCAGCAAATTTCTCTTCAATGATGTGGGCTGCCCATCCTACCACTCTTGATATTGCAAAGATTGGTGTGTTTAGATCTACTGGAATTTTTAACATATAGTAAATTGATGCACTATACAAATCCACATTTGGATAAATATCCCTATCTTTTTGGGATTTCATTTCAATAATAGTAGATGTTTCAATTTTTTCTGTCAAATCATACCATGGTTCTTTAGTTTTTTCTGCAAGTTTTCTTGATAATTCTTTTAGAACTTGTGCTCTAGGATCATATGTTTTGTACACTGCATGACCCATTCCCATTATTCTATCCCCTWGCTCCATTTTTTCTTTAATCCATGGATGAACTTTGTCAATTTCACCAATCTCTAAAAGCATTTTCATTACTTCTGTATTTGCTCCTCCATGTAATTCTCCACTTAATGCTCCAATTGCAGCACTTGATGCTGAATACATGTGTGCTCTAGTTGATGCAACTTGTCTTGCAGTAAATGTTGATGCATTAAATGTATGATCTGCATGAAGAATTAAACATGTATCAAAAATTTTCTCTACTGCTGGATCTGGTTTTTCTCCTGACATCATGTACAGGAAATTAGCTGCATGACTCAATGATGAATCAGGGTCTACCGTTTCTAATCCATTTCTGATTCTTTGCCAGCTTGCAACAATTGTTGGAACTTTACCGATGAGATTAATTGCTTTTTCATAACTTGCATCTTTATTTGAAAATTCTTCATCATAATATCCTGCAAGTGCTGACACAAATGCTTGAAGCATATCCATAGGATCTGCATCTTTTCTCCAATTTCCCATATTCTTTTGCATTTGTTTTGGAATGTATCTGGCCTCAATTAATTTTGAATTAAATTCATCTAATTGTGGTTTATTTGGTAATTTATCATATAGTAACAAATATGCTGTTTCTTCAAATGTTGAATTTTTTGTAAGATCTAAAATATCATATCCTCTGTAGATGAGCTTACCTTTTTCTCCATCAATATTTGAAATTTTGGTATCTGCTACCTCAATTCCACGTAAACCKATATTTTTGGTCTCCATAYTGAGCCTAYCAAAAWTCTTCTATTATATTTTCTCCAAAAATACGTCTCTGAAGTTTAGTAATTAGTCTAWTATGCCAACTTTTGGTCCTAAATGAAAATATTTAATCARAAATTAATTGACTCCMGCAGAAMGWAGACATTTACARAWRTTAGATGATTTRGTYTTAAACGCATCATCTGAAGAATTAAAAAATATTCAAGAAATTGATCATCAAACCCAAWTGGAAGGATTGTCATTRTATGAWGTGTATATTGATTCTAGTTCTTTRGTWAATCAAAGTATCAAAARCCATTCTAAGAAATMATAATTTCCATTCTTAATTTAAATAAGGTTCATAATTTTTCTAATCATCGTGGCTGTTACTAAAATTAAAAAAACAACTAAAAAGACAGCACCTAAAAAAACAACTAAAAAGACAGCACCTAAAAAAACAACTAAAAAGACAGCACCTAAAAAAACAACTAAAAAGACARCACCTAAAAAAAYAACYAAATCWWTWCGWAMTAAARTAATTTGTATTTCTCACAAGGAAGATAATGATGGTATTAGTTCTGCTGCWTTAATTCGTCAAGCATTTGGYGGKGATKCAATTCTTGTWGAYTATCCTGGWCAAATGGAAGCATTMCAACAAGTAGTKAMTGATGAAAAACTAAAATCATTATTTATTTGTGATTTAGGATTAAGTAAAAARACCCAAGATGAATTTATTGATATTTTAACTACTCTAAGAAAAAATAAARTTTCAGTTACATACATTGATCATCATGAYATTGATCCTAAYGTTGTAAAGGCATTRCAAAAAATTAAAGTCAAAGTGATTCATGATAYTAACGAATGTACTACTGTTCAARTTTACAATGCGTATAAATCAAAACTAAATGATCATGCTTCATTTGTTGCAACATGTGCTGCAATTACTGATTATATGGAGGATAGACCATTAGGYTCAAAAYTRCTTCAAATGTATGACCGACAATTTGCATTAATTAGCGCTACAGTTCTTACATACAATATAGTTGGACGTCAAAGAGAACCTGATTATTTACTGTATTTAGTAGAAGAATTATCTGAATCCAAATTCCCTCATGATATTCCAAATACGTATGAATTTGCTCAAATCCAAGTGGAGAAAYTATCTCAAATGATTGCCAAAGTGAAAAAAGGTATGAAAACAATGTCTAATTTGGGTCATATGGAAATCTTAGATGCAGGTGCTAGTGGGGCAGTTAATTTTGTTATGGGCTTATCTGGAAAAGATGTTGGAGTAGCATACAAAGAAAGAGTTGATCATGGAATTTATGCTGTTTCAGTTAGAGGTTCTAAAAACTGTAAAGTTCATCTGGGAAGAATTGTCAATATTTTGGCAACTGATCTTGGTGGTTCTGGTGGTGGACATGATAAAGCATGTGGTGCTGTTGTCCCAAAAGCCAAAATAAAAAAATTCATTACGGAATTAAATAAAAAAATAAAGTAACTACTGTAAGAATCTAGGAATTTTTTTAACTAGATGTGGGGTTGATATTCTTCCTGCCCCTGCAGCAATAATTGCAAGAACTACAGCTAACATTACCAAATCCCATTCCCATCCGCCTTTAGATATAAAAAATCCTTTTTCCCATCTGATGTGAAATATTGCTCCAAGTAAAATCACTGCAAAAATTGCTCCTGTAACTCTAGTTAGCACTCCTACTACTAAGAGAACTCCTCCAATGAGTTCTGCTAATGCTATTGCATCTCTGGTGGTATTCCAATACTGATTAACCCTTCTTGTCAATTGGGATCAAATTTCTTTAAACTATGAACAATAAAGATAGCCCCAATTGATGCTCTTAATCCCCAGTGTGTAATGTCGTGTAACACATTTCCTTTTAGAATTGCATCTGTATTCATGAATTCAGATTTTTTAAATTTYGTTAAAAGGATTTATCMAAATGTRDRCTGATTTTTTATTTTTTTGAATTWCCTGTTAGTTTATCAAACACACAACAAGCTGTAAGATCACCTGTAACATTAACCATAGTTCTAATCATATCTAAAATCCTATCWACAGAAAGTAATAATAAAATTCCAACTGGAGGAATTCCAACTGTTATCAGTATTGTAGATAARACAATTGTTCCTGCTCCTGGTACAGCTGGGGTTCCAATTGAAGCCAAAAGGGATGTTATGATAATTACAAATATTGCTAACATACTTAATTCAATTGAAAAGAGCTGTGCCAAAAAGAAGACAGCTATTACCTGATACAATGCAGTTCCATCCATATTCACAGTAGTTCCAAACGGAATTACAAAATTTGAGACTTTAGGATCTATTTTCAGATCCTCTTCTGCAGTTTTTAATGTTACTGGCATTGTTGCCAATGAGCTGGCTGTTGAAAAAGACACAGTTTGAGGATTACGGAATTTTGAAAACGTTGAAGATATTGGTCTCTTTGCTACTATYTTTAAAATTAAAATGTAAACTAACAGCAAAACTCCAAGTCCAAGTACTACTGTTCCCATGTATACTCCTAAACCTGCCATTGATTCTATGCCAATTTTGGAGACCATTCCAACAATCAAGCCAAAAACTGCAAACGGTACAATTTTCATTGAAAATAATAAAATATGTAATGTAATTTTTTGAAGTGATTCAAGTATGTCTAAAAGTGGTTTAGTTGATTCTTTTGGAAGAGCAGCCATTGACAATCCAATAATCAAAGCAAATATCAAAATGCTAAACATTTGTCCTTCAAGGTATGAAGTAATGGGATTTCTTGGAATTATGTTTGATACGGCATTTGGAATGTCATCTAAAGAAAAGCCTTCTTTGATTTCCATTTCGTTATCAGAAAGATCATATGATTCTTGCATTGCTGCACTATCAATTAGACTTCCTGGAGCTATAATTGATGCAAGTAATACTGCTACAAGAATTGCAATTGTTGTAGTAATTACAAAATAAGCAGAAACACCCAACCCTAAGGTTTTTAGTTTTTCTGTAGTTCCTAATGCATTTACTGCTACAACAATTGAGGTAAAAATTAACGGAACTATAATCATGTAAATTAAACTCAAAAATATGTTGGCAGGAATTGAAAGATACGATGTAACAAAATCAAGACTTTGATCTTCTATCCCGACCCCTACATCATCTCCTAAAATCAATCCTACTGATAGTCCTATGATTAATGAAATTACAACTTGGAGCCACAAGTTTTTTAAAATATATTTTTTTAATGTCATTTCTTATATCTCCAAATTATTCTGACACTTCTACAATTGCATCAATTTCAGTCATTGAGTTAAGTGGTAAACTACCTGCGCCCATGGCAATTCTTGCATGTTTTCCTTTATTGCCAAATATTTCAAAAAATAAATCAGAAGCTGCATTGATAACTTTTGGATGTTGTGTGAATTCTGATGTAGAGTTTACAAATCCTGATAACTTTACAATTCTTGAAACTTTTTCAAAGTTTCCTRTCTCTCTTTTGATTTGGGCTAAAATGTTTATTGCGCACATTCTTGCAGATTTTTGAGCAGTCTCTATATTTTCATCAGATACTTTTCCTGTAAACAACACTTTTCCATTTTCCATTGGAATTTGACCTGAAATAAATAATAGATTGCCMGTTTTTACTGCTGGAATATATGATCCTGCTGGTGTTGGAGGTTCTGGTAATTCTATTCCTAATGCTTTAATTTTTTCCTCAATCAAGAAAATTTGTCTAATTTTGTCTGATTTTAATTTTTAGTTATTTTGATGAGCACTTTTTCTCCTTTATGGGCATTGTTTTGATATATTGTTCTTGTTTTGTATCCTTGTTTTTGAAGACACCCTTCTAGAACTGATGCCCATGGTAATGAATGACCACTGTTTAATTTTGACTCTATTGTAATATTTTTGGAATTTGCTTCAAAATTTACATGTCCTGAACATGTGATTTGTAATACTGCATCCATTATCTCAATGATATCATCWAGWGATTTTGATTTTAAAGATATTCCATTTTTTTCTAACAGTTTGAACATATCTTGCTCCGGTTTTTTTGAAATCATTGTAGAATTTAGAATAAATGACAAGCCTGTTTCATTAATTATTTTAATTATTTTGTAAATCTCTTGGGCTTCTGATTTTGTCATATCTGCTAGAGCTTTTGTCTTGATTGCACTCTTCCAGATATTTGAAAATATTTTTTCTTGGTTTATTCCCAGTATTTCTGTTGATGAAARAATAGCTCCTTTYCCATTRTTRCTATTTATCATTAACAATTCAGTTTCATCAAAAATAAAACAATTCTGTGTAATTTCTGATGCTTTAATTTCTACTCCRTCTGGAATYTTTCTGTATGMYTCTGAACAAATTTGTCCTGGAGGCGTTAGTATTTTGATATCAATATCCCTACGTAACACTGAAAGTATTTGTTCATTACATTCAGCTAATAATCCAAAACCCCATTGGTCTGTCATTATTTTAATTGATGATTTTGAGCCATCAATCATAGTCTGAAGTTGCCCTAAAACATTATTTGCACTAATGTGAAAATATCTTTTTTCTTCAGAACCTCTTGATTTTCTACTTTCCTCACTTGCCTTTTTCAAGTTTGATACAAGTGAATTCATTGCATTTACTTTATTGATTTGTTCATGAATAATTCCATCAAATGCATCATCTGGTGCTATTGCTGTACACATTATTGGTTTACTTTTTGAAATAATTGCAAGTTTTTTATTTTCTAATTTTAATAATGTAGGATAAATTTTTGTTCGTGGAATCTCTGAATAATATGCTAATTCACTTGCTGCCAATGTTCCTTTAGCAATTAGTGTTACATATGCCTGTGATTCATATTTACTTAATCCAAATTCTTCTAAACTAACTGTTAATGCATGTTCATTGACCATGAATCTATTTGAACTGTTATTAGGTAAAATCGAGAGCTTAATTCCTTTACACAAACACTCAAAAAAAATCAAAATTGTATCCGTAGGTATGTGTCACTGTGGTTACTGAATTAATTGTTACATTGTCCTGATATACAAAATCTAGATACCAAGTAACATGCTGATTAATTGTAGTGTTGACTCATTAGAGTATACAAATATCTCTTATTCAGTCACTCTAGTTCCTAGATTAGAATAYTCTCTAAATTTVTTGGATGGAATAATTGACANNCTTGAAATTARAAGAAATAATTTAAAAATTTHAAATCAAGATTTGAAAACTGATTTTGATGAAMATGACGAATCTCATCATAAAGCAATTAAATTAGAAAAAACTGTTCTTTTTTCTTTGGATATTTTATTACCGATTAAAAAAAATAACTAAATGTATCTCTGGTGTGAATAGCATTCCTAGAGTGTTACCCTCATCAATTCCTCTAATTAGAACAATTAGTGCACAATTATATGAAATTCTTCCTAATTGCAGTCAAAAATTATCTGAATTATCTGTTCATTTGGGTAGTATTGTGTTGGATTCAGCTGCACTTACTACTGCAAGTTTTGATTTTACACAATTAAATAAAGAATCTGCAATTTTACTTGATAAAGTAAAATTGATGGCAGACTCTAAATTAAGTAAGCAGTATCCTAATCTTGATTTTTTTAAATTATGCAATACTTGAAAYTATTAAATTCTAAACGAAATTTTTCAAAGGATATTGACCGAATTAGAACAATTTCCTCAAAAATYGATAAAAAATTATCTGATGTAAAAAAYCCAGATACMGAAAAAATTGATAAACTTACAGTCGAAGAACTTCAGGATTTAGATAAAATAGTTGGAATTGCTGATTTTATGTTACAAMAATATTCTGATAAAAAAGATATGAAATCCATTCTAAAGGATTTTGTATCTATTATATCTGAMACTGGTAATTCTTTGAATGATTTGGATGATGAAATCTCTGAACTAATAATTTCTGCTGAAGATTCWATTAATAAAGTAAAAGACATGCATTCTAATATTTCTGAAAAATCTGATTTTAAAAATAATTATCATGATGGCCCTGATTATAACAAATATGAAACAAGTGCAATTAATTTAACCAATTTTGTTACAGAGATTAACACCGTAGAATACCAACAAAATTCTCAAGAAGATGCTGCGTAGGTAATTAAGATGAGTTTAGCCCCCCAAGAATTAGAAAACACAGCAAGCAAATATGCTTCTGAGGCTATCAAATTTGATTCACAAGGTGCCCGTGGAATGGCAATCACTCACTATCAGCACGCAATTGACGCACTAGTGAAACTATTACAACTATATCCTAACAGTAAACTAAATCAAATTTACAAAGACAGATGTAATTCTTATCATAATCGAATTAATGCACTACAGCAATCTCATGGTGTAGAGCCTGCAGTAGATCCTAAGGCATCTGATGAAGAACAAAAGAAATCAGTTCAGAGACAAGAAAATGAAAATGATTTTGAAGAATTAATCATGAAAGAAAAGCCTGATGTTACTTGGGACCAAGTAATTGGATTAGATGATGCAAAAAGTGCATTACGTGAATCTATCATTTATCCTACTAAAAGACCAGATTTATTCCCATTAGGTTGGCCCAAAGGAATGTTACTTTATGGTCCACCTGGAACTGGTAAAACTATGCTAGCAGCAGCTACTGCAAATGAGATGGATGGTTATTTCATTAATGTAGAYGCTTCTTCAATGATGAGTAAATGGTTAGGTGAGGCAGAAAAGAATGTTTCAAAATTATTTGCTATGGCAAGAAAATATGCTGAAAAAGAAGGTAAACCTGTAATTTTGTTTGTAGATGAAGTTGATTCTTTGTTGGGTTCTAGAAATAGTGAAGTAGGTGGAGAGGTAAGGACCAAAAATCAATTCCTAACTGAGATGGATGGTGTTAATGGYAAGGGAAAAAATTTGATGTTGTATGTAATTGGTGCAACAAACAAACCCTGGAGTCTTGATTGGCCATTTTTGAGAAGATTCCAAAAGAGAATCTATGTTTCACTACCAACACAAGAAGCAAGAGAGAGYYTGTTTCATCAATATACTGMACCTTTAAGAAAAGATYMHCAAGTTAATGATGCTGAACTTGCAAMACTCTTTGATGGGTATAGTGCAAGTGATATCAAAGACGTTTGYCAAGCAGCACAAATTAAAACTGTCCATGAAATTTTCGATGCACCTGATTATCATGAACCAATAGATGGTGAGGAACCAGTACAGCCAAGAGAACTTACAACAAGTGATTTCAAAGACATCATGACCAGAAGAAAACCTAGTGTTTCTACTGAAATGATTCGAGCATATCACAAATGGAGTGAAGAGTTCAAAGCACTTTGATTAATGAAATCATAAAGCGATCAWCTATTTTCATTTTAGAACTACGACAAAACTTAAATTCACAATAAYTCGGACTTTACGAGGGTCACAATTACTACAAAGAAATCAAACCACGCAAAAAAGTTCGGAAAACTGATTTTTGATGATGGTACTGTTCTTGATGGTCAAGGTTTTGGTTATTCTACAACTATTTTTGGTGAAATTGTCTTTAACACTGGAATGGTTGGATATACTGAAGCACTAACTGATCCATCATATAATGGCCAAATTCTCACTTTAACATATCCGTTAGTTGGAAACTACGGAGTTCCTGATCCTTCAATAAAAGATTCTGATGGAATCCCAAAATTCTTTGAATCTGATAAAATGCAAATTCGAGGACTGGTAATTCATGAATTATCTTTAACTGCGAGYCAYTGGAATCTTTCAATGACTCTTGATGAATGGTTTTACAATGAAAAAATACCTGGAATTTCTGGAATTGATACTCGGGAAGTAACTAAGAAACTTAGGAGTGGGGGAGTTATGATGGCAGCTCTTGTAGTCTCTGATTCTGAAATTGATGTTGAATATGTCAAAAAGGAACTAACATCTACAACTCACTATGATTCAGAAAAATTCATGGATGAAGTTTCTACAAAAAAAGAAAAAATCTATGGTGATGATAAAGAATCAGTTGTTGTAATTGATACGGGTGCAAAAAATGCAATACTTAGAAATATTCGAGAACTTGGTTACAAAGCAATTTTAGTTCCATGGAATACGACCTATGAAAAAATAATGTCATACAACCCCAAAGGCGTTGTATTGAGTAGTGGTCCTGGCGACCCACAAAAATGCCCTGATACAATTGAAACTGCAAAGAAATTAATTGAAAATAAYATCCCGACACTTGGAATTTGTTTGGGCGCACAAATTATTGGACTTGCAGGGAATACTGAAACATACAAACTAAAGTATGGCCATCGTGGGCAAAACAAACCTTGTATAAATTTAGAAAATAATCAAGTTTATGTTACTAGCCAGAATCATGGTTATGGAATAAAACCTGAATCCTTGGAACATTCTGATTTTAAATTATGGTTTACAAATGCAGATGATAAAACAGTTGAAGGAATAAAACATAAAAATCAAAATTGTATTGCAGTACARTTTCATCCAGAAGCAGCACCMGGTCCTTATGATTGTAAATTCATCTTTGAAGAAYTAAAACAYCTTATGGAGAAATAAATAATTGCCAAAAAATGAATCATTAAAGAAAATTCTTGTACTTGGAAGTGGGGCAATTAAAATCGGTGAAGCTGGAGAATTTGATTATTCWGGAAGTCAATGTCTTAAGGCAATACATGARGATGGATTGAATAGTGTTTTAATTAATCCAAACATTGCAACAATYCAAACTGACACTAGATTTGCTGATCAAGTGTATCTTCTTCCTGTAAATCCTGAATATGTGGAATCAATTATYGAAAAAGAACGACCTGATGGAATAATGTTGGCYTATGGRGGACAAACTGCTCTTAAYTGTGGTGTCAAACTAGAKGAATCTGMAATCCTCCAAAAATATGGTGTACATGTACTCGGAACTCARATTGMTGGAATTAAAAGAACTGAGGATCGTCAACTTTTCAAGGATKCWATGAATGAATGYRGTGTTCCTGTTCTAAAAAGYAAAACTGTGACAAATTTTGATGATGCAAAAAAAGCTGCAGAAGAATTAGYATATCCCGTAATTATTCGAGTKGCATATACCTTGGGTGGCAGAGGTGGTGGAGTTGCCTATAATGAAATTGAACTTCATGAGATTGTAGAACGTGGAATCCGGGCAAGTATTGTAGGCCAAGTYTTAATTGAAGAATACATTGGACATTGGAAACAAATYGAATACGAAGTGATGCAAGATTATGATGGAAATAATATHRTTGTTTGTAATATGGAAAATGTTCTATCTATGAAAGTTCACACTGGTGATAATATTGTCGTTGCACCATCTCAAACCATTGATAATCATGAATATCATATGTTACGTTCTGCAGCATTGCGAGCAACAAAACATGTGGGGATAGTTGGTGAATGCAATATTCAATATGCACTTGATCCTGATTCTGACAAATATGTTGCAATTGAAATAAACCCRCGRCTTTCACGTTCTTCAGCACTTGCAAGTAAAGCAACTGGTTATCCTTTGGCATACATGTCTGCAAAAATTGGATTGGGTTACAACTTGTCTGAATTAGTAAACAAAATTACAAAGAGTACTACTGCATGTTTTGAACCTGCACTTGATTATATTGTATGTAAACATCCTCGATGGGAYTTTGCAAAATTTGAGTCTGTAAACCGDGGACTGGGACCCACAATGAAATCTGTAGGTGAGGTAATGGGTATTGGCAGAACTTTTGAGGAATCTTTTCAAAAAGCCATTAGAATGTTAGATATTGGAAATGACGGATTAGTTTTGAATCGTTCAAATGATAAAAAATACAATGAAGAAGAAATTGAATTTGCTATTTCTCATCATGATGATCAAATTTTGTACAATGTTGCAATTGCATTAAAGATGGGRATTTCAGTTGAGAGAATCTACAAACTTTCTWCAATTGATCCTTGGTTTATTGAAAAAATCAAAAACATTGTAAATGTTGAATCAAAACTTGCTACTTCTGAACTTGATGAATCAATGATGCGCGAAGCAAAAAAAATGGGATTTTCTGATAAACAAATTGCACGTTCWAAGGGTAAAACTCAGGATGAAATACGTGATTTACGCAAGAAATTAGGCATAATTCCATCTGTAAAACAGATTGATACTCTAGCAGCTGAATGGCCTGCAGTTACTAATTATCTATATTTGACATATGGTGGAAATTCTAATGATATCGATATYCCATCAGATGAAAATGGAATTATTGTAGTTGGAGCAGGACCCTATCGAATTGGAAGTAGTGTTGAATTTGATTGGGGCACTGTAAACATGGTTTGGGGTTTACAAGAAAATGGTGAAAAAASTGTYATTGTGGTAAATTGTAATCCTGAAACTGTATCTACTGATTATGATATTTGTACCAGATTATACTTTGAAGAACTAACCCAAGAACGACTTTTAGATATATCTGATTTTGAACATCCAAAAGGTATCATAACATGTGTTGGTGGACAAACTGCAAATAACTTAACTCTTAAACTTGCACAACGAGGTGTACATATTTTGGGAACTAGTGCAGTTGATGTTGATAGAGCAGAAGATCGTTCAAAGTTTAGTGCAGAACTTGATAAACTTCACATACAACAACCACGATGGCAAGCATTTTCAAATCTTAATGAAGCAAAAACTTTTGCASAAGAAGTAGAATTYCCWGTAATTGTTAGACCWTCGTATGTTTTATCAGGYGCTGCCATGAAAGTTGTWTGGTCACAAGAAGAACTCAAAAAATATGTAAARGAAGCAGCTAATGTTTCACCTGATCAYCCAGTTGTAATATCAAAATTTATGCTAAATTCACTTGAAGTAGATGTTGATGGARTTAGTAATGGAAAAGAAGTTGTTATTGGTGCAATAGTTGAACATATTGATAGTGCHGGTGTTCACTCTGGTGATGCAATGATGTGTATTCCACCATGGCGTCTAAGTAATAAAACRATTGAAACAATAAATGAATATTCAAAAARGATTGCATTAACATTTAATGTAAAAGGACCATTTAAYCTACAATTTTTRGTTCATGATGATCATGTCTATGTAATTGAATTAAACATACGAGCTTCACGTTCAATGCCTTTTGTTTCAAAAYTAGTTAAAACAAATCTAATCTCACTTGCATCTAAGGCAATTTTGGATAAACCMYTRCCTAAAATTCCTGAAAATAAATGGAAAAAWATTCACAACTATGGAATCAAAGTRCCACAATTCTCCTTTATGCAGCTTCAGGGMGCMGATATTGTGYTGGGTGTAGAAATGCAATCAACAGGTGAGGCTGCCTGTTTTGGTGATAGCTTTTATGATGCATTATCCAAAGGWTTGACTGCAGTTGGGTATAATCTTCCTAGTTCTGGAACTGCTCTTGTGACTGTAGGTGGTRCTCAAAATAAGACAAAACTTGTTWCATCTATTGCAAAACTCAAACAACTTGGATTCAAAATTTTAGCAACTGAACACACTGCAGAATTTTTCGAAGAAAAGATTGGTCAAATAGAGATTGTTCACAAAATTTCAGAACCTGAAAGAAAACCAAACATTGTTGATCTTTTGTATGCTCGGAAAATTGATTTTATCATAAATATTCCTAGTACCTCGACTTTGGAAAAATATGTTGGAATGTTAGATGATGAATATCAAATCCGAAGGAAGTCTTTAGAGTTGGGAATACCTGTGTTGACTACAATAGAACTTGCAGATTCATTTGTGAATACTTTGGAGTGGCTCAAAGATAATGAGACTACAAAGAATCCTATTGAGCCATATGATGATTATAATTAATWAAATTATTTTCAGTAATCATAAAACYTGTTTGATGTTTRATTCATTTCCAATTATACTACCATCMAGTGAAACTATTTTTGCTGATGTAATTTCTTTTAATCTTTCAATAATTGGRGATATTGATTTTTTATAATATCTTTTTTGTGTGGCATAAAAATATTTGTTAAATGATGGAACAATTATRATTTCTAATTCTCCTGATGTTGATGGAAATATTTTTTCCTTTTCTATTTTTAATGATACCCACACTCTTTGTCCATTTAATACTGAACCTTCTTGAAAAAATACGGGATGCACATGACCCATAATTATTTTTTCAATATGTGAGAAATTTTCTGATGGCATTGTGTGACCATGTGTAAATAATACATTGTCCTCAACCATCCCTGTAGAACTAATCATTGTAACTCCTTCTGGAACTAACTTCTGAATATTTGCATCATGGTTTCCAGGAATTAATATGATGTTGCATTTTTCTTTAATTTTTTCAAAAAATAATGGTACTTCATTCCACTCATTTCTAGAAATGCTCTTTATACTCGATTTAATGTCTCCTAATAATATCACTGAATCTGGTTTTTCTTTATCTATTATTTCTGATAATTCTTGAATAGTTTCATTAATTGAAGAGTTTTTTCCAATAAAAATTTYATTTGAAGCCATACTACTTTCAAACCCAATGTGGATATCTGTGACAATGAGATTCTTTTTTTCACCTTTTAGAATTAATGCTGGTTTTGATGGAATTATTCTTGTYTGTAACATCAAAGTTATACTATGAGTATTCTGATTAAATCCTTGTGAATAAAGACTCAGAYAGAGTTGAAATACTTGTTTYTGAAAAGCGTGTAAAATTACATATTTTTGAACCAAGTMAAAGAAAAATTTGGACAGTCGTTGGGAAAGGTGAGGAACACTGGGTTGATCCTATTGCACATTATTGTTCCTGTCCTGGTTTTTATTTTGGAAAATTAAATGGCAAATTACTTTGTTATCACCTTGAATCAGTAGAATTGGCTATAAAAGAAAATAAAACTGAACAAATAATTTTTTCTGATGATGAGTTTTCTGATTTTGTTTCTGGGTTGATTTCTGATTTATAATAATTAATATTCAATTGCGTAATTACTAGAACTGATTTTAATTATACCTAGATGTTGATCAACAAAATTCTGAAATTAAAAAAATTGTAAATTTAATGATATATGATAATCTTCCAGTTGATGAATATGATGTAGAAAAATACAAAAATCAAATTAACGAAGATTGTGATGTTGATGATTGTCGAGCAATGAAAATGNTTTATGAAACACTTTTGTTTAGAAAATTAAAAAATTCTGAATCTAGTGATATTTTAGAAAAAGGTAATGATTTTGGTGCTGGATTCAACTAACTTTACTATAATKGTAYAGTATCAATATCATCTTTTGAAACGCCTTTCCAACTACCAGTAACATCAGTTGATTCAACTTCTTCAACTTTGGTAATTTGTTGAATCTTAATGTGGTCTGGATTTGGTGGCATCCATAACATTGCCATATAATCTCCTACATTTCCAACTTTATTTGGTAAAGCCATGATGATTTTTTCAGCTAAAAAYCCTTTTGTGGATAATGCAGTCATTGCTTTTTCTCTAAGATCCATTTTTCCATGTAAAAATAGATAAACATCTTTTTGGGTATCAATTTCTGCCATAAAATCCCTGATTTTTTAGACTAAATCAATCTTTCTTGCTCTAACTCCTTCCAAAAAGGGTTAAATTACAATACTAAGAAACCTTAGTTGTGAAAATCTTTACTGTAGGTAATAGATCTTTTGTTACTAGTTTTCAACTTGCTGGHGTTCCTGGTGTAATATCTGAAACCYCTGAAAATGCTCTTAGTGAAATTAAAAGATTAACAGATGATTCTGATGTTGGCCTAGTTCTTGTAAGTGATGATATCACTGCATCAATTGATGATGAATTGACTGCTCTTMGAGCWGAAAAAGATACTCTTGTTTTTKCATTACCTGCAGCWGGAAGTGAAAAAACTGAARTCGATTATAGAGTAATGCTCAAAAAGATTCTTGGTGTGTAGTTCTTTTAATCTACTTATACTCAATTCAATAATGTTTTACCATGAAAACTGCATCTACAAGTACTGTTTAATAGATTCTAAGTAATTCATTATTTATTGGAAAATACTATTTTTGAAGAAAAAGTATCATGGGAAGAGTTTGCAACTATACGTTATTATAAAAAATAGATAAGAAAGCACTTCAAAAAGAAAGAATTTTCTTGTTTTTTAATCTTTGATTCATTGGTGTAGTATGAAGTAGTAATATTTAATTAATGTAATATTCAATTTTTCACATGGGACTAATTGACAAGCTCAAGAATCATCTACGCTGTTGCAGCTGTTGTTCAACTGAATCAAAAGATTCGGATAGTAGTACTAAAGCATAAAATTTTTATTTTTTTACAATCTAGATTTTTTCAATCTTTCTTTAAATTCATAAACAATATTTAATAAAATTCTGTGGTTTTAGAGCAAAAAACAGAGAAAATAACTATAAAACATCACTTGTAGAATGAGATTTACCATGAAAACCGCATCTGTTAAGGGACCCTCTATTATCTCAGTAGATGATACTGAAAAACCAGAATTAAGTTCTGGTGAAATTTTAGTACAGATGCATGCTTGTGGGATTTGTGGTTCTGATTTAGAAAAAGTTTTTGGAGAATATGGGCAACCATCAATGCGTTTAGGTCATGAGCCTGCAGGAATAGTTTTAGATATTGGCTCTGATGTGATTGAATTCAAAAAAGGTGATAGAGTCTTTACACATCACCATGTTCCTTGTTATGATTGTCATCTGTGTAATCATGGAAATGAAACAATGTGTGTGAAATATTCTGAAACTAATCTATCCCCTTGTGGATTATCTGAAGAATACGTTGTACCTGCATGGAATGTATCTCATGGTGGGGTTCTAAAAATTTCTGATACTCTAAGCTTTGAGGAAGCTGCAATGATTGAACCTTTAGCATGTTGTATCCGCTCTTGGTCAAAATTTCATCATCAAAAAGGTGATTCAGCTGCAATTTTTGGCGTAGGTYCTACTGGAATGATGCATGTGATGCTAGCTCAGGCACAAAATTTCTCTAAAATCTTTTGTTTTGATGTGAATAATTTTAGATTGGATTTTGCAAAAAAATTTGGTATCACAGAATCCATTAATTCAATGGATGAAAATAAACAACAAAAAATTTTGGAACATACAAATGGATTGGGAGTTGATGTGGCAATTGTTGCTACTAGTAATCTAAAAGCACTTGAGGATGCAATTGATATGGTTAGAAAGGGTGGTTCTGTAATGATGTTTGGTGTTCCTTCAAAAGGAGCAAAACTAAATTTGGATATGGGTAAAATTTATTCTAAAGAAATAATACTTGTAACAAGTTATGCTGCTTCTGATAAAGACACTGCAAAAGCATTGTCTCTAATTGAATCATCTCAAATTGATGTTAAACAATTAATCACTCACACGTATACCATTAATGATACTCAAAAAGCATTTGATCATGCACGTAGTGGTGACAAAGCTATGAAAATTATTATAACAAAATAAGAAAGGCTTAAGAAAGGTATTTCTATTCTTTCAAAATCGAAGAGATATGGACTGGGGATTACAAAACAGATTATCTAGAATCATTAAACCAGAAAATAATCGTGCACTAATGTTGGCAGTAGACCATGGATATTTTCTAGGACCTACTGAAAAATTAGAGAATCCTGCAAATGTAATTGCACCACTTTTGAAATATTGTGATTCATTGATGGTTACGCGTGGTGTTCAAAGATCATCTGTTTCTGCAACAACTGACACTCCAATGGTATTGAGAGTTTCTGGAGGTTCTAGTATTATTGGTGAGGATTTATCTCAAGAAGATATTACGGTATCTATTGAAGATGCAATTAGACTAAACGCTAGTGCTCTTGCAATGTCTATCTTTGTTGGTTCAAAATATGAATATCAAACCGTTGTCAATCTTGGAAAATTAGTCAGTAAGGCTCAAAAATATGGTATTCCAGTTTTAGCAGTTACTGCAGTTGGAAAAGAATTAGGTAAAGACGCACGTTATCTTTCACTTGCCTGTAGAATGGCAGCTGAACAAGGTGCAAATATTGTAAAAACATACTATTGTGAGAATTTTGAAAAAGTAGTCCAATCATGCCCTGTACCAATTATTGTTGCAGGTGGAAAGAAAATTCCTGAACGAGACGCATTACAATTAACATACAATTCAATTAAGGCTGGAGCTGTGGGTGTAGATATTGGTAGAAATGTTTGGCAATCAGAACATCCTGTTGCTATGATTAGAGCCGTTAGATCAATAGTTCATGGAAATTCAAATGTTGAGCAAGCATTTAGTTTATACAAAAAATTAGCTAGTGAAGACTCTAAACATAAATCAAACAAACCTAATCAAAACAAACCTAATCAAAACAAACCTAATCAAAATAAATCAAACAAACCTAATCAAAACAAATCAAACAAACCTAATCAAAATAAATCAAACAAACCTAATCAAAATAAATCAAACAAACCTAATCAAAACAAATCAAACAAACCTAATCAAAACAAATCAAACAAACCTAATCAAAACAAATCAAACAAACCTAATCAAAATAAATCAAACAAACCTAATCAAAATAAATCAAACAAACCTAATCAAAACAAACCTAATCAAAACAAACCTAATCAAAACAAACCTAATCAAAACAAACCTAATCAAAACAAACCTAATCAAAACAAACC
>NVWC01000006.1:0-56513 GCA_002317795.1 Nitrososphaerota archaeon
TTGAATAGAATTATTCTCTAAAGGTGGCATAATTAAGAATACAAATGCTATCTTTTGTCCTATCTTCATACTTTACATCAACAGTATGATACTATGTGATTATGAGGTTTAAGAGTATCTAATAGATTTTACAGTATCATCTTATGTTAAATTGTGAATTTTAGGTACAAAATAAATCAGATTCTAAACTCTTTTTGTTTAATCATACTGTTCGTTATACGGTAGTTAACGTCGTATTCTCACGAGTAAATCGGGGGCATTCTATTTTTACTGATTATCAGCAATGTGTTTTGTAAATTCTAAAAAGGTTGGCCAAAAATTTAGATAATCAACATATTCACAAAATACTATTCTTTGCGCATACTATACTAGGACTGCGCAAGATTACACGCATGAAAAATAGTACATTTTAGAGAAATTTGGGGGAAATAGCTTCTTCGGGGAAAATTCCACTTTAAAGATTACAGGCGGGGTAAATTGGGGGAAATTCGGGGAACGTGTTTTTCATGCCTGGAATACAGTGATTTCCCCCAATTTTTCAGGCGTCGGGGAAAAAGGTGTAAAACTTGTTTGGGGGAAACTTGGGGAAAATAATTTGTGTTTGGGGGAAATTTCAAAATCCATTCGTGTAATCAATAATACCTGAGAAAGTGCGCAAGTATCATGTCAGACATAGAAGTTTCACAAGCGGATTTACTAAGAACATGGATTGAAAAAAGACTTGATGAAAAATATGATTACTCTAAACCATCTTTTAAAAAAAATGACATTAAAGAATTCGTAAAAGTACATCCAGAATTAAACACAACTGAATCCAAAGTTGCAAAACATTTTCCAGGAATTCTAAAAGAAGTTGCAGATAGAAGAGGCATATCAAATTCTGAAATTGGTATCAAAGAACCAAAAACAAGTCCATCTGTTGTGAGTAATCAATCAGATATGAATTCAACAATAACCCCGGTTCCACAACCTGAAATTCCAGGAACTGTAGGACCTACAGGACCACAGATACCAGGACAACCCCCAGTACCGGGCACACCTTATGTGAATCCAAACATCACATCACAAACAGGTAGTTCATTTGTACAAGGTGTACTTTCAGCATTGAAAACATTACTTCCAACCTTAGAGTTACTTAGTGATGATGAAAAGAGAATAGTAGGTGAGGCATTAATGCCACCATTATCCAGAATCCAAGATGAAAGAATAACACTGTATGTATTTCCAATCCTGACAGTTGCAGGAGTAATTGGACCAAAAATAGGAAAAGCAGTAAAAGAAAAAAAGAAAACAAAACAAGAGAAACTAAAAAAACAAAAAGAAGAACAAGAGGAAAAAGAACTCAAAGAAGAATAATTAAATTTCTAAATTCAATAAAGATTCAACTTTTTGATATTCATCATACAATGCATCTTCAGAATATGCGGTGTAATGTTTAGCAAGGATTCCTTGAGATATTCGACCACAAAAAGCATCAATGTATTTGTCCTTTATTCCTGCTTTTGTGCATCTATCAGCAAAGACAGTTCTTAGAAGATGAGGGTTAATGTGAAAGCCTAGTTGTTCTGAGGCATCTTTGAAAGCCTGTTGGAGGGTCCTTTTTGGGACTGAAAATAAGAGTAATTCCGAGTGTTTTGGGTCATCCTCATCAAAATTATCAATAATATGATCCTCAAAATGAGTCATAGTTTGTACAGTAATGAAACTAATCCAGGAATGTTTAGTCTCACCTTCATGGATATTGGTTGCATCAATAGAATTACTGATTGTACTCACGTTTTTGACTTTTAGTTTTAGAATCTCACCAATTCTTAATCCTGAATTGTGCAGGAACAAAAAGATCAATTTAGTTTGTACATTTGGCAATAAATTGTAAAATTGAACCAGTTGATAATCAGTTGGAATGTTCTTTATTTTTAATTTAGAATTGTTTTCAAACTTGAAATCCTCAATCCAATTTCCAAGTTTTAGAAAATCTCGAGTGTATTTTCTTAATGCTTTTAGATAATTTGATTTTGATGAATCCGACGTATTGGAATCAAAGAATTGTTTAACGGTGTCAGGATTTATGATTCCTTTTGAGTGATTAAGAAATTTTAGAATTATTTGAGAATAACTTGTAATTGTTATTTGTTCAAGTTTTAATCCATTTTTGGCAAAGTATTTGAATTGTCCTATTGAATCATCAAAGTCTGTAATTGTAATATCTAGATCTGGAACTATGTTTAGTTTCTTTTCTATTCTAGATAGTTTTTCATTGATTTCATAAAGGAGATTAAATTCGGTAGACATTATTTCTAAAATTAATTATAAATTATTTGGTTATTAGGATTACAAGAATAGAAACTTGAAAGTAATCCACTAATGAAATATTATAGAAATTAGATAAAATAAATGATTTATTGTTGATGACATGGACAGGTACATTTTACTCCTGTTCTTTTGCTAATGCCGGTTCCCTTACATATGGAATGAGTACTAGTGAAACATGCAGTAGACCATGTTGATTTATCTTGCTGGTGTGATGCATATGTAACTAGACGTCTTTTTTGTGGCACTATAGTCCAATGACTATTGATGTTAATTTAAATTAAATACTTAACAATAGGTAAGGCCTTGTTTTCTTCAATTAATTCAGCATTGAAAGATAACAAACTGTCTGAGCAAGAAGCAAAGATGATTTAGTTAAGAAATTACTCTGTAATTTCATGCTTACAGATCGTAAGAAAAATATTTTAAACTCACTTTGATGTATCAAAAGGATTTCTTACACGCCTGAATAGGGCTAATTTATTAAACAGAGTACCGTACTATTGGTATCCCGTCAGGTTGACCTGACACTGAGTTCTTCGTAAGGAGACTCAAGGGACAATTATTCTATTTCTACATTACCAGATACACGATTACCCGAATTCAAAGCATAATATTTTTGATTCAAATATTTCCATTTGGAATTTGATATTTTTCGATTCCAAGGTAGATAAACAAAGAAATCTGCAAATGCCAACATAGGTTCTTTTGTTGGATCACCATTCAGAACCTTTTTTTTCAGATTTTTAAAATCAGTTGGCTGATGAGAGTTTTTGTATGATTCTAATTTTTTCCATTCATTATTGACTTTGTTCCGTAAGCTTTCTGTAAATTGCTCATACATTGCTATTCCTGTGGTTTCTTTAATTGAAACAAAGTATTGAAATCTTTCAAGAATATACTTTAAAGCTAATGCCATTGGAAATATTGGTTTTGAATATTTTTTATAGTGATAATCTAAATCAATAGTGACTGAGAATAATGTACAGTCAATAGAATCGATTGCTTGAAACATATCATGTTCCAATTGAAAACATTGTTTTCTAGTAAATTTGTCATAGGGATCCTTTAACATTCGTAATTCATTATAATGAAGCTTAAAGGTAGTTTTAAGTTCAAAATCTGCAAAATATCTGAACATGATTTCATCATAAACTCTATAAAATTTCTGTCTTGCACTTTCATCAACAGCTATTCCACCTAATGTAAAATATCGTGAATTTTCTAAAATTATATTTCCGTTATTGTCTCTATAATTAGTTGGTTTTCCACTTTCATCTAGGTATAGATAATACATGAGTAACATCTTAATTGATGCCTTTTAACATTGGTGGCATATCAATAGACAATATAATTTTAAACAATTTAGAGGATTCAGCGTTAGACGATAACAAACTATCTGAATTAGAAGTAAAAATAATTGTCAAAAACTTGAGAGTCTTAATCAACTCTTAATTTTTTATTTTTTAAAAAATAACCATTATTGCTTTAATTAATTTATCAAAAATCACAATTAGCATATCCCAAAGATCTTGATTTACTGAAGCTTCAGCAAGAAATATGGGGATTTTTTCTATAACTGAATGTGCCTTTTCAAATAAATTATTTTTAATTTTTGTTTTAATGTCTAACATTAAAGATTCGACAATATCGATACCTTTACCCGTGATAAATTGAGGACTGAAATTGTAAATACCTACGTGATTAGTAGAAGCATTTTGAATTAAATTAAGAGTGCCCAAATATTGAAAGCAAAAATTCAATTGGTTAGGTTCAATTCCTTGAAAAAGCATATTTTTTTCTAATTCATGGACACTTGCATGATTCCTATTAAGCTCATATAATTTTGTTAAAACCAATATTCGTAATTGTCCATCTTTCATACACTAGACAAATAATTCAACAGGTTAAAGTCTTTTTTTAAAATCAAATTTTTAATTTCTTACTTTTATTAGAATCTTAGATTTGTATTTTGGTTTTGTTCGAACTGGTGTTTTACAACATGGACATAATTTTCTATTACCTGGAGAAATGAAAATATTTTGTTCTTCAAACCATTTACTACACATGGAACACCAGGAAAGCCCTAGATGATACCCTGAGCCTTGATTGTTACTATGTAATGTATTGTATCTATTGCAGATATTCTTACAGGAAGTATTCATGAGTTATGTTTCCATATTCCAAAATCTTTGAGGAGTTGATTTACGATTGAAAAACGACAATTAAGACAATTGATATTTTGATGAATTTTGTGCCTAAATTCAGCCATTTCTCTCTCCTTGATTGTCGATACTTTTCATAATACTACCGGAAATTTTCTTCTTGAATTCTAGGTATGAAATTGAGTGATTTGTTGCATCAAAGATTCTAATCATTTTCCCTCTTTTCATCGACAATTGAAAAGGCCTCACTAGGCACGACCATATATAACCAAAATGATTGTCAACACTGTCGATTAATTGTCGATTTATCTCATCTAAGTTATTGATAGTTAGTTTGCTTGAAATAAAATAAAGAAATTGTTTTTTGTTGTCTGGATTTCTTGAATAATCTAAAATTCCTTCATCAGTTAATGGTTTGAGATAATTTTCTTGGATTTTTTTTGGTGTTGTTAATTTATGAAAAACTTTAGTGTATTTTTCTGCAAGATCACTAGCTGTTAATGTTTGAGTATCTACAATAAGATTAAATTTTTTTTGTTCTTCTCCAATCTTTGCCTGTATTGAATAATGTTCTTTTAATAATGGAACAAAAACTTCATTGTAAAACTTTATTTTTTCAGGTGCAACAGTTGAGATATTTCCTAGTATCTTGATTGCATCTTTGATTGATTTTAAAGAAGTGATAACAAAAGTTTGCTTTTCTTTTGTGGTATGATGATGATATTCAATTTTCATATTAGAATATGCATTAATCAAAGTCTCAATATTTACAAATGACATCAATCTTTTGAAATGTCTCATTGTAATTCCCTCATTATGTGGAAATAATTCAGCCATCTTTTCAGCAAACAAATTAAAAACTGCATTATTACCATTAACGGAAAGGTTTTTCAGAGAATGACTTAATCATTCAACGTAAAATTTGATGATTTTTTCTTCATCATTATTGGTAGTAAGTAATGAAGGTATACCCATTTTTACAGAAGTTAGTTTATTGGCAGCCTGATATTTTGAAACATCTGTATTGGGTGATAGAATTATTTCCCTTGTTGCAATTTCTGCCCATACTTCATTTTTTGCCTCATTCTTTGCAGAACAAACAATTACTACAGGCTATCCCTTGATTATTGTCTCTTTAACCTTAAGGGAACCGTCTGATTTGGTGGTTCTGTAAATAATTTCCTTCTTGTCATGTGACATTATTGGCTTCAAAGTTTCATAGGTTTCAGGTTGTGGATTATCTAGAAATAATAAAATTTTATGAGTTAGATCTACAACCATTTTGGCTGTTTCCATCATGTCAGCCATGATTTGTTTTAGTTCTATGACTGATTTTTTGTCATTGTCAGTCTCAGCATTGAATATTTGTAATCGAATTTTCTCTAATTTCTCTTTTAATGGTTCGCCATCATTATCAACTAACATACCATGAGCATGAATCAAAGCAGTAGGTGACATTCGACCTATACTGATTACATCCTCTTTTGGAAATATCTCCGCAATCTCTACTGTGGCATAGGTTTTCCCTTCAGAAGATGGAGCTAATAATCCCGCATTAATCGGCTCGTTTGTGTATGTTGAAAAGTAAATTCTCAAAAGTTGTTTTACAAGTAAGGGATCATTTTTAATTTTTGTATTAAGATACTCTTCAATTAATGTAATTGGTCTTTTCTTTGAATTATTCATTTTATCCATTGCAGCATTTGGAATTTTTTGTAGTACATCAATTACAGGAGATAAATCAAATCCTTCAACATCTTTGAATCTATTTTCTTTTTCTAAAGCCATAATTTCAATACTCCATGATACCCTGACTAGTCAAATAATTAAGATGTGAAGTGTTATCAGAGTAATTTGAAAATCCTAAAACATCTGCAATGTTCCTTCGTTCTTTGTAACTGTGTTTTTGTCTTAGATGTTTTTTCAGAAAAATAAGATCAGATAATCTTGGAACTTTATGTAATAAACACCATGGAATAGGACATCTCAATATTTTCAAAATAGTAAAACTCCATCTTGATAAGCCTGCTCTATAATCCTGACTATTTTTTTAATTTTGTTGTATTGTTTTGATGATAATTCATTTTTGTGATTTCTAGTGATATGGTGTAATAATTGGTGTTTGCTTTTGAATTGGATACTTCTAGGGCAAAGATCACATCCAAAAATAGGGTTCTTGGATTTGATTTCAGTTTCCACGCGTTGAATTGTTATAACCTGATCGTACCCACTCAAGTTACAAACCTCATATTCTTAGGGTTAGTAGAATCTGATTTCCGTTGCAGGTGTAAAGATTCTATTTTTTCATTTTCTAAATTAATCATCATTTTGAAACCCTCCAAAATTACATTCTTTACAAGATTGAATTTTAAAATCAAGTCCACCAATACATTTTGAGATTAATGATTTTTCATTTTTAGACCTATTACAGGCACAAATTATTGAAATAACTGTCATTTGGAGTCATCCTCGAGAAATGGAGCAAAATTTGGATTTAATTCACAGTTAGAACATAGTGTTAATTGTACAGATATTTCGTCATGAGTAATTTTAGGAAATTCTTTTTTTGGTACATCCTTACATTTGCACACTATTTTGATAAATGTAGGATTTGTTATATCAGCCATTATTTCAAATCCTCCTTTTGGTATGCATCACAAACAATGTCAAACATTTTTGATATGGTTTTACCTTCATTCCTTGACAATTCTTTTAATTTTTCATAAGAAATTTCATCAATAGATAAAGTTTTCAATTCCCTTTCTCCAAAATCATTTTCATTTTATCATCAAAGTCATAAACCAATCCAAGATAGTATTCACCAGAAAGATTTTCCATTTCAGAATCTTTGTAAATGTTAATTTCAAGAGGATGTAGGTTTTGTTTTAGTATAGTTAATTGTGATAAAGTTAAATCTTGAATATCCCATCTGATAAAAAATTCAACTTGTTTTCCATCATTGATGAATCTATTATCCTCAACAATCATTCCTTTCATTGCATCAAGAAATTCTAAGGGGTTAGATTCTTGTTCTATTTTATCAGGTAATGGTCTGAGATAAAAAATATATTTTCCATTAGAAAAATCAAATTTAATCAAACCTTTCACATTAATCGCAATAGAGTTATCAGACTTTTCATATGTCATGTGCGAATTATTTGGATTTAATTCTCCAAGCAGATTGATCATATCATCTATGCTTGAATCAATTTCAATAGATGTAAATGACATTATTCTGCAAACTCCTGTATACAATCATCACAGATTTTTCCGCTATCGTGTTTACAACAATATAATGAAAATGATGTTTTTTGTTGAAGAGTCATTATTTCTTAGACTCCATGTTTTCTAGTTTTTCTCGAATAATCAAATCAAGAAAATGTGAAGGATTTGAAATTCCAAGTGATTGTCCTTTTTTGGTTTCAAGAAAATTAGATATTCTAATCAGAACAACAGTTCGGATTCTAACATTTGTCCAATTACATTTAGTTTTCATGTTACGTATACGGAACAATATTTACTATATATCAGTTGCTCCATATACGGAGCATTTCATTAAACTAGAGTAATGTATTTTTGCAACGAATATGTAACAAATTGTATGGGAGAATGGGGAAATTTAAGGCTCAGACAGCAAGTTATTGACAAAATATCAGAATTCCTCCAAACCAACAGAGGTAAAGAATTTGGATATTCAAGTGCTTCACAATTGGCAGAATATGTTCTAAGAAATTTTATAGAAGATCCAAATTCAAATCAAAGAATAGAAAAATTAGAAAAAGAGATAAAAGAATTACGTGAAAAATATCGAGAACAAAGAAGTGAAAAAAGTGCTCTAAAAGAAAGAATGATCATAAATGAAATAATTGAAAAATCTGAAAATAAAAATAATGAAGAATTGGAATCTAGAATTGAAGTTTTAGAAAAAAAATTAACACAGTACGATGCATCACAAAAGAAACCAAAAAAGAAATGAATTAATTCTCAATATTTCGTAAATCTCTTAACTTAATTTCATTAGGATGATTCTCATGCATTAGAGCATCTCTATACATTTCTTTTTTAAAATTTTCAAACTCTTTTCTTATCTGTACAATTTCTTTTTCATGCTTCTCATTCAGATCATCATTACTAACAACTACAACATCTTCATAGATAGAAAGTCTCGGAATACATCGATTAAACAGTTCATCTCGTTCTTTTTCTTCTAATCTCTCATAGACTACCAAATACCTATCATGACCAATGTATCCATGTGCATAATCTGCATCCCCTGTTGCTAACTTACACTAAGTATAACAAAAGGAACGGATACTGTGGATGTTTTTCTTGTATCGTCGATTATGCTCATATTTTTCAATCAAACCAATCTTTTCTATAACTCTGACAAATGCATCTCGTTCTGTCTTGTATGCATGCTTTACATTACCATAATTTGACTGAGACAAAAAATCATCTTCTTTGAGTTTATCTAAAATTGGTTTTAGTGTTTTTACAGTTTCACTAGTTAATCGTTGAATCCTTTTTCTTTTTTTACCCTTTGTGATTCCTTTAGGTAGGTATACAGTTGTTGGATTTCGAGATAAATCAAAATATTTCTTTTTCAATTGTAGTCCTTCAGAAATACGACATCCCGTATCTTTTAGGACCATATAGAATGCCTTTCTCCTTTGGTTTGGAGTGTTATCTAGAATTTGTCTCAATTCATCATGAATTAATGGCTCCAAATCCTCTTCACCTTCCTGATCTATGGGGATTGTGACATAATCCTGCATATCATCACTTGAAATTCTAATACCTCCACATTGTCTCATGTATTTTTTTGAAAAATTGATGTAACTTTTGATACTACTGGTACTTTTTTTCCGGTTTTGCAAATAAGATGCAAACTTGTCTAAAAATATCATTGGAGTAACATCATTTGGATTTTCTTGTATTGTTTCTCTGATTTCTGTTAGTAAATTATCAGTATTTTTCTGATATGTAACATTACAAAATGTATCGAGATTACTAATTGCACTCTTTGCACCATTCAGACTATTGTAAGAACCACTTTTCCTGAAAACTTTATCAAAAAAGTCTTGTCGAGAGAAAAGATTAATGATTTTTCCATTCATAGTAAAATATTGAGGAATTGTATTATTTAGGGTCAACAGTACAGGCAAAAACATTAAGGTAAAAGAGAATAAATCCTCGATAGGAAAAGTAAAACTATTGAAAATTGAAGAATATCTTAAAACACTTCCAGAAAATTTACTTACCGGTGAGGATGTTCAATTATCAGATAAATCTTTTAGAGAAATTTTTAAATTAATAGATTTAGGTGAAAATGATATTTTTTATCATCTTGGTTGCAATGATGAAAAAGGAATTGAAATTGCAATTAGTGAATTCAAAGTTAAAAAAGCAATTGGAATTGATAAAAATTCTGAAAAAATCAAAAATGCAAAAAAAAATCTTGATCAAAAAAATATTGATGGACAATTAATTTGTGAAAATATAGKDGAATCAAATATTACAGAAGCTACAGTAATTTTATTTTGGTTTACAGATGAAAACATAATTGAGAAAATGTTTGAAAAATTTAAAAAATTGAAAGTAGGAACAAAAATTATTACAATCTGGAGTCCATTACCAGATTGTCTTCCAGATAAAGTAGATTTTCCATATATTAGTAACAAAGTTCCATTCAAAAAAGCTCAAAATTTGCAAGATCAATTACTGGCAATATTTGGTGTAAAATGTATAGATTTTGTAACAGCGTGGGAATTTGCTGAAAGATATACAAAAGCAATTGGGTCACCAGAAATTAAAAATGATAGATTTTTGACAATCATACAAACTTTGATGATTTGGATTAATGCAAAAAAATTAGGAGTTGTGTGTGGAGATGAAATTCCAGAATCAATTCAGACATATATCAAAATCATGAAAATGAATTTTGATATTGATTTTGAATATATGTTAAAAGAATAGTCTGTGTAATCCTTTTATTTTGTTTTGATATTATCAAAATATGGATGAAAGAGTTCACATCAATGTTTCAACCGTAGATTATGATAAAACAAGTAAAGTGATGATTCAGCAATTATCACTTTTAGAGGAAATGGTCCATAGTGAAGATAGTTTTGTTTTGACAGATTCAGAATTTGCTTTTGGATGGCATTTTTTCGTATTAAGTGTGAATATATCACTAATTCAAAAATTAGTTGAAATGATTGGTCCAGATTTTAAGAAATTAAAGGGAAAAACCATAGAAAAAAAATTTCTAACATGGTTAACAAATCACATAGAAGGAAAATCTCCTAGATTCAAAATTGCCATTAAAGAAGAGATGGAATCAAGTAAATTTGGAATTTTCTAAATTTTCTGTAAAAAAAGAATGAATTTTCTTGTTTGAAAATAGGTCAATTCTATAATCGGTGTAATATTTTTTAAGGGTATAAAATTTGTAAAACTATGGATGATTACAGAGGGTTTTTAGAAGTATTAATGATGTCAAATAAAAAAGTTGATTTGGAGCTATTTGTAATTTAGAAGGAGAATTATTATTTCAAAAACGTCGTGAAGACATTAGAACGTTATTTTCTTTAGAAGAAACAAAAGAGCAACTTAGCAGTACAATAAAATCTTGGAAATCTAGATCAGAAATAAAAGAAAAAATTGGAAAAYCGTTGTATTCGATCAYATCTTATGAGAAAATTAAAAGAATGACGATASCAATTGACGATGAACATCTACTCTTTYTCAGTATGGATAATAGTGRAAATGAAGTTGAAAAATTCAAAAATATTAGCATTAAAAATATTTCAGCATTATTAGAAAATGATCCTACAAAATCTGTATGAAATTAAATTAATTTTGTGAAAACATAAAAAATAAAGGCCCTCGAGGGGAATCGAACTCCTGTCCGAGGATCCACAATCCTCTATACTAGCCACTGTACTACGAAGGCCACAAAAAGAAAAATTATGTATCCTGTAATAATCTTTGAGTTCTAGATTGAAATTATACTGTAGATTTATTATTGACTAAAGTGAATTACTCACATGAGGTTATGGTGGATTGCAATGGGGATAACAATTACTCTAGCATATATTGGTGCAGTCTATTTGATGCCATTCAAGTAATATCGTTAATTTCTGAATAATTTTTACAACATATCCAAACGATCGCTTTAAATTTGTTGAATCAGGGTATTTTTCGACTTGAAAAAAGGATTCATTGCCAAAAGATTGCGTTCTAGTAGAAAAATCATAGAGAATACTATAGAAAGTAAAACCGAGATCATTCAAGCCAAAAAATTTGAATGGATTGATTTACAAAATCCAGATAGAAAAGATGTTGAAAAATTATCTGAACAGTACCATTTCAATGCATTAAACATAGAAGACTGTATGACCAAATTTGAACTTCCAAAATTTGATAGTTATGATGAACATTTTTTCGTTATTCTACATTTTCCACCACTTGCTCAGAAAATAGGAATATCAAAAAATAGTCAATTATCCATATTCTTTGGAAAAAATTTTCTTGTAACAATACATCAAGGAGATCTTAAACCACTAGTTGATTTAGTAGACATTTGTAAAACAGGTTCGGATCAGCAAAGAAAAGATAAACTATTAGAAAAATCATCAGGGGTTTTACTTCATGAAATTATAGATGCACTTGTAGATGATCTTTTACACACATCTAGAAAAATTATTGCAAATTTAGATGAAATTGAAGATAGAGTATTTGATGAAGCAAAACCAGTAGCAAGAAGTATAGCATTACTTAGAAGAGAGATTAACAGACTAAGAAGAATAGTAAACCCATTAAAGAAATTTGTTCTAGAAATTGCAAAAAATATTAACATGTTTTCAGATGGAGGAGGCGAAGGACTCTCACTGTATTTTGATGATGTTATTGATCACATTGACAAAGTAATTGAGACTTTGGAAGAATCAAGGGAGACAATGGAAATTTACAAAGATACAGATTTTGTTTTAAGTACTGAAAAAACAAACAAAGTTTTAGGATTATTAACTATCATTTTTACATTAGCAATTCCCTCAACGGTAATTGGGACATTTTATGGAATGAATGTTAATTTACCAGGTGGAATTGAAAATAATTTAGATTTTTTAGGTCCATATACAATGTTCATCATTGTAATTCTAGCATCAGCAATACCAGCAATTATGATGTTTRCATATTTCAATAAATTGGGCTGGATTAGTAAGTAGATCAAAAAATTTAGAAAAAATAGTATCATCAACATTATGAGCTTAGATAAATACGAGATAATTTCATAATAACTATGGCTAAAATTAGAATCAGAGCTGGAAGGGGAACAGGAACTATTGAAGTTGACGATGATCCTAAAAAATGGTCGGGTGAAGAATTTAAAAAAATCCAGGCAGAAAGGAAAAAAGCTAATGCGAATAGAATGGTTCACACCGGTAGAGGTACAGGAATGAAAAGACTTGGAGATATGCCAGATCCAAAAAAAACACCAGATACAAAAGGAATGACTAGGGTTACAGGTAGAGGTACAGGTTCAAGAAAAAGTAGAGGTTAAGTTTACAACCTAATTATTTTATTTTTCATTTTTATTCCAAAACTGTGTTTACAAAAATTAATTCTCAGATTTTGATATCAGGGTTTTTGTCTTTTAATTTTTCCCAATCTGCAAGAAAGTTCTCTAAACCAATTTTTGTCAAGGGATGCTGCATCATTTTATCTAAGACAGCTGGAGGTAATGTTACTACATCTGCACCAATTTTTGCAGCATCGATTACATGTAAAGGGTGACGTATACTTGCAACAAGGATTTGGGTTCCAAAATCATAATTAGAAAATATTTCTTTGATTTCTTTGATAAGATACATTCCATTTTGACCTATATCATCCAATCTTCCAATAAATGGGCTGACATATTTTGCACCAGATTTTGCAGCAAGTAAAGCTTGATTGGGAGAAAAAATTAGCGTRACATTWACAGGAATTCCTTCAGATGAAAGRGATTTGCATGCTTTCAAACCATCAGGAGTCATWGGAACTTTAACAACAACATTATCCCCATATTCACGAAGACGTTTTCCTTCTTCCATCATTCCAGAATATTCKGTACTAACAACTTCTAAACTAACATCACCTTTGATAATTTTTGTAATTTCCTCCATTGCRTYTTTTGGATTACCTCCTTCTTTTGACATCAATGAYGGGTTAGTTGTAATGCCATCAAGTAATCCCATRTCATTAWATTTTYTAATAGATTCAAGATTAGCAGTATCAAGGAAAATTTTCATAGTTTTTTACTTCTAATTTCCTTAACTTGTTTTACCATATTAAAAGATGTTATTCCATGTTTTGCCAAGAGTAAKGGWACTTCATTATCTCTAGCAGAYTCACCAAACATATCTTGAGCACCAATTCTTTTAATTGGTACAGGGTATGATTCAGAAACAGATTCAGTAATAGCTGAGCCCATTCCACCAAAAATATTATGTTCCTCAGTAGTTACAATACAACCAGTTTCGCGTGCAGCTTTTTCTAAGAGTTCATGGTCTATTGGTTTTATTGAAAAAATATCCAAAACTCTACAAGAAATTCCTTCTTGCTGTAATAATTCDGCTGCCTCTAAWGCCATTCTAACTGTAATTCCACATGCAGYAATTGTGCAATCAGTTCCATCCCTTAATGTAATTCCTTTTCCAATTTGAAATTCCTGAGAGTCTGAGTGAACTAAAGGAGTTTTTGATCTTGCCATTCGCATGTAAAATGGACCATATTCATTTGCCATCAAATGAGTTAGTTTAGAAACGGAAATTGTATCAGCAGGAATAAAAACTCGAAAATTAGGAATAACTCGCATAATTGCAATATCTTCAAGTTGCTGATGAGAACCTCCATCAGGTCCAACAGACAATCCACCATGAGAGACTACTAATTTTACATTAAGACCTTTTTTCCCAAAAGGKGATGGATAAGCTATATTATTTCGAATTTGATCAACTGCTCTTCCTGGTAAAAATATGGCATAAGTACTTGCAAAAGAAATTTTTCCAGATGCTGCTAATCCGGCTGAAACTGTAACAAGATTTGCTTCAGCAATACCAACATTAAAAAATCTATTTGGAAATTCTTTTCCAAAACTTGAAGTCTTTAATGAATCAGTAGTATCTGCACCCAATACTACAACATTTGGGTTATCATGTCCAACTTGAATCAAAGTTTTAGTATATTCTGAACGCATGTCAGTCATTATTGGTTCATTCAAATGTGACCAGCCTCTTTTGCAATTTTTTTAATTTGTTCTTGTTTTTCACCAATAACATGCAATCCAATCCATTTGTTTACCAAATCAGTTCCCCCCAACTCTTTTGCTTTATCAAGTAATGCACCTCTACGAGATTTTAAAACCTCATCTCTAAATTCTCTTATTGCAATTCGAACATCTTGTTGACCAATAATTGCACCGCCACCAACAAATGCCCTTGCACCATCTGCAAATATTGAACCGATATTTTCAAGATTAACTCCCCCATCAGCCTCAATATATCCTGAAAAATTATACTGTTTTAAAATAAAATTTAGTCTATTCATTTTTGCATGTGTTTCTTCAATGTATTTTTGACCAGATTTTCCAGGCACCACAGACATTACAATTAGTTGATCAAGTGAAGATATGAATTTGTAAGACCATTCAGGTAATTCAGTATCAGGATTTATTGCAAAGCCCATACCAATTTGATTTTGTTTTAGTAAATCATGTATTTCCCCAAAACTAGATTCATCAGTTACTTCAGCATGAACTGTAATTATGTCACTACCTGCATCAATGTAATCTTGAATATGCTTTACAGGTTCATTTATCATTAGATGTGAATCAAAAGGAATTACAGTCAAAGGTCTTAGTTCTTTAATTTTTGAATGATCAAAAGTTTTGTTTGGAACAAATTGACCATCCATTAYATCAAGATGRATGTAATCAGCTCGTCCAGAAACACATTTTTTAATTTCATTTTCTAGATTTGTCATATCACCTGCAATTATAGAAGGTGCAATCATGAATTGTGAATCAAGTTCAAGATTAATTATCGGAACTATATCAGTATCAGGAGCTTTACCATGCCATATGGGATTATCTTCCATRTGTTCTAAGGATTTTCCCTTTACGGTTCTTGAAATTATCATTGTAGGTACTCCTTTAGTGGCATTAGCTTTAGTTATTGCYGCATCAATTTGTTCAACTCGATGTCCATCAATTTCAATAACATTCCATCCAAAGGATCTCCATTTATCACCAATCTTCCAACGTGATGCATCTTTCCACATTTCAGAAAGATCATCACCTTCTAATTTTTCATCAAGAGGCATGATTAGTTCAGTGTAAGAGTCTTGTTGGAGGAAGTTTCGGTCTAGAAAAACAGTAAGATTGTCAACTTTGTATTTTGATGCAGTCATTGCAGCCTCCCAAATTTGACCCTCATCAGATTCTCCATCTCCAATAATGGTGTAAACATGGTAATCTTTAGAATCAATTTTTCCAGCTAGTGCCACTCCAACAGAATAAGATAATCCAGTTCCCAATGAACCTCCACAAAATTCAACTCCAGGACATTTTAGATCAGGATGACCTTGTAATTTACTACCAAATTTTCTYAAAGTTTCAAGTTCAGAATCTGGAAAATATCCTGCAACTGCCATATTTGAAAACAACCCAGGGGCAGCATGCCCTTTGGATAAAACTAATCTATCACGATTTTCCCATTGTGGATTTTTAGGATCAAATTTCAAATGTTTGTAAAATAGACATCCTAAAATTTCTGCCATTGAGAAAGAACCACCTGGATGACCAGAACCAGCAGCATTTGTTGCCTTGATTACCAGTTTTCTGGCCCTAAGAATATTTTTCTTTATTTGATAATAATTAAGTCCCATCCGATCGTTAGCCTTGTAAATTTAATAAAAATCTATTTCTGTGAAATAAAAATGATTTAAAATCAAGGTATTCAATACGATAATAGAATCATTTTTCTCATAATTTTAAGAATAAATAGAATAATTTTACAATAGTTTAATTACAGTAGATTTAATCGTTTTACAGAAAGATATGTCATACGATAGAGAAAGAGAAATGTTTGACGCAAAATGCGGAGATTGTGGAAATGATTGTAAAGTTCCATTTCARCCAAAAGAAGACAGACCTGTTTATTGCAGAGAATGCTTCCAAAATCACAAACCAGAACCAAGACAAGGTGGCGGTAGATTTGGTGGAAACCGAGGTGGCGGAGGTAGATTTGGTGGAGATAGAAGAAGAGATGATAGACCACGAGAAATGTTTGACGCAAAATGCGGAGATTGTGGAAATGATTGTCAAATCCCATTCAAACCAAAAGAAGACAGACCTGTTTATTGCAGAGAATGCTTCCAAAATCATAGATAATACTAGTGAGTATTTTTATAAATCTCAAACTAGAATTTTATTAAATTTTTAAAATAGTAAACAACAAAGAACCTGGCACATACACCCAAYAAAGCAATTATTGCCATTGYTGTTTTCTAAGTTCTTTGTTAGTTACCACCCAATTTGGATACTATGTATTATTACATACAACATTCAAGGTTAAAGTTCAGCATGTGATCATTGTGAGCTAACAATTTGATAAATAATTTTTYCATTTATTCATTTTATGAGTCATAATCATTTATGGAAGTCTGYAACTGAATACAAAACATGTCAAATTTGTGATGAAATTCGTTTTGAAAAATAAYCAAATTTTTTAAAATTTTAATGTGATGTTTGTTAAAATAATTTATGATATTTGATGAATATTTRCCATTGATAGTGTTTGATGATCAATGCTATTTGTGTGGACAATTTATTAAAATTGTTAATTTTTTTGCAAGAGATAAAATTACAATAATTGGCCACTATWCAGATTTTGGAATAAAGATAAGAGATGAAATTYTAGATGAATCTGCATTAGACATGTTTTGGTTTATTGARAAAGAAGTTGCATACGGAGGAAGAGCAGCYTTACTTCCCTTGATTAAAGCAATTATATCAAATAAATCAAAAAAATTACCCATTACGAAAATCAATAATGATTGTAAGCAAGAATGTAAAACTATCAAAGCAGTTTTTCTAAGATCATTTAGTCTTTTTTCAAATAGTAAAAAAATAAATTTATAGTAAATCTAAATATGACTTCAAAAATCAAGTATTCATAATGAAGGTTAAATCTGAAAATTCAGTTAAAAATACACAACTACTTTGTGGATTTGTTTTAGAAAATTCAAACAAGGTTTTAGGATTAAAGAAATTTGATTCCAAAACTACCTCAGCAATTAATCAATCACTAAAAGATATGGAAGGAAAATTAGGAAGATTTAGCATAATACCAATACCAGGGGAAAAACCTGCTCAGAGAATATTACTTGCAGGGATAGGGAAAAAAGAAAATTTGACAAAAGATACTATTAGAAATATTTCAGGTAAAATTGCACAAAAAGCAAGAGAGTTAAAACTMAAAGAATTTTCAATTATTGCACCACCAAGCTTTGTGATTGATCAGATATCATCAGTTTCTCAAATAACAGAAGGCTCCAARATGGCACTTTACARATTTGATAAATTCAAAGCTGAAAAAGTAGAAAAATCTCCAGATTTAACAATAGTTGTTTCTAAATCAAAGAAAATATCACAGACGATTAAAACTTCTGAAATTATTGCAGATGGTRCAATATTTACAAAAAGTATTGCAAATCTACCACCTAACGAATGTACACCAACTACATTAGCAGATTTTGCAAAAGTTATTTCCAAAAAGAATAAGATGAAATGYAATATCATTTCTAAACTTGAATTAAAAAAGAAAGGTTTTGGAGGAATTATAGCAGTAGGTAAAGGTAGTAAAAATGAGCCAAAACTGATTGTGTTAGAACATAATCGTGGTAAAAGCAATGAAAAACCGATTGTTCTTGTGGGTAAAGCAGTCACATTTGACACCGGCGGAATTTCATTAAAACCAGGTGCAGCAATGGATGAAATGAAATTTGACAAATGTGGTGGATGTACAGTTCTTGGAATTATGAAAGCAGTTTCAGAGTTAAAACTTCCAATCAACGTAGTAGGAATTATTCCATCAGTTGAAAATATGCCAGGWGGKGAAGCATATAGACCAGGTGACATTRTAAAATTATTTAGTGGAAAAACTGCAGAAATTTTAAAYACTGATGCAGAAGGTAGATTGATTTTAGCTGATGCRTTATCATATGGAGAAAAACATTATTCTCCAAAAGCAATTATTGATTTTGCAACTCTAACTGGWGCATGTATTGTTGCATTAGGTAATAATGTAGCAGCAATTRTATCAAATGATGWAAAATTAGCAACAAAAATCAAAGATGCATCTAAAAAAACAACAGAATCAATTTGGGAACTTCCTTTAACTCAAGACTTTATGGATATGATAAAATCTGAAGTTGCAGATATGAAAAATGTTGGAATAGGAAGAGCTGCAGGAACAATTACAGCAGCTGCATTTTTGAAAAATGCAATTGAAAAGACACCTTGGGTACATGTGGATATTGCAGGTGTTGCATGGACACAAACAGCTACCAAAGAAAAATCATACAATCCAAAAGGTGCAACGGGTTTTGGGGTAAGATTAATTTTAGATTATCTGCAAAATCTAAAAAACTAATAACCTCGACTATTYCTATCAGGTTTACCAACATTTGGATTTCTAAAACCATGTTTTTCCATCATGTGRTTTAAAAATCGAATATCATCTGAAAAGGATTCATTACATACTRTACAATTTACCATTTAATTCACATCAATCCAATTAATTCAATATTAAAAGATTGATTGAAAATAGAAATGCCAGCACTGTTGCTTCCCAAGAGCTCTCGCATCTTAGTAGCACAACAGCGACATCAGGTTTGACTTCCAAGTTCGGAATGGGATTGGGTCGCACCCTAACGCTATGGCCGGCTTGTATATTGAAGTGAAATTCTCATCTATTAACGTAACGAAGTATTGGAAATGGGTTCAAAATAGGTATAAAGCAAAGAAAATACCAAATTACCACATGACACATAGAGTTGCCGTATTAGATCAGGATCTATGTCAACCACAAAAATGTGGTTTAGAGTGTATAAAATATTGTCCAGTTAACAAATCAGGTGCAGAATGTATTACAATAAATGAAGAGTCAAAAAAGGCTCAGATTGATGAAGATATTTGTAATGGGTGTGGAATATGTGTCAAAGTATGTCCATTTGATGCAATAACAATTGTTAATTTAGCAAGTGAATTAGCTGAAGAGAAAATTCATCAATATGGGACAAATTCTTTTCGATTATACAAATTACCAACACCAAGAAAAGGAGAGGTTGTTGGGCTATTAGGTAGAAACGGAATGGGTAAAAGTACAGTAGTTAACATACTATCTGGAAAACTAAAACCAAATCTTGGAAGATATGAAAATCCACCTGAATGGGATGAGATTTTTAAACATTATAGTGGAACTGAATTAAAACAACATTTTCAAAAAATTGAGCAAAAACAAATTCGTGCATCAATTAAACCACAACAAATTCARCATCTTGCAGAAGCATTTGATGGAACAGGAAATGAGTTACTTGATAAATATGATGAAAGAGGAGTAACAAGGGAATTAGTTAGAGAATTAGGATTACAAAATTCCATGGAGCAAAGTTTGAAAGAACTTAGTGGAGGAGAATTACAAAGAATTGCAGTTGCTGTTACTGCATCAAAAGATACAGAATTTTATTTTTTTGATGAACCGTCATCATACAATGATGTATTTCAAAGAATAGGTGTTGCAAGAGYAATACAAGGTTTAGCAAAAATTGGAAAAAGTGTGATGGTTGTAGAACATGATTTAACATTACTTGATTTTCTTAGTGATTATATCGAAGTATTGTATGGTGAACCAACAGCATATGGAATTGTTTCAAATATTTTATCAACCAAAATTGGAATCAATGTTTTCCTTGACGGATACCTTCCAAATGAGAACGTTAGATTTAGAGATAAGAAATTCTCCATGGATGTATCATCATCATCTACTGATATTTTTCAAGAAGGAAGTGATATTGTAAATTATCCAAGACTTGAAAAAAACTTTGATTCATTTTCAGTATCAATTGAGCCTGGAAGAGTACGAAAAGGTGAGGTTTTAGGCATAATGGGTGCAAATGCCCTTGGAAAAACTACCATGATGAAAATGATTGCAGGTGTCCAAAAACCAGATGTGGGATCAATTGATAAAAAAATAAAGATAGCATACAAACCACAATACCTACAAAATGATATTGATGTAGAAGTCATAGCACTTTTAGAAAAAGCAAGTGGAGGCCCCATTGAAGGAAGTCAAGAAGAAGAACAAATTCTAGACCCATTAAAAATTAGAAAGTTGTACAATAAATCTGTAAAAAATCTTTCGGGGGGAGAATTACAAAAGATTGCAGTTGCATCATGTTTAATTCAAAAAGTTGATTTGTATGCACTGGATGAACCATCAGCATTYTTAGATGTAGAAGATAGAATWGCAGTTGCAAAATTTTTRCAAAAATTTGTTCGCTCTTTTGGAAAATCTGCAATTATTATTGATCATGACTTGCAGTTAATGGATTTAGTCTCAGATTCAATGATAATTTTTGAAGGAGAATCAGGAGTAGCAGGAACAGCTACATCACCAATGCCAAAACCTGAAGCAATGAATCGATTCCTTAAATCATTGGATATGACATTTAGAAGAGACGAAAAAAGTCTAAGACCAAGAGTAAATAAAATAGAAAGTAGATTAGACAAGGATCAAAAAACATCAGGAAATTTTTACTACAAGCATTGACTCGAATGCTAAAAAAATTATTAGAAAATATACTAACATTAGAAGAAAGTGAAGAATTAATCTCAGCATTTGATCAAATTGGGAATATCATCATAGTTAGAATTCCAGATTCTTTATTATCAAAGAAAAAGATTATTGGTGAAACATTACTTGAACAAGTAAAAATTGCTAAAAGTGTGTTCTATCAATCATCGGCAGTAGAGGGTGATTTCCGTACAAGGAATCTAGAAATTCTTGCAGGAGAAGACAACACAGAAACAGAATACAAAGAATTTGGATGTAAATTCACAGTTGATGTTGAAAATGCATTCTTTTCACCTAGATTATCCACAGAAAGAGAAAGAATTGCCAATCTAATCCAAGATGGAGAGGTAATGACTAACATGTTTGCAGGAGTAGGAATGTTTTCAATAATGGCTGCAAAAAAAAAGAAATGTATGGTATATAGTCTAGATATCAACCCAGTTGCATCAAAATTATGTGAAAAAAACATCAAACAAAACAAACTATCTGGAAATGTRATTTCAATTAATGGTGACTCATYAGAAATTATCAAAGAACAACTTGTAGATAAATCAGATAGAACTTTGATGTTATTACCTGAAAGATCAGATGAATTTTTAGAATCAGCAATTAGTACTACTAAAAATAACGGGATAATTCATTATTATTCTCACATTCATGCGGATAAAAAATCAGAGGCAGGAAAACTTTCAGAGGAACATTATCTTAGTGTAACTCCAGTAAAATCAGAAATATTATCTTCAAAAATTGTTAGACCAGTTGGTCCAAGATATTATCAAACAGTAGTTGATGTAAAAATTTCTAAATGAATCAATCATCKGATGTAATTGATGCAGATGAGAATTTTGTTGTTGCCATTACATATCCAATCCATGCAATTACTGCCAGTATTCCCCCAGCAAGCATCAATACAGATAATTGTAATACAATAGGACCCCATTCTGAAAGCATTAACAAATATGCATAAAGAAAGAATCCRCCAATACAAGATGCAAAAATAGTAACACCAGTTCCTTTACGTTTATCCATGGCGGAGAACTTTTTGTGAGATATTTATTGGTTTGAATTAATCTAATTCAATTGCCATAAGAAATGCATCTTCACCATCTCGATAATAGGCGTTTAATTGTTGTCTAATTACAAATCCAAGCTTTTCATATAATCTTACAGCATCATTATTACTGCATCTAACTTCCAAATAGAACTCATCACATTTTCTTAATTTTATACCGTTAACTGATTCCTCAACAAGGGCATTGCCTATACCTTTTTTTCTATACTCATCAAGAACTGCAATGGATACAACATGACCTTTTTTAACAAAACCTAATTTCTTRAAATTTGAAAATCCAAATTCAGTTTTACACATGATATAACCAACATGTTTACCTCCAATTTCAGCAACAATGAATGCTTCAGGRAGTTCTGCCAATAAACATTCATAGAAATAATCAGAATAATGTTCAGGAAGWGTTTTCAGATTAATTTCCATAATAGAAATAAGATCGCTAGGTCCTGCCCTCCTAATGTTACATTCACCCAACTGTCTAAGAATYACTTGCATACTATACACTACAAGTATCGATATTTAATTTTAAACCAAAAGACCATTTAATGGAGAAAATGACTCTAAAAAAATGGAAGAAAACTCACAAGAAGAAATTATTTCTATTGTAAATTCCATATTTGAAGTCAGTAATTTCACAAAAACAGAATTTTCAYTAGAATTTARAATTGABGATATAGAATTTAAATCAAAATTTGAAGATTTRGCAAGAAGRATGGAAAATATGAGTTTTGTCTGTAGATTAGAAAAAATTGATGGGGATAAACAGGTGACAATTCAAAAATTTACTCCAAAAAAACAAAGAAAGTGGATGAGTACKTCATGGACTCCAAGAATTTTGTTTGCAATAGTCATTTCATTTGTGATGATTGATGGATATTATAGGACRTCTGGAACAAATTCTATTGTAGAAATTGGGGATCCTCTAGAAATGGCAGGAATCTACACATTATCATTATTAGGAATATTAGGAATTCATGAACTTGGACATATTTTGGCTGCAAAAGCACATGGACTTAAAACAACTTGGCCTTATTTCATTCCAGGATTACCTGTAATTGGGATTCCAACATTTGGGGCATTTATTCAATCAAAAGGATTAACAATTAATCGAGAAATTTTATTTGATGTAGCTATTGCAGGCCCTATTGCAGGATTAGTAATAGCAATTATTGTTTCAATCTATGGAGCTTACACTGCACCAATCTTAGATCCAATAGTTGCTGAGGGATTATTTGCAGAAAAGAAATTGGTTGCGTGGGACATGGGGGAGTCATTGCTAATGTCGGCTAGCTTGGCAATGTTTGGAAAAGGTGGAACAGGACATGAAGTAATCATGACTCCTGTTTTATTTGCGGCATGGATTGGATTTTTAATTACATTTCTAAATTTACTTCCAGCATGGCAATTAGACGGAGGACATATGGCAAGAACATTACTAGGTCCAAAGATTCACAGATATGCAACTTTTGGCAGTATAGGAGTTCTTATTTTGTTGGATTATTTCATAATGGCAATATTAATTCTAGTCATGAGTTATAGAAATCCAAGTGCAACTCCACTTGATGATGTATCCCCTCTTTCAAGAAACAGAAAATTTGCATATATTGGAATTATAGTATTAGCACTTTTATGTGCACCATTACCATCAAATTTTTTGCCAGGTATTTTACCTTAGTAAAAGTCTAGCACCATCTGCAATWACTGCAACTTTTTGTCTTGCWCCCTGAGTTTTTAGAATATAATCCATAGAATATTTTATCCCAGGYAARGAAATCATTTCAAGTTTCTTTGCATAAAATTCAGGAAGAATTGAAACCAAACCAATTTGAAAATTCTTTTGTATYTCTGTAAGAAATAAYAAATCCTCCATTCCACTAATGTATTTAGTAGGATTTTTTAATTGTTCTAARGTTAATCTRTTTTCAATATATTGTTGAATTGCATYAGAACCTAAACCGCCTTTACATTCTGCAACTAARATAGCAAGACCATCTTTTTTGATTGCATTAGCACAATTCCAAAGAGAAGAAAGAGATTTTCCAAGATTGTCATTACTTGAATCCTTTCCAGTGCTGATAATCATTGTTTTATGTTGTCCCACATCTTTAATGGAATTTGATTCCAAAATTTTTGTCGTGGCGATTGTTTCTGAAGGATGACCTATAGAAAAATCAAGGATACCTTGAGAATTTGCAATAATTTCAATCCCTTGAATTTCAAAATTATTAGCAAATTTTTTTGCTTCTTGCAAACTTTCTGGATATTGTCCAGGTACAGGAAGATGTCCTTGTCTTTTTGCATAAGCTGAAAGCATAGACTCTAAACCAAATTTTTTGATAAGACGAGTTGCAATTGTTTCATATCCAAATAATCCATCAAATTCCATTTCACCCATGAAGATAAGATCTGAATTDGAGATATCAGTATCATCAAATTCATTAATTGAACTTCCCTCAGGCAAWCCTGCTTTAACTAAATTTAGAATTTTTTTATCAGTTAGAATTTTTGGAAATGGTTTTGATTTTTGCTCACATAGAGTAAATAATGAAGAAATAATTTTTTGTATAGATTTTGAGTTATGTAAAACAACTAATTCCATAGGTTTTGATAAATCAAGTTTAGAGAGTTTTTCATTAATTGTAGAATCATCTAAAATTTTTCCATCAGAATCAATTTTTTGCTCTAAATTCTCAGCCCTTATATCCAAAACAACGTCTGTGACGCCATAATTCAACCAAATTTCAGGCATAATTCTTTCATAATACAAACCAAAATAAATCCAGTGTGGTTAATTTTGGTATGGATTTTGTAAAAGAGTTTACAACATTTTTGTTTAAAAATGACATAATAAAATTTGGAGACTTTACCCTTGCAAGTGGAAAAAAAAGTTCATACTATGTAGATTTAAGATTAGTTCCAAGTTATCCCCATGAATTTAGAAAGATGGTAAAATATCTTGAAAATGAGATCATTCAAGATATAGGTTTAGACAAATTTGATTCAATTGTTTCCGTTCCAACAGGGGGATTAGTAATTGCATCAGCATTAGCAATAGAAGCAATCAAACCATTAATCTATGTGAGAAACAAACCAAAAGATTATGGTACTTCAAAATCAGTAGAAGGAAAAATTAATGATGGTATGAAAGTTGTAATGATTGATGATGTTGCAACCACAGGTGGTTCTGTAGTTAATGCAATAAAATCACTAAAAGAAGTAAACGTTATCATAAAAGATGCTTATGTGATTGTAAACAGAATGGAAGGGGCCAATGAAGCTTTGTCAGAATTAGGAGTACAGATGCATTCAGTTTTAGATATTTTACAGATTACAAAAATATTATATGAACAAAATCTCATACAGCAAGATATTTTAGAAAAAGTAGAAAAACAAATCAATAAATGAATTTGGCAGCTCAGACAAATGCCTTCCAATCATCATTCAGATATAACTCTGATTCTTCATTGCAGCCATTGAATTTGATTACAGCTCATTTTAAAACTAATTGAAAAGAAATGGGCCCGAAGGGCTTTGATCCCTTGGCTCACCGGTTATGAGCCGGTTACTCTACCAAGCTGAGTTACGGGCCCTAAGCAAGTAAAATTTTTCTCAGGTATAAAATGTTATGAGATTAACAATATGCTTCAAAACAACTATCAAGTAACAAGTTTTGTGCAGAAATTGATTTGTCTGCAATTTCAATCAGGTTATTTGAATTAGTTAAAGATTTTTCTAGAATGTGTTGCCAAGATGCAGCGTGTCTAACATCAGCTTCTGTATGRAGTTTGAAATATTCTGTAGACTCATTATTTGTCATACCATAAAATTCTGCCAATCCATCAAGTTTAGTTTGACTAATTTTTGGAATTTCTTTTTCAAAAGCATACATTGCACAAGCGCCACCATCAAAAGTATTCATTAAATTATTCAAATCAGATACAGCTTTTTTAGTTTTAGGTAATCCTTCATAAGCAATTAATTCATCTTTAGAGATTCCAAGTTCTCCTGCAAATGTAATCCAGGATTTAATATGATCAGATTCTTCTTGCTGATTTTCAATCAAATCACCAACTACATCATCAGATGCATTTTCAATAATGGGTTCCATAAAAGATGGAACAGCCTTTACAAGTTGAAAATATTCTTTAGAATAACCTGCTAAAGATTCCTGAGTTAATTTTCCATCAGACCAAGCTTGATAAAATGGGTGCTTTAGTAAACTTCGTTCTTCAATTATGTCATCAATTTTTTTAATTATATTCATAATTCATCACCAAATTTGCCAATAAAAAAATCTTTGTGGTTTACAAAAGATTTTATGGTCAAAATACTGAATTTTCTTGGGTTCCAGTGGTGTAGACCGGTCAAGCATTCTGCCCTTTCAAGGCAGAGATCCCGGGTTCAAAATCTAACGATGAAAATCCCGGCTGGAGCACCAAGATTTAATTACTTATGAAAAAATTTTTTCAATTAGGCATCTTGGACAGAAAAAATATAGAAATTAACCCTTTACTTGAAACATATGGAAAATATATTAAAAAAATTGATCAAGCCTTAGATGCTGAACTATCATTATATTCTGAATCTGAATTTATTGAGCCTCTAAAATATTCCTTAGAAGGTGGAAAACGGATTAGACCCATCATTTTGACTTTATCTGCTGAAAGTATTGGTAAAATTGATGATAATACATTTTCAGCATCTTGTGCAGTTGAATTTTTACATATGGAATCAATAATTCATGATGATATTATCGATAATGAAACTATGAGGAGACAAAAGGATCCATTCCATATCAAATTCGGTTACAATACAAGTGTTCTAACAGGAGATTTTGTTTTAGGATTAATTCTTGCAATATGTTCGAGATTAGATAATGCTAGAATTACAAAAGATTTGGCATCAACTGCAATGTTAATGAGTGAAGGAGAAATGATTGAAAATAGATTAGAAACTAGTGAAGATGTTACTTTTGATGATTATCTTAAAGTAATTGAATATAAAACCGCAACAGCATTTGAAGCTGCATCTAGAATAGGTGGAATTATTGCAAATGGAACTGAAGAGCAAATCGAAGCATTGTCTGAATATGGATTAAACCTTGGAATAGCTTATCAAATTAGAGATGATTTGTTTGATTGGAAAAATGAAGATAAATTGTTTAATACATTAATTAAAAAAAGTGCAGACCCAAGAGATGTTTTTAACAAAATGGAAGATTTGTTAAAAGAATATGCAGAAAAAGCAAAAGCCGGATTAAGAAGAATTCCAGATAGTGATGCAAAAATGAATCTAGAAAATTTAATTAAATTTACTTCGTTTAAGGCATAAGATCTRAACTAATTACAGGAGTTGCAAATTCTACAAATTGCATTATTGGTTCTGGATAGATACCAAATCCTATCAAGAAAATCATTGATGTAATCATTACAGCAATTATTGCTTTTGGTTCTTTAACTCTCTTCTGAGTTTCTCCTTCAAAGTACATCTTTCTTGTAATCCARCCATAGTAAGCAAGAGATAATGCACTGTTAAGAACACCAGCAATTGCAAGCCATGGTGCCCACCATAAAGTAGAACCAGCATCCAATGCACTACCAAATAACATCAATTTACTCCAAAATCCTGCAAGTGGAGGAACACCAGCCAATGCGAATAAGGAGATAACCAAAGCAAGTGCAGTAATTGGCATTCTTCTTCCAAGTCCCTGTAGTTTATCGATATGAGTAACTGCAAGAGTTGTTACAATTCCTGCAATTGCAATAAAAGCCATACCTTTCATTACTGCGTGGTTTAGAATATGATACAAAGAACCTTGTAAACCAAGAGAACTATGTGGTGCAACTGCAAGTCCTATCAGAATGTATCCAGCATGCGCAATACTAGAATATGCCAACATTCTAGTGAGATTCTTTTGCATGATTGCTGCAATATTACCAATAGTCATTGTCATGACTGCAATAACTCCAAGAGCTAGCGTCCAATCAAGATGTAAGACAACCATTCCAAGAACAATAATTCTTATGGTTGCAGCAAATCCTGCTTTCTTTGTAGCTGCTGCAAGTAAAGCTGTAATTGGAGCTGGTGCTCCCTCATATGTATCAGGAAGCCATTGATGGAAAGGTACAAGTCCCATCTTGAATCCAAATCCTGCGATAAACATTCCAACAGAAAGTAACGCAAGAGGTAACAGCGAAGGATCAAGTGTAGAATATCCTTGAATTACTTCTCCAATATTTGTAGAACCAGTCAACCCATATGCAATTGAAATTCCATAAATTATGATTGCAGATGATAATGCACCAAACAAGAAATACTTTAGAGCAGCCTCGTTTGAGCTTGGATTCTTTTTTATAAATCCAACTAAAACATATGTTGGAATACTCATTAATTCCCATGCAACAAACAACATCACCAAATCAGTAGAATATGCAACCAACACCATACCGATTGTTGCAAGTAAAATTAGAGAATAGTATACCGCYGGAGAATTATGTTTCCTCATATAATTAAAAGAACCAACAGTTGTGAACAAAGCAACAATTAGCATTGCAATTGCAAATAATCCACCAAAAGCATCATCTACAATTACATCTTCAGAAAAAAGAGCAGCTGGTGCTACGTTTTCATTTAAAAATTGATAACCAACATAACCAATTGATACAATTAATGCTGCAAATGCAATTACAGCATAAAATGAATTGGAACCCTTTTCTTTTCTTACAATACTAATAATTGGAAGAAGAACTCCGACAGTTCCCAATATTGCCATAATAACAAGTGGGGTGGATGTAATCTCTAACATATCACATCACCTATATCAACAATATCAAAACTACGAATAATAGTCCTGCTCCAAATACGAATAGATATGATTGGGATACACCAGTCTGAGTTCCTTGTACAACTTTTGCGCTCCATCCAATTGCTTTCTGGAATCCATCATTCATACCATAATCTATAGCTGTCCTTTCAAAGTATCTGAATACACCYCTTGATARCCACAATGGTGCTRYAACAAAGCACCAATACACCATAGCATTAAGGTACCATCTGTTTAAGAGAAGTTTATGAAATGAGTAAAATAAAATATTAGARTTTACAACCTTTGCAGGATCAACCCATCTACCAATATAGAAAATATARCCTAATCCCGCCCCTAHWGCAAATGCWAYCAATGATGAACCAAGTGCAATTGGATTAAGTCCTTGYAAGAATTCKGGYAAAATKGATGRTTCATTAGCAATATGTKCAGWATGRATRCCATARGARTTTTCAAGGAAATCWACAAATGTATGRTGAAGTCCTTCTTCDGCTGATAATCCAACTAWACCGATTCCTATAGTAAGAACTGCAAGAATTCCATATGGAATCCACATRGATAATGRTGCYTCATGAATATGATGTCCTTCTTCTTCCATYTTTTGGATRTGTTTACTYTTATTTCCAAAGAAKACYAATCCCATCATYCTCATWGTATAGAAAGCAGTAATGRCTGCAGTWAAYACAGCAATWSMAWAYAGTGGYAWKGCCCATTCATTTCCAGATTCATAGACWGCAGCRAAGATTGCATCCTTACTCCAGAAACCTGTTGTGATAAATGGAGCACCCATYAAACCAAGACCTGCAGCCCACATGAATGCATAAGTTTTCTTCATYKWYTTTCTTAGACCWCCCATATCWGTCATAAATCGAGAGCCAACAGTATGCAGTATTGCACCAGCTGCCATAAACAATGAAGCTTTGAACATTGCRTGAGAAATTAAATGGAAGAATCCAGCAGTATAWCCATCAACATATTGATAAGATAATCCTGCAACACCTAATGCCATCATCATATAACCAATTTGAGAACCAGTAGAATAAGCAAGGACTTTCTTAATTTCAGGRTTGACCATYGCTTGTGTTGCTARTAATAATGCAGTAATTGCACCAACCCATGCAATAATCTCAAAGAATTGATCTGCAAGAATTCCTGCAGCTCCTAATGCAAATACAAGAGGTCCTAGTCTTGCAACTAAGAATACACCTGCCTTGACCATTGTTGCTGCATGAATCAATGCAGATACAGCAGTAGGTCCAGTCATTGCTTCTAGCAACCATTCGTTTAATGGGAATTGTGCAGACTTTCCCATTGCACCACCAAAAAGTAAAACAAAYGCAGGAACCAAAAGACCTTGAGAMGCCATTGTAACTGCCCATTCWGTATCWCCAAGTAATTCTTTGAATCCAAAAGTACCTGCRTACACAAATATCAAAAGCATACCTGCAATCATCATAACATCACCAACTTTGGTCATGATGAATGCCTTCATACCRGCATGAGTTGGAGAATAATAATCTAACAYACCAAGAACAGTACGTCCTTCARYACCAACATGATCTTTCTTCTTGTCACGATACCAAAAGCTRATCAACGCATACGACGCAAGACCTACACCTTCCCAACCAAAGAATACTTGAAGTAAATTATCAGACATGACAATTAATTGCATTGAACCAATGAAGAACATCATCCAGAACCAGAATCTTGTAATGTCTTTATCACCTTTCATGTATCCTGTACTGTATATCATAATGAGGAATGAAATCCAACCAACAACRTTTGCCATTATWATKGARAGTGGATCTGCTAAGACTCCGCCATTTAGACCAAGGGATTCTATCCAAGGAATTTGATGATGTATTTCACCAGCCTCTAAWGCAATTGGAATCATTGATGCTGCAGATAATGTACTCATYAAAGCAAATCCAACTGCAATATACCCAGTTGCGTGTTTTGATAAGTTGCCAGGTAAGAATTTAGATAATTTTGCAATTCCAGGTATGATAAGAGCTGCAGCAAATGGTAGAATCCAAACTAACCAAGCACTTGTTGCTCCAATTTCAAATCCCATTAATTCAGTTGCCATATTCTAAACTCCCAAAACTCCACTCATATGAGGAATTATTGATTTATAGAATATGTCTGGATAAATTCCTAGTACAATAGAAAATCCTGCCAACACCATCATTGGTACAGTCATGTACCAACTTCCTTCTTTTACATTTTCAAGATGTTCAGGAGTTTTACCAAAGAAAATACGTTTTAGCATCCATAGAAGATAAGACATTGTAAGAACAGTTGCGATAAGACCTAAACCAAATCCTACTGCTCTAAGTGTAGAACCTTCTTCAAGTGCAGTCTGTAATGCACCAGCAAAGAGAATCCATTCTCCCATGAAACCACTAGTTGGAGGTATTCCCATTATTGTCAAGGCACCAATTACTGCACATACTGCTGTAATGGGCATCTTACCAGCTAATCCTCCAAGTTTAGAGAGACTTCTAGTTCCGACTTTAACGATAATAATTCCAGCCATCATGAAGAGAATACCTTTTCCAATTGCATGTGTTACATACATCATCTCAGCTCCAGCAAGACCAAGTGCAGACATTGAACCAATACCAAACAAAAGATAACCCATTTGGCTTATACTAGAATATGCAAGAAGACGTTTTATGTCATCTTGCATGAGTGCCATTGCACCACCATAAATCATTGTAACTAGTCCCCATATGTAGAACCATATTGACAGGTCAGCAAAAGTTGCAGGCAAAAATTCAACAATTAATCTAAAAATACCATAAGCACCAATTCCGATCATAGCAGGTGACAATAATGCACTGATTGGTGTTGGTGCAGAACCGTGGACATATGGAAGCCAAATGTGGAACATAAAGACTGCTAGCTTTACACCAAGACCTAATGCAATTGCAACTGCAGAAATCATCGCAATRTCTTGAGGAATRTCTGATTCGTTTATGTCTGCAAAATCAAAACTTCCAACAGTCAAACCAATCATCAAAAAGCCTAACAGTAAAACAACTGCACCCGAATGAGTCCAAAATAAGAACATCAAACCAATCTTTCGTCTATTACCTGCACCCCAAAGAGCAACTAAGAAGAAACCAGGAATCAACATGATTTCAAAAAATACAAAGAATTCAATTAGGTTTGTTGAAAGAACTGTACCAAGCATTCCCATTGCAAAAAGAAGGTAAAGTGCAAAGTAAAGTCCTGATTTTGCATTTACATAACTTGAAAGAGCAGATGATTCGATTACTGAAGTTTGTCCRCTTCCAGATGAATTGATGTTATGTTCTTCTTCAAATTGATGGTGGAATATGTGAAGCATGTATGGTTTTGAATAAAGCACCAAGATTGTAGATAATACATAAATCATTATTGCAAATGGTGATGCTAAACCATCCATCAAGAATCCAAACTCACCAAACTGAGTTGTCCATGGATAATGTTCCTCTACAGTTCCTGAAAGTGCAGCATTAATTACAAGAATTGTAGTGTAAAGTAAAACAGCAAATGTAAACCACATTGCAGGTGTTGGACCTAATTTTCTTCCAATAAGATADGCTACAGGTGCTAATAGVAGGGGCAGTATAACTGCCTGTAATAATGCATATTCCATTATCCTTTCAAACTCCTAAAGTCTGCAATATCGACATTTTGATACATACGATATGCCACAATAATTAACGAAAGTCCTACTGCTACTTCCGCTGCGGCAATTGCAATTGAAAATAATGCTAGAGTTTGACCTCCACTATGAGGTAGGAATCTACCAAATGCAACAAGATTAAGATTTGCAGCATTGATAATAATTTCAATGGCAAATAACATTCGAATGAAATTCCGTTTTACGGCAAGACCGTAAATTCCTATGCCCAATAAAGCAACAGATACTAGAGTAAAATCAATTAGTTCGCTCATTTTCYACATCCTCTCGTCTAGCTAAAACTAATGCACCAGTTACAGAACCKGCTAAAATTAATCCCATCAAAATTAATGCAGGCCARTAATAYATTACAAAGTCAGCACCAATATCTCTAAAGTTTACTGGRGGTTCATCAGTAGTAATTGTTTTGATACCAGAATCAATAAACACTGCACCCAAWGMTACCATCATWATAAGCATTAATCCAATTCCTGCAAACTTTCTTCTCSKGTCTTCAATTTTTTTGAATATTAATTCWCGTTTAACTAACATAACAGTAAACAAAATTAAAACAGCAATAGAACCAACATAAACTGCTATTTGGAATAATGCAACAAAAGGTGCATCTAACAAAAAGAAGAATCCAGCAACTCCRCCAAGAGTTCCCATCAAAGCAATTGARCCATAAATTAATGATCTCATTTCAAGTGCAGCAATTGCAGAACCAATTGTAATTACAGTTAAAGCTAAAAATGCTACATCAGCCATGTGTTGCACCTCTATCAGTAATTATAATTTCACTATCTTGTGCCACATATGGTTTCACCTGRAGTTGAGCAGGKGTATAGATCAAYCCTTCTTTGGAAAATGAAGAAAGTTCATAATCATTAGTCATGTATAATGCATAAAATGGACATGCATCAACACACAATCCACAAAAAACACATTTGCCATAATCAATTTGAGGCATTATTGCTTTCTTGTTGTGTTTGTGTTCTTCTGGAACCTTTACCATTGCAATAGCTTCTGCAACTCCCTCACATGCAATAGAACATAATTGACAACCAGTACAATGATCATGAAACAATAAATGACGTCCCTTTAATCCAGCAATTCCAACACCAGTTGACGGATCAAATTGATAACCATCACCTACAAACTTTAGTTTCTCTTCAGGATATCTAAGTGTAAATCGTTTTGTTGCAAGATGTTTAATTCCAGAATTTAATGCACGAATTATACCTGTAGCAGTTCCCATTATTGTAATCCTCCTGGTCCCAAGACTCCAGCGTAAAGCAAACCTAGTGCAATAAAGATGTTAACGAATGCAAGTCCAATTAGTTTACTCCAACCAAGATCCAACAACATATCGACTCTAATTCTTGGGAAAACACCTCTTGGTAATATTATAAAGAAAATYACTCCTACTGTTTTGAGAACAAACCAAAGTGTRCCATTTAGCATTTCTTGAGTAATTACTTCACTAAGTAATGATGCCAATCCAGATATTTTTAGTGTAATTGGGCCCATTTCAATTCCATTTTCAATTAATTCCATTGGGAAAGAAGGTACAACCATTGGGCCATTCCAACCTCCAAGGAATAATACAACAAACAAACCTGCAAATGCATAAAGTTTCAAATAACTTCCTAATTGAACAAGGCCATACATCATTCCAGATAATTCAGTTAGCCAACCAGCTACAATTTCACTTTCAGCTTCTGGCAAATCAAATGGAATTCTTTCTAATTCTGCAAGCATTGTAATAAAAAATACAATTGCACCAACTGGYAAAAATATTATCCATGGAAAGTTAGATTGACTTGCTGCAATTTCAGAYAAGTTWAGWGARCCAGTTAAAATTACAACTCCCAASARAGATAAAATTAATGGAATTTCAAATGARACCATTTGGAATAATGCTCTAATKCCTCCAATGAATGGATATTTACTATTTGCAGACCATGCWGAAAGAATAGTAATAATTGGGAAGAATCCAATTACTGCAAATACWGCWARTAATCCYAAATCAACATCTGCAACTACCCAACCTGGAGCAACWGGAATTAATGCAACAAAWGCTGCWGCAGCTGCWACAAACATTACMGGCGCKGCCCAAAAAATTGGYTTRTCTGCTTTTGCAGGAATWATAATTTCTTTTGAAATTAATTTTAGTCCATCACCCATTAATTGTAAGATRCCTTCAAATTTACCACAATAGAAAGGKCCAACTCTTAATTGRATTTTTGCCATCATCTTTCTTTCARCAAARATTGTTCCAGCAGCTARYAATGCTGCAAAACCAAATCCAGGRAATGCCATTACTCTNNAAATANNTCAGTTTCCATGAATGMTTGAATWATYGGTAAAGTWCGYGAAGGATCYGCAATCCATGAAAGTGCAAGGAATGGTGTAAGTAATTCACCATCAATRACAGGTAAAGGRATTACAAATAAAAYCATGAAAACTAGAGGAAKACCAATTAAGACTAGTAKYAATAKTATCCAGAAAATATTATCAAGTAATGATTTGATAAATSMACTTAGTTTGAAGTTTGGTGCAATTACTGACATTTATCGGTCTGCCTCCACTGGCCAATAATTTAGACTCCAATAAACAGATGGCATGTTACCAAGTTTTTCTCCTTTGAGAAGATATGGTAATGCTATCAAGTTTCTAAAAGAAGGAACACTTAGTTTCAATCTGTATGGTTCGGGTTTACCATCAGAGACTACATAACATCCCAAAGAGCCTCTACCAGATTCTACACGTTTGTAAACGGAAGTAAGCCCTTTTCCTTTTGGATTTGGTTTTAGTTTTACTCTAACTGAACCAGACTTTGGCATTTTTTGTAATGCTTGTCTAATTATATTACAACTCTCCAGCATGTCAAGCCATGGAATTTTTGATCTTGCATAAGAGTCGCCTTCCCTCATTACATTAGTATGAACATCTAATTCATCATAAACATCATAAGGTTCTTTTTTTCTAAGATCATAATCAACACCACTTGCACGAAGGACAGAACCAGTAGTTCCAAGTCTAATTGCATCTTGTCGTGACAAAACACCAGTATCTTTAGTTCTTGCAATTAAAATCGGATTATCATAAAATACTGCAGAGTATTCTTTGATACGTTTTTCAAAATAATTAACATGACGTAAACAAACATCTTCAAAGTTTGGTGGTAAATCATTTCTAACTCCTCCAGGGACAAAATGTGCATGTGTAACTCTTGCACCAGTCATTTTTTCCATAAGATCAATTAAGAGTTCACGATCACCTGCAGGCCACATAAACATTGTAGAGTGTCCTAAGAAAATTCCATAAATTGCAAGCCAATACATGATGTAAATACATCGATTTAATTCAGATGCAATTACTCTAACATATTTTGCACGTTCAGGAACTTCAATACCAAGAATTTCTTCAACTCCCAAGACATACGGATAAAGAACATTACATGAATCATGAATTACAGGTCTTTCCAAGTGAGGAATGTTTAAGATATAATTTCTATATTCTGCCATTTTTTCTTCTCCACGATGAACGTATCCTGGATCAGGATCACATGCAACAATATAGTCACCATCAATTTGTACAATTAGTCTCATGTGACCAGAACCGGGATGTTGTGGTCCCACATTGAGTGTCATAATTCTCTCATCAACTTTTTGGAGTGCTAATCCAGGCATTATCTCATTCATGATTATCGTCCCTTTAGTACGAAGTCCTTTCGGAGTGGAGGTAAATCTGCCCAATCTTCGGGTAAAAGTAATCGTCGATTATCAGGATGACCATCAAAGTAAACACCCAACATTTCAAAAATTTCTCTTTCATGAAATTCTACACTATAAAAGATATTTCTAAGAGTAGGGAGTTTTGTAGAATCATGACCAGGAATTGGGTTTTCTTCTCGTTGTGCCCTAGTAGCCAAAACAAGAATCTGTCTTGCCAAAGAAGAATCAGAATAGGAACCAATGTGATAAACAACTTCAATTTCTTTATCTTGAGGGAAATCTACGCCTGTAACTGATTCCACATGATCAAAATTTAATCCATCACGAATGAATTCAGCAACATCATGAATATTTTCACGACTTACATTAATTCTGACTCGATCTTCTTTTACAAACGCAACTTCAACTTTATCACCAAACTTTTCAACAATTTTATCAGAAATGCCTTTCTCAAATGCAGGTAACTCTACTGGTTTTTCTTCAGGTTTTTTTGCTACAGGTTTTGGAGCAGGTTTTTCTACAGGTGTAGATTTTTCTTCAGGTTTTTTTGCTACAGGTTTTGGAGCAGGTTTTTCTACAGGTGTAGATTTTTCTTCGGATTGTGCATCTGTTGCAGATTTTTCAGAATCAGAACTCATTATACAAACTTCCTAGCTTTCATTCGTTTGATTTTTTCTTGCAATAAAAGACATCCTTGAATTAAAGTTTCAGGTCTGGGTGGACAACCCGGAACATAAACATCAACTGGAATAATTCCATCAATTCCTGGAAGAACATTATATGAATCAAAATATAATCCTCCAGTAATTGCGCAAGCCCCCATTGCAATTACATATTTTGGTTCAGGCATTTGATCATAAACTAATCTAAGACGTGGTGCCATTTTTCTTGTAATAGTTCCTTGAACAACAACTAGATCACATTGACGAAGTGATCCAAATGCTTCAATGATACCAAATCTTTCAACATCATATCGAGGACTAGATGCTGCACCAAATTCTACACTACAGCAAGCTGTTTCAATATGTACTGGCCACAGTGACCAAATTCTACCCCAATTAATTGCATAACCTAAGGGTTTACCGATTGCTTTTTCTAAAATGTCTCCTAGTTTTCCTACAAAGACATTTGCATTTTCGGGTGTCATTAAGTCTTTAAGCAATCTTATCCCCCATTTTGTAAATATTCTTTACATAAATAACTACCAAATTCTTCTTCTCCCTGATTGATACAATGCAAATGCCATTGCTCCAAACATAATAGCTAAGAATCCCATCATAGGYAAAGTTGCACTCTTTGGAAGTTCTAARATTGCACTTCCCCAKGCATACAAGAAAATYGCCATGACATCAAATACAACAAACATCAGAATGTAWGGATAATACTGCATCATRAAATGAGTTCTTCCTTCYCCWGAWGGTACYTGACCACAYTCCATYGGTAAAAATTTSACAGGRTTACTTCGTTTTCTWGGTGAAATCATTCTTGAGATYACTAATGCTGGWGCCATTGCAGCYACCGCAAAGMCAAACATCAAKACAACGGTACTGTAATTGCCCGCTAATTCCCCGACCAATTTAGCTTTTGTCCCTAATTTTTGTATAAAAAGGTATGCGTCCTCTTTTCGATCTATTTTTTAAAAAACCCTATTTTTCTAAAGTACTTTATAGAACATTGATAAAAAACGTACATGACATCAAATATTGGAGATATTGCTCCGGGTTTTGAACTKCCAGACACCGAATTAAAAATGAGGAGTTTGGAAGAATTCAAGGGGAAGAAAATCGTACTATCATTCATAGTAGCTGCTAGCTCTCCAGTGTGTGAAGCAGAACTGTGTACATTAAGAGATTCTTGGCAAGAGATATCAGATCTTGGTGCACAAATAGTTGYAATTAGTAATGATGGTCCATTTGCAAATAAAGTATTTGCAGAAAAAAATAATTTTAAATTTCCATTGTTAGGGGATTACACTAGTAAAACAATTCAGGATTATGATATTTTGATGAAGGATTTACTTCACCTCAAAGATTACAATGCTGCAAAACGTTCTGTATTCATAATTATGGAAGATGGAAAAATTGGTTATAGATGGGTTTCAGAAGATCCATTAAAAGAACCAAATTATGAAGAAATTAAAAATTTCCTAAAATAGGAAAAATTTCTTTTTTATTCTATTTCTGCAATAACGTCGCCTTTGGCAACAATTGCAGTTTCTTTTACTTTGATAGTTTTTACAACTCCATCTTTATGTGATTTAATTGCAACTTGCATCTTCATGGATTCCAAAGTACAAACAACGTCACCTTTCTTTACAGAATCACCTTCAGCAACTGCAATGGATACAACCTTTCCAGGAATTTGACTCTTCAAAAATAGTTGTACATTACCTGTATCACTACTACCAGAATTTTTGAAAACAATTTTATCAAAATGAGTATTAATGTTTAGAGTAATTGGAACATTATCAATTACTAAACTCATTTCATTTGTAGATTGTTCAAGATATTTTGCTCTATGATAATTTTTATCTAAAATAAATTCAATTCCTTTTGAATCCATAGTTATAATTTTTAATTGGTGTTCGTTATCGTTGATTTTAATTGTATAATCATTATTTCCGAGACGTTCTACTATTTTACCTTCAAATGATTTTTCAATATCTTGAATTTTATAATTCATTTATCATCAATCCAGTTTGTTTTTCCAGTTGGAATTATTTTCAACATTATTTTGTACACGACTCTTAAAGTATTCAGAATGAATAATGGCTGCAGCTAATGCTGCTTCACTTTTATCTTCCTTTTCTTTCTTTAGATCTTCAGTTAATCTATCAATCATATCATAACGCTTTAGAAAATCAGTTGTAAGTTGACCGTTTTTGTATTCATCTGAATTCAGAATAGTTTTGTAAAGCGGAATTGATGTTTCTACACCTTGAATRTAGAAATCATTTAAAGCTGCAAGCATTCTAGTTCTAGATTCTTCAAATGTTTGCCCCCATGTAACGAGTTTTGCCATAAGTGAGTCATAAAATGGAGAAACAGTACATCCAGGATATAGATATGTATCACATCGTACACTTGGGCCTGCTGGAATTATTACATCCGGAATAGCTCCAGTGGATGGTGCAAAATCCAAGAAAGTATCTTCAGCATTAATTCTACACTCTATTGCATAACCATTCATTTTCAAATCACTTTGTTTGAATGGGATCGGTTCTCCGTTTGCAATATCTATTTGTAATTTAACCAAATCCAAACCAGAAACAAATTCTGTAATAGGGTGTTCTACTTGCAATCTTGCATTAATTTCAATAAAATAAAATTCACCATTATCAGCTCTMARAAATTCAGCAGTGCCCAAGTTTGTATATCCAACTGCATCAGCTGYATTACAAACAATTTCACCTATACGAGCTCTTGTTTCTTCATCAACAATTGGTGAAGGGGTTTGTTCAATTAGTTTTTGATTACGTCGTTGTATTGAACATTCTCTCTCAAAGATGTGAACKGTATTCCCATGAGTGTCTCGAGCAAATTGATATTCAATGTGTCTTGTTTTCTCTARGAATTTTTCTACAAGAATRGCTGATTTTCCAACAGATGCAATAGATTCAGCAGTAACTGCTTCATAACCTTCATGTAGTTCTTTATCATTTGTAACTATTCTAATTCCACGTCCACCRCCACCATARACAGACTTTAGCATTACTGGATAACCAATTTCATTTGCAATTTTTGCTGCATCATCTGCATCTTTTACCAAATCAGGACTTCCAGGAACTGTCGGAACYTTAGCTTTGAGCATTGCATCCTTGCATCTCATTTTRTCACCACATARATTCATAGAATCAGCAGAAGGWCCAATGAAAATAATTTTATTTTTTTCACATAATCTTGYAAAATCATCATTTTCAGAAAGAAAACCATAACCKGGATGAACAGCATCASYACCWGAAGATAGCATTACATCTAGAATTTTTTCTTGATTAAGATATGATTTTGCAGGRGCAGCYTCACCAATATGATATGCTTCAGTTGCTTGTTTAACGTGCATAGAATTTGTATCTTCATCAGAATAAACTGCGACTGTTTTAATTCCAAGTACTTTACAGGTTCTAATAACTCGTAAAGCAATTTCACCTCTATTTGCAATTAGAACTTTTTCAATCATCATTAATCACAAATTAATATTTCCATGTTTTCTAGGTAGTTGTGTTGCTCTTTTGTTTGCAAGCATTTCAAGTGCTTTAATTAACATTGGTCTTGTTTCAGCAGGATCAATTACATTATCAACAGTTCCATGAGAAGCTGCAACATATGGATTTTCAAATTTTTCTGCAAATTCATCTATCAATTGTTTTTTAAGATTCTCAGCATCATCTGAAGCTTTGAGTTCTTTTCTATACATTATTTTTACTGCAGCTTCTCCACCTAAAACAGCACATCTAGCAGTAGGCCATGCATAATTAATATCAGTTCTCAAATTTTTACTGCCCATTGCAATGTATGCTCCACCGTATGCTTTTCCAATTACCAAAGTGATTCGTGGGACAGTAGCTTCACAATATGCAAAAAGTAACTTGCTTCCATGTCTAATGATTCCATTATGTTCTTGATTTGAACCTGGCATGTATCCTGGAGTATCAACTAAAGTGATAATGGAAATATTAAATGAATCACAAAATCTTATGAATCGGGCTGCTTTATTTGAAGAATCAATATCAAGTGCACCTGCAAGATGCATTGGATTATTTGCAACAATTCCAACGACAGTTCCATTCATTCGTGCAAATCCTACAACTACGTTTGGTGCAAATAGTTCATGAACTTCAAAAAAGTCATGATTATCAACAATTGAGTTGATAATATCTTTCATATCATAAGGTTGCAAAGGATTTTCTGGAATAATATTTATCAAATTATGATCTAATCTGTTTGGATCATCAYCAGTTTTGGTTTTAGGTGGTTCTTCAGTATTATTTTGAGGAAGAAATGAAATTAATTTTTTGATGTAATCCATACATTCGTATTCATTTTGTGCAACAAAATGTGCAACACCACTTTTTGAACCATGAGTCATAGCTCCTCCAAGATCATCAAATGAAATTTCTTCACCTAATACAGTTTTGACTACATCAGGTCCTGTAACAAACATAGTTCCAATTTTTTCAACCATGATTACAAAGTCAGTCATTGCTGGTGAGTATACTGAACCACCTGCTGAAGGTCCAACACTTGCAGTAATTTGTGGAATAATTCCTGATGCTAATTGATTATGATAAAARATATCTGCAAATCCATCAAGACTCATAATTCCTTCTTGAATTCTAGCACCACCAGAATCCATGACGCCAATAATTGGACATCCAGTTTTAAGTGCATGACTCATTAGTTTAGTAATTTTTTTAGCGCCCATATGACTTAATGTTCCGCCAAGAACAGTAAAGTCATAAGCAAAAACAAAGATTTGTCTTCCATCTACATTTCCATAACCACAAATAACACCATCTGTGAAAAATTTCTTTTTCTGCATATCATACTCGTGATAATGATGTGTAACTAATGGATCAATCTCAGTAAAAGTACCTTCATCRAGTAAAAGATCAATTCTTTCACGTGCAGTTAATTTCCCTTTTTCATGTTGGGCTTTGATTCTATCTTGTCCCCCACCTTGTAATGCGRTCTTGTTATTTTTAATAGACTTTTCAATCTTATCAGAATGCATAACGATATTCTAAAGCATKAGGGTTTCCTATATTAATTTAATTTSAAGATTCAAAATTAATCAAAATTTTACTATAATCAATAGATCATTGTTTATTTTTGAAATTTATGAGTTCAGGAGTGGAAATTTCTTGTTTACAAGTTTTTGATAAGAACTAAAAGCATATTTTTCCTCACTACATTTCTTACATATACATAATTGAGATACATTTGGAATATCGCAATTTTCTTGAAATTCGCATTGTGGGCAACCAGCCGGAGAACCACACACAACGCACTGTAATTCATTTATCTGAGCACATTTTTCATGTTTAACACCCAATCCTTTTGCCCATAATCCTATTTCATTTACTGGGATTTTTCCATTACATACAATACATATTCCTGGAAACTTCATAGGTATTTTTCTCCAGCTCATTGAATTAGTTCCATCTCCTTTTCTATTACATCACCAAATGTTTCTTGTAATTCTAATTCTAATGTTTTATTTTTAATACAAAATAAGACATATGGTAAACAAATGGTAACAAAAGCACTAGACGACAAATGTAATTTTTTTGCCATTACAGATGATAATGATTTAATTTTTGCACCATCCCAACGAATTCTATTGAGTAAAGGCCATGATAGATTGTATTTAGTATATCTAATTCTATCATCATTTTTATATAATTTAATTAAGATGTCATTAAGATAACGTAATAATCTCCAATTCTGAGTTTTCATAATTTTCCCATAAATCATGTCAGCATCAGAAATTGTTTCTAGATATTTTGCAAGAGTTGGATTATCTAAATTACTTGTAACAATACTAGAATAAAATGCATTAATTTTTTCTCTAGGATTAATTTGCATAGAATATAAAACACTTCGAGCTTCGTCAATTGAATTTGCTTTAAAGAATGCATTAACACCATCCTCAACATTAATTTTCTCAAAAGATGTTTCAGTTTGAGGATTAAACCCAGTTACTAAAGACTGTGTYAAATTAATCATAGARCGAATATCTCCACGAGATTTGGAAATAACTTTAATCAAAGATCCKGGACTTAATTTTACATCTTCTTTTTTCAAAATATTTTCAAGRTAAACTCGTAATAGTCTAGGCGGAATTCTTTTGAAAGAAATTGTTTTAACTACTTTTTTGATATTTTTCATTTTCTCCAAAGTGTCATCATTTGCCGCAATAACAATTGGTACTGTTGGTTCTTTCAAAATATCAACAAGTGCTGTAGCACCACCATAATCCCCACGACCATGTAATCCATCAACCTCATCGACAAAAATCATTGGAGTTCCCAAAACACTAACATTTCCCAAAACAGGCATAAGAATTTCATTAATTCTTGATTTGCTTCGAACATCACTTGCATTAAGCCCAATCATATCATATCCAAATTGTTTAGCTACAAGAAAAGCCATAGTAGTTTTTCCAATTCCAGGTGGTCCAACTAAAAGAAGGGGTTTTGTTCCTTTCTTCCATTTTACAAACCACTCCATTATAGCAGTACGAGGTTCTTCATTTCCAACCATATCAGAAATAATCTGAGGTCGATATTTTTCAGACCACATCAATTTTATCACTTGGGAAGTTTGGATTCAAACTCTGACCATTTGTTAGCCTTTTGTAATTTGTTAAACCAATATTGATTATAATGCTCTACAGTCAAGAACAAAAATTCTAAAAATTCTTTATGAGARAATCCATCAGGTAAYAATTCAAGAGTAAGACGTGCATCTTGTAAATACAAATTACTTTTTTCTAAAGTTACATCAAATCCTTTTTTCACATCATTTGCYARYAAKGAATAGTAWARTGGCCAAGAAGGGATYTTKACAAAKCCATTTTTAAKTGAATCTTCAATTTCATTTCCACATCCAACACCTTCAGCAGCTCTTGCCATWCCYAAATAGAAAATTTCGCCYAAKGGTCTYTCTGCYAAMGCCATGTTTCTACCAGCAGTTCCCATWACTGCACGATATTTTTTGTAAGACAAWGYCATTTCTTCTTCAGTRATTTCWGTTGGTTTTGATTTTAATTTYTCATCAAGATACTGTCCAATYCTAGCATCTTTGAAWCCTTCTTCAAATTCTTTTAAAACTTGTTCACCACCTTTAGAAATTTTATTTCGAGCTAATTTCAAAATATATGGATTCATTAATTTGTAATCATCWAGAAAATCWAGRTCTTCATCTTTRTCTACAATTCTATCCATWGGTTCACTAAGATCAATTGCCAAAATATGTCCCTCAACWACATCTTGTTTTAATTGAGGATCATTTCTTCCAGWATATTCTGCTGCTGCATCAAACAATCCATTRAAAACAGGRAAAGTCATTTTTACAAAATTAGAATTTAAAATTCTAAGAACTCTATCTTTTAGAACATCAWRAYTTTCTAATTTTGATTTTATAGGCTCRATTTCAGAGGCATTTAAGATAATTTCAGTAGAACCYACYTCATTWCCAAATGCCTGCTGAGTAGCGTTAGGATTTTTATCTGATTTTATTTCATTTAGAAGACCTTCKACAAATCTATTAGTAAAATTTGGAAATTCMTTTTCTGTTTCTTCTTTATATTTTTTAAATAATTTGTAACCTTTTGATTTGAACAAACCCTGTTTGATAATTTGTTTACCAGGTTTTGTGCTCATTAATGCTTCTTTACTTACAACTGATTGATCTTTACCACTCACAAACATAATTTTCTTTGTTGTTATTTATGCTTTCAAACAAATATTTTGTCACTTAAATTACGATGAATTAGAAATCAGTTATGGAAATAATAGAAATTCTTCGTGAAGCTTCAAATAAAATTTATGAAAACGTAAAAGATCTTGCAGGAACTGAACARGCTGCAGGRGATTTTGGWAKAGGTGCAGGWGGAGATATTTCTMGAAATATAGACATTGTTGCTGAAAAAACTGTKCTWGATTATCTWAAAGAAATTAATTTTGAATGTRTTGTRTTRGGAGAAGAATGTGGAAGAGTAGAATTATCAAACAATCCAAAAGGATTTGTAATAATGGATGCAATAGATGGTTCTGCAAATGCAGTACGAGGAGTTCCATTTTTTTGTAGTTCGTTAGCATTTGCAACTGAAAATAAACTTAGTTCAATTACTGATGGTGTTATTACAAATCTTTCAAATGGAGAAATGTATTGGGCTTCAAAAAATAAAGGTGCATTTTTCAATGACAAACAAATTAAAGTTCAWGAWAAAGAACCAATCTACAAAATAGTTGGCATCAATACATCAGGTGCATCAATAGACTTGATGAAACGCCTACATCCAATATTTGAAAAYCAYAATCACACAAGACATTTTGGAGCAAATGCACTAGAAATGGCATTATTTGCAAGAGGRTTRATGGATRTTTTTATTGATTTAAGGGRYAAAATYAGAATACARGATATTGCTGCAGGTTATCTAATTGTAAAAGARGCAGGAGGATTACTAGTAGATGCTGATTTGAATCCACTKGATGCTGATCTCAGTTATTCTACAAGAGTATCTTTTATYGCAGCTGCTAATCAAAAAATTCTTGATGAAATARTATCACAGATTAATCAGTAGAAATYACAAGAAAAAAACTGAATTTTTGTGATTAATKTATAGATAATWTGATAYTATTGGAYAATTACAGAGTTTTTTGAATCATTCCATAACAGAAATATATTTAACCAAAATCACAAATTAACTTCTTGTATGGTAAGTGAAACAAAGGCTAAAGTTGTTTATAGAGAATTACTAAAAGTAGATCTTGTAGTCTTACGATTAGTCCCAGAAAACGGAATGCCAAAATTTCAAACAGGACAATTTCTAACAATTGGAGTTCCAATTCCTGCAGAAAAAAAAATTGTCAGACGAGCATATTCAATCGCATCCCATGCAGAAAATAAAGATTATTTTGAATTTGTAATTAGATGGGTGAGAAAACCACTCCCAGGCCGTGTTACAACTGAATTATTCTATGCAAGTGTAGGTGACGAAGTATTTCTAGGAGATCCTACTGGAAATGCATTACAAATTAGTGATACATTACCTAATGGGCAAAAAGATAACAGACGAATAATCTGTGTTGGTGGTGGAACTGGACTAGCACCATTTATTGCATTTGCAAAACACTTCCATGATACAAATGACAAAAGAGAAGTGGTTATTTTACATGGAGCAAGTTATGTTGATGAATTAAGTTACAAACGATTATTGACAGATTTAGAATTAGAAAGTGAAAAAGTAGGTAGAGACAAATGGAATTTTAGATATAGAGCAGCTATTAGTAGACCAAAAGAATACTTTAACAGATCTTGGAATGGTCATACAGGTAGAGTAGAGTCATTTTTTAAACCTGATAAAAAAACKGGCATGTCACCAGTAGAAGAGATGGTAGGTGAGGAGATCACTCCAGATAATTCAATAATATACATTTGTGGATATCAAGGAACAATTGATGGTGTAATAGATTCARTAGAATCAAAAGGTTTCGTAACTGAACATGASAAGAAAGATGATGGAAGTTTTGGAATCAAGTTTGAATCATACGGATAAAAAATACAAGAATTTGTATTAATTTTATTTTTAGATATCAAAAATTAGTTGTGTAGATAAAACATACATGTTGATTTTTATATTAAGAGTATTTTTTTNAATACATGRCAGAACTCAAGTGTAGAGATTAYGGGTTTGAATGTGATTWTGTATCAGCTGGAGAAATGGAGGATGTAATTAAAAATTTTAGAGATCATACAGAGGAGGAACACGGAATAGATTATTCTAAAGAAGCAGTCATGCAGTTTCTCTTAAGAAAACAAGGATTATAATAAAATCAAGCGTCGAATCGCGTCATTCTGATTGACAAAACTGGGAGTTCTTTTTCAATGATTTTTTCAACTGCAGGAACAATACCAGTTCTAGATTTTACATTCTCTTCAAAAATTTCAAAAACTTGATCTCTAAACAATAATTTAATTCCAGGAAGTGCAGTAATTCCTTCATCAACAGTTCTAGGATCGGATAAATCTAAAATTAGTGTGCCTTTTTTCTTTTCTGCCATAACTAATCTAATGCTATCATATGTAATCAAGAAATAGTCAGATGTAGTTGCAACTAAAATAATATCATATTTATCAAAACCAGATAAAACATCATTAAAGTCAACAGGAGTTCCGCTCAAAATTGTTGAAAAACCAGTAGCACGTTCAAGAGATCTACTTGTAACATCAAAAGAAATCCCTCTTTTGTTCAAAGTTTTTGCAACCATGGCTGCAGCCTCGCCAGTTCCAATTAGCAATACTTTTTTCTTTGAATCAAGTCCTGCTTTTTCATCTACAAGTTTTATTGCAACATCTCCAAGAGAAACCACATCTTTTGCAATACCAGTAGTATCCCTCATTCTAATAGCCAATCTAATTACACTATCAAATAATTTATTGAGAATTTTACCTGTTACACCACTACTTTTTGCCTTTGCTAATGATAATAYAATCTCATCAAATATTTCTTGTTTTCCAACAACAACAGAATCTAATCCAGATGCTAAACGCAATAAATGAAGATACACATCATCTCCCTTGTATACTTCAAGGGTTTGATCAAAATGATCAATATCTATTTGTTCTAATGTAGATAGAGATACCCAAGTATTTTTTATTTTATTTAACACAAGAGCTTTTCCTTCTGATCTTCGTGCATCAGGAGAATCTTCTGATTCAGTATTACTTACTGTAAAAATTTCAACTCTACTTGCAGTTTGAATAATAATACATTCATCTACGCCAGGAATTTTTTTAAATTCTTCACAAGCTGCTTGTACATCTTTGAAAGTAAATTTAGATAATGTATGTAACGGAATATTTTTGAAGGTTACTCTTGCATTCATTACATCAAAATTAACTTGACTCAAACCATATCACCATTAAGAAATTTTACTTCGTCCACCTTTAGCAGTTCTGAAAACATTCATTCCAATGTAAAAATTTTCATGTATTGATTCTAAATATTTAATATCATTTGCTGCATTAAGGATTTCTTTTTCAGTAGATTCAGGATCATTTTTTAGTTTTTCAAAGTTTGATTTGGATTCATCTAAAAAGTCATTAACTCCACGTTCGTAATTTGACATGCCCTTAAACTCTGGACTTAAAACATTTTCAGGAACATATGCAGGGGTTTGATCTTTTGGAGTTTCTGCGGTTCTTGTAAGAGATGCTTGTTGTTCAGGTGTGAGAATTGGTCGAGGGAATCTATCTTTTTTATCTAAAAAGAATTCTGGTTCACCCATACCTCGTCTGAAAATTTCTTCGCCTTGTCGCTTGAAGGTATAAGTAGATTTTTTTGCAGTTTCTGCTTTAACTTCATTTGTAATTGCTTTGTATTCTGCTTCTGCTGCAGATTCTGCTTCTGCTTTTGCTGCTTCTGCTTTGGCAACTGCTTCGGCAACTGCTGCTTCTGCTTCTTCGGCTATTTTAGATGCAGCTTCTGCTTTTGCTGCTGCATCCATTGCTAATTTTGATTCATCAACAGCCTTAACTGATTCTTTTTTTTCAGGTTCTTTTGTTGATGGTTTTTCTGATGCTAAATTTTCACTGGTTTTTACTTTTTCAGAATCTTTTTTCTCTTCAGACATCAAAAATCACTTAGATTGCCCGAATTTTAATATTTTTGTAAGAGAAAAATTGGTCATTTCTGTTTTATATCTAAAATAGTCATAACAGTCACTAATCGATCAAGAAAAATTTTGTTATAAATGAATTTAGAAAAATGATGGCGCCCTCGGCGGGATTTGAACACGCGTCTCAACCGTGACAGGGTCGAATTCTAGACCAGACTATACTACAAGGGCACAAGTAGAGTGAATTGAAATGCTAGATTAAAACTTTCGGTCATAACAAAAAAATTTGTAAAAGACTAAATTATACACGTAAAACATTTTGCATGAGGGTCTATGGCGCAGCCAGGTAGCGCACCGGACTTTTAATCCGGTTGTCTAGGGTCCGAATCCCTATAGACCCGCTACTTTTTTTATTTATTTAATTATCTCATTGATTTGTTTCATAAAGGATTCAATAGAGGAATTGATCTTGTTTTCTCTTTCAGTAATATCTGCCCTATACTGATTAATCATTTGAATTCTATTAGAAATCATCCTTTTTTGTTCATCATAGCCTGAAGAGCCATATGATTTTCTATCTTGTAAAGATGAGACAACTGTAGTTGTAGAAATAATTTTTGAGACAATTTTTGGATCAACTTTAGTGTTAACTACAGATTTTTTTATTTCTGAGAAAGTTAATTTTGAAAGAGGTTTTTTTGATTGGTGAGCTAATTGAACTAAAATACCTGAAATTTTATGAGTTACTCGAAAAGGAATTCCTTCTTTAACTAATTTTTCAGCAATATCAAGTGCAATAAGATTACTTGATTCGGTTACTTTTTTCATTTGTTTTTCATTTAYTTTCAAAGTAAGAAGAATTGATTTTAAAATTAATAATGCACTAATAGAAATTTTTGAGGTAGACCAAATAGATGATTTAATTTGTTGTAAATCACGTCCATAACCTGTTGCTAGTCCTTTGATAGTAGTTAGAATGGCAGTTAGATTTCCAATTACTTCAGCAGTTTTACCTCTAGTCAATTCTAAAATATCAGGATTTTTCTTTTGTGGCATTACACTTGATGGAGATGTAAATTCATCTGCAAGTTCAATAAAAGAAAATTCAGAGGTAGACCAAATTACAAAATCTTCTGAAATTTTACTTAGATTAGTCATCAAAATTGAAATCATTGCAACGTACTCTGCTACAAAATCACGTGTACTTGTTGCATCAATTGAGTTTTCAACAACACCATCAAAACCTAACATCTTTGCAGTACTATGTCTGTCAATTGGAATACTTGTTCCGCCAACAGGTCCTGCACCAAGTGGACTTTGGTTAACTCGTTGAAATGTTCCATAGAGTCTTTCAAAATCTCTAGACAATGCATCGGCATGAGCTAAAAGATAATGAGAAAATAAACCAGCTTGAGCTTGTTGAAGATGAGTATAAAGTGGCATGATTGTTTTTTGATGGTTTTTAGCCACAGAAACAAGGGATTCTATAGTATCTAGTATACAATTACAAATTATGTTAATATCATCTCGAATTTTCATTCTAATATCTAAAACAACCTGATCGTTTCTTGATCTTGCAGTATGCATTTTTCCTCCACTTGCCATACCGGCTTTTTTAATTACAAGGGATTCAATTAATTCATGAATATCTTCTGCTCCAGATGWTAAATCAAATTTTTCTTTTTTTAAATTTTCTAAAGCAGATAAAATTTTTTTTGCGTCATTTTTTGTAATGATATCATTTTGATATAGCATCAACGAATGTGCTTGACTACCAAGAATATCATACATTGCAATTTCAGAATCATCATTAATTGATGTAACATAATCTAAAGTAATATCACTCAAATCAGTACCAAGACGTGACCGATACATTACCTAAGGTTCTAGAATGGTTATATATAGCATCGACGCTTTTTCGGACATGAGTCAAGACATTAAACAAATGCGAGTAAAAATATTCGATGAGTTATCAAAGATTGTAGATCCAGAAATTAACACATCAATTGTTGAATTAGAATTAATTGATGAAGTTGATATCAAAGACAGTAATGTCAAAGTAGATTTACATCTTACCAGTCCATTTTGTCCAGCAGTGTTTGGTTTTAAGATTTGTCAAGATGTCCACGATAATTTATTGAATGTGGATGGAGTTGATGATGTTAAAGTAAATGTATCAAATCACTTTATGGCAGAACAGATTAACAATCAAGTAAACAATAGTCCAAAACCAAAAAAAATAGGTTAACTTCTAAAACCTAACAAATATCCTCTAAGGAGTTGAATTCCCATAGCAGGGTCAACACCTTTTGGACATACTTGACTACAAGAGCCAGCAAAATGACATCTCCATATACCATGAGATTCATCAATAATTTTGAGTCGAGAATCTTTTCCCTTATCTCTACTATCTGCAACATATCGGTATGCCTGAGCTAATGCCTGAGGTCCTACAAAGGAAGAATCTGTTGCCATCGTAGGGCATGCCGAATTACATAAACCACATTTGATACAATTAGCAAATTGGATGTACTGTTCTACTTCTTCAGGGGTTTGTAAAAATTCTCGTTCGTCAGTTTCAAGTTCTGTATCATCTCGAATAAGATATGGTTTAATTTTTTGATGAGTGTCAAATAATCTTTCAAACTTTACTGCCAAATCACGAATTATTGGAAAATTACTCATAGGTTCAACTGTAATAACATTTGAATTTAATTCACTAATTTTTGTAAAACATGCTAATCTTGGTTTTCCGTTAATCATCATTCCACATGAACCACATGTTGCTTGTCTACAAGAGTAACGAACTGCTACTGAATGATCAAAGTATTTTTTGACTTCAAGAATTGCTTCAAGAACTGTTGTCCACTTTTCATATGGAACAGTAAATTCCATAAACTTACTTGAATCATCATGTTCAGGATTATATCTAAAAATTTTTAGTGTGATTGATTTTGAAGAGGAAACTGGTGTAGATGCCTGCTCTTCTGCAATATTAGATACTAGTGCCATCCTCTATGTCATCCCCATGTTAGTTCTAATAATTGTATTTGAACCATATGCTATTAAACCAAACATTGCAACTAGGCAACCATAAGAAACAGCTTTCTCATACATTCTCCCTTGCTTTAGTTCTAACAGAATTACTCTTAGTCCATTAAATCCATGRACTGCAAGTAAAATGAGAATCAATTCCAACATTGCAGCATATGGGATAAATTTGTAATTAGCAAGTACGTTTTCATATTCTAAGGATTCTGCAAATCCTGTTGTGAGACGCATCAAAATGTGTACTGCCACTAGTGCAACTGCTGCCAAAGCAGTCCCATAGTGAATTTTCATTATTGTGCTTTCTCTCATATTACTCACCAAACATTACCGCCAAACCATACATCATTGCTACTGCTGCAAGAACAATTGCAGAATAGATACCTATTTTGTGTCTATAGTTTTGTGATGCGGGATCATATGGGTAATCAGGTCTTGCAGGTTTTCCTACACCAACTCCCCCATGTCCCAACATTACTCTAACTCCATTAACAGTATGAAATACACACATTCCAATTACAATTGCCAAAAAGATATGCCCTCCAGTAGTTTGAGTTAACTCTAAAAATTCATTCCACCCTACTTGACCTCGTAAAATATTACTTGTTTCATAAATATGAGCCACAAAATATGCCAACAAACCTAATCCACTTAATCGCATTAACAAATATGCTACTCTTTCAATTCCATATCTACGAGGATTGGCCATTCCACCAATTCCTTCTTTATTTTCATCGTTAGTCATCTAATATTTTCTCTCCACAGGTTGATACTTAGTGATTGTTACAGGATGTGTTTTCATTATTGGTTCATTTGGATCATAATATGCAAGGGTATGATGTAAAAAGTTTGCATCGTCTCTATTTGGATAATCAGTTCTTGCATGAGCTCCACGTGATTCTTTTCTGTTAATTGCTCCAATTAAAACAATCTCAGCGACTCTAAACATAGAGTCAAGTTCCATTACGTTTGAAAAATTAGTATTGTATTCTTTTGTTTTATCATCAACATGTTTCCAAGTTTGTTTTTTTAGCTCACGAATTTTCTTAAGCCCATCAACAAGATCAGTTTCATTTCGATAAACATAGGCTTTGTCATTCATTGTATCAGTTAGTTGTTGTCTAATTTCATATGGATTAACATCGCCAGATCCTCTAAAAATTCCGTCATAGATTCTCTTTTCTTCTGCTACAACTAAATGATGAGGCCAAGGACTRGATTGTGTATTTTTTTGAATATATTCTGCGGCTAGCTCACCAGTGATTTTCCCCCAAACAATGCATTCKGAAGTGGAATTTGCGCCTAAACGATTTGATCCATGTACACTATTACAAGCAGCCTCGCCTGCAGCCCAAACGCCTTGTATTTCTGTTGCACCATCAATATCAGTATGAATTCCACCCATCATATAATGGCATACAGGTCTAACATCAAGCATTTCTTTTGCAGGATCAATTCCAGAAAACTTGATTGATATTTCTCTAATTCCTCCCAATTTTTCTTTAATTTTTTCATCACCAATATGTCTTAAATCAAGTTTCATACAATCAACTCCAGTTTCATGTTTGAATCCATTCCCCTCTTGAATTTCGGTCATGATTGATCTTGATACAATATCACGTGGAGCTAATTCCATTTTACTTGCAGCATATTTTTTCATAAATCGTTCACCTTTATTGTTAAGAAGAAAAGCTCCTTCACCCCTTGCGCCTTCTGTGATCAAAATTCCAGATGGTAAAATTCCTGTAGGATGAAATTGTACAAACTCCATATCTTTTAGTGCCATACCAGCACGGTATCCCATATCCAAACCATCAGGAGTTGAAGATAATGCATAAGTTGAAAAGCTATACAATCTACCTGCACCACCAGTTGCAATGATGAGAGCTTTTCCTTTAATTGTGTAAAATGTTCCTGATGATAATTCTATTGCAGTAAGTCCCATGAATCGTTTCCCATCATGAATAATTGATGTTGCAAACCATTCGTTAAGATATTCAATATTTTCATATTTTTGACAAGTGTCATAYAGTGTTTGCATTTCAAAGAAACCAACTTTGTCTGATGCATACGTTGCTCTTGGAAAACTATAACCACCAAAATTTCTTTGATCAATTCTTCCGTCAGGTCGTCTAGACCATGGCATCCCCCAATGATCTAATTGATGTATTTCTTTTGGCATTTCAACACAAAGTCTTTCTGCAACATCTTGGTCTGCAAGAAAATCACTGCCCTTTACAGTATCATAAATATGAGATTCAATTGTATCACCTTCTTCTTCAAAAAGTACTGCAGCAGTTCCACCTTCTGCAGAAACAGAATGAGAACGCATAACTTGTACTTTAGAAACAACACCAATTTTGAGATGTGGTCCTTTTTTTGCAGCAGCAATTGCTGCTCTTAATCCAGCAAGACCAGAACCACAGATAATTAAATCAAAATCAAGTGAATCAACCATTTTTCAGACAAACTTGCTTTGGGTGGGATAAATATGTAGTAATTGCTGGGCATGATCCACAATATTGAAATATATCACTAGTGATATYACTAGTGATGATTTCAGAGTGGTTTCAGAGGGTTGGAAGTTCTGTACCAAGAGGGTTCTCAAGGTATTTCATTTTAGAATTATTGAAAAAAAAGRCHCATACTGGAAAAGAGATTATCAATTATGCAGTAGAACAAAGTAACGGGATTTGGAAGCCATCTCCAGGATTAATCTATCCTTTGTTAGGTAGATTACTGGATGAAGGACTAATTGAGGAAACAAAAGATGGTAGATATCAATTAACAAAAAAAGGTGCAGAAACCGCACAAGATGTAGATAAGGTTAATGAAATTGTGAAAAAACAACTAGATGTTTTATTTAGATTAGGAAATGTAGGAAGATTTGTCGCAATTGATATTTTAGAAAAAATTTCAACAATGGGATCTATCTTGAGTTCAAATTTTGCAAATTTGACTGAAGATGAAACGAAAAAATACAAAGAATTTTTGGAATTGGAATTAAAAAAAATTCAAGATAAAGATGTAAAGAAGAAGGGTAAGGAAATAAAAATAGAATAATTGAGAAATTATTCTAAAAGAACCATACAAAAGGGAAAATATAATTTATAATGAAAATCATTTAAAATCATAAATAATTCAGATAAAGTACACAATTATGAAAAATTTAAAATCGATGTTAAAATCAAAAAAACCTTTAGTTATTCCAGGAGTATATGATGCACTTGGTGCAAAAATTGCTCAAAAAGTTGGATTTGATGCAATGTTCCAAACAGGTTATGGGACATCTGCAACCCTATTTGGAATGCCGGATTTTGGATTTGTTGGAGCAGCAGAAACTGTGGATAATGCAAGACGCATATGTAGAGCAGTGTCAGTTCCAGTAATTGTTGATGCAGATACAGGGTATGGAAATGCATTAAGTGTATGGAAATTAGTAAAGGARTTAGAATCAGCAGGGGCTGCTGGAATTTTTCTAGAAGATCAAAAATGGCCAAAGAGATGTGGACATATGCAAGGAAAAGAAATAGTTCCACAAGAAGAATACACAGAAAAATTATCTGCTGCAATTGATGCACGAGGAAATAAAGACTTCATAATTGTTGCAAGAACTGATGCAAGAGCTACTGAAGGATTAGATGAAGCAATTGAACGAGGAAAACAAAATAAAAAAACAGGAGCTGATGCAGTATTTGTAGAAGCTCCAAGATCATTAGATGAAATGAAAAGAATTGGAAAAGAAATCAATGCACCATTAGTTGCAAACATGATTGAGGGAGGAGCCACACCATTAAGTTCTGCTGAAACATTAAACAAAATGGGGTTTAAAATAATTCTATATCCTCTATCTGTATTATATGCAAATACATTTGCAACAATGAATATTCTAAAAGAATTAAAAAAATCAGGCGAAACAACAAAGTATAAACAAAAAGTGGTAAATTTTGATCAGTTCAATGATTTGGTGGAACTGGCAAAGTTCAGAAAAATGGAAAAAAAGTATGGGTTTTCAAAAATTAAGTAAAAGAAAGGATATAGAGTAAAGATTAACTGTTTRKGGYTCTCTYTAYTTKAATTTCWATTGTTGAAACATTTCTTGTTCTACCGTCTTGTGACTCTAATGCTTCTGAATCAATTTTTATTTCACCAATAGTGTAGCCTGCATTTTCTGTTTTTCGTGCAATGATTTGAGCTACATCTACAGCACGACCAATACTCATACCTCGAGCTTTGATGCTGACGGATGGTAAGTTTGCCAATTGAATTAGCGTTGATGTTACATAAGCCATCAATGGTTTCTTACCAATGAATACGGTGTCTCTGGTTTCATTTGACATGCTAATTTTGGTATTTAAGGTTAATTTAAAGCTAAATGGATTTTTTTGAAYATAATCAAAAATAAATGAAAAATTTGAACTATTATTAACTATAAAAGATG
>NVWC01000006.1:56518-100829 GCA_002317795.1 Nitrososphaerota archaeon
ATTTNKAWTTGGNNAANWTKKMAAAWRTTTYARAARYWKKWRRWASWGRKRRWAAWRWSRAAAWWWTMRAAAKTTTAGAAAATATTAAGAATCCTGAATTTTTAGAAAAAATAATTTCAAAATTAGATGATGATGATATTCAAGTAAGAGGAGAAGCGTTTAGTACGCTTGTATTAAATGAGAATGAAATTTCAAATTTTTTAATTAAAAGTTTGAAGTCTACAAATAAAAATATCAGAGGTTTTACATCACTGATATTAGCAAATAGAAACGAAACATCATCTATTCCAGATATTATAAAACTCGTAAAAGATGAACGGTCCATGGTAAGATCATGTGCTATTGGAGCATTAGGGCATCTCAAAGCTCAAGAAGCAAAAGAGATTATTGAACAATCACTTTTTGATTCAAATTTGGAAGTAAAAAAAAGTGCTCTTCAATCCCTCATTGATCTAAATATTACAATTTCAGAAGATAAAATAAATAAAATAATCACAGAAGGTGATATTGAAATTGAGAAATTATTAATTAAATTAAAAAAAATAAGGTGGACCGGAAGGGATTTGAACCCTTGATCCGATGCATGCCATGCACCTATCCTACCAGACTAGACGACCGGCCCATATCAGAATTCTGATTGATTTGGATTTTTCAAATTGGTTATTAACGTTTAACGATTAAAATGCGAACAAATGTATGAAATTAACACAATAYATTTAACCATGATAATCTTGATTCAATCGTCGCCATGGTAGTAGATAACAAAGCAACCATCACCTATGTTCAATTATTAAAAGAAGATCTTGTCATAATGAGAATGRTTCCAAATGATGGTCCTGTTCCAGATTATAAAGCAGGTCAATTTATCACACTAGGATTACCAAATCCTGCAGAAGGTGGAAAAATTGTTAGACGTGCATATTCAATTGCATCACATCCAGAAAATAGAGATTACATTGAGATAGTTATCAGATGGGTAAGAAAACCACTTCCAGGTAGATTAACCACACAAATATTTAATGCAAAAGAAGGAGATGAAATTCTTTGGTTAAAACCAACAGGTAGAGCATTATTAATTAATGAAGAATTACCAAATGGTGAAAAAGACACCAGAAGGATAATTTGTATAGGTGGAGGTACAGGTCTTGCACCATTTGTAAGTTTTGCACAACATTTTCATGATACAAATGATAAACGAGAAATTATAATTTTACATGGTGCAAGTTACATTGATGAATTAAGTTACAAGGATTTGTTAACTAGCCTTGAAAATGAAAGTATTGAAAGAGGTAAAGATGAATGGAATTTCACGTATAGAGCTGCAATCAGTAGACCTCAAGAATGGTTTAACAGATCATGGGCAGGTCARATTGGAAGAGTTGAAACATTCCTAAGACCAAGAGAKGGTGGAATGTCACCATTAGAAGAATTAATTGGCGATAAAATTACCAAAGAAAATACAATGTTGTATGTTTGTGGTTGGCAAGGAACAATTGATGGTGTAATGGACTTTTTAAATCCATTAGGTTTTGCTACAGAACATGACAAACGAGAMGATGGAAGTTTTGAAGTCAAATACGAATCATACGGATAAAATTTTATTAAAATCAATCATTGAAATATGAGAATTATTGAGTTAATCTAATTGATTACTGCACTATATCTAGCACATCTAAATCCAGTGACAAATGCTCATGTAGAAATAATTAATGATTTGAAAAAGAAAGCAGATATTGTCAAAGTCATGCCAGTAGTTTTCAAATTCGATGATAGGGAAATCAATAGTAAAAGTTTCCCATTTAATTTTGAATCAAGAAAGAAAATGATAGAATCAGTCTTTGGTGATTCAATTAAAATTACTGAGGATTATGCATTTTATGCTCCATTTAAAAAATATCTACCACCATTAATCAGACGAAAATCATGGAAATTAAGAAAACAAATTCTTGATGGAGTTGATGGTGATTTTTTTTCATATACTGGAGACAAAGCTGAAGGGTATATGTTAAAAATTTACAGATTAAAGCCAAAAATAGGTAAGAGAAAATCGCTTTCTGCAACATCAGTCAAAGAAAAATTATACGATGCCGCACTAGGTGGAAAAGATTCATGGAAAGAAGATGTGCCAGAAAGTGTAGCCAAAGTAATTGAAAATGAATGGGAAACAGTTGAGAAATTTGCAAATACAGAAGATCAAACTAAAAGAGTTGTAGGAATGAAATTTCCCAAAGAAGGCTATTCTAAATAAATAGAGATTAATACACATTCAATAAAATTTTCCTATGACACTTCCACTCTCAAAATATGTATGGTTTGACAAAAAATATGTCTTGACAGAAAAAGCCAAAGTTCCAATTACAACTCATGCAATTCATTATGGAACATCAATTTTTGAAGGAATTAGAGCATATTGGAATGGAAAAAATCTACATGTGTTTAGATTAGATGAACATGTAAAAAGATTCAGAAGATCAGGACAGTATTACAATATTTCATTAAATTATTCTGATAAGATTATTTCAGATGCAATAATTGGAATTTGTAAAAAAAATAAAATAAAAAAATCATGTTACATAAGACCGTTTTATTTTATTGGAGATTATGGAATTAATCTACATGTAACTGAAAAAGCTCCAACACATGTTGCAATTTTCACTTTTCCATTTGGAGATTTATTTAACAAAAATGGAATTACTGCAGGAGTRGTATCATGGAGAAAGTTCTCTGACATGTCCACYCCAACACAAGCCAAGATGGGTGGGAATTATCTAAATTCYATAATTGCAACTCAAGAAGCAAAAAGAAATGGATTTGATGAGGCAATTTTACTTGATCATAACGGAAATGTTAGTGAAGCACCAGGAGAAAATATCTTCATTGTTAGGGATGGACAATTACTAACACCATCTCTTGCATCATCAGTTCTTGAAGGAATTACTCGTGATGCTATAATTAAAATTGCAAAAGATTTGGATATTGATTTTATTGAATGTGACATTTCACGAAGTGAATTAATAATTTCAGATGAAATCTTTCTAACAGGTACAGCAGCAGAAATTACCCCAATCAYATCAATGGATTCAAAAAAGATAGGTAATGGTAAACCAGGAAGYATCACAAAGAAAATGATGCAAGAATACTCAGACATTGTAATGAATAAAAATGATGATTATGCTCAATGGTTAACGTCGGTGTATTAGATGAAAATCGTTCAAATCGGAACTGGTGGATGGGGGAAAAATCACACTAGAGTGTTATCAGAATTAGGAGTACTAGTTGCTGTTTGTGATGCTAATTCTCAAAAAAGTAAAGAATACGGTGAAAAATATTCTGTAAATCATTATGAATCACTAGATGAGTTATTGTCATCAGAAGAATTTGATGGAGCGTTTGTTGTTACCCCTACATCWACACATACAGAAATTGCAAAAAAATTGCTAGAGGCAAAAAAACATGTATTTGTAGAAAAACCAATGACATACAAATCAGAAGACGGTGAAAAACTAGCAAAACTTGCAGAAAAAAACAAAGTGATTCTCACATGTGGATATATTGAGAGATTTAATCCTGCAGTGGATGTTGTAAAAAAAATTGTCAAAGAAAAAAAGTTTGGTGATTTAGTGATGCTTGAATTTCATCGAGAAAATAGAATGCCTCTGCACATCAAAGATGTTGGAATAATTTATGATACTTCAGTTCATGACATTGACACTGCAAACTGGTTGTTTGATGATATGCCAAATGTAGTATTTGCAAGAGCAGGTAGAATAAAACATGAACATGAAGATTTTGCAAGCATTATGCTCGGATACAAAAATGACAAAGTTGCAATAATTTCATCAAACTGGATTACGCCAAAAAGAGTTAGAAAATTCAATGCAGTATGTACAAATGCTATTATTTCATCTGATTTTATCACTCAAGAAATAATTGTAGAGAAAAGTGAGAATTCAGAAACTATTCAAAATGAGAAACAAGAGCCACTATTACTTGAAATCCAAAGTTTTCTTGGTGCAATTGAAGGTAAAAATGAGTTAATTGTAAAATCTCAACAAGCAGTAAATGTAACAAAAATTGCTGAAGCTGCACTTTTATCTAGTCAAAAAGGCATTCCAATTTATCTGGATCTAAAATGAACAAAACAATGATGAATATTTTAGCATGTCCAATTGACAAAAATCATCCTTTAGAATTATTTGAAATTAATGAAAAAGACAACATAGTCTCAGAAGGTGCATTATTTTGTTTGAAATGTTCTAGATTTTTTCCAATAATTGAAGAAATTCCCATAATGCTTCCAGATGAACTAAGAGATAAAAAACAAGAAATGGAATTTCTCAAAAAATACAAAGATACATTGCCTGAAAAAATTATTACAAAGGCAAACCCATGGCATCTGTAAGATAATGGTTACAAATTTTATTTCYGAAAAAGCAAAAATCGGTCAAAATGTTCAGATTTGGCATTTCTCATATATTGGCGATGATGTAGAAATTGGAGACAATGTCAAAATTGGTTCTCTTGTCCATATTGATTATGATGTAAAGATTGGAGAAAATACAAAAATTGAAGGTCAGGCATACATTCCACCACTTTCAAGAATTGGAAAAAATGTATTCATAGGTCCTGCTGCAGTTTTAACTAATGATCCATATCCAATGTGTGATAAAATGATCGGAGTTACTATAGAAGATAATGCAATAGTTGGCGCACGTGCGGTAATCAAAGCAGGAGTTATTGTTGGAAAAAATAGTGTTGTTGCAATGGGTGCAGTTGTGACAAAGAATGTTCCAGAAAATGTTGTGGTTGTTGGTTCTCCTGCAACCATTAGATTCAGTAGAGAAGAATACGATAAAAAACAAAGAAAGTGAAAAGAGAGTTAGAATTTTATTTCATTTCTAAAGATCCAGTTTTTCAATTTTAATAAAATTAAAATCCATATCACTACTAAAACTAGAGCAATCAATACTTTGATTCCTGATGCAAGTATCCAATGAAATTCTCCAAACTGTTGAATTGTAAATGGGCCCAAAATTGTTACCATAATTCCACCACCAAGCAGAATTAAAATCCACATTCCAAACAAAAATCCGTAAAGACCARACTTCAAAAAGTGACCCCCATCAAAAATGCAGTGATAATTGCCAAAATTCCTGAAAATATAGCAAKCTTAAAGATTGCATACCCAACTTGTTTTTCAGATAATGGACCTCCTGCAAGAATTAGTCGTACTAGAGTTATGGGTGCTGATTTGTCACTAGTTGCCCTTAGTCTGAAATCATCAGTGTGATCTACTGGCTTTCCTTTGATTTGTCTGTGCTCTACTATTTTTTTTACACTTGATAGGAACAAAAATGAGTTTATCACTGCAGGTAATAGTGCAACTGCTGCTATAATTTCTACACCTCCAACAATTGCAATAGCACCATACATTGCACCCAAAGTCAAAGCTCCAGAATCTCCAGGAAAAATTTTACTTGGAATTTTATGATACTTGTAAAACGCCAATGAAACAAATCCTAAAGGCAAACTAACTATTGCAATTTCATAATTTTGTACAATAAACAAGCAAATGGATARTGAGAAACTTGCAATCACCATAAAACCACTGGCAACTCCATTTAGAACATCAATSGAATTAATTGTATTTCCAGTAATTGGAATCATAAAAATTATCAATGCAAGATATAGTACTGGAATTTGTACTACACCAAATATTGGGAATGCTAAATCTGAATTATATGCACCAAGTGCAATTATTGGGATGGCAGCTATTGTCAATGCAACAGGTTTGAACCAACCACCCATRACTTTTCTATCATCAACATATCCAATTGYAAATGCAGCACTAGTTGTAATTATTATTGCAAGAATTTCATTCATCTGTAAAAATGCATAAAGAACCAKTTCTGATGCAATGATTCCAACAATTAAAGCAAGTCCACCAGGTCTTRCCACCATTACATCTTCTTTTTTGTTCATGTCTTTGACTRCCATGTTTCTTTTTTCTAGAAATTTGATTARYGGTGGAATCATAACAAATACTAGAAAAAATGCAACAAARCAAGAAACTATTGCTGGRATAATTAATTCTGTCAATATCTAACCTTCCGTAATTCTGACTTTATGTTATCTGCGATGGTTGAACCAATTTTATCTATTTCGGCTAATTTGTTTACAGGAATTTTTGCCAAATCATCTAAATTCTTTATTTTGTGTTTGTACAAAATCCTAGCCCTAACTCTTCCTATTCCTTTTACCCGAACTAAATCGAGTAATTCTTCCCTAATTCCATAAACTATTCTCTTCCTAAGATCATCTAAYTCTTCAAGTAAATCTGCTCGCTCTACATGCTTTGATATCTCYCTCAGACAATATGAAAGCCAGTTAGCCATTTCAGCCATCCTATGCATATCTCCAGACTCTATTGAAAGGCTATCAGATAGGGATAGTTCTGAGGACTCTGTAATCCATGCCTGTAAAGCTAAAAGACTCCTTGAGCAGTCATATTCAGAAATTGGTTCAAGTAGTTCTGAGGAATGATTCTCAATTAGTAGACTTGCTGATTCGTAATCCTTGTTTCGAAGTGAGAATTTTGGGAAAAATTCTTCACAACTTGAAATTAGATGCAARTATCCAAATGTATGYTTTYTRTCCTGAGAGACATTTTCAACAGCATCTCTAAAATGAGTTGCAGTTAGTGGATCAATGTAAAGCATTGATGTCTTTTTTCCAAATTCWGTTGCAGCGAATCGTTCACCTTTTTTAATAATCAAKAATTCACTTGAAAGAAAACGCAATGAAATATCAATTGCAAATTTTATAGTAGGTTTTCTTGATTGCAATCCTCCCAATGTTTGTAAAAAGAATTCTAAAATTTCATCTTTTTTAATTCCAGGATGTGTAACTATAACACTAAGAATATGAGTTCTCAATGATTTGTCATCAGTTATTTTTGAAATGATTGGTTCTGGTTCTCCATTAATGTAGTGTTCAGTTAATTCCTCAACATTTCCAGATCCAACAATTATTGATTCCCCATAATCATCATACTGTGGTCGTCCTGCTCGCCCACAAAGTTGTTTGTATTCTAGTATACTAATTGGCATATTTCTTCCAATTTTGGCATTATATCGATTAATATTTGAAATAACAACTCTTCTTGCTGGAAGATTAACACCAGCAGCTAATGTTGGAGTAGATGATAATAGTTTGATTGTGCCATTACGAAATTCTTTTTCAATAATTTCTCTACAGTTTTGATTTAGTCCTGCATGATGAAATGCAACTCCCTTTTTTACAAGAGTTGCTAATGTCTTGACAATTTCTGTATGCTCATTTTGAGATAGAATCTTTTTTGAGGTTTTTTCTAATTCTTTTAGATCATTTTTTTCAAGCAACTGAGAAATTACATCTGCTGCTTTTGTTGCAAGCGATTTTGAGCGAGTTCTAGTTTCTGCAAAAACTAGTGATTGACCGCCCTGCATTACTGATTGTATGCCTAAATCAATGGGTGTTCCACGTAAAGTACGCTCAACTTCAAAAATTGTTCCATCATTCATGGTAACTTGACCTCCATCACATACACCCTCAGAAAGGGGAACTGGTCTCCAGCCATTTTTTACTAGTTTACAATCAAGCCAATTTGCAATTTCATCAGAATTGGTAATCGTTGCACTAAGACCTACAATTTGTGGTTTTGAATCTAATAATTTTAGTTGTGTTAGAATCATCTCAAGTGTTGGGCCTCTATTTTCATCTCCAATCAAGTGTATCTCATCAGAAATTACTAGACCAATTTCATCAATCCATTCAGCACCATGTCGAATTACTGAATCCATTTTCTCATTAGTTAAGATCAAAATATTGCTTTTCTCTAAATTTTTTTCAATGTTTTCAAAGTCTCCAGTTGAAATTCCAACTTTGATTTTATTATCTAATGCAATTTTTTCTAATTTTTTAAATTCTGTAAATTTYTCAGCAGCCAATGCWCGTAAAGGRCTAAGATAAACTACCTTTCCRTTATTTTTAGAAAGATAACTAAACATTGCAAGCATTGCAATCAAAGTYTTGCCACTTGCAGTAGGTGCTGAAACTAGAATACTTTTTCCATCTAATAATCCAGACTTTACACTATCTGCTTGTGGTGGATATAATTTTTCAAAACCTTGAGATTTTAAAAATTCAATTGCAGAGTCTGGAAGATCTAATTTCTCTATTTTCATACGCGGTTATAATGACCGGGTTTTGATTCATAAATAGATGCTTCCCTGAGCATTCGTCGGATATAATTTCTTGCCTCATCTTGAGTGAATTTTTCACTTTTTTCAAGTTCTTGGATGAATGTTTTTTCTTCCACTGAAACTTTGTTATCACCTTCAAGGCCTTTGAGAACATCCATGAATAATTGCATCTTGGATACCTCACTTCTTGGCTTTCCTTGTAGTACTCCCAAGTCTACTTTTCCAGTATTCACATCAACTCCTGCATCCTGAAGCATGCTCTGAATAAGGAAAATTGCACGCTCAGCATCTTCCTCTTCTACCTTGTCTTTCATGAGTAATCGTGCTCTGGCAGTAGCTAGTCGTATAATTCCTTCCAATTGTCTGGGGGTAACTGTAATCATATCTTCGGATTCAACATTTCTCATCTGCAAATAGTAATCAAGAATCTTTTCTTCAGCTTCCTTTGTTAAATCAGGAACTCCACGTCTTGCATATGACAAATATTTTGTAAGTAAATCTACATCAATTACAGATTTTTTGTCGGTTCCTTGTGGTGTGTGTAATTGTATAATGTGTCTTGCAATCTTTTCATCTTTTTCTTTAGTTGGAATATCTCGTACAACAAATATCAAATCAAATCTTGTCAATAATGGAATTGGTAAGTTTACATTTTCTGTAATATTCTTGAAAGGATCATATTTCCCATACATTGGGTTTGCAGCAGCTAAAATGGAAGTTCTAGCATTAAGAGTTGCAACAATACCTCCCTTTGCAATACTTACAGATTGTTGTTCCATAACTTCGTGCAATGCACTTCTATCTTCTGGTTTCATTTTATCAAATTCATCTATACATACCAATCCTTGATCACCTAGTACTACAGCACCAGCTTCTAACATCATAATTCCTGTCTTGTCTCTAACTATTGCAGCAGTAAGTCCTGCAGCAGTTGAACCTCTACCTGAAGTATACAAACCTCTTGGTGCAATTCTTGCACAAAACTTTAGCATTTCTGATTTTGCAGTGCCGGGATCACCTACAAGAAATATGTTAATGTCTCCTCTAATTTTACTGCCATCACCTAATTTTCTTTGATTAGAGCCAACAGTGAGTAGCAAGATTGCTTCTTTGATTAATGATTGTCCCAGAATATGTGGAGCAAATGAATCAATAATTCTCTGATAAACATCAGGGGTCTTACTTAATGCATGGATTCTTTTTTCATCCTCAGGAGAGACTTCTTCTCTTGCTACTTTTCTATCAGWTTTTGTACCACGTCCACTCAAAAATTCAATATTATTTCCCTCAATTCTTAATCGATATAATCCACTATGACCTCTCTGAATCCCCGCAATTGATTCTTGCTCTACTCTAACCACACCTGTTAAGATAATTCTGTCTCCAGGCCTTGAGTTATCGACTAAATCCTGTCTAACTGTGATATCAACATAGTGAGGAAGTTGACCTGGAGGTAAATCTTCAGGTAGTTCTTGTAATCKGAGAATCTGAAAATCTATGAATTTACTTGCTTCAGGTTTTAGCTCAAAGTCTCTGTGTTTACAAGTGGGATTATCACAAACAGTTGGMATTTTAACATCCATTCCCTTTAGCTGAATRATTTTGGTTGTATGMTCATCAGGRCAAACAAAGACTAGTTCTTTTGCAAGAGGTTTAACYTCTGATGCACGAACTACCATTCCTGAAACACTGATAATDTGTCCAATGGTTTCAGMAGTAATYTGTCTTAGACTTCGCTCTAATGGAAAATTAATTAAYCTTGCACGAACTTCATCTTTTATTTTTTCTGCATAATCAGGGAATCTWGTTTGAAGTGCTTCTTTGATTGCTCTAGAAAATGCATCAAATARTCTATCAGGATTTTGAGAAAAAATTATTTCAATWTCAGGCTCTAAAACTAAATCATTGTAATCAACAATTATGTATTTTGCATTTTTTGGCATCATCTCATCAATTGCTTCYACATACCTGTAGATGCCATTCTTGTCCTTGTATCTARTTAGAAATTCTTTTACTTTATCTGACAATGCAGAATCAGTAAATGTGCTAGTCTGAGTTTTGCTCATTTAAATCTCCTGTAATTTGTTTCTCAAACTCTTTGCTATTTTCATAAATTGTTTTATAAAATATATTTTCCTCAACTGTAAGCTTATTGTACAATTCAGAAGTGAGTTTGATTGTATCTGCAATCTTTACTAATTTTCCTCTTCTTGTTCTAAATAATTCAAGCATTATACTTTCAACTTTATCAAAATCATTACTACTCAATTCTTTCATAGATGTTTTTAGCTTAATGTAAAAATGTGGTTCAAGTGTTGAGAGTTGGTATTCTCCAACCATTTTCTCTTTAGATAATGCTTGTTTTAGTGCAGTAATCATATCAGGCGAATCAAGTGTTCCCAAATTATTATCTGATAGTATTTTACCTACCCACTGAGGCATGTTATTTACCTCACCTTGTTTTCCTTCTGATTTTATGCCTGCAACATTGAATTTGAAATCTTTAGTAACTGAAACTTTAGTATCCTCTAGTCTATGTCCAATTGAATGTACTTTTTCTATTTTTTCTATTTCCATATGAGATCACTTATTGCGATTCAGATCGTATGTATCGGATCGATCAATTCTGTTAACAATTTGGTGAGATCAATTGATCCTAATTAACTTCAGGCTGATCGTAGGATTAATTGTGCTGATTTTAATTTTAATTTATTGTATGATACAATAACCAATTCGGATTTATTAGTGGGAATTGCACCACAGTACTCAGATGTCTGCAACAGGTATGTGGGTAGAAAAATATCGACCAACAAAACTCTCAGAAATTGTCAATCAAACTGAAGTAATTGGCAGTCTTGAGGCATTAATCAAAGATCCAACAGATATGCCTCACTTGATGTTTTCAGGTTCTGCAGGAGTTGGAAAAACAACTACTGCATTATGTCTTGCACATCAAATTTTGGGCAAGAACTATAGTATGARCAGTGTCTTAGAACTAAACGCATCAGATGAGCGAGGAATAGGGATGGTAAGAGAAAAAGTAAAAAAGTTTTCAAAATGGTCAGGATTTGCAGAAATTCCATTCAAAATTATTATTTTAGATGAAGCAGATGAGATGACATCAGATGCTCAAACTGCACTTCGAAGAGTTATTGAAGAAACTGCAAAATTTTGTCGATTCATTTTCATTGCAAATAATATTTCAAAAATTATTGATCCAATTCAAAGTAGATGTGCTAAATTCAAGTTTACAACAATTTCTGAAGAAGATATTATTGGTAGATTAGAAGAAATTGCAAAAAAAGAAAAAGTAAAGACTGACAAAAAGGGACTAAAGGCAATTTATGATTATTCAGAAGGGGATTTGAGACATGCAATTAATCTAATGCAGGCAACTGCAAGTCTTGGCGGTATTACTGAAGAGAATGTAAAGTCATCAGCTGGTCTAACTAAAACCAGTGATGTAGATGATGTTTTAAAAATTGCATTATCTGGAAAGGTTCCTGAAGCAAGAGAGAAAATGATTGAATTAATCAAAGTGTATGGAATGTCTGAATCTGACTTTTTAAAATATCTAAATGCCGCAGTGTTCAAATCAAAACAGCCCCACCTATCAGAAATTTTACAAATTATTGCAAAATATGATTATAGAATTCTTGTTGGATCCAATTCGGAGATTCAACTATCTGCAATGCTTGCAGAACTTAGTAATATAAAATAGATAAAAACGCAGAGAGGGGGATTTGAACCCCCGTGTCCTTGCGAACACAGGCTTTCAAGGCCCGCGCCCTACCGGGCTAGGCGACCTCTGCAAAAATTGTTGTAAAACAGTGATTAAAATTTGTTGAGGAAGAGAAAAATGTGTAAATAAAAAATAAGAAAAAAGAAAAAATTTCTTTAATGACCTGAATGTGGTCCGCCACCGCTAGATGGCATTTTTACATAAGTACCGTCTGCTTTTTCGTGCCATTCCAAATTAGATGCTTCAATTAAAATTGCTCCTTCAGGACATGCTTCTTGGCATGCCATACAAATTGTACAATCGTGTTCTCTGATTGGTTGTGATTTGTCAGAATAATCTAATCTTTCGTTATCTTCTGTAAGTCCAGTACCTTCAAAAGTTTCACCCTTGCAATCAATTGCCGGAATGTCTTTTTCAGTTCTGTACCATTGGAATGTTTGAACAGGACACACACCAAAGCATGAGCCTTGTGCAGTACATGCATCCCAATCGACTGCAACAGTTGTTCCATGAATACCCAAAGGAACTATTTCTTCCCCATGTTCTTCATAAGCTGCCTTTACTTCATCGTTTGAGAATGCTGCACCATCAGAACGTCCATCGCCCCAGATAAAGTGTTTATTTTCTCCATCTGAATGGCTTGTTTTTCCTGTTGGCTTTACATCATTGATGCAAAAGTCTTCCGGTATAACTAGATCTACCATACCAGAATTAATTTAGAATATTATTTAAAGCTAGATAAAATTAGTTGTAACTAAATTTAGTTTTTATAATAATTTTGGAATTGAGATAAAAATTTACAAAGATTTTGCAGCTATTTCATGTTTTTCTACATTTGACTGATCGACTTTGATTGCCTGTGGTGGACAAACAGAAACACATGCCATACACCAGATACAATCATGTTCTCTAATTGGGTCTGCCTTGTCAGTTAGATCTTTTCGTTCATCTTTGACATCACTGCCTGTCCCCTCAAAAGTTTGACCAACTACATCTACTGCTGGAATATCTTTTTCAGTTCTGTACCATTGGAATACTTGTACAGGACATGCCTCAATACATGCACCATCTGCAACACATGAATCCCAATCWACTGCAACCATAGTTCCACTAATTCCTAAWGGAACTTGTTTTTCACCTCTTGCCTCATATGCTGCAACTACKTCTGTATCTRCAAGCACTTCAGCTTGTGAACCATCAGCATTTTTCTCTTTACCTGGACCCCACATGATATGGAAATTTCCATCATCTAGGCTAATCTTTCCAAGTGGCTTTAGACCTTCAGGGAAATTTTCTGCTATTGGCATATACTAAATTTTTTTAGTTATTATTTAAGTCTAGGGTAGTTCAAATTAATGACTCTCAGTCATGAGATGATCCCTTACGTTCATAATGTTCTAAGACCAATCCTTGGGATATGGATATTGTAAAGTATGATGTGTATAGAGGACCCAATCTTGGAGTCTACATTAGTGTCAATGATAGTATTGGACTAGTACCATTAGGATTTGCACAAACMAAAGCARACAAACTTGAAAAATATCTTGATATTGAKATTYATTTTACWGCAGTWGCTAACACTAGACTAATTGGTGCATTATCTRTAATGAAYAACAAAGGARTTCTATTACCAACTACTGCATATCAAAACGAATATGATTTTCTWAAAGATGAAACWGATTTAGAAGTTGGAGTRCTTGATACAAAGTWYAATGCATTAGGTAATGTGATTTGTGCAAATGACAAAGGWGCAGTTGTATCTCCATGGTTATCAAAAGAAGAWTGTAAAACARTTTCDGATGTATTRGGAGTTGAAACAATTCAGAAAAGAATTGCAGGRTTYAACCARATTGGTTCTGTAATGGTTGCAAATGATTCAGGTGCYGCYATTCATCCAGATACAGATGARAAAGATATKGAAMTATTTTCWGATKTWYTAGGCGTAAATATHGAACCTAGTTCRATTAATAATGGMGTGCCATAYGTKGCATCAGGAGTWTTGGCYAATAATCAYTGTATTGTWGTTGGTTCACTAACTACKGGTCCWGAAATTATGAATTTGACTAGTGCTTTTCTAAATTAAGWATWGTTTTTGGRTCTTCAGTTAATTTTTCTARAGAKATWRYTCCCTCAGTTCCWGTAATCATATCTTTGAKRACWACATTTCCTTGTTCWAGTTCTTGTGGYCCWACWATAATTGYTARTCTKGAAYYACTTGCAATATCCATCTGYTTTTTWAGATTACGWCCTGCCAAATCAATGTCTGTAGGAATTTTRTTKARTCKWAGTARTGAKGTRATRGAGTGTGCAACTTTTTTCATCTCATCATTAAYGTARAGTACTGCAAYTCTATTTTGTGAAATATCWGGAATTATTTTTTGYTCTTGCATTGTTARWATWATTCTCTCAACACCACCAGCWACTCCTGTTGCCCCCAAGTCATCTCGTTTGAATGCTTTAGTTAATGTGTCATATCGTCCTCCGCCAGCAAGTGCTCCTAGAGTTGAATTTTTATCAAATACCTCAAAGACTGTTCCAGAGTAATAATCTAGTCCTCGTACGATACCAAAATTAATTCTAACATTTGATACTCCTCTATTCTCTAATGAATCAAATAATTCTTTTAGTTCATCCCAGGATTCTAGCTGTGTTGTATCAAAGGAATTTTCAATCTCTTTGATTGTTCCTTTTATTTGAGAGAATTCTAAAATCTTTTCTAGCTTGCTTACATCGTATCTATCTTTGAATTCATCTATAATTTTTTCTTTGGATTTTTTCTGAATCTTATCTACTGCTCGTAAAATATCTGCTACTAGCTGTGGATCTTTTGAATCAAATATTTTGTTGATATAAGACTCTACAAGATTTCTGTGGTTAATGTCAATTGTAATATTTTTGAGTAATAGAGAATCAAAGAGTCTTGATGTTAGTTCAATAATTTCTGCTTCAGATTCTAGATTTGCTTTACCATAAACTTCAATATCCCACTGGTGAAAGTATCTGTATCTCCCTTTTTGTGGCTCGTCATACCTAAACACTCCACCAAATGCTGAGAATTTGGCAGGTAATTTCATTGATTTTTGAGCAGCAGCATACCTCGTCAATCCCATTGTAAAATCAAATCTCAGTGCTACTTCTCTATCTCCCTTATCTTTGAAATAGTAAATCTCATCTCTAATTGCTGGTCCTGACTTTGTCTCTAGAGTAGATAGTAATTCAATTGGTGATGTATCCATAAATGAAAACCCATACAGAGTTGAGAGCTGTTTGAAATGATACCTGATATGCTCAATGTTTGCATTTTCTGATTCTTCAAAGTCTTTCATACCTCGTGGTAACTCCATGAATATTGTGTCAAATAGTTGGGATTTAGATATTTCTGTGGGGTATAATCTTAAGTAAATTTTGTAATTATTGATAGTAATGGTTCTCAAAGCAAGAATGATTGATCATGTGAACATGAAAGTCAAAAATTTGGATGAGAGTGTAGAATTTTACAAGAATCTTTTTGGGTTTGTCATAAAGCAAGAAGAAAATCAAAACAAGATTGATACTCCATCAAAAATTATTGGAAATGACTCCATCAAGTTGTGTCTGTATGAGATACCTAACATGTCACCAGAAGGTGGAATTGCTCACTTTGGATTTAATGTAGAGAACTTTGATGAGGTTATTTCAAAATGTGAGGAGCTTGGAGTTGAAATTCTATATGATGGAGTGATTAATTGGGAGAAATCAAAATCGATATACATTGTTGACCCAAGTGGATATGAATTGGAGCTTGGCGAGGTTTCTGGTGGCGGATTATAATGTATGGTGATAGTAATGGGATTGAGAATTAGCTGTGAATGTACCAAATGTACTTGTAAAGTAGAGTTTCCAATTATTCATTCAGATGAGTTGCTGAATTTGTTGCAGCATGGTAGACTAGATGAAAAGCAATCAGAATTGTTGAGGAGTAGAATAGATAGTAGAATATGCAAAGAATGTTTTACAGGAAAGCATTACAAATAGAAATTTTGTGCGTGATAACTATGCAGAACTAGGCAATTTTTAATTTTTAATCTTGTCAATTTTGTGTCATGTAAATTATCAATTATTGTACAGGTTCACAACTATTGTAGAACTAACAATCCTATCAATATAGCATTAATTGAAAAGAAGGGTGGTCGATATACCAAGGATGAAAGAGCCAAACGACAAAATAAAGTATTTAATTTACATTTTGAACTTGGTTATTCTGCAGTTAAAATTTCAGAGATGATTGAAGTTAATCGTAATACGATTAATAGTGATATCAATTATTGGTACTCTAGACTTACAAAGGAATGGGATAGTTATGATTTAGATTCATGGTGTATGAAACAAATACACAGATTAGAATCACAAAGAGCAAGACTATTCAAAGATTTAGAAAAAGTTGAAAAAATATCATTAAAAATATCAATTGAGAAATTAATTTTAGATATTGATACTAGAATGATGACTTTTATTTCAAAATCAATTTCAATAACAGAGATGATAAAAATTGGTACAATAAAATCAGTTAATCAGTGGGCAGAAGACAAAAAAGTTGATCTCAGAATGAGAGATCCAAACAAAATCAGATATGCAAGTGCAAAGACTGCTCAAAAGATTGAGAAATTGTTAAATGACGATTGGAGTGATGATCGTGGAAAAATGTAATTTGATCATTAAAAATTTAATCTATGAATAATATTCATAAAATTAGTTTAGCATTCAAATTCTCTTAAGGGGACTTATCATTCTGGTTCAAATCCCTAAAAAATAGGTGACAAAAATTATCAAAAGAAGAATAGTTGTAATCTAAACTAATTTTTAAAGAGATCCTTCACAAAAATAATGAATGTCAATAGAGAAATCAACGCTAGCGCCAAACTTTGAGATTTGCAGAATCTTAAATGGAATGTGGCAAGTAGCTGGAGGTCATGGCCAAATAGATACTGAATCAGCTATTGAAGACATGATATCATATCACAAAGAGGGATTCACCACTTGGGATATGGCAGACATTTACGGTCCTGCAGAATCCCTAATTGGACAATTCAGAGAAAAACTAGACTCAGAGGAATCATTCCAAGCACTAACAAAATTTGTCCCAAATCCAGGACCAATGTCAAACAGTATCGTAACTCACTACATCGAGCAATCACTAAAAAAATTAAAAACTGACTGCATTGATTTATTGCAATTTCACTGGTGGGATTATTCCAATAATAGTTACCTTGATGCACTACACCATTTATCAAAACTACAAAGTGAGAATAAAATCAAACACTTGGGACTGACAAACTTTGATACAGAACGAGTAAAGATAATGCTTGAAAATAATTTCACCATAACATCAAACCAAGTTCAATATTCTATCCTAGATAACAGACCAGAAAAAGTAATGGCGCCATTTTTTGCAAAACACAACATAAAGATTCTAGCATATGGCACATTACTTGGAGGATTTTTTTCTGAATCCTATGTAGGATCTGATGAGCCACACAGAGGAAATCTTACTACAGCTAGTCTACAAAAATACAAGAACATAATTGATACATGGGGCGGATGGGGATTATTCCAAGAGTTATTATCAGCATTAAATGTGATAGCTAAAAAACACAATTGCAGTATAGCAAATGTTGCAGTACGATTTATTCTAGACAAACCACAAGTTGCGGGAGTAATCATTGGTGCAAGACTAGGAATTACTAATCACAGAGAGGATAATGCCAAAGTCTTTGATGTGAAATTAGATTTAGAGGATATCAAAGAAATTAATTCAGTCACTACAAAATCCAATGACTTGTTTGATACCATTGGTGATTGTGGTGGAGAATACAGATAGAAATTACATCAGATAGTAAATAATTTAAAGAAAAATCATATTTGAATAAAAACAAATTTTTCAATCTTTAATGATGTTTAAAATTCAGAGTAATTTTAGACATTTTTTCAGATTTTCTACAAGCTACAATAAATCAAATAATTACGATTATTATCTATGGCAACCAAAATAGATGAAAAAGAGAAAGAAAAAGAGAAATTTAAAGAGAAAATGGCAAAAGGCGAAGTGTTAGCCTTTACATAAAATCTAGATTTTACAATAAAATCTCTAAACTACTAAAATTCCTCGCTCAAGCATGTATTCTATGCCTGAGAGGAATTCAACATCAGAAATTATTCCATCTGCCCACCAAGATGCATTATGTTTAATCCATGAAGGAATTTTGACATTAATTTCACCATCATAAGGTGTAGAAATTACTGGAACCTGTATGATGTTCTCATCAAGCAGATATTCAATTCCTGATAGAAATTCAATATCAGAAATTATTCCATCTGCCCACCAAGATGCATTCATCTTTATCCAAGAAGGAACAGATGATTGTTCAAAAACAATAAAATCTTGAGATTTGTCTTGTTTTTCTACTAACCCAGCTTCTTCAATGAAACGTATTTCTTGTAATATCAATTCACTCTTGTTAATCATTCCTATTTCATCAATAATATTATCAAACTGTGTTTCAATATTATTCAAAGGTTGATTATCTAAAATGCTTAATTGAGTTAGTTGTAATTTTATAATTATTTCATTTTTTTTATCTTGTTCCATACCACCAATTGAATAAAGTATATTTTCGGCCTTCATCAAAAATGCATGACTATCTTGTATCTCTACAATTTTAAATGGTTCATTATTTGATTCAGTTGCATCTATGTATTCAGTTTTAGACATTTCTACAAGATCAATAAATACATCTAATTTGAAAACAGGATCATTTAATGTGTCTTTAGAAATTAATGTCATTTTTGCTTCATCTAATACTTTGATAATTTCATCTGTTTGCATATCAAAAAAATCTAAATTCACATTAGGATAGTATTTTCTAAAATAGATAAACTAAATTCAACTTTTTCATCGATATGAGAATAATTTATCAAACCCGTATGAAGATTTTCATATAATTCTAAAATTGGATGGGATAAATGCAATGATGAAAGTTCTAAGTTTCCAAGTGTAATATTTTCTCTAGCTGCTAAAATATGTGCAGATATTTGTTCAACTGCACTTGTAAATTTTACTTGTTTTTCATATGGTAATTCTGCATCAGTAATTCTGCATCAGTAATTCTGCATCAGTAATTCTGCATCAGTAATTCTGCATCAGTAATTCTGCATCAGTAATTCTGCATCAGTAATTTCCATTGATGAAACCATCATTATTGTAAATATTCCCATTATAGTATAATATGAGGTTCTTATCATAAAATTCCATTAGTGGAAACAGCACATAACTTATCATAAAGTTGGAAATAGGATAGTAGGATATTTTAATAGTATGATTTATGAGATAAATAAACCATCTATTACCAATGGTTACCAATGGTTACCAATGATATATATACTGGAGTAAGAACTTCATAATATGAGCACACAAACTCAAACAAAAAATACACAAGCAAACAATGTTTATTCAATGTACAAGCAAAATGTTCAAAAATACTTTGAAAATATGTCAAAAATCACCCCACAATATTTTCAAGCTATTATACAATTGCAAGAAGAAGGTATGAAAACCTGTGAGAAAACAATCAATGCAACAGTATCAGTACAACAAGAATTTGCAAAAAAACAGGCATTACAACAGAAGTTCCAGATGCCGCAAGAACTGCAATCATTGATACAAACAAGCAAATTGTTCAAGCAAGTACACTAACTAATCAATTGACAAAAACTACAATTGATACTACAGTACAAAATATCAAAACTTTTAGCGATAACATAAACGCATTTGCAGAATTGAATAAAAATATTATCCAATCATGGATAAACCCATTCACAYTAAAAAACTAGTGTGATTKATTTTTCTTTTTTTATTATCTCYTARAAATTTTAGATTTGGAAAAATTATTTCATWGATTCCCATTTYKCATCAATGCCATTCCAAAGTGAACGCATAGRTGTTGGATCTTTTCCTATTTCTTCWGTAATTCTATTTTTTAATACAAAAAAGAAATTCTCTAATGCATCAATTCCTCCATCATCRTACAGCWGYTGACCRATTTCTGTAATTTTTTTATGTTTTTCTGGTATTTCKTYAGAYTCTGGATTTTGTAGACAAAAAGTCATTAAATCTAATAGTTCTTCTTCTAACATAAAATCCATTAAATTTACAAAAATATAGCTAAATTTATGTTGTTTTATTTTCCAAATTATCCAAGTCTTTTTTTGTTACATACAAAACACTTTAGAATTATTATATAATCTATTTTTTATGTTTGAAAAAGACAAACGTATAGAAGAATTAAGAATGAAAACTGGTAGAAGTAAACGTTGTCTTGATTGTAAAAAACACAGATGTATCATTTCATCTTGTCAATGTAATTGTCATAGAGATTTTTCAGGAATAGAAAAACCGAAAATATTTAGGCAAAATACTTCAAAAAAGGAATATTGAATAAAAAAAGAAAAAAATTAGTTTGCAGGAACTGCAATACCTCTTTCAATCATTTTAAGTGCTGTATTTGATTTGAGACACATTGGAACGCCATTTGATGCTTTCAAAACAAGACTAAATCCTTCACGACATTCAATTTCATCAGCATTAATACCGACATTCATTTGGTGGTGTGGTGAAATCCATGCCAATCTCATATCTTTGGCCTTTTCAATGAATTCTTCTCGAAGTTCTTGTTTTTCCTCATCAGTCATTTCAGATGCTCGCTCACGAAGTTCTGCCTTGAAGGCTTTCATCTCAGCAATTCTATCGTGAATTTCAGATTTTCGTTCATCAGACATATTGATTCGTTTAGAAGTCATATGCTCTTTGAATTTCATCTTTAGTTCAGATTTTCGTTCATCAGTTAATTCACCATGTTTTTCGATGTATTTCATCTTGATTTCTTCTCTTTTCTCATCTGAAATGTCATGTTTAGTCATAATCATTTCTTTAAGTCGCGGAGACATATCAGACATTTTCATTCCATCATGGACTTTGTCCATTTTGTCCTGATCTTTGTCCATTCTATCACGATGTTCTTTCTTGTAATCCTCTCTTTCTTCAGATGTCATTTCACACCATTTTGAGATTCTTTCAAGTTTTTCTGCATCAATAATTTCTGCTGCACGATCTGATTCGGATAATGAACAAATTCTGTCATAATCCATGTGAGGTTTATTCATTTTGTCTTTCATGTGTGCTCTGAATTCATCTCTGTGTTCAGCGATAAATTCTGCTCTATCTGATTCATCATTCAAAGTACAATAGTTGTTTGCTTTTGCAACTTGGTCTTCTGTTTTACCATATTTAGTTGCAGTTGTACTTTTTTCTTCATCAGACATTTCACACCATCTAGTAAGTTTTTCTCTAAAGATACCATCAATGTTTCTGTCATGATCTTCATCAGTTTCATAATCAGTTTTGTCGTCTGTTGCATCCTTGATTTCATCTTCTATTTCAGTTTCAATTTTTTCAATCTCATCTTCAATTGAAGTATCATCTACATCACCTGTTTGGGCATATGCAGAACCTGCAGTTACACCAAACACCATAATCAGAGATAAAACAACACTTAGAAGTTGTGTATTTTTCATTACAAAACTACCATTTTTTTCCATATAAAGAATGGCGGATTAAAACATCGTAAGTATTATTAGCGATAAATCAGCTTTTTGATTTCAGACAAAGATTTTCTTCAATTAGAATGATTTTTTGATTTTATTCGCCATATCTTGGAAAAATTTTGCTTGTTTCATATCATCTAATTCGTTTGAATAAATATCTGCTAATTGTTGTAGTGGATACGAATCATTTGGTTTGAGTTTAGTTATTTTTTTCAAACATTCAATCTTTTTTGGAGAATCTGAGAGTTCAACATAGCACCTATACAAATTAAGATAAAGATTTGAATTATCAGGTGTGATTTCTAGTTGTTTTTTGAGATGTGAAATTTTCTCATGTGTTTTTTGTATCATTGAATGAGAAGGAGTGTTTTGTTTTAGTTCAATTCCTTTCTTGAGTTTTTCAAAAAATCCCATATCAGAATTTAATTATTTCATGATATAAAAAAGAAAGAGTGTAGATCTTAGGTTAATAGATCTAGCACATCTATATCCACATCTTCAGAATCAGTTTCATCTATAACTGGTTCATCAGTAATTGTTGGAGTAACTGTAACATCCCCAACTAATACCAGTGGAACTTTGACATCAGAACTCTCAGCAGTTATTGCAGCTCTTGTAAATGCTAAAGCATAGGAATCATCACTATCAGCAATTGGTGCAAAGTGGCCTTTGAGATGAATTTTAATTGAATCATCATCTTGGGAAACACCATTCATGTGAACACGATTGTTCTTTGCAAATCCTTTTAGATCAAAGGTAATTTCTCTATCTCCAATGAAAATAGTACCAGTTCCAGTAATTATCATGCCTCGTTTTTCAACATGACCTGCATTAGCATCTAGTATGAATTCTGCTGGAAATGCTTTACCATCYACTACAGCCCAACCAGAAGTAACACCATTTACGGATAAGGTAAATTCAACATCTTGAATTCTCTCATCAAATGTATCACCTAGTCTATTTTTTCTTTGGTCATTGAGATCTTTGAGTTGATCTTTTAGTAATTGTCTTTGCTCTTTGATTTCTTTAGCGTATGCTTTTCGTTGTTCTTTGTCTGTTTGTATGTCATAGTTTTCAGTATCAGTTTGAGCAAATGCCCCACTTATTGGGGCAATAGCTACTGCCATTATTATGGATAATACCAAAAATAGTTTTGCATATTTCATTAATGAAAAAATCATTTTGGCATAATAAGCGATTACGCATCTTTCTTACTGATGATTCCTTAGTGTAAAAAAAATCTGAATAGATTTACAGAATATTTTATTTTAGAATTTATTTGAAAAAACCAATACATGAATTATGAGAAATTAATTTGAAATACCCCATAAATTCATGATTTTTCTAGCAGTTTTGTCAATTTCAACATCCTTGTTGGCTGAAACTATTAGAACATAGTCTCCCATTAGAAAACTCATCATTACAACTGTACTTCTTCGTGCTGCAGCATATGTTACAGAACCTAATTTTTCATCAAAGTCCTGTCTAATTTTTACCCTTAGAACTGCTTCAATATTCATTTTTTTTCTTTCATCTAAAGTCATTAGTGGTTTTATTCCATGTTTAAAATCACCAGCAACTTGATTACCCATAGGATCAAGTAATCCAACATGTCTCAGTTCGGGCATATTCTGTAACAAAATTGTACATTTGCTTTCAAAAAAATTATGATTGAATTTTTGAATTGACGTTTGTTTTTCTATTTGAATACTCATACCTGTCACCAACAAATAACGTAAAAACATGTCAATAAACTTGATTGCTTTAAAACAAAAATTTGTTTATGAAATTAATAATTTTTGAACAAGTGTTTAAAATATTATGATCTAGAATTAATGTTAGTTTCACATATAGTATTTTAGAAAGTTGACACAATATCATATTGTCTAAATGCATGGTGATTATTTACCAGTCCGAGCATACTAGCAGGGCTGTGTAAAGGTTGTTCCCCGTTGTCAGCTTTCAAAATTTTCTACTAATTTCAAATTTAAAAATAGAAACAATTTACAAATCATCATGAATATAAAAATAGGATGTACTGGTTGGAGTTATCAAGGRTGGTCAGGAACATTTTATCCAAATAATCTAAAGAGTTCAAATTGGTTAAAATATTATTCTCAGATTTTTGACATTACTGAAATAAATTCAACATTTTATAAAATTCCAAGTCAAGAAATGACTAGACGATGGAATATAGAAACTCCACGACATTTTAGATTTACAGCAAAATTTCCATCAATAATTACCCACGAAAAGAGGCTTGAAAATGTGAATTCAGAGGTGTTTGCATTTTTATCCTCACTTTCTCCAATTTATGAGAAAATTACAGCCCTGGTTTTACAATTACCACCATCATTGTCATTTGAAGAAGCCAAACCAAGATTAGAGAAACTCTTTGAATTACTACCTGATGATTTTTTGTATCCAATTGAGGGAAGACATGAATCATGGTTTTCAGATGAAGCAATAAAATTTCTTGAGGAAAAAAAATTCTGTCTTGTATGGAATGATGTTGCAGGGGTAAATAATCCAATGCCTGTAACTGCAAATTTTCTTTACATCAGATTAATTGGAGATAGATCAATTCCTGATTCAGAGTTTGGTAAAGTTGTGAAAAACAAAGATATGTTAATTTCAAGTTGGGCAAAAAAACTCAAAGAGATTCAAAATATACCACAAGCATTCCTAATGGCAAACAATCACTATGAAGGATTTGGTCCAGCTACTGCAAATTCTTTAAGAATGCRATTAGGAATGAAGGAACTTGTTTGGGATGRAAAAAAACAAAAAACGTTAGGAAATTTTTAGAATTATGTGGTTGGTACGGAAAGTCCAATTGCCTCACCAAAATAATATCCAGCCAAAATTGTTGCACTAGACCAAATTAGAGAACCTCCAAATGTATACATGATAAATTTTGGAATTCTCATTTGTAGTAATCCTGCAGGAACTGAAATCATCTCCCTCATTACAGGTAYCATTCTTCCMAAAAATACYGCCTTGTCYCCATATTTCTCAAACCAAATTTCTACTCTCTYTAATTTTTTTTCWGATATTTTGATTASTTTTAGATATCGTAGTARAACTACTCGTCCAAGTTTTAGTGCAATAAAGTAAATTGCAGATGTTCCAATTGTAGCCCCTAADGCTCCAAGAATRATCATWGGGATTATTCCAATTAGTGGWATTCCTTGTTGAGATGCCAARAATCCAGCAGTTGGAAATAYTGCCAAAGTAGGAATTGGTGGGATAATAGTTTCAATTAATGCTGCTAGAAATATTCCCTCATAAAGATGACCTCCAAGAAAATCTGMAAKCCAGRCTARAAGYGAATCAAATAGTTCCATTTGMTTGTGCCAACTNAATTCCTACTAAATTACTTTACGAGTAWAATTACAYYTAGAGTCAAAATAMAAATAATTCACAAAATTAKCGTTTTCKYTCATAGAATTCAACWGGATTATCAAATTGTCGGTTATAATCAACTTCWRTCCAAAATTTTTGYTCATCAATTTCTTTTCCTTCTGTTAGCCATACGTTTAGAATTTTTTGCATAAACATCTGTGTCGTATCATCAATTTGCGGCCTTTTTCCTGTCTCTTTTTCAAGTCTATCCCGTTCTTCTTTGAATTTTTTTAGTATACCTTTGAGATTTTTTCCATTAATCTTTGCTGCTTTGTTTCTTTTTGCAWTAGCAAGATCTTTTTTTAGATTAGAAATAATTCCCACAATATTACTATGAATGCTTTTTTAAAAAAGATTTTAGAAATRRAAAGATCTGTTTTAAATAATTTAACGAGATGAAAAATTATGCCTAGAGTGTCACATTTTGATATTCCAGCAGACGATCCTCAAAGAGCGCAAAAGTTCTACAAAAAAGTATTTGATTGGAAATTTGAAAAGTGGGATGGACCAATGGATTATTGGATGGCAACAACTGGAACAAAAGAACCAGGAATTAATGGTGGATTATCAAAAAGAATACCAGGACAAATGGGAATGGTAAATACAATTGATGTTCCATCAGTAGATGAATTTACAAAAAAGATCATTAAAAACGGAGGACAGTTAATTGTTCCCAAAATGGCAATCCCTAAAATTGGATGGTTTGCTCAATGTATGGATACAGAACTAAACATATTTGGAATTATAGAAAAGGATGAAAAGGCTGAATGATATTATTCAATAGTACTTTCATATACTTTGAGGGCACATACAGATTGTGAATAGTCTTTTAGATGATGTTAATGCATTATTGAAATTAAAGCAAGGAGACCTCGGGCGTCTAGAACATATCAAAGCAACACTTGAATCAAGAAATGTGTTATACATTTCAGATACAAAATATCTTCGAGAATTAACTAGAGAATATCTTGAGGACCACAAGGGCCAAAGATTAGAGAGATTCAACTCTTATGATTATCCCGAATATACAAATCGACTAAAAGAAACACCAGTTTCAGAACCAGAGCGCACCTCTGAAGAAGAAAAAGAGGCTGAACAAATGGCTAAAAATTTGAAAGAAGCTGGAGACATATCTGAGGATGTAAAAAAGTCAATACCAGAAATTATTGAATCAAATAAAAATTATTTTTGTGGTAACTGTGGTAATATGATTAAAAATGAAAATTTTTGTCGTAAATGTGGTTCCTCTCTATACATAATAGAAGAGGAAGAAAAACAATACGATGAGAAATTCAGAAAAAATGAATCTCAAGAAAAAATTAGTACTAAAAATGAAGTGAAAATAAGTAAGAGTACGTTAGTGATAATAATTTTATTTGGTGTAATAATCGTTGGTGGAATAGCTATGGGGATTAAAATTTTAGGAGAAAATGAAATTCAAATTGGTAATGAAGTTGATACCACACCTGTACAAAATACTATACCTGTAAGTGATGAAGATTCGAGTTCTAAATGTGGTATAGGAACTGTATTTGATGAAGTAAGTAACTCATGTGTATTAGAAGGAAGTAAAATTAGTAATGAATCTAATTCTAAATGTGGTATAGGAACTGTATTTGATGAAGTAAGTAACTCATGTGTATTAGAGTAATTCTAATTTTTAAAATCATCTAAATTAATAATCAGAAAGAATTCAAAACTAGTACTTGAGTTACAAGTTTTTAGATCATGCAACTGATGCAATAATTGAGGTTACTGCAAAAGATCTCAAAGAAGCATTTTCAGTTACAGCTGATGCGGTAGTTAATCTAACACTAGATCAGGACAAAGTTGAAGAAAAGGAAAAAAAGGAATTTTCAGCGCAAGGAAAAGATGTAAGATATCTTCTGTTTAGCTGGCTTGAAGAAATTCCATTTGTTCTAATTACTGAGGGATTTGCAATCAGAAGAATAGAATTTGAGATTATAGAAGAAAATGGGTATAAAATCAATGCAATAGCATATGGTGAGCCACTAGATATCCATAAGCATAATTTCAAAGTCGAAATCAAAGCACCCACGTTTTACGACATGGAAATCAGGCAAAATGATGGTGTTTACATGAGATTTTTGCTTGATTTGTGAGTTTTGTGAAATTTTCTTTGCAAGAAACACGAAGAAATTATACGTGTTTTTTAAAAATGAATTAAGAAAACTGTTTTTGTGAATATTAAATTTACAGGAGCAGTATTATTTTCATTAATTGCCATAATGATTATTCCAGTTTATGCAGATGTCAACAATGCAGAACTGGATAAAGAGACATTTACAATTAATGATAGATTTACAATATCTGGAACAGTTAGTGATGCAGAAAAAATTATGCTAACTGCTGTAATGAAAGGAGAAAACGGAGAGAAACTTATCAAAAATCAAATGAGTGATCCAGATGGAACATTTTCATTTATTCCTATTTATGCAGATCTTCTTTTCAATAGTAAAGGAATTTACACAATAACACTATTTACTGAAAAACAACCTTTTGATACAGGTGTTGAAATTAAAATTGCATACGAAAAAAGTATTGCAGATGTATTACCAGATTATATTTTAGAATTAACAAATATTGGAAATAAAGGAGTAAATGAAACAGTAGAATTAACTTTTACTGCAAGTGTTACTGACTCAACAATTAGTGTATTAGAATATAGTCTTTCAAATCAACCAAATGGTGCTACAATTAACAAAGATACAGGAGTATTCATGTGGACTCCAACTGATGTTCAATCAGGTAATTATATTTTAGATATAGTTGTAAAATCAGGACCACTTGAAGATAGTGAAACAATTACTGTAACAGTTATTGATAAACCAGAACCAATTGTTGAACCAGAACCAATTGTTGAACCAGAGCCAATTGTTGAACCAGAGCCAGCAGCAATTTCTGAACTAAAAGAATTAGGAGTTGCATCATTTGTTGATGAAACAAAAGATGCTCAAAGTTATGTAGATAGATACAACAATGAGGCAAGCTACAAGGAATGGTTTGATGAAAATTATTCAGAGTATGATTCAATTTATCAGGCAGTAGGATTAGAGATACTAGATGTGGAAATAGTTGAAGAGATAGAAATHATTGAACCAGAATTTGGAGAATGYGGAGAAGGAACAGAAHTARTTGGAGATACTTGTGAAATRATAGAGAAATCTAATGGTGGYGGTTGTTTAATTGCAACTGCAACATATGGTTCAGARYTAGCACCACAAGTACAATTTCTCAGAGARATTCGTGATAATCAATTAATGAATACAGATTCHGGRAYATTATTYATGACAGGATTTAAYCAATTCTACTATTCATTTTCACCAATAATTGCAGATATGGAAAGAGAAAATCCAGTATTTAGAGAATTGGTAAAGATTGGAATAACYCCATTATTGTCATCATTATCGATATTGTCATTTGCAGAATCAGAATCAGAAGTTTTAGGATATGGAATAGGCGTGATAATGATGAATATYGGAATGTATTTTGTRGCACCWGCAATAATTATTTTCAAATCTAGAAAATATATCAAAATTTAGAAAATTCTTCAGATATTGTAAATCTCAATTGATCAAAAGGGTAGTGAAATTTATTATTTAATTTATTAGATTTGTAAAAGWGAAAATAATTACAAATTGAAAGAAAAAATAATTTTTAGTATACTATTTGTGCTTTGTATCGCATCCATCCAAATGGCATATGCAGAAAATCTTTTCCCAGATAAACCAACAAATCTAGAAGCATTTCCAATTTCTCAGACTTCAATAATCATTTCATGGGATGCACCTGAAATAACGGGAAATGTGACTGCAATTACAGGGTATAAAATAGAATATAAAATTGATTCAGGAGATTTTACARTAATAACTGCAAATTCTGGAAGTRTGTCATCATCATTTATTCATCAAGGACTTGATTCAAAAATAGTTTATTCTTATCGAGTTAATTCAATTAATTCAGAAGGTRCAGGTGTATCATCATCAACTGTTTCWRTAAAACCTGAACATACYACAACACCTGYRGCATTAACTGCAACAGCAATTTCACCTAGTCAGATAAAGMTCACWTGGTTRYCRCCATCAGAAAGTRTAYTACCAATWMRRGGTTATGAAATAAAAAGAGAARTYRMTCCAGGRGTTTWTGATMSYRTAGGAARYACAAATAAAAATACWYTATCATTTATTGTATCTAATTTAGCAACTGAYAARACATATTCGTATGTSGTTAGTGGAACAACTSAATATGGATCAACWYMAGAATCAATTTCAGYATCAGCWACYCCTAAAGAAGATTCAGTAGATACAWCAGAGGAACYAATTTCATCAACTGCAGTACAAGAGACAATCTCTACACCRCCAATAAAATTAACTGCATCAGCTGCYTCATCAACTCAAATCAATCTATCATGGAGTCCACCAGTTGAAGAKGGAAACACACCAATTACAGGTTACAAAATTGAAGTAAAAAGTGACAATGAACCATACACAGTACTAGTTGCAGATACAGAAAATAMTTCTAAAACATATCCACATACTGATCTTACAACAAATACAAAATATACTTACAAAGTATCAGCTATAAACAAAATAGGAATTAGTGAATCATCTAATGAATTTACTGTAACTGCAAAATCAACAAATGTTCAAATCAGTCCTATTGGAAAACTCACAATAGATGAAGGGAAATTCTTTTCGTTTACTGTCAAATTAGTAGATAATTCAATGAAAAATGTAGTCTTTAGTTTAGATCAAAATCCCCCAATTGAGGCTAAAATCATATCAAATACAGGAATGTTTTCATGGACACCATCAGAATCAGAGGGTGGAAAAACGTACGTATTTTATGTAATTGCAAAAAAAGATGGTCTTACAGATAGTCAAATGATCACAATTTCTGTAAATGAYAACATAGATGATTCAATACCAACCTCAGAACCAGCASCAATTTCTGAACTAAAAGAATTAGGAGTTGCATCATTTGTTGATGAAACAAAAGATGCTCAAAGTTATGTAGATAGATACAACAATGAGGCAAGCTACAAGGAATGGTTTGATGAAAATTATTCAGAGTATGATTCAATTTATCAGGCAGTAGGATTAGAGATACTAGATGTGGAAATAGTTGAAGAGATAGTTGAAGAAAAGAAATTTGGTTTTTGTGGTACTGGAACAAAATTAATTGATGGAGTATGTACTATTGTTGAAAAACTAAATGTAAAGCCTTGGTGGCAATTTTGGTAAYATGTATGAAAAGTTAAGTTTTAATCAGAATACTTTTTCATTATTTACATGGGTAAACTAAGTAGAAATCTTAGAATTTGTGGAGAATGTGGTATTGCATATACTTCAGTTAGTTTCACTAAATATATCGATCAGTGTCCCATATGCAATTCAAGAAGATTTGAAGCAATCCCATTAGAATCAAAAGATTAATAATTTTTCAACATAGATTTTTTAATAGWTRAAATTTTTGTTATTTGTTGTCAGACGACCCAGAAATTGAAAAAATAAAACAAAGAAAACTAGAAGAAATGCTCAAACAGCTAAATCAACCTAAGGTTGAGCCTAGAATAATTGATTTGAATGATTCAAATTTTGATAAAACGATATCCTCTGAGAATCTAACATTAGTAGATTTCTGGGCAGAATGGTGTGGTCCTTGCAAGTCAATGCATCCAATATTTGAGAGTATGTCAAAAAAATTTCCAAATGTAAAATTTGGTAGAGTCAATGTAGATAATAATCAAAATATTTCAATGAAATATGCAGTTCAATCAATTCCCACATTTATCATGTTCAAATCTGGGCAAATTATAGATAAGATGATGGGGGCAGTTGGTGCTCCAGGAATTAACATGATTTGTAAAAAGCATTCAAGCTAGTAAGCATAGATTGGTTCTTTTTCTCGCTGAATTCTAACTATCTCATTTAGAATTTCTTGTTCTTCGGAACTTAGCTTGTGTATGAATTGGTTGAGGAGTTTTTTTGCTTCAGGGGATGGAGGAAAAGTATAGAATACTTCTTCTTCAAAAATTTGCCTGCCAATTGTTACATCTTTAACAGAACATGCAACCTCATCACCTGTTTTAGCAGATGAAACTGTTTTTTTGTCAAGTTGGAGTTGGTGAATGTTTCCAACTTTGCGTCCAGACATATTCATAAATGGWGTTTTGTGTTTTAGWGTTCCAACATCTATACGAATTCCAAAAACTGCGGGATTGTTATTTCTAAATGTCATACCTTTAAGAAATGTGAATTTTGAGATTGGAGTTAATTCAGAAAATATTGCATCTTCTTCATTTGCAGAATCTTCTTCAACCCATGCATTATAGTTATCAATTAAACTGTAAATTACTTTATCCTCAAATACTTTGATATGACTTATTTCTGATTCTTCTTTTGCATCAGGTAATAGTTTTACATTAAATGCCAAAATTATTCCATGATGTCTATTTTTTTCTTTGATTGTTTTTGCCTCAATAATATCTCGCCTAGTAACAGGGCCAATGTCTGCTTTTGCTACAGGTACTTGTGAGCGTCTAAGCATCTCAAGGATTGCCTCAAGTGAACCTATAGTATCACATTTGACAATAATTCCATCTGTTTGAGTATCAATGAATACTGATTCCATTTCTGATTCAATGAGTTTAGTATATTTTTCAATCTCTTCATCATTTGTTGCGACATAAAGAGTACTTCCTGGAAGAACACCTTCAAGATCTGGTGATGCAATTTTGAGACCTGCTGCTGCATCTACTTGAGTAACAGGTTGGAATTTATCTCGAGGATCACGCATTTCATCAAGTGGTTTTGGTAATAGTAGTGCTTTTGGTTTTGTAACAATTACTCCATCACGTTTTGCAACAACTATACTATTTTCTTTTTTTATTGTTCCATCAATTAGAATAATATTTGCAGTTTGTCCCAATCCAACCTCATCTTTTACTTCAAGTACAATCCCTCGTGAATCTTTTTGTTCTTGATTAAGTCTTTTTTGGAGATATTGCTGTGTCAATCCAACTAGTACACTTAGAAGCTCAGGTATTCCAACTCCAGTTCGGGCAGAAATTGGAACAATTGCAATTTCTGATTTAAAATCCTTTACGCGGAAAAATGCTTCTGATTGATATCCCAAAATAGATAAAGTTCCCACAACATCATAGATTTTTTGATCAAGATCAGTTTGGATAGATGCATCTTGCTCTTTAATTGCCTGTGAAATAAATTTTGTTTCAGATTTTCTCCATCCAGGAATTTGATCACATTTGTTTAATGCAATTACAAAAGGAACTTTTCTACTTTGTAGAATTTTCAAACTTTCATTTGTTTGTGGTTGAAATCCACGATTTACATCTACTACTAAAATTGCAATATCAGCTGCTGAACCACCCCTTGAGCGAAGATTAGTAAAAATTTCGTGTCCCGGAGTATCAATCACTAAAAGTCCAGGAACTGTATTTTCTGATTGTTCAAGTTTTTTGTATAGTGGTCCACATRTTTCTTTAATTGTTTCAGTTGGAAGAAAACTTGCACCAATATGCTGAGTGATTCCACCTGCYTCTCTACCTTGAACACCAGTACCACGAATTCTATCTAGTAGAGATGTTTTTCCAGAGTCTACRTGACCAAGAACTGCCACTATGGGCTGACGAATTTGCAATTCAGATCACTCAAATGCTACCCTCGATTCGTGATCAAAACTATCTTGGGAATCTGATGCATGAATAATGTTTTCGCTAAATCCTAATCCAAAGTCACCTCKTATTGAACCAGGATCTGCTTCAAAAGATTTTGTTGCGCCAATCATAATTCTAGTAGTGGCAATTGCATTATTTCCCTCAATAATTGCTGCAACTACAGGTCCTGATGTGATAAATGATGTCAACTCTCCAAAAAATGGTTTATCTTTATGAACACCATAGAAATTCTCTGCTTGTTCTTGAGTAAATATAAACATCTTTARTTTCAAAAGTTTGAATCCTTTTCTTTCAAATCTTGATACAACTTCACCAACTAGATTTCTTGCTACTGCATCAGGTTTAACAATGAAGAGTGATTGTTCAGTCAATTCTAGTTCTTTCGAATTCCGCCTTTAACGTATTTCTTGGTCCATTTGTATTTTCGTGGATCACGTTTTAACACTAGAGCATTTTTCTTGCATTTTGAAGAACAAAACCATAAAACAGTTCCATCATTTTTTGCAAGCATTGTACCAGAACCTTTTGCTACAGGTCGGTTACAAAAATTACATGGTTTAACTAAAAGACTCATTTCTCATTTCACCTATTTGATTTTCTTTGCTTCTCTCTCTGTTTCTCTAAGCATTAAAATTTCTCCCAATCTAACAGATCCTTTTACATTTCTTGTAAGAATTCTTCCTTTATCTTTTCCAGTAAGTACTTTTACTCTAACTTGAATAACTTCACCAGCAATACCAGTTCGTCCAACAATTTGAATAATTTCAGAATGTACTACTTCGTCAGTTGTGGCACTCATTCTTCAGTCTTACCGCCTTTAATTTTAGCAATGGTTGCCACAACTTGGTCTACAATATGTTGTGCGTCACCAGCATCCAAAATTGCTGCAGCGGCAGAAGTAATGTCAATACCTAAGGATTTACCTAATTCTTGTTTGCTTGGTACAAAAGCAAATGCTGCGCCTTGTTCCTCACAGAGAATTGGAAGATGTGCTACTACCTCAGGTGGTTCTACATCTTCAGCAATAACGATTAGTTTACTGGTACCACGTTCAATTGCCTTTGTGGCTTCGTTTGTTCCTTTCTTGACTTTTCCACTAGTAGATGCAACTCTAACAGCTTCTAAGATTGGACTTACRAGGTCTTCTGGCGTCTCAAATTTAACATAATAAGGTTTACCCATACTTCGTCACCCTTGGGGTTCATTCTCCATTCTCTGAATCCGCTGGTTTGGTATTAAAAGTGTTATCGGGTAATGATAGAATTTATTTTTTGGATATATTYGGACATTAAAGCATCTAATTTCTCTTGACTTTCAGATTCTGCATAAACTCTAACAATTGGTTCTGTACCACTAGGTCTAATCATCACCCAATTTTTTGGATCGATTGTAATTTTGATTCCATCAGTTGTATCAGAGTTTGGAAATTCACTTTTTAGAGTCATAATCAGTTTTGAAACATTTTCAGGAGAACATGCAATCTTRTCTTTTGTAGTAAAAGATGAAGGGAGRCTAGTAACATATTCATAAATTGATTTTTCAGATGTTGCTAAAAGATCAAGCATCAAAGCCAAAGTCATGCAACCATCTCTAACTTGATTATGTTTACCATACATGAATCCACCATTTTCTTCAAATCCAATTAATGCATCAGTTGGAACCATCTTCCTTGATACCTCAACACTTCCTACTTTGGTACGAATAACTTTTGAATTAAATTCTCTAGCTAAAACTTCAGTGTTAGAWCCTGAATTCAAACAAGTTACAACCARAGAATTTGGATTCTTTTTTAATATGTGTCTCATCAATGCAAGTGCAGATTTATCGCCAGTCAAAATATTTCCTTTGTTATCACAGAAAATACTTCTATCACCATCTCCATCAAATGCAATTCCAATATCTGCATTATTTGTAATCACAGATTCTGAAAGTTTTGAAAGATTTTGAGGTGTTGGCTCTGAACCACGTCCTGGAAATGAACCATCAATTTTTTCATTAATAAGAAATGTTTTACACTGCAACATTTTACAAAAGTTAGGTGCAGATACTACTTGTGCACCATTACCTAAATCCAATACAACTTTGAAATGTTTTGATTTAATTAGTTTAGAATCAATATGTGAAATAATTCCTTTGAGGTAAACATCAATTGTACGATCTTCTTTTCCTGTAGTACCCCATCTATCAGGATTCTGCATCCAACTTTTTTGTAGATAAATATCCTCAATTATTAATTCATCATCACGTGAAATTTCTACTCCATCATATGCTGCAGGTTTTATTCCATTGTAGTGTGGAGGATTGTGAGATGCAGTAATCATTATTCCACCAGAATATCCCAATGCCTTAACTGCAAATTCAAGACAGGGAGTTGGAACAATTCCTGCAATATTGCAATCAATGCCTATTGAATTTAATGCAGAGTTTACAACTTTACAAATTGCAGGACTTGAATCTCTACCATCATATCCAATTAACACAGGGCCTTTTTTGAAATAAGTTCCAATAGCTAAAGTCATGTCATGAACAAATTCTAATGTGAAATCTTCAGAAAAAATACCACGAATTCCATTTGTTCCAAAAAATTTTGCCATGTAACTATTCAATAATAGATAAATTTGTGTTTAATGGCAAATTCGTTGCGGGAGTCGCCCAGCCTGGTCAAAGGCGTAGGGCTTAGGACCCTATCTCTTAGGAGTTCGTGGGTTCGAATCCCACCTCCCGCACCATTTTGATTTCTATGAATGATTAATAGTGAGAAAATATGCATAAACAAAGTCATGAGAAAAACAGTAGTTGGAATTACAGTAGTTGGAAAAGATAGAGAAGGTATTGTAGCTACATTTACAAATTTTGCATTCTCAAATGGTGGAAATATTGAGAAGGTTAACCAGAATGTCATCAAAAATCTCTTTGGAATGTATCTAGAGGTTTCTTTTTCAAAAATAGTCGATGTAAAGAAATTTGATGAAGAAATTCAAAGTTTAGCAAAAAAAGAAAAGATGGATGTTAGTACACATCATGAAACAAATTCACAAAAAAATATTGCAATACTAGTAACAAAAGAACCACTTTGTCTACAAACATTTTTAGCTAATACAAAATCACTAAAGGGAAAAATTTCAGTAATTATTGGTACAGAAAAAACATTAGAACCTTTAGCAAAAAAAGCAAAAATTCCATTTATAATTGTAAATGATAAGAATCAACAAAAAGCAGAAGAAAAAATTATTGATATTTGTAAAAAATACAATATTGATTTAATTTCACTTGCAAGATACATGCGAATTCTTAGTCCAAACTTTGTTTGGAGATATCCAAATAGAATTATTAATATTCATCCGTCATTACTTCCTGCATTTCCTGGTGCATTAGCATATGCACAAGCTTATGAAAGAGGTACAAAGATTGTTGGTGTTACATCTCACTATGTTACAGAGAATTTAGATCAAGGACCAATTATTTTCCAAGATTCATTTAAGGTAGATCCAAACGATACACTTGAAAAAATTAAATCAAAAGGACAAAAACTAGAAGCAGAAACATTACTCAAAGCAACAAAGATGCATCTAGAAAATAAACTTGAAGTTCGTTGGAGAAAAGTTCACATTAAATCAAAGTGAATTAAATGGTAGACATCAAGGCTCAATTTGATCCTAATCTTAGAAAATTAATCAAAAAGAAAAAACAAGTTGCAATAATTCCCATAGGCTCAATTGAGCAACATGGACCACACTTACCAGTATCAACTGACTCAGATATTGTAACAGAGATTGCAAAAAAAATATCAGAAAAGAAAGGTTATCTCTTACTTCCAACAATTAATTGTGGGGTATCATTTGAACATGCTCCATTTTTTAATTTGAGTATAAGAGAATCTACTCTACGTACTGTTCTAATAGATTTGTGTATTTCATTATTAGATAACAACATTAAAACAATTTTCATAATTAATGGCCATCATGGAAATCAAAAATCAATTAACAACATTAATGTAAAACTCAAAAAAATCTCAAAAAATAAACTCAAAGTATTTCCATTATCATATTGGCATTTTATGAAAAGAGAATTTGATCATGCAGGTTTTGTAGAGACATCATTAATGATGGTAATTTCAAAAAATCTTAAAATGAATTTAGCAAAAAAAGGRCTCATCACAGATAAAATGACAAAACAAGAAATCAAAAAAATTGGAAAATTAGCCAATCAATCATTTCCAAAAGCTACTAAAAATGGAATTTGGGGCGATCCAACAAAGGCTTCAAAAAGTGAAGGAAAGAGAATTTTGGATGAAATTATCGTAAATTTGGGGAAAAAGTGTCAAAATTGCCTAACTGAGCATGATTCTTAATTACACTATTGAAATTTTAATATAATCCCTCAATATCCAAGTCAATAAGTGATTAATGATGTCCCTTGATATGGCAGTAAAAGTATTGGATGAGAGTATCGGTCAAGTTGTACTGATAAAACTCAAAGGAACTAAGACAATTAGAGGTACTCTTCTTGGTTTTGACCAACACATGAACCTGCTACTCGAATCTTCAGAGGAAATTCCTGCTGAAGGCGATTCTAAAAGCCTTGGAACCATTGTAGTCAGAGGAGACAATGTAGTAATGATATCTCCTCCACCGTCACAAAAATAGGTGAAATGTAATGGTTAAAGGCACAACTTCTATGGGTGGTTTTACAAAGAAGAAAGTTCACATTAGATGTAGACGATGTGGTAAAAATTCTCTTCACAAGCGTCATCACCAATGTGCAAGTTGTGGATTCCCAGAGGCTAAACGCAGAAAGTATTCCTGGATTAAATGGTATACATAGATGCAAGAGATTGTAATTATTCTTAGTTCATTAGTTGGTGTAGCTACTGCTGCTGCAGTACGTAAAATGCCAAGAGACAAAAATCAATTACTTAGTCTTGGTGCAAGTTCTCACATTAAAAGTCAGATTACAACTCTAAAAATTGAAAAAGATATTCTAACTAAAACAATATCAAGACTATACCAAACAGATTCTGAATTCTCTAAAATTCAAAAGGACAAATTATTATTAAAATATCAACATCAATTGGGAATTATTTTAGCTAAACTAGAAAAACTAGAACAAGCAAGTAAACATCCAGATTTAGGTCCAGTAGGTGATGGTTTGATAACATTAATGGATCAAAAATTATCAAATCTAGATGATAGATTATACGAATTATCATCAAAGATAACAAGTGCTAAAATTCAAACACCAGAAATAAAGAAAGAACAAATAAAACAAAAGATTTCAGAATCAATCAAAGAGACATTTAATTTTGAAACTTCAAAAGATGTAAAGATTAAACCAATTGAGATTCCTGCAACAAGATCGAGACAATCATTTGAATTAACTACATTAACAAATGTTCCAAGAAAAGAAATAAAATTCCCATCATTTGAAAAAGAAGAAATTAAACAAGTTGTGAAACCAATGCCACAACCAAAAATTATTCAAACAGAATTAATCAAACCAAAAGAAAAAATAATTCAAGAAGTCATTACTCCAAGAAAAGAAATTATTACTCCAAAGCAAAAAGTAGAAGATAAAATTGAAATTATACAATCAGTTACATCAAAATTAGAAATAATACCTGATATCAAAAAAGAAGTTGCTAAAATTAACGAGCACAAAGCACTACCTGAGCCAAAATTAACTACATTTGATGATGATTTTGACGAGGATGGAGATGATTTAGATAAAATCAAAGGAGATATCATGAAGGTTCTCTCAAAGCTTGATCAAGCAGAGGTAGAATAATTGTCCTACGATGATGCCATAAAGGCATTATCAAATAATGCACTAAAATTTGTCAAAGACGATTACATAATTGGTTTAGGTAGTGGTAGAGCAGCTACTGCATTTGTAAAATCCCTTGCAAAATTAATCAAAGTAAAAAATTACAATATCAAAGGAGTTCCAACGTCATTACAAATTAAATTAATTGCAGAAAAAGCAGGTATTCCACTAGTGGAATCAGATCAAGTAGATGTAATTGATGTTGTATTTGATGGCGCAGATCAAATTGATTCTCAAAAATATGTAATCAAAGGTGGGGGTGGAGCTTTACTGAGAGAAAATATTTTGTTTAGTCTTGCAAAAAAGGTAGTAATCATGGCAGATAAAACAAAATTTGTAAAAAATTTCACACGAACAGTACCAATTGAAGTTCATCCACTTGCAAGAACCTCTGTAATTCATTCAATTAAAAAATTAGGAGGAACAGCACAGTTACGTTCACTGGATAAAGGGTATCCTTTCTTTACAGAAAACGGTAACATAATTTTAGATTGTGACTTTGGAGTAATAAAAAATCCTAAAATATTATCTCAAAAAATTAAAGGTGTTACAGGRGBABTAGAGTCWGGAATATTTCTCAGAAGACCAGATGTGATTTACAGAGCCAAAATARACGGCAAATATGATATTCTTTAGATTAGTTTGTTGTGAGTAATTAAATTAATTTTTAGGTAAAGTTATTCTAAAAATTGTGGGTCTAGAAGTMACAAAAATAGTACCMCCATGAGCCTGTACAATTGATTTTACATGYACCAATCCTAATCCAGTAYCTTGTTTTTTTRTAGTAAATMGYGGATTGAAAATRTGRKGTAAATCTTTTTTAGGAATTCCMTTTCCAGAATCTTCAATTTCTACAATAATTTCATCATTATTTTCATTCACATCAATKACAATCAAACCTTTTCCAGAAATTGCCTGAATTCCATTTAAAATTAAATTATTTAGTACTATRGCAAATTGTCTTAAATCACAATGYATGTCAACATCATTTTTTGGTAAAACTAATTTAATATTATCTGGAATTTTAATTGAATCAAGAGATTCAAATAATACTTTGGAGAATTTTGTTTCCTCAAAAACTATTGGGCTTTCTCTTACAAAATCTAAAATTTCACCTACTTGATCAAGTATTCTATTAATTGATCGTTCAATTCTGTCAAATTGTTGTTGTTTGACATCATCTACTCCATACGCCATCTTCATATTTTCTAATGTTATTTGAATTACAGAAAGAGGGTTTCTAAGTTCATGTGCAATATTTCCAGTTAATTGTCCAACCAAAGCAAATTTTTCTAATTGTTGTTGTTTCTTAGATTTCATTGATTATTTTTTCAGTTTTTAGAYTTCAATTTGAATGTTARTGATTTTTTRATTTTAACATTTTTTTRRMATTTTRATWMWTAWTKWAAYAAATWAWTAATTTATTMCATATTCATTAAACAATAAAGTATGTTTTTCAAAAAATAATTTAATTTCTAAATTTTTCTAAATAATGAAAAAGCATTATTTACCTGATTTTCAATTTCATCAAATATGTAAATGGATTTATCATGATAATCATTAACAAATCTCCCAATTAGGCTCAATTTAGCATCATTTTACTTTAAGGCAATCATCCTATTAATTTGGAATTTTTGGTAATGTAATTGTAAAAATAGTTGGAGGAGATGTAGCTGAAATAATTCCACCATGTGACTCTACAATAGATTTGACACTTGCAAGTCCAAGTCCGGTTCCTTGTTGTTTTGTTGTAAATAATGGATCAAAGATTGAATCAATATTTTGTTCKKGTATGCCGCTACCTGAATCTTTAATCTGAATTATTACTCCATCATTATTTTCTTCAATTGTAATTTCTATGGTTCCYGTATGAATGATTGACTGAATTCCATTTAAAATTAAATTATTAAATACTATAGCAAATTGTTTTTCATCACAATATACTTCAACGTTATTTTCTGGAAGAGTTAATTTTATGTTTTTAGGAATAGATATTGAATCTAAAGATTCTGAAATAATTTCAGAGATAAAATGGTTGTTCAATGTAATTGGTTGTTCTCGTACAAAATCCAATACGTCATCAACTTGATGAGTAATTCTATTAATTGAACGTTCAATTTTATCCATTATGTGTTGTTGTGATTCATCTGCYCCATACAATAATTTTAGATTCTCCAACGACACTTGAATAATAGATAGGGGATTTCTCAAATCATGTGCAAGACGGGAAGAAAATCTTCCCACTGTTATCATTTTTTCATTTTTCAAATTTTCCTCATAATATTTTTTTTGTTTTGTGATATTTCTACGGATTGCAATATGTTCATCAATTTTTCCGTCTTTATTCAAAAAGGGTACAATAATTAGATCACACCAAAATGTTTTTCCGCTTTTTGATTTATTTTTAACCTCACCGTGCCATACTTGTCCAGAATTAATTTTATTCCACAAATTATCATAAAATTGTGGAGAATGATATCCTGACCTGATCATTTCATGATTTTTTCCTATTAATTCATCTGAAGAATATCCAGTGGTTTCACAAAATTGTTTATTGACATATTTTATTTTTCCATCCATATCAGTAATTGTTACCATAGAGGATTCATCTAAAGCATGCCTGAGATTCTTTTGAATCATTATCTGAGAGTCAATATCAACAACATCTTTCAAATTTTTAGTTTCATAGCGAAGTTTTGCATTTAGCTTAAAGTTAAGAAATGCTACAAAACTTGAAAAAACAATTACGCCCATAATCAAAATTAATGAAAAAGTTATCAAAGATGGATTTGAAATATCAGTAAAATAGTAGATGTAACTAATACTTAGAATAATAATTAAAATATTAATTATTGTAAGTACGGTAATAATTCCAAGATTATTTGATTTTTTAATATGATAATAATTAAAAATATTTGAATATTCATCATTTTCTGATTTTTGTTTTTTAATATTATAAATTAGATATACAATTGTAAAAGTCCAAATTAAATAACTTGATATCCATAAAATGTCAACTGGATGTCCATCAACATAACTATCATCTATTACCAAAAATAAAAAGATGGTATCTGCAACTACAAAACCAATTATTCCTACCAATATCATTAACCAAAAGAAATTTTTTTGATTTTTTATAATATTTGAAATTATAAGGATTGCAGGTACAAGCATCATTGCATCAGAAATTGGATATATCAATGCAATAAAAATTTCAAATAGATTATCTTCTACACCAGCTTGAAAAGTAATGAGTAATGAAGGAATCAAAACTATAAGTGCAATTAGACTAGAGAAAATGATTTTATTTTTTGATATTTTATAATTTRATGATTTTAGATATGAAATCAAAGCAAAAAACATTACAATTGGTGCTGTGATGTAAAAAAGATCAGCAAGAGATGGATAAGGATCAATTTCTAAAACATGTTCATAAAAATTCCAAGTTTGTTCAGCTGCAAACCACAAAATAAAAGCACAAGTTAATAATAAAAGAGGTTTTTTTGAGATCTCTTTTATTTTCTTAAATTGAATTAATGCATAAATCGATAATATTACAAGAAGACTTGGAATTATTGTATATACAGGAATAGAAATTAGATTTGAGAAATTTTCAATCCCTACAAAAATATTTGCCAAATAAAGAAATGCTACAAATGACAATATGATCACAAGGGAATATATCCAAATTGATTGAAATTTTGGTTGTTTTTCAGAAACTGACTGCATCAATTGGACATATTATTAGTAAAATTTAGGTGAATCTRTGATGATAWGATRRTAAGGRTKKAAGWAMTTCTRTTCTTAAAATAATTTTTTTAAAATTCTAAATTTTTCGCTCAACTAGTTTTCCATGACCAAGTTTACCTATTACTTCAAAATTATCAGCAACAACTTCACCTCTAACAATTGTTTTTACAGGCCAGCCTTTTAGATTCCGTCCCTCATATACAATATAATCAGAAAATCCTCCAAACAATTCAGATGTCACTTTTTTTTCTTTTTTCAAGTCAATCATAGTAATATCAGCATCAGAATTTTTCTCAAGTGTTCCTTTCCGGGGATACATTCCAAAGATTTTTGCAGCATTTGTACTAGTAAATGAAACAAATTGCTCCAAAGTAATTTTTTTCTGATTTACTCCATCATTAAGTAATAGTGGAAGGGCTGTTCCAATTCCTGGAAATCCTGCAAGTGCACCCCATACATCATCACCATCTAGTTTTAGTTTTAGTTGATTTGCCACATGATCTGTACCTATTGTGTCAATTTGATTTCCAGATAGAGCATCCCATATTGCTTGTCTATCGTTTTCAGTTCTAATTGGTGGCATAACTTTAGCAAGATATCCTTGCTGTTTTTCATAAGATAGTGTCAAATAATGAGGACAAGTCTCTACAAATATTCTCGTTCCAAGTTTTCTTTCTTCTTGTATTTGTAACAATGCTTGTTTAGAACCAATATGAACAAAATAGATTACACAATCATAATCACGTCCAAATTTTGATACAGTCTTTATTGCTTTAGCCTCAAATTCAGGAGAACGGCTTTCAGACCAAGCAGATAAGCCATCTTGATTCTTTTCTTTAGCAGTTTTAATTCCACATCCACATGATTCATAATCCTCTGCATGAACTAGTACTGGACATCCAAGTGATGCAGCAGTCTTTACTGTTTGTTTGACTATATCATCAGTAACTTCAACTTTTGCTGCAACCAGTCCAGTAGAGTTTGGTGGCATATCCATGTAGACATGACCAACTTCACCACCAAGATTCATGTAAATTTTAAATGATGTAATTCCTTTTCCAACACAAAATTTCATCTCATTGATTTGTTGTGAATTAAAAATAGATGCATGAATTGCATAATCAATATAATGATATTGATCAGAAGTATCAAGTTGAGATTGCAGAGAACCTGAAAATGAATYCTCYARTCTAAGCATTCTCATCATAGTGGTGATTCCACCAATTGCTGCAGCATGTGATTCAGTTTTTGCAGCTTCRTTAATTGGRGAATATACACCATAATGAACATGAGTGTCAATTGGACCCGGAATACAAATCAAACCATTACCATTAATTTTATGGTCACATGCTGGAACATCTGATGTCAGTCCAATAATTTTTCCCTCATCAATTATGAGATTTTTATCAATCATTCCYTGTGGAAGWATAATGTGGGAATCARTAATCACAGTATCATACGTCATCWGAAAATTTTATTCCTTGCAGTTTATTATGCTTTGAGAWAATAWGTAAAAAYCATTTTTAATRGATTCAAGAAAAACCNGCATACTAAAMARTWCAYCAATMATTRAACGAAATAGGAAACGAGGGTARATGGAAAACTASTAACGAATTTTAGATGCTTCCATCTTTTTCGTGTTTTCCTTTTTCMTATCTATCTACTTCCTCAAAGACACCTCTTTGAATTTCAGCAGGTCTGATAGTTTCCTCGCTATCATATATTCACAGTGAAGGAATTTAAGTAGATCCTAAGAAAAACTTAATATTTGTTCATTATAATATATGATTTTTATACACATGTAAATGATTGATGAAAAACTATTCTATTTGTCGAATGGGTACAATCTCTTCAAATATATTGATTCAGAGAATACTACAGAGTCATAAAAATGACAGATGATGTATGTGATTTTTGCAAAGGGGCCAGTTCTGATTCAACAAATGTATGTGTTTATTGTAATGGAACAGGAGAATGGAATCAAGCAGCTCA
>NVWC01000028.1 GCA_002317795.1 Nitrososphaerota archaeon
ACAAAAAAACAGATCACAGGGAAAATAATTGGCGCATATGAAACAGTTTTTGGAATAGGTTGGGCATTAGGACCTACAATTGGTGGTCCAATTACAGAAGCGTTTGGAGATGAAACACCGTATTTTGTTTTTTGTATAATAGGAATTGGTGTTACACTTTTAGCTATTTCATATAGAAAGAAACTGGAACCGCAAAGAATTCAAAGTTGAATTGAATCTTTAGGCATAAATCCTAAACATTACGTTTAATTTCAAAATAGTGTTTAGAAGAATATGCTTGATTATTCATTAAATATTGCAGGAAGCGAATGGTTGATAATAATTTTTGTTGCATTAATTTTGATTTTAGGAACAGGTAAACTTCCAGGTGCAGCAAAAAAACTAGGCAAAGCAGTTAATGAATACAATAAAGCAAAAAATGAAATTCAAGAACAGATGAAGATAGGAGAAGAGCAAACTCCAACAGTGTCAGGACCAGTTGGAACTGAAAGAGAAAAATTAGAAACTATGGCAAAATCAATTGGTATCAAAGTTGAAGAAAAAACAGATGATGAATTACGAGAAATAATTGCTGCAAAAATTGGGCAGAAAAAAACAGACGAACCAAAAAAAGAAAAATAAATTATTTTGATGCTTTAATTCGATACAAGTTCTTGTCAAGTCGTTTTTTAGCAAATTTGTAATATTCAGGAACAATTTCAAATCCAATGAATTGTCGATTAAGGGATTTACTTACTACGGCAACCTGGCCTGATCCAAGAAATGGATCAAATACAATGTCTTTTTTCTCACTAGAGTATTCTAATAATTTTTTAATTAATTCAGAAGGAAGTTTAGTTGGTGTTTTTTCATCACCAGTCCAATACTCTCTTTTGATATCCCATACATCTTCTTTATCTCGATAATGAAGACTACGTCCATCTTTTGTTTTATCATCTTTTTTAAATCTGGTAAATGGGAAAAATTTTCGTTTCTTATCATCTTTGCAAACATAAAGACAATGATAATGAGAAGTAACAAATTTCTTTTTAGTGACTACACCAAATTGGTATTTCCAAATAATATGATTAATTGTTACAAATCCAATATCATCTAATGCTCTCAAAATATCTTTAAGATTATTCCAACCTGAAAAAACATACATGCTCCCAGAATCTTTTAAAATTCTGAAAACTTCACTCATCCATGCGTATGTGAAATCATAATAATCTTCAGGCTTTATTTCATTATATCCAGAAATGACTCTTGAGGATGTTCTGTTATAATTTGCTTTTTTTGCCTTAAAATTGATAGCAAAAGGAGGATCAGTAATAACAAGATCAATCTTATTTTTAGAAATTGAACTCATTCCTTCAATACAATTTTGATTGTAAATTGTGTTGATTTTGATTTTTTTCATTTTTAAATTCAAGACAAGGTTCTAGCTTAATAATGTCATGGGTCATTTATAGCGATTAACAATAAATCACTAAACATTTCTTACAAAATAGATCTTGAAATTCTCATGTCCTAAATGTAAATCAAAAATAGAAATTCAAAAGACATTCAATAAAAAAATGCATGTCTCTTGTACAAAATGTGGAATTGAAGACTTGCTAGAGTTTTCAAAAAATTTTGATGAGGTGTTTTTAGAATTTCTTTCAAGATTTGATAAAGGATTAGTTACAGAGAGGGGGTTATCTGAAAGTCTCAAAGATGAGGGAATCATCAGAGGGGAAAATGAAATCAAAGAAATGATTGGGGATAATAATCCAGATATTATTACTGAGGAAATTTTATTTTCAAAAAAAGATTATATTTCAGAATACAAAGTTTTAAAGAATTCTGAGCCTAAAATGGGCTGTAAAGTTGAAGAATTAGGACTAGATGAATCCATATCAGAGCATCTAAAAGAATTAGAAATAAATCAGTTTTACAAATTTCAAGAAGAATCAATTCAAGAAATCATATTTGGAGAAAATGTCATAATTGAGGCACCAACTGCATCAGGAAAAACAGAGGCATTTTTGATTCCAGTAATTCAAAGAATAAAAAAAGATGCCAGTAAAGGAAATGTTTTTGCAATCTTTGTATATCCCACAAAAGCTTTGGCACGAGATCAATATCCAAAAATTCAGAAATTTTCTGAAAAAATAGGAATAGATGTTAAAGTTTTTGATGGAGATACAAAGATTGAAGAGCGAAGAAAAATAATTGATGATCCTCCACAAATTCTAATTACAAATTTTGATATTTTACATTATCATCTTTGGCATCAAACTAAATTTTCATCAATATTGAGTTCAACAAGAATTTTGATAGTTGATGAAGCTCATGTGTATTCAGGRATTTTTGGTTCAAATGTTCATTACATWATAAAAAGACTCAAAAGAATTTGTAGCAACAAACTACAATTTGTARCAGCATCAGCAACATTAGATGATGCAAAAGAATTCTGTCAAAAATTATTTGGAGAAAAAATGCAAATCATTCATGGTTCTGGAAAAAAAGGTCAAACAGATTTTGTAATGTTATTTCCATCTCTTCGAACTCAAAGAGCACTAATGGTAGAATTAACAAAAAAATTGACTGAGAAAAATCACAAGACAATGGTGTTTAGTAATTCACATCTAAACTCWGAATTATTAGCAATGCAAGCAAAAAAACAAAAAGTCAACATCAAAGTTCAYCGAGCAGGATTAATGGYAAATTATAGAACTGCAGTGGAAAAACAATTCAAAGAAGACAAGMTTCAAGCAATATCATGCACACCTACACTAGAATTAGGCATAGATGTGGGCAATGTTGATTGTGTAATTTCATCTACTATTCCAGTAAACAGACTAATTCAAAGAATTGGAAGGGCTGCAAGAAAAGGACAAAGAGGGTATGCATTTTTAGCATTGGGGAATGATCCTATTTCTCAATATTACAAAAATCATCCAGATGATTATTTTGAAGATATTGAAAAAACATACATYGATCCAAAGAATCCATTTGTTGAAGAATTTCAAGTGTTGGCAATGGCWTGTGATAGACCAATTTCAAAACATGAATTAAAAGAACATCAAGAAGTAATAGAACATCATATTATCAAAGAGAATCTTCAATTAATTAATAATAGAATCATTCCAAATTTTGATAAAATTAATTCCATGCTAAATGATTACAGTATTAGAGGAATAGGAAAATCAATTGATATCTTCCTTAATGAGAAAAAAGTAGGAGATAGAGTATTACCTATCGCATTAGAAGAATTACACAAAGATGCAATCTATTTTTTGGCAGGAATTCGTTACAAAGTAAAAGAATTTGATTATCCAAAGAAAAATTTTGCCAAATTAGAAAGAATACCTAAAGATTATCCATATTATACAAAATCACTCACAGAAGAATGGCCAACAATTGAAACAGTCTTTGAAAGCAGAAAAGCTAATGGAATAGAAGTGGCATTTTGTAAATTACATATTCAAAAGAAAGTTTATGGTTATGTCAACATAGAATTAGGACAAGAAATTACTCAAGGAGAAAAAATATTACTTGACACTCCATTAGAGTATGATTTTATCACAAAAGGAATTGTATTTCATGCACCAAGACCACTCAAAGTAATTGAAAAAGCAGATGATGAGGAATATACTGAAGCAAGTGGATATCATGCAACAGAACATGTTGTAATTGAGGGTAGTAACATGATAACAGGAGGAGTGTCTCAAGATTTAGGAGGTATATCTTTAGGCACTTCAGGCTTGATTTTCATCTATGATGGGGCAATAGGTGGGAGTGGTGCAAGTAAGGCATTGTATGACAGGTTTGAAAAAGCACTTGAGAGAAGTATGTTTATCGTAAAAGAATGTCCTTGTAAAAATGAGGCAGGTTGTCCCAGATGTACATTTTCTTACAGATGTGGAAACAATAATGAATATTTACACAAAAACTCTGCATTAGAAATTCTTGAGAGAATCAACAAGGGTGAAAAAACAGAATTAATTGATCCAATTGAAGGTGACAGACCTTTAGTATAAGAAATCAAAATTGGATAAATATGACAATAAATCAGCAATAATATGCAAAAAGTAGCTCTTGTAACTGGYAGTTCATCAGGAATTGGATTTGAAACATCATTAGCATTGGCAAGAGATGGATATCATACATTTGCAAGTATGAGGGATGTCAATAAAGCAAAAGAAATTAAAAAAATAGCAGATAAAGAAAATCTCCCAATAGATGTAATAGAATTAGATGTGGATAAAGAAGAATCAATTATTTCTGCAATTAAAAAAGTTGTTTCAGATGGAGGGAGATTAGATGTTCTAGTAAAYAATGCAGGTTWTGGATTATTTGGATGTGTAGAAGATACWYCAATAGAGRATTTTAGAAAACAGTTTGAAACYAATTTTTTCAGTATCGTWAGAATTATTCAAGAARTAKCWCCAATWATGMGARAWCAAARTTCAGGAATTATTGTAAATGTTAGTTCAGTTGTTGGAAGAATGGGATTACCWGGATTTCCAGCWTATRTMAGTACAAAATATGCATTAGAAGGATTRAGTGAWTGTYTMAGATATGAATTAGGWCARTTTGGAATYAAWRYTACAYTAATTGAACCMGGAGCTGTCAAAACAAACTTTTTTGATTCAATGAAAGTTCAAGAATCAAAARCAGATCCMAAATACAAAAAAYTAACKGAYCAYATKYTWTCAGGTCTYAAAATGATGGCASAGYTTGGWACWGMMCCATCTCAAGTAGCAGAAGTCATAATGAAGGCAATTAATGMTGATGAGATTTTACCACGATATATCGCAGGAACTGATGCTGCTATGTTTATGGAGGCAAAAAASACSAAAACAGACMTAGAATTTGAGAAATACATGAGTAAAGAGCTATTTCCTAGTTGAAATAGTACGTTAAATTGATATACACATAAAGTKGAGTTTTTGTCAAAGTCCCCAATTTTGAANTGAAAAAAAATGAAATGGAAAACKCTACAACACAATGGAATCTTGTTTCCCYCAGCTTATGAGAAACAAGGAATMAARATAAAGATCAATGGWRAWACAGTTGATCTTGATATTAAYCAAGAAGARATGRYRTAYCAATGGGCAAAAAAGAAAGAYACMSCATATGCTCAAGAYAAGGTTTTTCAAAAAAATTTCACASYAGATTTTGCWAAAACATTAGATTCWAAATTTAARAAAATTTCATATGATGATATTGATTTTTCTAGKGYTTWCAAARTARTKGACAAAGAAAAAGATCTCAAAGARATGATGACAAAAGAAGAGAAAAAAKCARTTGCTGTAAAAAGAAAAGAAYTACGAGAAAAGCTCAAAGCWAAATACGGAATTGCMATCATGGATGGAAAAGAAGTTGARGTTGGAAATTACATGGCAGAACCCCCAGGAATATTCATYGGTAGAGGRGAACATCCACTMMGAGGKAAATGGAAACCWCCAGTYACATCAAAAGATGTWACACTCAATCTTGGMAAAGMWGCTAAARTWCCTGAAGGWAAATGGAAAAAAATTATTCAKGAYAAAGATTCAATGTGGYTAGCTAGTTGGATGGATTTTCTAACTCAAAAAAGAAAATATGTYTGGCTTGCTGATTCTTCAGGATTAAAACAAGACAGAGAYAAGGCAAAATATGAAAAAGCAGTWAAACTTGCAAAKGAGATTRRTAAAATTAAARATAGAATAGNTAAANGATTTGAAAAAYAARGATCCAMGAATYAGTAGAATTGCYACAGTWTGTTATTTGATTTATAGAACWTCAATGAGGGTAGGAGACGAAAAAGAYCCAGATGAGGCAGATACWGTAGGTGCCACTACCCTWAGAAAAGAGCAYATCAAAATCACWGCARATRCWATWGAATTTGATTTTCTAGGTAAAGAYAGTGTWAGRTGGCAAGAAWMRCTWRTWGTAGAAGGAGAAGATAAACAATTCCAAGAGAATCTAAAAAAATTAATTGAAAAGATAAAACCAAAAGATGAGATTTTTGGAAATATTACATCAAGACATGTCAATGTGTATTATTCAAGTATTGTAAAGGGATTAACTGCCAAAGTATTCAGAACATATCTTGCAACATCAGTAGTCAAAAAATATCTTGTAGAGCATGATAACATGAAAGGAAAATCGGCAAATGAAAAATTATACCATGCAAAATTAGCAAAYCTAGAAGCTGCAATGATGTGTAATCACAAGAGAACTATTCCAAAAACATTTGAGGAATCATTGCAGAAAAAAAGAGATTCATTAAAAAAGAGAGGAAAAGAAAAAGCATGGGAAAAAACAAAAGAGACTTTGAAAAAAGTAGAAGTATCCACCCCAAARACGGAYACTCAAAAGAAAAGTAAAGAAAAAAGAATTAAAACATTAAATGAACAAGTGAAAAAACAAAAAATCAAACATAAAGAAAGAATGGAAAAATTAGAGTTACAAATTGATTTATCTGAAAAAACTAGAGATTACAATGTTGGAACATCATTAAGAAACTATATTGATCCAAGAATTTTCAAAGCTTGGACTGATGAGGTAGGTGTAGAATGGGAGAAATTGTACACTGCTGCATTACAAAAGAAATTCCTTTGGGTAAAAAATGAAAATTTGAAATGGTCAGAGATTACCAAACAGTAAAAATTCAATCATTATTCCATACGTAGCATTTAATTTCCCAAATTTTTAGGCATATACTATGCCGGGGTAGCTCAGCCTGGTTAGAGTGCCAGTTAATTTGGTAAACTCTAACGGTTCTCCAACTAAGGCAATACTCATAATCTGGAGGTCGTGGGTTCGAAACCCACCCCCGGCACACACAAATTAGTTTATTACTCCCCCGCGACCTATTGTAAAGTCATTGAGTAGCACGCATATTTCCAAAAATAAAATTGATATTCACAACTACAAATCAAGAATGAATCAAATCAATAATCAGATCGTAAGAGAACTAACATCTGAAAATGTATCACTAATCAAAAGGTATGACAGGGAAATGGTTTCCCAATCAATGGCAACAGCTACAAGACAAAAGCATCTAAGAACATTACTTACACTATCAAAACTGTTAAACAAAAACTGGGAAGATGTTACAAAAGAGGACATTGATGAATTAGTTTTCAGAGTAATGGATCAGTTTTCAGATGAGAATGGTCAGGAAACACATTATTCGTACGATCACAAAAAGATTCTAAAGATTTTCTTTAGATGGTACAAGTTAGGTTCTAGAGAATTCATACAGGTAGGCGATCCACCAGAGACAAAAAATGTTAGAATGAAAAAAGTCAAAGACAAGATTGCTCGGGAGGACTTGCTTGATGAGGAAGATAGAATCAAGATGCCACATGCATGTGGGGAGAATGCAAGAGATAGAGCACTAATTGATTGCCACATGGAAGCAGGGACTAGACCAGGCGAGATACTTAATTTGAGAATTAAACATGTCACATTTGACAAACATGGTGCAATACTTCAGGTAGATGGGAAAACTGGGGCCAGGACAATTAGAATTGTAAAGGCTACTCCAAACTTGGCTGCATGGATTGCAGTACACCCATACAAAAATGAGCCTGAAAAACCATTATGGCCAAATCTCAGTCATCACAAAAAAGGATCAGCAATATCATATGCAGGAGCTAGACAAATATTACAAAGAAGATGTAAGATTGCAAATTTATCCAAACGAGTTTATCTTAATTTGTTTAGACATAGTGAGGCTACATCTACTGCAAATTTCATGACAGAGGCTCAAATGAGAAAAAGACATGGATGGTCTTCTGACTCAAAAATGCCTGCAAGATATGTTCATCTAGTGAATGCAGATGTAGAGGATGCAATCTTCAAACATTATGGCATCAAAAAAGAGGATGAAAAGACACTAAACATGCCTGAAAAATGTCATTCTTGTGGAATGCATAATCCATCAGATAGTTTGTCATGTACAAACTGTGGAAGACCATTGAATGTCAAAGCTGCAGAGAAATTAGATGAAAAACAAGAAACAGAAAAGAAAATACTTTTAGAAAAAATTGATTCACTAGAACAAAAGTATGATGTAACAAACCAAAGATTGGAACTTGTGTTAGATATGATTGAAAGTTCACAGAAAAATAAATCACAAATAATTATTGGTAGAGAAAAATAATTGTTGATGTCTTATAATATACGATTTATAAAACATTGAAGACGTTTTATAAAACATATTTTATAAGACGTTGAAGAAAAAAAGAAAATATGTTTAACACGCATGAGTGAAATAATTCTTTGATGTCTTATAATATACGATTTATAAAACATTGAAGACGTTTTATAAGACCTGTATTATAAGAGGTAACTGTTTTTGGAACAGCTACTTTGAAAAATAAAACATGTTTAACACGCATGAAAAAAATTTGATGTATTTTGGGTTGTTTGAGCTGTTTTCTATAAAACAACTAGCTGATTAGTTGATAGTAGAGATATTCGGGGGATGTATAGCTGTTTTTCATTTTTGATTTTCATTGTTCATTTAAAATCATTATCGAGCCCAATACATGAGTAAAAAGAAAATGAATCAGCACATAGAACAACCCAATATCTGCTAAAAAAAATTTTAATCTGCTCAAAAACTACTACCCAGATTAAAACAGCTAATCTCTAAAACAGCTAGTCTGATGAAACAACACTACTATTGAAGCAGATATTTCAAAAAAGAAAATATGTTTAACGTTAATGGAAAAAAGATTACAAAATTAGCCTACTGGGCCTCTGGCTCAAATGGGCTACATTATCCATCAAATTTAAGATCCCTAAAGCTCATGGAGCACCCTAAAGCTCCCTAAAGCCTGATTTTCTTTTTTAAAATCATTTTTCATTTTAAATCATTATCGAGCCTAATACAGGGGTAAAAAGAAAATGGTTTAGGTTAATACGGGCTATCTGGAGCTTTTAGGCTACTTTGATTTAGGCTAAATTTAGCTCCAAGGAGCTTTTAATCAGAAACAAGCTAGCTTTAGGGTGCTTTTTAGTTTGGGCTACTTTATCAGATAGCTTTGACTAGAGATTATTTTTCCAAAAACCATTTGTATATCACAGAAACCTGCTCTAACACAATTGCACTAAGATTATCAATCTTGTTTTGTAGTTGTGTAATTTGTGATTTCAATTGGGAAATTTCTTCTTTGAGAATTTTATTTTCATATTGCAATTCAGCAATACTTGAAGAATCATCTTGTGCTAATTCTAAATATTCAGTCATTTGAAAGACTTTACCAATTGGACCACCATATGGCTCGTTTATTCCAATTCCAAGAAATGTAATCTCTACATCTATTCTATTATTGGAATTACTTTCTAGTGGTCTAGTAATGTGAATGCTTTCTCCATCATGTATGTGAACTTGTTCTTCTAGTATTGGTATGGAATTGTGCTTTACAATGATATCATAGTTGACATGGTTTATTATCTGTCCTATCACATCTAGAAATTTTACATTAATTTGTACTCCCCCATTATCATATGGTTTTAGTGCAATGATTGATTGAATTGATTTTGGTTCAGTGGACGATTGAGTTTCTTGTGTATATGAAATTACAGTACTTGCACAATGAACATTTGGGTTATTGTAACCCAAGTAGCATGCTTGTATTTCGTATTGTCCTGTATGTTTCCACAAAGGTCCACCTACTGTAATTATCCACTCAAAGTAGCATTGGTCATATGCACATACTGGCTCTACTTGTTCAAGACCTATTCTTTCTCTTGTAGGGTCAGATAAAACCAGACTCACATCAGTTTGAATTTCACCAATTTCAAATGTTGACTCGTATCCCGCATTGATTGTTCCATATACTAGAATTTTATCTCCATTTTGTAGTGATCTGCTTGTTTCATCTGGTGAATTCTTTATCTTCCAATCTAGAGTCATTGGCAATCTATTCTGATCTATTTCAGCATATGCTGGAATTAAGGATAGAGAAATAATCACAGATAATATAATTATGCTTGATTTTCCCTTACGTTCCATGATGTCCTTACATTCCTTGGTCTAGTTAATCAGTGTTACTTACAATTCATACTAGTAAGGGAAATAAGGAATGACAAAACCAAAAAATGAGATATTGGGAATGACCACAGTTACTTACAAGTATCAAATAACAATTCCCAAGAAAGTTAGAGAAAAGCACAAATTCAAAGAAGGGGACACCATAATCTTTGTTGAAGAAGATAATCGAATATATCTAAAATCAAGCATTGAATAATAAATTATTTAATTTTTAAATCTATTTTTATAAAATAATTGTAATTTGGAGTGTTAAACTAATAATTGAAAACACTGAGAGAATTAATAATATGGAAGTTCGTCTAAATTATTTTTTTTAATTCCATCAGACATCACATATTATTTTTTAATTATTTTTGCATTATTAGGATCCAAATCATTCCAAACTACATCATAACCCAAYTGTGATAAYAAATCAGCATGRCATGAATCAGGAATCTTATGAGATGTCATCACAGTACAAGCTTGAAGAAATTTAGAAACACCATCAAGTRAAYTRTTTATCAAATTAGTTTTTTCTTTTGAAATTAGATAKGAYCCAATTGTAACATARTTATYAGGATAATCAKCATGAATAATCTTTAAYGCTGCDGCTTCTGGAATAGAATAYTYATGTGCTATCTGTKTTATARAAATTAAATCYAAACTRTTTTCATCTAATTTWATTTGAGTGTCATCAATYTTTTCTGCAGTAATTTCTGCATCAATTTTTTTGAGATGTTCTAAAATTGGTTTTAGTGAWACTTYTTTTTTAAAAGTAAAAATTYTATCYTTTGAAATMGTTTCTATTTGTGAACATGCCAATTCAGAATTTACWGCTACCAATANNNSAWYWWYWTTKTTGTKGTTATTGTTANNNTTTTCRTTGTTYTCAAATAATRTTTTGAGTTTRGMTGCTTTTCTTTCAAGATATTCTYTTGTCCAAAARCCTACAATTTCAAAATATACTTTACGTCCAAATCTCTCAAATAGAAAATCAGGAATCATRGCTTTGCCATCTGCAATTAATGGATCWGGCTCTCGAGAAAGTTTCCAKGTAAATTTGTCATTTTGATCAAAGTGCTGATGAAATCTCTTTGCAAATGCTGTTTCTGTAGAACTATCATAAACATAATTATCATCATARGYGTTATTTCCTGCRTCATTACSATCATTTTGAWATGTTACATCTATTGTTGAACGAAGAAATTCTTGGGTATCATCATTTGATAATTCAAATGAATAGATTTTTTGTCCATCATCATACTTTTTCACTATTGATCCATTGATTTTCCAAATTGGTGTGCCTACAATTGAGGGTAATAGTTTAGCCATTGACGTACCGTATCTATCAGTCATTTTGAAGAGACTGAGTGGTCCTTCTAAAACACATTTTATAGAATCATCATATGAATTACCATCAGAATAATATTCCAAATTATACATCAAACCATATCTTTTGACATTACGTAAAACTTGTTTCCAGTAGATACCACCTTTTACATAAAATTCTAATCGAGTACATTTGAAAAGAAGTGTTTGGAATAATGAAAGATTATACCACAAGATTAAATTTTTAGGATTAATAATATCAAATTGTGTTAATACAAGATTCTCATCTTTGTCACTCCACATTATATTTTCAACATCATCAGATGAAATATGCATCTGAGTTGCAATTTGTTGGATGATATCTTTTCTTTGTTGGATAGACAAAGCTAAACCTTGTTTTGAGGATTCCTCAAACAATTTTTGTCGTATAAACATCGGAGTTGCAATTGATGATGACGAATTTAATTGACCAAAAACAGAACGTCGTTCTAACAGTGTAAAGAAACCACGTACTAGTTTGTAATCATATTCTGATTCAAGTGATTTGATTTTTTGCAGTAAATCTCCTTTGCATTGTTTATTTTTTTGAGCATTTGTAAAAAGTACAATTAGTTTGTTGACTAGTTCATAATCAGTTCCATTTCCAAAGTCAGTGCTACAAAACAATAGAGTTATCTTACCTCTACTAATTTTGGTACGCAATAATTCAGATGAAAGCATTAGAATGTCACCTCAATAATTTTTGTAATTTTGTTGTACATCATTTTGTTAATTTCCATATGATGATGATGAAAAATCACTATCCATCTCTGAATTTTTTTTCAGTGCAGTTATTCTTTTTGCACTAGTGTTAGTTTCTCGCGTATGTTTTGAGACTAGCTCAACTAGTCTTGCTTTTCTGCCATCGTGTTTTGGTCTTAGAATTCTTCCTAGTCTCTGGATTAGCTCTCGTCCACTGCCTGTACCACTCATAATTATGCCTAATTCTGCATCAGGAACGTCTACTCCCTCATCTAAGACCCTGGATGTGACTACCACGTTATATCGACCAGACTTGAATCCCTCCAAAACATTTCGTCTTTCTTCTTTTATTGTTCTGTAAGTGATATTGGGAATCAAAAATTTGTTTGATAGTGTATAGACCATTTTGTTGTTTTGTGTAAAAATTATTGTTTTGATTTTTTTGTTTTGTTGTAATATTTTTTGTAATTCATCTATTTTGGCTTTACTGTTTAGTGCAATCTCATTTGCTTTGTTTCGTGCAAGCATTGCTTCTCTTGCAATCTTGTTTTTGTTTGACATCATGATTAGTCGTTTAAGATTATACATTGATGGAACTCTAAATCCTAACTGTCTAAGATTAGTTAAGAATTTTGTGTGGTTAACTTCGTATTCTGTTTGCTCTTCTGGAGTTAGATTGACTTGTATTCGGTCTATAGTGTATTCTGCCAGATGTTTTTGTGCTGAAAGTTCTTGTGATCCAAGACGAAACACAACTCCTCCAGTAAGATACGGAATTAATTCATGGAGTTCATCTTCTCGCTCTATTGTTGCAGTTAATCCTAATCTATATGGTGCAATGAATTGTTCTGCAATGGAACGATATCCAGGGGCTGGAAGATGGTGTACTTCATCAAATATGATTAATTTGAATTGGTTTCCTATTGTTGATGCTCGAAGATACGCTGAATCATATGTTGCCACAGTAATTGCTTGAAGATTGTCTTCTCCCCCACCCAATTTTCCAATAGAAATATTTTGTGAATTTTGGTTATTATCAATTGATAGATATTTGGAAATGTTGTTTGCCCATTGCTCCATTAAATCAATTGTTGGAACTACAACTAGTGCAGATGCATTTACTTTTTGAATTGCCTTAATTCCTATGGCAGTTTTTCCAGCCCCCGTAGGTAAAATTATACATCCTCTCATGGATGATTTTTCCCAGTTGTGTATTGCTTGTTTTTGATAATCTCGTAATTCTAAATCGTTCATTTGGAATACAGGGGATGGAATGAAATCAGGAACATTATCAACAAAATCAAGATCACTTTTTTTCAAATACTCGATTATTTCTGAATAGTTTAGACCATACGATCTGAGTGCTTTGTTTCTATCATCAAATTTTGTGCCTGGAATACTTACTAGTTTGCTATCTTCAATGCGAATTGTGCCTTTATCAAAGAATAGTTTTGGAGTAGCAGAAGGATTAGATGTCAAAATCTATTGATTTTATGAGAAAATCATTATAATCACTTTTTGATCGTTAATTACATCGTAATAGTGAATGAAAAATCACCATATTTCTTGAAACCAAGATACTAGATCACTAACCCTAAATCACACATTCACATTATATTAATAGGTAAATGACTGTCTTCCTGATTGTCACTCCCCACTGATTGACTATCTGATAACGGTCTTTTACTTTCAAGTTCTCAGTTCAGTCTTTAGAGTGAGACCAATTTGAGTAAATCTTGTTTTGACCCCATGATGTTATTTTCTTTAAAATGATTACAAATCAGAGTATTGAATTGATTCAGTAAATATTATGAGAGTTGCGAACTAATAATATGAAACCCTATGAGAGTGTGCAATTATTTGCCGTAATAGTTGGGCTAGCAGTACCATCTAAATCAAAATCTAATTTTAAAGAAAAATCTTTGACTTGCAAGTATTGTAACTTTATTACAATAACTGAGCATAAACTACTCAAACACAACTCTGAAAAACATTTGGATAAATCACCATACGTATGTGGGCATTGTGATTTTATTGGAATAACTGAGGAAATTCTATGGAATCATTACAATGATATCCATCCAGATAAGAAAAAGTGGAAATGGAATTAAATCTAATCCCTATTTTTCTTTTTTAAAACTTAATTTTTATTTAATTCATGTATCTCTAGCCATCTTTTTTTGTAATTTAATTAATTCATCAGTACATGCAAAAACTTCATCTACRGTATGATCACTTCTTGGTTTTTTACAAATAGAGCATAGTTCTTCTRAATCATCAGATCTTGGGGGTTCTGCCATCATTTCGCTTTCTAAAAAATTTTAAATACAAAATAATTTAAAAACTTTTTGTAAATTTTTAACGCAATATTTAACAAATCTGAATTTGATGTGACATCAAATTAATTGTAAATTAATTGTAAATTAATTGTAAATTAATTATGGATTAATTGGGATTGAAATGAATGGTGTTCCGCCTTCACCGACTACTAGAGGTAATTGACCATCCCATGCTTGAGTTTTGAGCCACTCTAGATATTGTGGATTGTTTGCCAAGGCATCATTGATAATGTTAATTGCTTCTGCCTCACCATTTGCTTGTGCAATGTTTGCTTGAGCAATACCTACTGCTTGTGCTTCGTGTTGTCTTGCCTCGACTTCGATTCTTCTCAAATCATTTTCTGCTTTGAATGCCTTTTGTTCTGCCTCTACTTTAGATTCAATGGCTTGAGCAAATAATGCTGAAAATTGAAAGTCAGTAATTGAGACAATTTCTGTAACTATGAAAAATTCACTTAGACGAGAACTGATATCGGCTTCAATATCTGATTTTACTTGAGGTCTTTTTGTGATTAGTTCTTCTGCGTTATAGTTTGCAGTGACTTGTTTTACAACCTCCTCTACAGTTGGAGTAATTACTCTATTTTCATAATCTAATCCTACTGTTTGGTATAATGAGTTAACAGATGCTGGTGCTGGATGATAGTTGACTGTAATTTCAGTTGATACTGTCTGAAGGTCCTTTGATGCAGCTGATGTAGCCTTTACAAATTTCAATGTTCTAATTTCCATTTGAACTACAGAGTCTGCAAATGGTGTTACAAAGTGCAGTCCTTCTGATAATGGTTCAACAGTTAAATCAACTGCATTCCAATGTAACAAAACACCTCGATTTCCTGCATCTACAATTTGAACAGCAGATGCTGCAATTACACCAATTAATATTAAAACAATAATTCCAACTACAACTGCTTTTGCAGCACCCATATTTGCAGGATTATTTTGATATTTTGACAATTTTTAATTAAAAAAAGTACTAAAATAATTATATTTCAAGGTTACGATTATTTCTGAAAAGAATATTTTATTTAAAACAGGTTACAGTTCTCTTTTACCAGAATCTGAAGGAACCTTAGAGAATATTGCAAATATCCTTAAAGAGCGTGATGATATTTCGTTTACAATTCAAGGGCATGTGTGTTGTACTCAATTTGCTAGAGATGCGGTAGATAGAAAAACAAAAAAACGTAATCTTTCGGTGGCTAGAGCTAAATATATCTACTATTACTTAGCAGAAAAAGGTGTAGAAAAAAAACGCATGAAATATGAAGGTTTGCGTCGTAAATTTCCACTTGGTGGAGAAGCAAAATTTGATAGACGCGTTGAAATTGTTATCACCAATATAACTCCAAATAAAGAATAATTTACTTTTTTATCATTACAATATGAGGTATCCCATCTTCTAGGTACTCCTCTCCTATTTCTTCGAATCCTAAATTATTATAAAAACTTTTTAGATACGTTTGTGCAGAAAGTTTAATAGAGATTGTATTATAGTAATCCTTAACTGCTTTAATAGAAGCTTCCATAATATCATATCCATATTTATACTGCCTTTCATTTCCCACCACCACGACTCTACCTATGCTTGCTTCAGCAAAATAATCGCCTGGTTTAAAAACTCTTGTATAGGCTACAACTYTGTTSTTTTTTATTCCWARTACKTGTAAAGCTTTTTTGTCTTTTCCATCAATATCTTGATATACACAACCTTGTTCTACAACAAAAACAGCACTTCGTAATTGTAAAATATCATACAATTCTGATGTAGATAATTCATTAAATATTTTGGTAACTATAGATAGCATTGGAATAAATAATTAAACCTTATAGGTTAACAAGACATAGGGATTTTATCAACTCTATTCTGGTGTCTTCCGCCTTCAAAATCGGTATTTAAGAAAGTTTCAACCATCTGTAAAGCTTGRGGAATTGARGTATAACGAGCAGGAATACATAATACATTAGCATTATTATGYTGTCTAATTAATTCTACAATCTCTTTGGTCCAACATAAACCAGCTCGTACTTCTTGATATTTATTAGCAGTCATAGCAACACCATTAGCACTACCACATATTAAAATTCCAAAATCTGTTTTATTATCTTTTATATCTTGTGCTACTGGGTGCACAAAATCTGGATAATCTACACTATCATTAGYATCAGTACCGTAATTARCWACTKTTATACCTTTAGATTCTAAAAGTTTAATAATTGCAAATTTATAATCTGTWCCAGCGTGGTCGTTTCCKATTGAAATTTTCATTTAKTTATAGTATTTAATTCATTTCCATATAGATGGGAACCTATGTTTAATAGTGTTGGTAAAATTACAAAATAAACTAATATTGAAAAGTGTATTGTTAACTACTTTATTAATTAGGTGTTAA
>NVWC01000007.1 GCA_002317795.1 Nitrososphaerota archaeon
CGTCTTTCTCCTCACAAACAGGTTGAGTGGAGAAGGTTTAGGTTTTATAGTTTATGTGTGGTCTATACTATTGTTAGTATTTAATAAAATTCTAACTTTATTTCTTGAATAATAAAATTTATCTATAATTTTGGCCTCGTCAAAAAGAGTCTGGGTTCGATCATCGTTATGATCGATTCTAAAAATAAATCTTATAAACTATTTTTCAAGAAAATGAAAGTGTGATGGTGTGCATATGAAAAAAATTTGTAAATGGTGTAGAGATGAATTTGAAAATAGAGCTACTGATTTTTGCTCAAGCCACGACATAGAATACAAAATAACTACCTAAATTATTCTGAAGTCTCTTTTACCTTGGGTAAATTCCAATTATACTTCATTGCAAGTAGTCTTGTTCCAGTAGCTACTACTATACCAATAACTGATGCAATTTGAATATCTACACCARCATTTAGAATACCATAAAAGACTACTATTCCAATGATACTKGCAACAGCATATACTTCTTTGACAAAAACAATTGGYATYTCTCTGACAAATACATCTCTCAATATTCCACCACCAATTGCTGTAATCATTCCTCCAAATAGCATTGGAAGAAACTCCATTCCAACTACCTGATATGCAATAGATGCACCCAAAATTGAAAACACACCTAATCCTATAGCATCAAAGACTAACCAAATGTTCATTTTACTTTTGAATTTTGCATACAAGAAAAACATTACAACTCCAACTACTACAGTAATTGAGATGTAAATTGGATCAGAGAACGCAGTAGGAAATCTACCAAAAATTACATCACGAGTAATACCACCTGCCACTCCAACTACAGTAGCTAGGACTAAAATTCCAAAAATATCTGCTTTGTGAGTTATTGCTTTTGAKGCTCCAGTTACTGCAAAAGCAATTGTCCCCAAATAATCTAAAATACTAATGAAGCCATCTATTGGAAAAGAGAATTCAACCAAATCAATACAAACTGTACAGCTAGTGCTAATTAAGATTGATAAAAATAAAGATCAAAATTAAATTGAAAAAAGTATAGTTTTCTATCCAAATAGTGAAGACAAACCTTCCATGGCTGCTTCTTCGTTCTTTGGCTCTTCTTTCTTTTCTTCTTTTGCTTCTCCACCGGCTGCTGGTGCATCTGCTGCTNGNGNTGCTGCAACTGCTACAGGTGYGGCTTTAACTGCATCATCGATATTAATATCGGCTAATGCTGCAACTAGAGATTTAACTTGGGCTTCATTAACTTCAGCGCCAGATGCTTTAACAACTGAACTGAGGTTTGCCTCATCAACGTTTTTTCCTAGCTTGTGAAGAAGTAAAGCAGCGTAAACATATTCCATTGTATCGAGATTTTCTTGGGGCATAATATAAAACTATGGAGAAATTATGCCTAGAAATTTGAATTTTAGTTTAAAATTTTCAGACTTCTACAAACAGCGTAGAGAGTTCTTTTGAGATGTTTATCAGTTAGAGTATCCATTCTATTTTTTAAAATTCGTTTTGCTTCATCTTGTTTATCTCCTACAGGTAATGATAGAACTGCATTGATGAATTCAGGTATTGATTCTCGAATCCATCCATCAAGCATTCCATAGACTTGTGGGGGGATTAGATCGCACTTGTCTTTATCAAGATCAAGAATTCCTGTATAATTTTCATGCTCCACCCTATACACTAAAGCTAATACAACATTATCAGGAGTTGGATATTGTAAAATTTCTCGGGAACGCTCACCAGTCTTTCCTTGAGCAAGTTTGTTTTTGAGGCCTACGGGATTAACAATAATGCCATTAATTCCGACTTTATTATCCTCAATACCTGTAACGGTTCCAAAGATAAAGTCAAAAAATTCTCCATTTTTTTTAGTAGAGAAAACATTTGTTCCAATAGAGAGTTCTGGTTTTTTCCCAAACATGAGTAATCTGAAAAGGATATTCTATTTAATCTATGATTAAGTGGCGATTCTTTACCGAAAAATTGAGCATAGTTTTCTTAAAGATCATCCTAGCGTTAATTCTTAATATCAGGGAATTAGAGTCACCAACGTTGGACAAAAGCCAAATTCTAAAAGAATTCTCATCAGACCCTGACAAGTATTACAATGTCAAACTATTCGCAGAACAAGGATTCACTAGAAAAGCATGCACAAAATGTGGCAGATTCTTTTGGACACTAAACGCTGATAGAGACTTGTGTCCAGATGATGGGTTAGACACATATTCATTCATTGGAGACCCACCTACAACAAAACGATTTGATTATACTCAAGCTTGGAAGCAAGTAGAAGAATTTTTTGTTAAAAACAATCACACATCAGTGAGCAGGTATCCTGTGGTTTGTCGATGGCGTGATGACTTGTATTTTACAATTGCATCAATAGTTGACTTTCAAAGAATAATGGGTAGTAAGGTAGTCTTTGAGTTTCCTGCAAATCCACTAGTAGTACCACAGACATGTTTGCGATTCAAGGATTTAGAAAATGTCGGAGTTACAGGTAGACACTTTTCATCTTTTTGTATGATTGGACAACATAGTGTTCCTGATTTGGGTGGATACTGGAAAGATGAATGCGTTGATTTGGATTATAGATTATTGACTGAGCAATTTGGAATTAGAAAAGAGGAAGTAGTCTTTGTTGAGGATGTTTGGGCTGGTGGTGGTTCGTTTGGTCCATCAYTAGAATATTTTGTRCAAGGATTAGAGCTTGGTAATGCAGTGTTTACTGAATTCCAAGGGGAGTTAGGTCAACACACCACACTTGACCAGAGAGTAATTGACATGGGTGCAGGACTTGAGAGATTTGCATGGATTACAAATGGAACACCTACAGCATATGATTGCTGTTTTGGTCCAATTAACCAAATGTTATTTGAAAAAGTTGGAATTGATWCAGATTCTAATGTGTTGAGAAAATACTTTACAGAAATTGCACGAGTCATCGACAAGTTTGATGATCTAAATGTAGTTAGACGACATGCAATTAAAACTGCAGGAGTTACTGATTCACAATTAAAAAATATGATAACACCACTAGAAGGAGTTTATCTAATTGCTGATCATTTGAGAACTTTGATATTTGCAATTGCTGATGGTGCACTGCCAAGTAACGTTGGTGGAGGGTACAACTTGCGAATGATGTTACGACGAATCAATGGAACAATTAACAGATTAAACTTGAAGCTAGACATTGATGAGTTAATTGATACTCACATTGATTATTTGAAAGATACGTATCCAGAGCTTGATGAGAAAAGAGGAGACGTTAAAGAAATTCTAAGAATTGAATCAGGTAGATACGAGGAATCAAAAATCCACATGAAGAAAAAGGCTGAAAAGATTCGAGGTAAAGGAGTACCAACAGTTGATGAATTAATCACACTATACGAATCAGATGGAATTACACCTGAATAYCTCAAGGAAGTTGATGCAATTACTGAAATCCCCTCATCATTTTATGCAAAACTATCTGATTTGCACCAGTCAGATAAGAAAAAACCAATGRCGCAATTAGAGTTAGAGGGTATAGCAGAAACTGAAATGCTATTTTACAAAGATGACCCAATGGAGTTTGAAGCCAAAGTTCTCAAAGTCTTTGAGAAAGGAGTTGTGCTTGATAGGACATCATTTTACGCACGAGGTGGGGGACAAGAACCTGACTTGGGCACTATAGCAGGTAGTAAAGTAATTGATGTGAATAAACACGGBGGAATAATTTTGCACGAGCTTGAAGGTAAGATTCCAAAAGAAGGAGATDTAGTAACATGTTTTGTYGATGTAACTAGACGTGCAAACATTACAAAAAACCACACAAGTACTCACATACTAAACACATCATCACGAAAGATTCTTGGTTCATGGATTTGGCAACACTCTGCATTCAAAGATGTAGATCATGCWAGRTTGGATATCACACACCACTCATCATTATCTGATGAGGAAGTACAACAAATTGAGGATGCAGCAAAYCAAATGGTAAAAGAGAACATTCCAGTATCCATTGATTACTATGACAGAGGAACAGCTGAGCAGAAATATGGATTTAGAATTTATCAGGGAGGTGTAGTTCCAGTAAAGTCAGTTAGGATAGTATCAATTGCTGATAAAGACATTGAGGCATGTGGTGGTACACATGTAAAAACAACTGGCGATATAGAACTAATTAAAATTACAAAGACTAAACGAATTCAAGACGGCGTAGTTCGATTAGAGTTTGTCTCAGGACCTACAGCTGCTGCATACGTTGAGCAACAAAAAGTATTACAAGTAAAAAATGCTGAAGAGTCTGCACAAAAAGAAATCAAAGAAAAAGTTAGAGAGGAAAATAAACAAAAATCTCGTGATCTGATTCCCATACTACTTGATGAAGTGTTAGCTGGAAACTCTGGCGATATTGGAAAAATTTCAGTCAAAAACAAGTTGTGTTTTACTGCTGATGAGTCTTATGATGATTATTTCCATCAAAACTTTGGAAAGAAGCTAGTTGGAAAAAACGATACTGCAGCTTATTGTGGAATATTTGAGGCAGGACCAACAATTAGAGTTATGATATTTGCAGGTACGAAATCAGGCGTTGATGCAGGCACAATTGCTCGTGAAATCTCAACTATCCTGGGTGGTTCTGGAGGCGGTGATTCTAAATTTGCTCAAGGTGGAGGAAAAGACACATCTAAAAAAGARCAGGCAATAGCCAAAGCAAAATCAATGATTTTAGGATGATACTATGACAATTAACTGGAATGAAATAGAAACAAAGTGGCGTAAAGTATGGAATGAATCAAAAGACTTTGAAACAAATCCAAATGAGAAACCAAAAAAATTCATTACAGTAGCTTATCCTTAYCCAAATTCWCCACAACAYATCGGACATGGTAGAACATACACACTAGCTGATGTTCATGCAAGGTACTATCGAATGAAAGGVTACAATGTAYTATTCCCAATGGGATTCCATTATACTGGAACTCCAGTRYTWGGRATGGCTAAACGAATTCAAGCAGGAGAGAAAGAAATTCTTGATGGATTRMGAAATGTATACAAAGTYCCTGAAGATGCAATCAAAACATTTGTTGAACCAATAAAAATTGCAGACTATTTTCATGAAGAGATAAAGTCGGGCATGATTGAGATGGGTTAYTCCATTGATTGGCGTCGAGAGTTTACCACCATAGTTCCNGGGTWMNCAGAAATTCATTGAATGGCAAATTACYACACTMAAAGAGAATGGAAAAATAATTCAGGGGAGTCATCCAGTTGGRTGGTGTCCTAATGATAGCAATCCAGTGTCYCAACACGATACAATGGGGGATGTTGAACCAAAGATTGATGATAAGAATTTCTTGGTAAAGTTTGTCTTTGGTGAATTTATTTTCCCAGTTACAACGTTACGTCCAGAAACTATCTTTGGTGTTACGAATATTTGGGTTAATCCAAATACAATTTACAAAAAATTAACARTTGATGGAGAGAAATGGATTGTATCAAAAGAATGTGCATACAAGTTACAATTCTTTGATAAAGTAATAACAGAGGATGGTGATATTGCAGGGACAGATATCATTGGGAAATATGCCAAAACTCATGATGGACGAGACATTCCAATTCTTCCTGCAGAATTTGTAGAGCCTGGAATGGGTACGGGGTTAGTAATGTCAGTGCCTGGCCACGCACCAAAAGACTACCAGGCACTATTAGATTTGAAGGCTAAAGGACATGAACTAGCCGTAAAAATCGAGCCCATCTCAATCATAGTTACAGAAGGATATGACAAATTCCCAGCTCAGCAGATTTGTGAAAAGTTGGGTGTCTCTGATCAGTCAGATGAAAAATTAGAAGAAGCTACAAAGAAATTATACCTCAAAGAGTTTACTGATGGGAAATTAAATGAGCGATGTGGAGATTTCAATAATGAAAAAGTAAAGTTTGGTCGAGATAAAGTACGAGCTTGGTTGGCAGAGAATAAACATTTAGAAAAATTCCCAGTCCTTGAGAATGCACCAGTACATTGTAGATGTGGAACTCTATGTGTTGTGAAGATTTTGAATAATCAATGGTTTTTGAATTACGGTGATGAAGAGTGGAAGGTGCAAGCTCGCAATTGCTTTGATGAGATGAACATTCTACCAAATAATATCAAAACAGAATTCAAAGAAGTAATTGATTGGTTACATGAGCGAGCATGTGCAAGACARCAAGGRTTGGGSACTAAACTACCATGGGATAAGGATTGGATTGTTGARTCACTCTCWGATWSWGTWATCTACATGGCATAYTAYACCATATCACGATTTGTAAATGATGGAACWGTAACACCTGAGAATYTRACACATGAATTGTTTGATTAYATTTTACTTGACAAAGGAGATGTGADWHMAGCTGCTAGTACATCCAAGCTTRCAGAGGATRTCATTRAWACATTGAAAAAAGAATTCAATTACTTTTACCCAGTTGAYTCAMGWCAYTCAGGWMGAGAYTTRGTWCAGAAYCACTTGTCATTTTTTGTNTTDAATCATGTWGCAATCTTTGAGAAAAAATTATGGCCAMAAGAAATTGTWGTYAATGGTTCAGTAATGATGGATGGAGCTAAAATGWSWAARAGTATGGGAAATATTATTCCACTTCGTTCAGCAATYAGAGAACATGGKGCTGACCCAATTAGATTAGCAATAATATCATCAGCAGAAYTACTCCAAGATGCTGATTTTAACATGGAGTCAGTTATTGGAATTCAAAGCAAGCTGTTATCMCTRYTWGATGAGTGYTCTAGGCTCAAAAATGATCCGATTTCAGGCTTGGAGGCTGAAGATAAATGGATTTTATCAAAATCTCAGAGGATGATTGCTCAAGTTACAGAATCAATTGAGAAAATGAGATTACGTGAAGCACTACATGAYATACTATTTTCATTTGAATCAGACTTGAGTTGGTATAACAAAAGAGTACAAGCTAAGAATAGAGAGAACACTACAGGAATATTATTTAGAATAAATTCAGCTCGTGTTGCAATGCTATCCCCATTTGCACCACATATAGCTGAGGAAATGTGGCAGCAGCTTGGATACTCTGGTGTTGTATCAAAGTATGATTGGCCTACATATTCAAAAAATGATGTTGATGCCACATCAATACAGTCTGAGAATTTACTAAAAGGAACCATAGATGATATTGCAAATATTCTCAAAGTTACAAAAATTACGCCAAAGAAAATTACAATCTATGTAAACTCTGATGAATTAAAATCCAAAGTGTATCGTAAAGTACTTGGGATAATGGTTGGGGGACAAAACAACATGGGTGTTGTCATGAARGAGTTAATCGCTGATCCTGAAACTACAGCTGCTAAAAAAATGCCTGACTACATCCAAAAAGTGATTAAAGATTTGCATTCAGAGTCAGAAGAGATTAAACAGATGAAGCTTGAGTCTGATTCCTTTGATGAGAAAGAATTTCTCTCTGCAGAATTATCAAGCATTGGTAAGAAAGAATTTGGTGTAGAGATTACAGTATACTCTGCATCAGATGATAACATTTATGATCCTAAAGGTAAAGCTAGACATGCAAGACCATTCAAGCCAGCAATATTAATTGAATAAGATTTTGTTCATCTAATACAAATTAGATAAAATAAAAAAGATGCAGTTGCCTTAGCACTTTGGAAGAGGTATTTTTTCATGAATCTCAACATGAAATCCATCACCCATTCCAAGATGAGGGTTTTCTTTTAGTTCTTCTATTTTTGCTACGTTATCTGCTTGCATGATAGAGTATCCACATACCTCAGAGCTACTTGACGTAGAACCTGTTGTATCAAGACGTTTACCATTGCCAAGTGGAGATCCCATGTCAACAAGATGTTTACCACAATTTTCAACCCACTTCATCCAGGCGTCCATCATTTTTGACATATCATCAGGACTCATGTTTTTGCATTTATCTTGTGCAGATTTTGGTGCATTATAGATTACAATGAATTCTGTCATGTTCTATACAAAATCATAATATGTTATGTATTAAAATTATGATTTTTAGAAATTTGTAACTTTAATTCTTTTTGTAAAATACAGATTAGATAAAAAAGAAAAAAAAGCTTAGCGGGCCTCTTTTAAAATTGAAAACAATTTGTTTTTGAGCTCTTGTTCACTTCCAGCAGTAGCTATTGCTGCTGAGACTTTTTTGAGAATATGCTCAACTACTGCATCTGCACCTTGATCTAGTGCATCACCCATCTGTTTTTCGATTCTTATCTTGATTCTGTCTTTTTTTGCTTCTAATAGTGCACTCATTGCTGCTTTGTGCCACATTAATTCGATAAAATCCAGAGGGTTTTGTCCAGTACAAGAAGGACATTCACATCCACATGAATCTGATGTTTTATTCGTAGGTTGAACTGAGCATTCGGGTTCATTACATTCCATTTACTTCACCTCCTTTACAATTAAGAGTAAGACAACCAAAATCACATCTATAAAAATTAGATATGATTGCAGGGGAGTAATTATTTGTGTTTGCATAGTTTGTGATTTTCATTGTTACTTACCTAAAGTAAGTTAGTAACAATTCTTTATTTATAGCAGCTAGTGAAGCGTTTGATATCAACTATACTTTGGGTTAGTTACTTTTTATAACTAACTATAAAAAAGTAAGTAATAAATACAGAATTCTCTAATAATACACATGAATATTGATGCGGTTAAAAATTGCCCAGTTGATAATACTTTTAAAATTATTGGAAAAAAATTTACCATACACATTATCAGAAATATGATAATGAGGGATCACACTAGATTCAATCAATTTCTTGATAATATAGAGAACATAAACCCCAAGACATTATCTGCAAGACTAAAAGAGATGGAAAAAACTGGATTGATTTCCAGAGATGTATATGATGAGATTCCAATTAGAGTAGAATATCACCTGACTAACAAAGGAAAGGATCTTCAAGGTATACTACTTCAGATGGCAGCATTTTCAATGAAACACTATCCAAAACAAGTTTTCAAAGATGGTAAAACAAGAACCGTTAAACAAGTTTTCAATATTCAATCACCAAAACTTCACTAGAATCTTTTGATTGAATCCATAGAAATTTAGATACTTTTTTGGGGATCAAATGAGACGTAGATAGACGTTACAGAATTGGGTATATGGTTTAATATTTTAAAACCAAAAATTATTCAAATTGAATAAAAAAATAATTCTACCAATTGCAGTCACAAGTATAGCATTTTTAGCATTTGTTATTTTTAATGGGGAATTTGAGCCTCAAAGTATCATAAATTCTGGAGAATCACAGGACACTGAATCTTTAGATTTTCAAATGATGGAAACTAATGGTGTAAAACACCTAATCCCACTTGATAAAATCAGGGGAGGTGGACCACCAAAAGATGGAATTCCATCAATTGATAATCCCAAATTTGCAAATGTTTCAGAATCTCAATTCATGTCAGACTCTGATACGGTAATTGGATTAGAAATTAATGGAGAGACAAAAGCATATCCTATTTTTATTTTGGTTTGGCATGAAATAGTTAATGATACAGTTGGGGATACTCCAGTGTCAGTCACTTATTGTCCACTGTGTTATACCAATCAAGTCTTTGAGAGAATAGTTAATGGTATAGAAGTAGAATTTGGTACGTCTGGAAAATTATACAATAGTAACTTGTTGATGTATGATAGGTTAACGGAATCATATTGGAGTCAAGCACTTGGTGTGGCAGTTAAAGGGGAATTAACTGGATATCAATTAAATTTAATTCCTTTTGATGTAATTACTTGGGGGGATTGGAAAACACTTCATCCAGATACTCTAGTGTTAACTACTGATACGGGATACACTCGTTCGTATGCAACTGATCCTTATGGAAGTTATTACACAGAACCACGAATTATGTTTCCAGTGGAGTATAGAGATGACAGAATGAATCCAAAAGAAATTATTATTGGATTTAATGAAAATGAAACATACAAGGCATACAAACAAAATGATATTGAATCAAGTGTAATAATTAATGACTCTATTGGGGAAACACCCATACTACTTGTGTCATTATTTTCTGAAAACTCTCGTGCTTTTGTGAGAATAGTTGATGATAAAATATTAGATTTTGTGTATAATGATGGAAAAATTTTTGATACACAAAGTGATTCAGAATGGAACTATGATGGGTTGGCAATATCAGGGGAGTATGAAGGAAGTCAATTGAATAGAATGGCAATTGAGCCTGGATTTTGGTTTGCATGGGTAGCATTTCATCCAGATACTCTAGTTTTTGGAGATGAGTAAATGAGACCTATCCAAAAAGCAAGTATCGTTGGAATCATTACAATGGTTTTGTATCTTTTTGTAGTTGTAATTACAACTCCAGCATTAGAACCACTTGCTGCAATTAGTGCAGCGTTTCAACTAAATGTTATAGTAATAATTGGAATGGGGATTGGAATTGGATTACAAGTTTTCTTGTCTGAGAAAAGTAAATTATTAGGATGTAAACTTTCAATAAAGAAAAAAGTTTTTGGAGGAAAYTCTGGAAGTGTTGCTACAACATCATTTTTCTCGTTTTTCTCCCTTGTTCCACTAGGTTGTTGTGGTTGGTGGCTCTATGCATTGTCTTTACTACCAGGAATTCTTGGAACAGGAGCAACAGCTGTACTAATACAGTATAGTCAAGTTTTAGCATACTTTGGATTGGTAGTTATCTTTGGATTTGCAGGACTGACTGCTTACAAATTAAAACGTGAGCAACAATTACAAAAAATATCGAGTTAAATTATCAAACTAGTTTTAATTTATTTTATGACTTTATTTTTCTAAATAATTTTTTAATTCCTCTATATGCTAATACAGGAATAATGCATGTTGGGCATCCAATTTTACTAATAGAGCAACAACACAGACAATCACATGCACCTTTTTCATGTTTACAATTATCACAAACCATATTATTTTTTAATTCGTATAATATTTAATCAAATACCCAYATTTACAGAACATTTCTAAAGGAGAAAATAAAGTTCTAAAAATATTACATGGATAAAATAAAAAGTGCAGAATTACTTGCAAAACAGAAACATTCAGGACAATTAAGAAAAGATGGTGTTACAACATATTCAAAACATCTTGAGGATGTAGTAGGTAGGCTCAAAGGTCTTGGAGTAGTTGATGAGGCAATACTTTGTGCTGGTTGGCTGCATGACACCATAGAGGATACTGAAACTAGTTTTGAGGACTTGTTTCGCCAATTTGAGAGTGAAATTGCAGTTTTGGTTTTATCATTATCAAAAGACATGTCCCTTACAAGGAAAAAAAGAGAGCAAGGATACGTAAAACAACTCAAACTATCATCCTCTAATGCAAAACTAATCAAACTRTGTGATATTTCAGCGAATCTGAGTGATATAAAAAATTGGGATGCATCAAGATCAAAGAAATTACGACAAGTAAAAAAAATAAGACATTATCTGAGTATWATCAAAAATGATTTAATTTGCAATTCAGAGTATCCAATGGTTATCACACTAATGGAGAGTRTAAATCTAATTCTAAAACAATTTCATCTTAGHCCAATATCTTTACAAGTAAAATAATTAATTCTGAATCAAAAGAGTTTAGAAACCATACCTACATTTACARATCTGTACTCAATGTTTTTAATGCAAAATTATTACAATTTGGACACCGAATTTTTTTCAATAATTCTGCATGAGTTTTACTTGACTCTTTAGCATACGTGAAATGTTTCCCACAATCCTCACACATGCCAGGTATGCCTTCCTTCAGAACCATGTTTTTCTAAATTCGGTGTGAACTTAAGCCTATTGAAGTTTAGAATTAAACTATCTGAAAATTAAGCGCCCCAAGACTTGGTGTTTGTTCTTTTGAATCCACCTTTATCCCGTTTGGAATGCTTTGCTTTGTAATTTACCAAAACAATACCACTGACAAAACCAATACCACTAATTGCTAAGAGTGGCATAATTGCCTCTTTGGGCAAACTATCAAAACTTACAGTAATAATTCCAATAATGGCTGAAATAATTATCAAAGCAAACCCCATACGCCGATTACTCAATACAATAGTAAATTTTCTATGAACTTAAGCTTGTTGTAAGATAACTTTACAGATAAAATTTAGGCCATAGTTTTTTATTAAAATAATTAATTAATTCAGGATTCAGTAGTTACTCTATTTATGGAATCTTTCATTGATGGAATGATTGGAGTGCCAACTCGAGTCCATCTGAATATTATATCATCAATATGTAGTTGCATTTTGTCAAATTGAATCTGTTCTATGAGGATGTTATGTGAATATGATTAAAGATCTTTAGGTAATTGTRGAATGAATACGAATTTAAATACAAATTTCGTTATACTAGATTAGTGTAAGTGAGAGAAAAGAGCGTCGAGACGTCATTCTCTCCTTTAACACGAATTTTTCAAGCAATTAGAGTTTAGAATTAAATTACTCCAATCTAAGGAATTTCAGGATTAAAATGAGTGATTCAGAAATTCCATCCAAGGAAGAAATTATCAAAAATATGGCAAAACACCTACAAACTCATCCTGAAGATGGTGAGGAAGTGTTACTTCGAATATATGATCTTGCTTTTATCAAAGGAGAGATTCAAGGTGCAAATAGTAAATAATTCTCTACAATAATTTTGAACTAGGAATTTAGAAACTCTACTTACAAATCTGTACTCAATGTTTTTAATGCAAAATTCCCACAATATTGACATCGAAGTTTTTTCAATATTTCTGAATGAGTGTACATAGACTTTTTAGAATACGTAAAGTGTTTCCCACAATCTCCACACATACCTGGTACGTCACCCTTTGTAATCATGTCTTGCTAAATTCTATGTGAACTTAAGAGTTTAGAATATTATAAAAAAATAAAAAAAGAATATTTGAAAATAATCAAGTTTAAAATTAATCAAACRAAACTAGTCTAAATTCTCTATTTTTGGTTTTTCTTTTGGTAACATTCTTTACAATATACTGGTCTATCTGCTKYTGGCTCAAAAGGAACTTCAGTTTCTTTTTTGCACTCAGAACAGGTACATTTGTACATTTTTCTGTCTTCGGACATAATTCGTAGCTAAGTTTGGTCCTATAATAACTGGAGTATTTGGAGTTTAAAATCAAATACCATTCKGAGATACAACCAAGAAATATTCTNNGTCTCAAATGGTCTAGCTRCGGAAAAAATCAAAAGGCAACTCCATATTTGTGCCAAAAGGTTAGTGGAATTTTTCCTCTTTTTTGAGTYCTAARATCTAGTCGATGATTCTCTTCTCTTAATATTGATGATGTAGTTGAGGAGATTATAGATGACTCTAAAAATGAATTTACTAGTTGGTGGAGTTGCTGTTTTGTGTTTTGTCGCTCTAGTTTTTGTTCCATGGGATGAAGAAAATATTGCACCAGAAATTGTTAACACTCCAATAAATGAGGAGCAAATCACTTGCATAGAAATATGGCAACCAGTTTGTAGTATCAACGGAGTGACCTATAGTAATTCATGCTATCTAGGGGCAGCAGGTGACACACTAGATCATGAGGGTGAATGCTGATTAATCACTCATCCATACAATATTGACTTATACTAAATTTTGAATTCTACCAACTGTACCATCCTCTAACTGTACTTTAATTCCATGAGGATGAAAGTGACTCAATGTAAGAATTCTTTTCACAATCCCTTGAGTTAATTTTCCTGAACGCTGGTCTGCCTTTTGTACTATTTGTACTGTAATGCCTGGAGTAATTTTATCTCGAGTGATATTCATTACACTATAACAATTTACAGCTTATTTCTATTCTACTGAATTGTAAAATAATTAAAATTTCAAATTCAACCATTTATACAATTATTATGATAAACGTATAATTCGTGTCTGCAAAACGAGATTACTATGAAGTTTTAGGAGTTTCTAAATCATCATCAATTGATGAATTAAAAAAACAGTATAGAAAATTAGCATTAAAATTCCATCCTGACCGTAATCAACATGCAGATACACAAGAACATTTTAAAGAAATTTCAGAAGCATACGCCGTACTATCTGATGGTAAAAAAAGACAACTATACGATTCACATGGTCATGCTGGTGTTGATGGAAGATATTCTAGTGAAGATATTTTTCAAGGTGTACAAAGAGGAGGTGGATTTGATTCTAATGATGTGTGGGGATGGCGTAACAAAGGTAGTGCGCTATACTTTCTTGGCAAATACGATGAGGCAATCAAATGTTACGAGCATGCAATTACAATTGATCCTAATAATCCAATTGTATGGAATAACAAAGGTCTTGCACTGTATCATCTTGGCAAATACGATGAGGCCATACTATCATACGAGCATGCAATTACAATTGATCCTAGTGATGCTGATGCCTGGAATAGTAAAGGTAATTCATTGAGTGCACTTGGCAAATACGATGAGGCCATACTATCATACGAGCATGCAATTACAATTGATCCTAGTGATGCTGATGCCTGGAATAGTAAAGGTAATTCATTAAATTCACTTGGTAAGAGTGATGAGGCAAAAAAGTGCTTTGAGAAATCTAAAGAATTGGAATATGATGAGGACTGATGCTAAAATCTCAAATCAGATGTAATGAATCAGTCTAAAGTTTTAAAAATAATATTTCTTGATTAATTTTTCCTAATTCGAATTCAAATGAATTAATTGTAATCATAGAACTAGATTCTTTCCAATCATGATTTTCTAATACTGTAAGGTATTTTTCATAATCTGTTTTTATTATTAATAACTCTGATAGATATTGAGCATCATCAATTTGCATATTTTCATGCATAAAATAGAAAGTATTGTATTTGTCACTTATCGTTATAATATAATTTAAAACCGCATCCTCATCAAATGTCTTATTTGAATTTTGGATTTCAATGCCAGCTAATGAAAATAACAAAAACCCAACTAATGATGCAACCATGATAACCTCTTTGTGTTTTAAAATTTTTGATTTTAGGATGGATTTCTTTTTGAATTCATTAAAATCAATTACATCCATACTTTAGTTACATTGTAATGGATATTTTTGAGATCTGCTTATTTTGAGCAGATGTATTGGCTTATGATATAGTTTCTAGTAATATTGAGAAGATTTTGAGGCTTGAAGCATTAATTTAACACAGTTATTTTTTCTTTTTACACCAACAATCAGAGGAGCATTGAGTTTCATAGTTTTCAGACATTATTTCAGTTCCCTATGAAATTATTCAAACATCTAAGATAATTACACCTGTCATATCAAAAAAATACACATAGATTTGAGGCTTGAAGCATTTTTGGAAGCGATAATGAATCAGTCTAAAGATTTTTTTAAAAAATAATATCTCTHGATTAATTTTTCACACCTTCATGTATGCCATAAATACATTCAGCACAAATATTGTTTTGATCAAAAACAAGATTTAGACAAAAACACTTTTGACATTGACAGTTGAATCGTATTAATTTGAACAATCAATATTGGCCTTCTATCCAACCACCACATGAATTACAAACAATCAAATCATTTTCATCCACATAATTTGAGGTTTCAGGAGGACAAATGCATTTTTTAATAGTGCACACAATATTCATACGTGTTTATAATATTTGAATCAAAAATGTTTAATCCAAAAAGATATTCATTTTTTTAATTAATTTTTCACATTTTTTCATTTCTTCAATCCTTTAGTTACTAATAATATTGAGAACTTTTTGGATGTTGAATTATTTTCTACCCTCATTTACCTTGTCAATTATCATTTGAACACATGTATGACAAATCACTGATTTCTCATCCATACTACGAATAATATCATCATCCTGAAATGCTGAATCATAGGTAGCACCAATGACTATTTTATTACTCCACACATCATAATCGCCTTTCTCTTTGGAACACGATATACAATTCAACATTATACATACACCATTACTCTAATTTGGATAACCAACATTATACATACACCATTACTCTAATTTGGATAACCAACAGTCATCATACCAAAACAAGCCTTGTTCCCCTTACTCCAACATTTACAAGAACAAGAAACAGCTAGTCCAGTTTCCAAGTCTTTGATAACTTTATAAAAAACACCATCTCTAATTTTTGATTCAATTGATATTGTTTCATATCTATCAGGGGATTTATCTGAGTTTTCCAATATGTAACATAATAATCCCCTCTTAAAAAAAGTCATCCCGCCAAATAACATTCATCCCATTTGGGTATAATATGAGACGTAGAAAAGAGGAAAAAATGGCTTGAAAATCTAATCACAGACTTTGATTTCAGATGCTTCTGCTTTGAAACCAGATTTTGCATGTGTGCCATCACAGTTTGGTGATTTTTCTGATTTACCACATCTACATAATGCACATAGTCGCTCTCCATCAAGTTCTACAATTAATGGACCATTCTCTTTTGCATTAATTGTTACTTTTACCATATTGTGATGATTCCATTACAATATATTATCATGTCTTTATGGATTCAGATATTCTAAAGGAATTATTTTGTATAGTTAAAAAAATAATCATAGAGCCATTGCAATTTTCTCTATTGCATATAACTCACATGTGCATTCTCTACAATTACCTATTGCGAAAGTGAAATTCTTTGTGTATTTCATTTTATGGTCTTGCTCAGAGTATCCACAACCACAAAGAATGTAATCAATTCCCATTTTACTCTACTAATTTCTCAGTCTCTTTTTCTAATTCTTTGAGAATGGAGTCATCAAGTGAAGACATTACTTGGCTAAATAATTCGTGCATTAGTTATGTAGAGGTGATTTTACTCATAAGAGATAGTTTGATCAAATCAAACAGATACTTGAGCATACTGTTTTTAAAAATTATTTAAAGTGAGATTGAAAGAGCTGAATAGGCCCCTCCAATCTCATGAAGAATGGAGAGTTCCGTTCTTCATAATTGCGTTTTGATTACTCGATTTGGTAATCGCGATTTTTGGAATCACGCAAACTAACTAACAGCATAGTAATGTAAAAACTAACTTAAATTGCATAGTTATAATTTATAGAATCTAGGATTTTGCAATATCAAAATCTTCACGACCATTACCAAATCTTTGTTTGATGATTTTTACCCTATGCTTTTTGCCTTTGAGAATATCTTGGGTTAGCGGGTAGGCTTTCCATTATCATAAAATTTTGATAATATCATTTTTCGAGAGGTGTAAAAGTGCGATACCCCATCAAATTCCTCCTCAGTGGTGATATTTACCTCAAAAATCATCTCTTTTCCTACTTTDCGCTCAACTGAYTCYACAGATAKWATMGTRAATACTCCTTTATCATCAAGCTTTGAGAGTGATGCTTCWGCCATGTAGCAAAATTATTCATTCCAAAATATAATCTAAAAGATCTCAACTAAATTCCACAGATATATGTGGAGTTACAGTAAAGTAGTTTAATTTCAAAATCTATCGTGAGGATAATGGTATTTACTAGTTTGATATTTTTTAGTTTAAGGAGTAAATTATTGGTACTAGTTTTATCCTCATCATTAATTTCTATAGCAATAACTACAATTTTATTTTTAAATTTTGAAAATATTTCAATTTTTAAGTTGGAAGAAAATATTATTGGAATTGGTATAGTATTGATGATTGGAATAAGTATCACCACAGTCATTTTATCAAAACGTCTCTCAGATCCCATAACTCGACTAAATGATGCTGCAAACAAAGTATCAAAGGGGAATTTTGATGTTAAAACCAACATTACTACACATGATGAGATTGGGCAACTCTCAAAAACATTTGATGAAATGGCAAAAAATCTTCTTGATGCAAAAATGATAATCAAACATAATGAAGATGTCATAAAGCAACAAGAGGGTATTTTACTAAAATTTACTAAACATACACAAAATGATTGTGTTGGAGTAATTGACATGAAAGATTCTACTAAAATTTCAGCTCAACTATCAGATGATGATGTTACCAAATTATATGAAATATTTCTAAACTTTATGGCAAAAGTTGTTCTAAAGTATAATGGCCAAGTGATAAAGACGATAGGGGATGCTTTGCTCTTTAGATTTGCAAATATTGATCCAAATGATTCCAAACAAATGAAAAATGTTTTAGAATGTTGTCTAGACATGATTGAATCCCACAATTCCCTAAAAAAGAAACTTTTAGCAGAAAATATGCCTGAATTAAATTATAAAATCAGTGTAACATATGGTTCTGTGAGTGTAGCTCAAAGTAGTACATCAATTGTAAATGATATTTTTGGACCTACAGTTAATCAATGCTTTAAGATTAATTCCAATTGCCCCGTAAATTCAATGATAATTGGTGATAACATGCATGAATTTTTGAAGGATTTTCAGGGATATAAGTTTGAAGAATTATCAAATGATGAAATGAAACAAAAGTATGGTTATACAATTTTTAAAGTAAGAAGAAAATGATAAAATATTATTTTTTTTAGAATTATCTATTCAATTTCATGTAAACCCAGATAACTTGTTTGTGTATAAAAGAGATGTAAATAGTTGTGAAAATTAATAATAATTTTCATCAACAATACACCATCTAATGTTTAAATCAATAATTATTGAATATTATTTGTGGATAAAACAGAATTTTATATTTGTAAAAATTGTGGAGCGAAATTTCCATCAGCCGAAATTAGGCTTTATTGTAAAGTATGTAAATCAAATTTAGATAAATCAGGAAATTTGCCTAAATTCTAAACTCATCAAAATTAGCCACATTACAGATTCAATTCTTTAGACACTAGGACCACATTATTTAAGATTCAAAAAGATCTATTTCTTTTTAGATTAAGAGTTTAGAATCTAGTTTATGGAAATAGGACAAATCATTATTCCAGTATTGATAGTTCTTGTAGGCATTTTCGTAGGAACTAGAATATGGATTATGTTTAGAAAATAGCGTTTAGAATGAACCCTTAGAGGTTCTGATACTTGTTTCGGTATAAAATGAGAGACAAATAAGCGTAAAATTGATTGTAATTCAAATCAAACTCAGAATTCAAACTAAAATATATCCACATAATAGAAATCAGATGATCATGACTAAACAAGTAGATATTTTAGAAAAGTATGGAGAAATGATTAATATGATTCCAGATATAGTGTGCTTAACAAACAAAGATCATATCATCACACATTGCAATGAGCGTTTACTAGAACAATTAGGAATTGAGAGAAAAGAAATCATCGGTATAACTGGAATGAACTTTCTTACAAAAGAGAGTCAAGAAAAATAATCAAAATCATTTCACAGCCAGAACAAAGAGGACGAATTGAAAATCTAGAAGTTGATACAATAAAAAAAGATGACACCATCTACAAAGATCTTGTAACAATTGATCCAATTCTTGATGAGAAGAGAGAGTTTCAAGGTGTAATATCTGTTACCAAAGATATCACAGAACTATATCAAATAAAAAAAGAACTATACACTCAAAGAGAAAGAAATTTAGCCACAATTGGGCATCTATCTTCAAGAATGGCTCATGATATTAAAAATCCAATATCAGTAATTAGTATGAGTTTGGAGAATCTTAGGGAATTGTATGGAGTAGATGAATCTAAACAAAAACAATTTGATAAAGTTGAACGTTCAATTGATGTAATTATTCATCAAATAGATGATGTGTTGAATTTTGTCAGAGAACAACCCTTAGAGATTAGCAAAATAAAATTCTCTGAAATAATTAGAGAATTACTAGACAGTATAAAAATATCAAATGAAATTAAAATAATTATCCCAAAAAATGATATTGAAATTTCATGTGACAAAAATCAAATTCTCATTTGTCTTAATAATTTAATTACAAATGGCATTCAAGCAATTAGAGATAAAGGAGAAATACAAATTAGAGTATCAGAACAAAAAGATAATGTAATAATTCAGGTACAAGATTCAGGTAAAGGAGTTTCTAAAGAAAATATTGAAAAAATCTTTGAGCCCCTATTCACTACAAAACAAAAAGGTACGGGACTTGGCCTTTCAAGTGTTGTAGCAATTATTGATTCACATCATGGAAAAATATCTGTCACATCCCCACCGACAATTTTTACAATAACATTACCAAAAACAACAGACAAAACATAGATTTAGGCATAAAATTTGAAAAGAAAATGATTCAATTTAGAATCGACGGGCGTGTAAAACTTGAATTACCTTTTCATCAGATACTTGGTCAAATGTATCATAGAATTGGCCAACTGATGAAAAAGAGGTAGGAATTTCAAGCACAACTACTCTTTTTATTAATTTTTTAAAAATCTCATAAGTTACAGCAGGCATTACTGGAACTGCTAAAATGATATCTCGGACATTATATTTTGAAAGCCATTTGAGAATTACTTGAACAGTACAGCCTGTAGCAATACCATCATCTACAATAATTACAGTTTTCTCAACATCAAAATTATAATTTGATTTTGCTCTATATTGTAATAATCTTCTTTGAACTTCTTGGGTCTTTATTTCTATTTCTTTGGCTATCTGTTCATCATTTGAATATATTTTCCAATTTGGTTCTAAGTATATTGTTCCATCATGAACAATAGATCCTATTGCAAATTCTGAAGAATTAGGTGGAGTTATTTTCTTTGAAACTATAATGTCAAGTTCTGAATCTATTCTTTTTGAAACTTCACTACCAATTATGACTCCCCCTCTAGGGATTGCAAGCACAATAGAATTTTTACCATTTACAACATTTACTAGTTTTTCAGCAAGTAATTTCCCGGCATGAATTCTGTCCTTAAACATACTATAGTTTATGCGTAATATCTAATAACATTTCAATAAAATCATTGAAGACTGAAATCTTGAACTGCTTTTACTCTATAGAGTAAAATCTCGTGATGTGACCTATGATGTCGATTTGTGGACGCAGGTTTGTTTCAGTCTTCATCAAATTACATTATCAATTAAATAATAAATTAGATCAATATGAGACTAAACATTTGTTTAATTTATTGTAGAATCTGTTGCATCAAGGTGTAAATTATTTTAAAATCTAATTTTCAATATCATCATAACCACTATCCTTTCCACAGTGAGGGCATAATCTTTGATTTTGGAATAATTCTTGTCCACAACTTCGACATGATTGAGGTTTCACAAAATGTATAGAACTTTATTTAATTTAAAGAATAATTCCACATAGAGTTTGATTCCTTAGATATCCAAATACTTGTTTGAGAATGAAATAATGTAAAATCAATCTAGTCAATATTGATCAAGCGATCAAAAATTAATTTTTACTTTCAATGCTAAATCAATACTACTAATCATTACATATGGAAAAATCAATAGAAGAAACAACAGTTTTAGAAAAACCAATTCAAGACAGACTAAGACAAGCAAGTCACATAACAGTAGAATCAGCACTTCGAAACAAAGTGAGTCTGAATATTTCCTGGTATGATATTCACGGAGAACAACAAAATCAAAAATATACAATTGCTGCAGGAACAATGATAGAATTTTAACCCTTTTTCTTTTTTTATAAAAAAAGAGAAATTTATTACCGTCCCCAAACCAAGGGTACCAAATATACCAGCATTATAGTAACTATTGGAATACAAATAAGATCAAATGGTAATCCATAACGAACCATTTGTTTTATTGATACATAACCACTGTCAATAGCAATTGCATTTGGCGGAGTTYAACTGAYATCATAAATCCATAACTTGTAGYAAATGCAACTGGGCCATCAGTAAAATTGGGTCAAGCTCAGTAGTTGCTCCTNAAACTGCCATTATTGGCAACAACAATGCAGCTACTGCAGTGTTRCTCATCAGTCCACTTGTAAGCATTGTAATTGTAACAATTACTAGAACTATCAAGAAATAATCCAATTCCCCCNACAAACAACAGCTTGTCTGCTATCCACATATCAAGGCMTGTTGCAGTAAAACCACYARCCAAAGCCAAACCWCMTCMTATCARBAYTAAAACKCCCCATGGAATCTTDCYTGCAGTTYYYAAATCAAGYAAGCGCTGCCTCTTTARYCCTGAAGGTAAAATRAGTAGGGCTGCAACTGCAACTAAAACTATCACATGATCCCCCACAAAGGGAAGCAAGTCTTTCCAAAATAGACCATGAGTTATCCACGCAAGTGCAGTTGCTGCAAATATTATTAGAACAATTTTTTCACTTTTACTCGTGTCCAAGATTTCTTAATTCTTCAGTGATTATGTTTTTGTCTTTGAGTATTGGTTTTTTGTTATCTAATCTTGCAGAAGTTGTCATGTATACCCACAATACTAAAAGAGAGACAACACTAATTGGAACTCCAACTAGCATCCAATCAAAGAAAATTATCTCAACTCCTGCAAGTAAATCACCAAGAGATGCAAAAACTGCATTGGGAGCAGTACCGATCATAGTTGATAACCCTCCAAGACTTGCAGCATATGCAACAGAAAGTATCAAACATGTTGCAAATCTTTTTTTCTGTGCAACATCTACTTGGGATATTACTGCAATTGAAAGAATTAACAGAGTGGTTGCAGTGTTTGTAATCCATGCACTCATGCAACCAGTAACAATAATGAAACCCAAAATAATATTTTTTGGTTTTGTTCCAACTATCTTTAGGGTATTAAATGCAAATCGTTTGTGAAGATTCACTTTTTCTATTGTCTTTGCAAGTAGAAATCCACCCATCAGTAAAAATACTAACTTGTCACCATATGTAGAAATTACTTTGTCAATGTCTGCAACACCAAACAGTGGAAATACAAATAATGGAATTGATGCAGTGGCATAAAATGGAATTGCCTCAGTTGCCCACCATATTGCCATCCATACAGATAATCCTAAAACAAGATTAGCCTCAAATACCAATCCATCTATTGGATAAGAGATGATTATTGCAAATAAAATTGTAGATAACACAAATCCTGTAATTCGTATTTTGCTGTATAATGGACTCCAATTGTTAAAATTATTCATTAAAACAATTCATCTCAGAGCATCATTTTTTATTTCTCTTGTTAGTTATTTTTTTAATCAACATCACTACTAGTATAGTCCCAATACTTGCCCCCAACATCAAATGAATTGGCTCATAGGAGAACAATAATTCCTTAGTGAAAAATAGAGCAATATTGTTTAACATTATTTATTCCTGCTTTGGATAATGTTACAATAATATTTGAGAATTTATTTTACADGAATCCAACAATTCTTTACATTACACTGACCGCATTTGGTGTTTTTATTCCATTTCTCAAATGATGTACCATTTGAGATTTTAACTACTGTAATTCTTTTACACCCAGTACATTGCACCTTAACAGAACTATTCCCCGTCTTATCTTCTACAAACCAGTCTTTGAGTCCCATATCATTCAACATCCATGCTTTACAGCCCATGTTGTAGTTGAAAACTCTGATGAATCACAAAATCTATCCTCCAAGTATCCCAAGTTGGCATCAAGTAGTTCTTGATTCAATATTACATCATTACAATATACTAGACCAATAATTCTACCAAAACTACCCAATACTTGCCCATCATCCTCATCAACTACTACAGTAGAGCCAACTGGACAAATAGTTTCAATAAAATTCCTAGAATCAATGCCACCAAATCCTTTGAGTTCTGGTGCTGAGGATAGTGAAAATCTAATTGATTCTCCATTAACTTTGAGTGTATCACCATCAATTACCTCAGTTACTACACCTGCAAAGCATTTGGCAGTACCCATACAATCAAGTGAAACATTAACTTCCTCAACAACTAGGGTAACATCATCAATATCTTCAGTATCTCCACCTAACTGACTAGCTACAATCCCTAAAACTGCAACAACAATAACTATACCAACAATTACGAGTTTCATTCCATTCCTTTTTCCTGCTTTATTTTTTTAATCACATCAGCTACTAGTTGCTCATCTTTTGCAACTAATTCTTGGAGTTTTACTTTATACTCATCATCGCCCCATTTATCAAACGCAAACATATTTTTTACAAGATTTACAATTTCTGATTTATTTCTCTGATGGTCTAGTTTTACTTTATCAGTATCATCCACAATATCACCCAAATATTTCTGAACTTAAAGATATTGAAATTATGAATTAATGAATACTTTAGAGTTTGATACAGTCATCATTTCAGCCATCTCAATTGGAATGTTTTCTTTTTTTGAGATATTAATCATATCACTATGATGTTTATCTTTCAAATGAGTAAGAAATTCTTTTTCCTCAATGTTATTTGCTTTGTAATTACATGTAGGAAAAACACAGTTAAAATTCATAAATTTCCTTCAATAAATTCAAACTTAAGCGTATTTCTTTAATTCTTTAAAGTAACAAAATGTAGATAGTCTGTTAGAAAAATTCCATCACAATCATCAAACCAACCAAACCAAATACAAGCAAACCAAAACTGCACAATCCCAATATAGTTTTACATTTTTCTTGTTTTTTAATTGACATTGTCATTTTGGTAAACCCTCTTTTTTCTTTATTTTCTCCCCATACATCAAGCAATAGAGCATCTCATCAATGAGTCTATCAATATGTGATGCAAAATACATTCCATACGAGTAAACCATATTATCATTATGAAAAACTAGTACAATAACGTAATTTGTAAAGTCTTAACATTTGTTTACTTTTATTTTAATTTCTGTAAATCATTAAATTCTTTTTACATATCATGAGTCATGTACAATTTCCATTACCGATACATGGCATACAAAACATACAAAATTGATGCAGCAAAAATAGAGATTCCAGTAATTCCTAGTAATTGTTTGCCTGAAAACACGCTTGCTCTAAAACTCATATTCTTTGTACAAGAATTTYAAAATTAAGCGTATTGAAATCTAGTATTTTTTTGGTTTTTTGCCCTTTTTGTTTAGTTGTTGTTCATTCTTGTATTTTTTAACTCGCTGTTTTTGCTCAGCTGCCTTTTGTCCTTTCTGTTTACGATTATCTTTTTTCTTTGATTTTTTCTCCAATGCTCATCACTCAAAGTCCTTCTTCATTCAAATCAGATTCTGGAGTCACATTATCAAAGCTCATATCAGGTTTCTGACAAGACGCACATTTCTCCATAATACCAAATTGATTCATGTATTTTCCTTTTCCATCACATCTAAAACAATTCAATTCTGATCTACTGTGGTTAGTTCAGCAATAAGGTTTCTGGCAAGAATTAACACAATAACCAACCGCTTTTAATTCAAAATTACTCAAAATCTATGAGGACACCCAGGATGGATTTACGAGAAGCCAATATCTGTTATGGTTGTGGGGAGAAATGGAATCACGCAAATCAGTATAATCATTTGTGTAATGTGTGTAGATATAAAAATAGAATTACATCTAGAAGATAACCCCAGTTTTGTTTGAAAGTGTTGAAATAATCAAAATACACAAAATTTTTGATGGCAAAAATTTCATGTGTATTATTTGATCTAGGCGGAGTTGTTGTGAATTGGGATGATTCGTGGTTAATTCAAGATGTAGGTGAGGAATTTCAATTACAAGAAGAAAAAGTTGCCAAAGAATTTCATAAAAACCTCCCAGCAATATCAACTGGAAAGATAAATGAGAAAAAATTTTGGTATACTATAGGAAAAGAGCTTGAATCAGAAAAACTGATGAACTATGACCAATCAATTTTAGATAGATTATTTCAAAAACATGTTTCAGTAAATGAGTCCATCATTTCACTTTCAAAAAAATTATCACAAAAAGATATGACAGTCGGGATTTTATCAAACACTGAACTTGTAACATATTCTGTGATAGAAAATTTAGTCTCATTAGATCATTTCAAATACAAATTTCTATCATATAAAATAGGACATCTAAAACCAAATCCTGAGATATACAAGCATGTGATTGATAATGTCCCATGTCCAAAAGAAGAGATATTTTTCATCGATGATTTAAAATCTAATGTTAAATCTGCACGTTTAGAAGGAATTGATGCTGTACAATATTTGGATTTTGATGGACTTTTAAAAGAATGTCAAACTAGACAATTATTGTAATTATTGAGACGGTGCAAGGTCTATTGCCACCCTATTAATCATAAATTTGAAAAATTCAGATAGAGATTTTTTTGCTCCATCTATTTTATTCCATTCTGCTACTAGATTATCATAAAACTGCCATTCATCTTTGTCTTTTTTRAGATGAATACTCATCATGGATTCAAATGCACTAGTATCCCAGTCAGTTGGACACACAATATCATCCATCTGAATGAATTTTCCATTTTTGAATCCAAATGGATATGATTTACAAACACTTGGTTTAATCTCATTAACGGTACATCGATAGATATCTTTTGATTTTTTAAGGAACATGCATGCACCATCTTTTTGTTTTAATGCCAGGTCTAGTAGTCCTTCTTGAACTTTAATTCCCAAATCAAAATCTTTAGCACCAAAAAGTTCAAGGAATGATTCAGGTGATTTTTTTAATCCAGTTGAGAGTCGGTAAATATCATGAGCATTTACAAATATTGTATACTCTTTGCAACAGTTTGTATCACAGGTATCACAAGGAAATGCTCCAGGATCATTTGAAATTACTTTTAATTTCATAGATTATTATCATGAATTTAGGTATTAAATGTGTAAAAAAATTATTTATTAAAAATTACATGTCACATGAGACACATAAATAATCATTTCAGTTTCAAATGAATATTAAAAATTCTAGTTGTCGATGATAGTGTAGATATCACAGAAGCTTTGGAGATGATTTTAGAGGTGTTGGGACATGATTTCTCAAGCACAAATTCAGGAAAAGAAGCAGTTGATTTGATAAAAAACAACTCTTATGATGTTATTTTACTTGATTTAGCAATGCCTGGATTTTCAGGTCTTGATGTGATTAATGAACTTTAAACTATGCCAAATGTAAATGACTTGAATATTATCATATTTACTGCATCAACATTTAATGATTCAGAAAGTGCAGAATTTTTTCAAAAAGGAGTATGCGGGATTATTAAAAAACCAGTTGATGTCAGAACTTTAGAGTCAGAAATTAAAAAAATTATATCATCACGGTAACATCATCAAAAAGCATGGTGGAAGCATTTCTGCTAAAAATAATCCAACTACATTTACAGTAATTTTACCTACTGGAGTATCAAAGGATTAAATGTTTAATGAGACGGTATGAAACTATGAGTGAACAAATTCTTTTAGTTGATGATGATTTAGACATACTCGAAGCTTTTGAAATGTCTTTAGAAACATTAGGCTACAATATCATCACAGCTGCTGATGGTAACGAAGGGGTGGAGATGTATAAAAAACACAAACCATGTATGGTTTTTTCAGATATTAAAATGCCAAAAATAGATGGGTATGAGCTATTTTCAGCCATCCATAAATTAGATCCTCAATCAAAAATTGTTTTTTTTACAAGTAATGATGATGTAGTAAAAACGCTTGATGCAAAAGTAAATGGTCTTTTAGATATAATGCACAAACCTGTCAAAATCAAAGATTTTGATAATATAATAATAAAATACAATTGTTAGATGTAAAAATTTTAAAACAATACAATTACAGAGATATCTAATTTTCTTTCTTTGGTTTACGGGTGTCTTTTTCATTAAAGAATAAATCAGAATCACCTTCTTTTACCTTGTACTCGTCATATTCTTTTTTAGATTTTATCATCTTCTCACGATAATCATCCTCAATAGTCATGTCTAGAATTTTTTAACCTCAGGAATCTTGTAATTTCCAATGTCATATCCATCACGTCGTAAAAATTTCAAAGTAAATTTGTAAATTAACTCATCATGATTGACTTGCTCTAAAATTTCAGTCCACAATACCTTGCCATTAGTATCAATTTGTTTTTTAAAATCAGGATTTAGAGACTCTGCTAATTCCTTGCATTGCTCCAAAGTTTTACCATTTTTGTAGGCGCGAACTCGTCTATCACAACTCTCCATTATACAATGATATCAAAGATTGTAAATAAATAATTATTYAAAATTTGATAGATAATTTGGATATAATTTCATAAAAAYCTACAATATACTTTTTAATTATTATCAYTCATYATACCTATGACTAGAACDCAAAGAAGAAGAGACACTGCACATCCAACAAGGGATGGAAAKCACAATCCGATATGTATCAATCCTGACTGCAAGGATTGTACCTAGTTTTATTTTTCTACAAAKSAGAAAGTAAAATCTACGTTTAATATCCATTAATTTAGAAATCAAAATCATGAAAGGAGTWATTTTAYTTTTAACAATAATTGCAAGTTTAGGGTTTACGGGTACAGTTTACGCTCAAAATTCAGGCGGTGTAAATGTTGATGGGTCTTGGTATTTGGGGGAGGGCCTCAAAAADGGAGACTATTTTGAATACAAACTATGTGATATTGATTTGAATTCATGTCTACCAATAGAGTTGAAAATTTGGATTAAGGGGGATAGAGTAAATGTTAGTGAGACATTGTGGGATGCACAAATTCTAGTAATAGACCAAGACAAAAAAATCAAAGGTTCTTGGGGATTAGGAAAAACTGCACCAACACCAATTCTTTTTGATGATGATTTATCAGACTATGCAGTTGCATTCAAGTCAACAATTGCATGGCTTGGAGCATATGTTACTGCAAATGAGAATGACAGAATTCATGGGCCAAAAGAGTTCAAGAGTGCATCATGGGGATTACTGGGTCCAGTTGGTGGAGGACTGTCATCTAATTTAATTCCAAGTAGAGCAGAAACAATTACTACTCCAAGTGGAACACTRGATACAATTGTTGTTGGRTGGTACAATGATAATRATAATGAGATTTGGTTAGTTGATGATTTTCCATTTCCAGTCAAAGCAAAAACTTTTGCAGGAATGGTGTCAGATAATGTTCCTGTAATGTATGAGTTTGAATTACAACAGTACAAGCAAAACATTACAGAGGATCCATTCAAAGATGTAGTAGAGTCAATCAATAAAGCAGAGGAACTTGGTTGTGATACAAAATTTTTAGATTACACCAGCAAACGAATTCCTACAAACACACATTCATTGATGGTTCAATACAACTATTCTCCAGAATCACCACTTGAAGGATGTGACATTGATTGGAAAATTAATTTCTATAGCAAGTATAATGAAACTAGAATTTTAAAGCAAATTCATTACGATGTGTGGATAGTAGATGAGAAAGACAATTTACTATTCTCTTATGCGCAAAGCATAGGAAAGRAGTTTCTATTTACAGAATATGGTCAAGTTGAGCACCTAYTACCAGTTAATCAAGAGGCAGGGCTAGTACGCTATGCRRTATTTGTGTATGGKACAGGGYCCCAAGAYGAATTAGACACKGAGATGRGCGGATACGCAATAATTGAGGTACAAATCGAGGAGAATCCATTACTTGAAAAACTAAATGACAATACTGCAGAATCAAAAATTCCTTCATGGATAAAAAACAATGCAGRATGGTGGGCTGATGGTGCAATAGATGATGATGCATTTATTCAAGGAATCGGATTTTTAATCAAAGAGGGAACTATWACMGTTGAATCAACATCACAAAGTGGAGGAGAGGTAAAACAAGTACCAGAGTGGGTTAAAAATAATGCAAAGTGGTGGGCTGAWGGTRCAATAGATGATGATGCATTTATTCAAGGAATTGAATTCCTAGTCAAAGAAGGAATAATTCAAGTNNRWAAAATTACAGAKTATYAKAATCATTCAGAGAGAAAAGAGAACAAGTTATGTATGAAAGAAAAAATCAAAAAAATATGATTTCAGAAATTRATCACAYKGAATGGCTAARACTAAATCAATTYTTRYATGAAATTAAAAAAATAAACTCACCATGTGTTACAGTTTACTATCCATATGGGAAGGGGAGTGAAACAATCACACTATTACAATCAACAAAAAGAAATGAAACATTTGAAAAAATTCAAAACAAAATTCAAATYAAAATTAAAGAGTTAAAGAAAAATCCAAYATCTGCKGGGAAATTTACAAAGACTCTGTGCATTTTTGGCTGGATGAATAATGGTAAAGTGCTGATTAAACAAATTGGAACCTCAAAAAAATTACCATACATCTACATGGCATCAAAAAAACCATACATCAAACCATTCAATGACATTCTAAAGACAAACTATGATGTCCTGCTAGTCACCATTGATCAAAAGACTGCAAAAATTCAAAAGTTTCATGGAGAGCAAATAATTCAAGAATCAAAGTTAAAAATTGATTTGCAAGGAAGGCATAGAAAAGGAGGTCAGTCCCAGGGACGATTCCTTAGAGCCAGACAGACAAAAATTCATGTATTTTTCAAAAAAGTGGCAAACAAGGTCAGATTACTAGATAATAATTCAGATTTGATATTGCTTGGAGGRGCAGGYATTGCAAAAACTGAATTCTTTGATGAAATAGATTCAGAGTTRGCAAAAAAAGTCAGRTTTGTAGAGGAGTTATCATTTTCAACTACTCAAAACAAAATTTATGAAAAAATCATAAAACATMTTTACCAGTATAGAAAAAAGTATGTTGCAGAAATTATTGCCAAGTATGAAACACTAGTCAAAGAAGGACTAACTGCAAAAAGAAATGATGTAATCTACAAGGCATTACAAATTGGTGCAGTAGATACTCTAATTGTATCAATGGAGTATCACAACAATGTACAATTTAAAAAAATTATACAAATGCTTGAACTAGCAAAATGTACATCATGTAAAATTGAATTTGCAGCAGCTAAAAACATTATCAAAAGACTAGAGATGGATAATGAAGTTATAGCAATACTACGTTACAAAATAAAATAAATAGAAAGGTACACAAGATTAAGACCAACTCCTGTAAGGAACTGATGACATCTTTACCACTTAAGATCAGAAACGAGTTGTTCCCCGATGACAGTGATTTGTCTTAAGGTCTGAAACGATTAGTTTCAAACGACAGACGTCCTTTCTAATTCTATCATGTGAAGTTCATATTTAACAACTTCTACTATGTACTACTTTTAGTTCCAACCGATCAAGCATCAAAAATTATTATTTATATAAAAAATAAAAAAAGATAGTTGGAAAACTATACTCGTCCGTGATTAAGAACAATTCCATCTATTGATTCTTCAGAAGAATATGACTCAAATTGTCCATATTGAAAATGAAGTTTCATATTTGTTCGTTCTGCCAATAGAGTGGATCCATCTTGTTCATGTGCAAAGATTAGGTTTGGATGAACTGGACTTCCAGTATCAAAATGATTTCTTATGAGGGAATTTTCACTTGTCTCAAGTATAGTATCTAGTCCTGTTGCATAAGCAGATGTATTTTCTAACATTGTAGGGACATTTATCATGAAAACACTCAACAAGGCAATCATGCCATACATTGCAGTTTTTCTTACTGAGAATAATTTAGGGGACTCAGCAACAAATGTTCCATAAGATATTTTTTTGGGTTTTTGTATGTTAAACATGAAAAAGATTTTGTATAAAATCACTTAAGGAATTGTTTGTAATTGGATTACAACAATCAGTTCATTAACTCTGCTTTCTAATAGATTTTCATGACTAAAAGAGGGGAATTGATACTAAAGCATCTTGAGAGTTTTATGAAACAACCAGAATCAGAAGCTAAAAAGTACAGATAGTGTATTTATTAGGATAAACTAGCCTGCTAGATATCTTGAAAATAGCAGTAATGGGAATGGGTGTGGCCGGATCCTATCTAATGGCTAGACTAAAAAATTCTGAACACGAGGTTACAGGTTATGAGCGAAGTACAGAAGAAAACCATGATTCCATTTGTGCATGGGGTACAACCAAACCAGTACTAGCAGCATTTTGTAAAAAGGTAAATCGAAATTTTGATGATTTTCTAATCCATGATGGAAAAAATATGCATGTAAAGATGAGTAATGATTTGAAATTTGATATTGGATTACATGGATTATGTACATACAACAAACTAGCACTAATCAAAGATTTCATTAAAGATTCCAAAGTAATTTACGGCAAGTCTGTAAAATTAGAAGAGCTGGAAAAAGAGTATGATCTAATTATTGATTGTACAGGATTTCATAGGATTTATCTTCCAAGATTAAAAGAGGATTTTTTCTTGCCAACATACGAATACAAAGTAGAGTATGAAAATGGCGTACCATATGATGACTTTTACATAGAACCATTTCCTGGAATGTCAGGATATTTTTGGTATTTCCCACTAGGTGAGAAATGGGCTATTGTTGGTGCAGGTGACTACAAAAAGAACCATGTCAAGGTAACAGATGATTTTATGAAAAAACATGGTGGTAAGATAATTCAAACTAAAGGTAGACCGATTCGACTAGCAACTCCCAATCATTGTAAGCCATTTTACAAAGGAAAAGTAGTTGGGGTGGGTGAATCAATTGGAACAGTTTATGCGTTATTGGGTGAGGGAATAATTCCTGCCATGCAATGTGCAGATATTTTCCTTGAAAACATGAATGACTTTGCAGCATATGAGAAAGCAGTTGAAAAACATTTCAAAATATATGGAAAGGTCTTCAAGTTTGTACGAGCAAAGATTAACAAAAAATTYTCGCTACTAAAATCACTACCAGACTTTCTGGCAATATTCTTTTACATGAAAAAGAATCAAGCTAGATTTGGAATGGATGTCAATATTAGTGATTTAATGAAAGTGGCAAAAGCCTAAACAAAACTTACAGAACCAAACCCTTCACGATTAGTTCTATTTGATGCCATGTTGTAATCATAGATAGTTTTTGAATATGCTTGCAGTTCTTCTTTCATTTGATCTAAATTATCTGCCAGATAAAATCCAGGACAGTCTCCTGTGAATTGGTATGTTGCATGAACACGTGCAAGTCCCTGTTCGTTTTCAAGCCAGGACGCAAATGGATACAAATAGCACACTCCAGGCCTGTCAGGATGCATGCTACAACCCCCTTCTTTATCTAAAAATCTACAAGAGATGTGAGTTCCATCTTCAGATTCTGTCTCATCTGTTTTTCTTTTTAGATTAATTGTAGTCATTGTAGTCATTTGCCCTGATGGTCCAGGTTCAGTATATGTTACAGTGAGTGTTTCATTTTTAATAAAATCAGATGTGTTTTTGTATTTTAGTCCCTTGCCAATTGTGATTAAATCATCAGACGTTAATGGTAGTCTTCCTTGTCTATCACAGCAGTTGTGACAGTCAGGCCAAAAGCATTTCCATAAAATGTATTTTTTCTCAGAGACAAGATAGGGCACATGAAACACCACATCTTTGACTTTGATTGCATAGTCTGAGACATTGGTAATTTTTCCCAACACGAATTTACGTATTATTGGGTCTACATCCCAATCTTTTTCCAATAGATTCAATGATTCTTCAATTTCAGTTTGAGACAACTATCAAGTTATAACATCTCAGACAGTTGTTATTAATGTTGAGTGAAAAAGGTAAATACGCAACAGCTACTGAAAACAGAAGATTTGTGTGGGCAGAAATTATTTGGCCATTAATTTTAGAAATAAATGATGTGATATTTACTCTACAGCAGTTTCAAAATAAAAGACAAAGAGTGTGTGAGGAAAAAAATATTTCAATAAACATTCCATCAAGAGGATTAGCGTCATTATTACAAAGAGGGATTATAGTTAAAGAAAATAATGTCTATTCAATTCATTACAAGTTAATTCCGTACATGCGATTAAAAGCAAAATGTGATTATGCAACTGCAATACATGAAGTACGAATAAAATAACCACAGCAAATCATTATATTCTTAAACTCCAGAATTTGTTGCAGGTAGCCCGATAGTCTAGTGGTCAAGGATTCTGCCCTCTGGATCTCAAGAGTGGATAGGCGGGGACGGCAGTTCGAATCTGCCTCGGGCTACTGTRAAAATATTTTTTAAAAATTCTATCTTGATGCTTGTGCTATTCGCTCTAATTCATGTTTCTTCTTTACAGAAGGAGCATTGGAATCATTATTTGCTGCAAGCATTAATTGTTCTGCCATGTGTTCTTCAATTGGTTTTGGATTTGAAAATGTTGCCTCTTTGATTGCATCAGCGATAAATTTCAAAGCCATGTCAACTCTTCTAATTGGGGCCACATCAACTGATACGTGATATGTGGTACCACCATAAACAATTCGAGTTGTATCCTCGTTTGGTGCAGAATTCTCTACTGCTCTAACTAAAACCTCAACTGGGTTTTGTCCAGTTTTTAGTGCAATAATATCAAATGCAGTTTTTACTGTATTGAGTACTTTGGTTTTCTTTCCAGTCATTCTACCAGTGTTTTTTGCATATTTCTTTCCGAAATGCATTGTCTTGTTAATTAATCTCTCAACAATGTTAACATCTGCTTTATTAAATCGTTTTAGTGCAGAACGACCAAAAGTGTATGGAAGAATTTGTTTTCTTAATGAAATTGCAGTCTTTAATCCARGATCTTTTATTTCAATATCAGATAAATCCCATTTTCTAAATAACAATARATTTTTAGTTTCAGCCATTTCTATCTCCTTGGTTTCTCCTTCTTTCCAATTACTAGTTCATGAAGTGATGTACCATTAACTTTGAAAACTTTGAATCGAACTCCAGGAATATCTCCCATTGCACCACCTTGTGTTGCACCCATTCCTTGAATGTGAACCTCATCGTGTTCATCAATGAAATTCATTGCACCGTCTCGTGGCAAAAATGCTGTAACTGTTTTACCGTTTTTAATTAATTGAACACGAACACATTTTCTAATTGCAGAGTTTGGTTGTTTTGCAGCAATACCCACTTTTTCTAAAACAATTCCTCGTCCTTGTGGTGCACCTCCAAGTGGATCTGCTTTTTTGTCAATTCCAAGTTTTCTTCGTTTGTAAGTAGAAATTGCCCAACGTTGTTTTTTCTTTTTCTCAGTTAGTACTCTGCCTGCAAATAATCCTAGTGGTGATTTTCTCAACTTTTACAGCTCCATTGCTGCCCGCTCAGGGCTATTAATTAATACACTTGCAATACCAAAATATCTTTTTGCAAGGAGTCTTGCTTTTTCTGCATTTCTTCCTTCTCGTCCTACAACGATTCCTTTCTTTCTTGGATCTACCAAAATAATTGCCTGTTTTGACCCATCTGGTCGGGTATTTATTTTAACTTCAGAGATTAATTTTGAATTAAGTAAACTAGACAAAAATGCTGCTGGATCTTCATTATATTCTACCAATTCCACATTTCTCTTGATAATATTTTGTAATGATTTGATATGCATTCCACCTTTACCAATTGCTAGTCCCATTTTTCCATTATTTACTACAAAAATTACTCTATCTTGTTTTTCATCTTCAATACAATCACGTGCAGTAGCACCAGTGACATTTTGGAAAAGTGACATCAAACGCATTTGATCTGTTGTAAGCTTAATTGATTGTGTCATAAGGTATCCGGATTATCTCCAACAAGAAAAGTCTCATTTAAATCTACATTTAAGGAAATTCTAATCATTTGTTTTCTCAGCTTCTGTGTCTTTTAAAATTGATTTRATGTTTGCATCGTCAATKGATGTAAATGAAATTGTTGAAATTCTAAATTGTAAGCCACATAATCTACCCAATGCGACTGAAGTTCCCTGAAAGTTAACTAGGGGTATTTTTTCTTTTTTTGCATCTGATTCAATTTTCTCAAACATTTCTTTTTTTACTGATTGAGATAACACTATTAGCTTGGAATTTTTTATAGAGTTTAAAACTTGTTTAGAGCCCATTGTCAATCTATCCTCTTTACGGGCATCCTTCAATGATTTTTCAAGTATCTTAACTACCATTCCTTAAGTCGATCGTCTTCGTAGGGCTTTATAGGTTTATGGAAGATTTACTGATATTACAACTAAAAAATTAGTTTAGAAAATTAAAAAAATTACCAAAAGAAGAAAATACAGAATTTATTTGTTCAAAAAAATTCATTGGTTTTTGTTTTTCATTATTAGTTGGCATAGTTTTTTCAATAACTGGTTCAGTGTAAATAATATTTTTAGTAGTTGATTCATCAACTAAAAAATTTGCAGTTTCTAGATTTTTTTGAATGGTAATTGAATTGGGGTTTTCATCTAGAATTTCCATATACAATAAAATTGCATCATCAAGATTTCCCAAAGTGGCAAGAGCGTTTGCCTTGTTATTTTTAGCAGATAAAAAAGTTGAATCAATTTCTAGTGCCAAATCATAGTAAAAAATTGCCTTAGTGAAATCACCCAATTTACCTATTGCAGAGCCTGTGTTTACAAGAATTTCCACATCATTTGGATCTTTTTTCAAAGACTCTTTGAAAAAATTCAGAGAGTCATCAAAGTTACATAAACGATACAATGCAGGTCCCATCCCATCATAGTATGAAATCATATCAACAAAATTACTTGAATCACATTCTAAATTAATTTGGTTAAGAATTTTCCCCAACTCTACATCTTCAATAGAGAGATTGTTTTGTTTTTTAATTTCTGHTGATGGTAAATTGATTTCTAAATTATTTTCCACACCAATCATTTTTGTATTAATAATTTCAGAGGGATTTATTTTCTCATCTACCTCATCAGCATTCTTGGGAATTATAGAGTCATCAGAAATTATAGTTTCATTTTCTATAGTTTCATGGTTAATTTCCTCATCAATTATTTCATCATCAGGTAAATCACCAGCATTAGAAATAATTTCATCAGATGTATCTACAATATTTTCATCCAGTGTTTCATCATTAGTATTATCTACAATTTCTTCATCAGAAATTGTTTCTTGTGATACTTTGAAGTATTCAAAAAAAGATACAGTCTCAGATTCTGCATAGTGTGCTTTAACTGAATACATTCCTTCTGTTCTAAAATTTACTCCATCTTTAACAAGAAAACTTGTGGAGAATTCCAAATTAGAATTTACATTTCCAAAATAAAATCCAATAGGCATTCCAAAAGGATCATAAATTCCAATTAGTACAGTTGGTGAATCAAATGATGAAACAAGTCCTGAAATTTTTACAATATCAGAATTAGTGTACTGTTGTTTTTCAGTAAACAAAAGAAGGATTTTAGGTGTACTCACAGATTCAATAATTAATTCAGGTTCAGTTGATTGAATTTCAAAGTAATAGTTTTGAGTGATTTGACCATACTCAAACTTTATTGTATATTCTCCAGTTTTTTCATAAAATGATGAGTCAATGGAGATTAATTTACTAAATGTCTGACTAGAAATTTCTAAATTATATGCTGATAAAATTTTCCCATCAGGGTCATACACACTCATGGCAATTATTGGCATACCAAAATCAATTATCTCACCTGAAATCAATATAGTATCACCGAGTTCTGGTTGTTCATTATCAATGGATACAACAAATGAATCAGCAAAAATTGGTGTAGAGATTACTGGAGATAGGACAGTTAGTACAAACAATATTCCTAGTATGTATCTCAACATATTGCAAAATCATAATTTTGTATTTAATAAATACGTAGGAATGATACTTATTGAAAAATCATCAGAGAATTTAAAATTTCTATTTTTTATCATTAGGCAAAGAGATTAGTAGAACATTATCTCCACGCAATAAAATTTTTCCAAGTTTTTTTGGAGTACTTTCAGTRACATCTTCTGCATCCTCAAGGGTTAGATTCATGTGAATATCAAAGTCTTTGAGAATTCCTTGAAGAGATGTTTTATTTCTTAATCGAAGTAAAACTACTTTATCTCGATTATTTTTCATTAATGTTGAAATTTCATCTGCCATAATTATTACCCTAAAAATTATTACTCCTTTTTCTTTTTGCTTACTTGCATGTAAAGATCAACTGTACCACTTCCAATTGGAATGTTACTACCAACAATTACGTTTTCAGTAATTCCTAAAAGTTGTTCAACTTCTCCTGCTAGTGCTGCATGGGCAAGGGTTGGGACTGTAATCTCAAAGGCTGCTCTGGCAAGAACACTATTTTTGGTACCAGCAATACCGTGTCTACCGATTTGTTGCATGTADCCTCTAGAGCACATCAAATCAGATACCAGCATGATGTATCTATTATCAACTTCTAATCCTTGGTCACCCAAAGTATGGTTTAGTTCATTAATCAAAGCATTTCTTGCAGCCTCTATTCCCAGAGTTCCTGCAATCTCAAAGACGTTGTTTGTTCTAACATTCTGTTTATCAATTCCTTGTACTTCAAGGACTTTGGCAATGTTTGAACCAGTGGTCTGAATTACCCATTCATCATCTTTTTGAACWAGAGTTACTCGTTCAATATCTGGAACKCCTTTAACAGTAGTGTTTAGAACCTTGTTTCTAATTGCAATAGCTGTTGCAGTATCGGATTCCTCAACTAGATTTAGTGTGATTAGTTCGCCTACAGTCTCCATTTTGAATTTCTTATTTGATGCGAGTGCATTTTCTACATCTGCAACACTACATCCTCTCTCTCGTAATCTATTTTCACTTAGAATTAATTTAATATTTGTAGAATAATCAGTTTCACTATCAATAATTAATGCACTAACTTTGGTTTGCAAAATATTTCTTGCAACCTCGATTGCTTTTTCTCGAGATTTTTTTGAATCGGCKTKAAGRTAAATATCCATAGTTGGAGTTACTGGTTTCTTTCGTGCATCAACTAGTTCAATTAATCTTGGAAGACCCAAGGTAACGTTTCTTTCTTTAATTCCTGCAAAGTGGAATGTTCTCAATGTCATCTGAGTACCAGGTTCACCAATTGATTGTGCAGTAATAATTCCAACTGCTTGACCAGGTTCTACTTTGGCTTTGTTGTATAGTAATAGTCCTTTCTTGCAAACAATTTCTACACCAGCTTTACTGAGAGTTGATTTTTGTAATGCTTCAGTTAAATTATTTGTTAATCTTGGATTAAATGTTTTAGTGTATTTTTTAGTCAAAGTTTCAATTTCTTCTTTTGTTGCTTTCTTTCCTGAATCAATCATAGATTGGGATTCTGCCAATCTAGCACTGTTAAATGCCTCACCGTGATCACTTTTTGCCACATCGATTCCATCCTCACCATAAAGGAATTGAACAATGTGTCCGTGTGGATCTCTAACTGTACCATCATATTCTAGTCTAATGTGCTCTAATGCATTGATCAATCTACGTTGCATGTAACCACTTTGTTGTGTTCTAACTGCAGTATCTACTAGTCCTTCACGACCACCCATTGCATGGAAGAAAAATTCTAGTGCAGTAAGACCTGTTCTGTAATTTGATTTTACAAATCCATGAGCATCAGGATTACTRTCATTTTCTTTGTAATGTGTTAATGCACGATTATTGAAACCATTATTCATTCTATTTCCTCTTCTTGATTGTTGTCCTAGTGCACCTGCCATCTGACCAACGTTAAGTGCAGAACCCCTTGCACCAGTTGTTGCCATAATTTTTCCAGCATTAGAATCATCAAGGGATGAATTTGCAGTAGCGCCTGCTTTCTCTCTTGCTTTTCCTAGTTCATTGACAATGTATGCCTCAAGAGCTTCATCTGCCTTCATACCTCTTGTGAGTTTGAGGGTTCCTTTCTCATATTGTTTAGTTAAATCAGATACAGTGTCATATGTTGCTTTAATGTCATCAAGAATTTGTTGCACGTTCTTTTCAGGTACTTCAAGATCACCATAGCCATAACTAAAACCATAATGAGTGATGAATTGTTTTACCATAATTAGAATAGAGTTTAGGAAATCCTTTCCAGTTTGATTACCATAGTCTTTTGTAATTCTATGCAAAACACTTTCTGGTTCTTCTGCACCAATTGAGGTTTTGTCAATTACACCACTGATTAGTTCRCCGTTTTTAATTACAACGTCTTTTTCTTTTCCGCCAGTTCCCTTTGACCATTTTGATGTTAGAACATAGTTGAAGTCTTTTGGAAGGAATAATGAGAATAATTGTTTTCCAGTGTATACAGGGCCATCTTTAGTTTTAGTACCAGGTTTTGGTAATRTAYCAGTGWAACCTCCAAGCATTGCAAGATTTGAGAATTCTTGTACAGTTAGTGTTGTGTCATCTTTAGTTAAKAGATAAGCACCHGTAACAAAGTCTCTTAGTGCACCAATAATTGGTCCACCATATCTTGGAGAAATTAATTGATCCTGAACTCTCATTAGTAGAATAGCTTCTGCACGTGCTTCCTCACTTTGAGGAACGTGAAGGTTCATCTCATCACCATCAAAGTCTGCGTTGTATGGAGGACAAACTGATGGGTGTAATCTGAATGTTTTACCTGGAAGAACATGGACATAGTGAGCCATGATTGACATTTGGTGCAGTGATGGTTGTCTGTTAAACATAACAATATCACCATCAGACAAGTGTCGCTCAATTAGATATCCATTCTCAAGTGTTTCAGCAATAGTAGAACGGTCTTCTACGAAATCTAGTCTAATTTTTACACCATCAGGTCTTACAATATAATTTACACCAGGAAATATTTCAGGTCCATTAATTACTAATTTTCTCATTCGCTCAATGTTCCATTCAGTAACAATTTCAGGAATAGTTAGTTTCATGGCAACTACTTGAGGAACACCCACTTCAGACAAATCCAGATTTGGATCAGGTGAGATTACAGTACGACTAGAAAAGTCAACTCTCTTTCCAGATAGGGATCCTCTAAATCGTCCCTCTTTTCCTTTGAGTCTTTGAGTTAAGGTTTTGAGTGGACGGCCAGAGCGATGATGWGCTTGTGGAATTCCTGAAACTTCATTATCAAAATAAGTGGTTGTATGGTATTGTAACAAGTCAACTAAATCTTGAACAATTAATGGAGGAGTTCCTGCATCTTTACTTTCTTTTAGTCTTTGATTAACTCGGATAATATCTACCATTTTGTGTGTCAAATCATCTTCTGAACGRATTCCAGTCTCCAAAATAATTGATGGTCTTACAGTTACTGGAGGAACTGGAAATGCTTGRAGAATAAACCACTCTGGTCGTGCKGTGATTGGATCRTAGTTTAGTAATTTTAAGTCCTCATCAAGGATTTGWGTAAATCTTTCTCTAATTGTAATTGGTAATAATCGATGCTCRCCAATTTCTGTTTTCTCTACAAAGATTGTTGGTTTTGTAAAGATTAATTCGTATTGTGCTTTTCCGCAATGAGGACATTCTTTGGCTTTTTTAGCTTTTTCAATAATTTGTTCTGGAATACGTTTTTGTGAAACTAKGGTGTATGCDGCTTTTTTATCTTTAATAGCTTTGAAAGTATCTAAATCTTCTTGAGGAACTTTGAGTCTTGCACAAGAACGACATGTTGATTGTAAGAGTTTGTAGATATTATCAATAAATGCAATATGCAAAATTGGTTCTGCTAGTTCTAAATGTCCAAAGTGYCCAGGACATCTTGCAGCAGTATTTCCACAAGTTAGACATTTTTGTCCAGGCTCAAGTGTACCCAATCTGCCATCCATAAGACCTCCTTGCACAGCCATTCCATCTTCATCATAAGTTTCAGGTGCTGTAATTTCTGCAACAGAGTATTTTCTAATTTCAGTTGGDGACCAGATTGAGAATCTGATTGCGTCAATTGCTTTGATTGCTTGAACAGACATTAGATTTTCTCCTTGATTAGTAATCTTGGGGCAATGTTAAGACTCTGCATTTCTTGTAGTAATAATTTAAATGCATAAGCTACGGATACTGAAGAAACTTTTGCTTTATCACCACAAACTCTACAAACGTATTTTCGTTGTTTAACATCATGATATGCTACAAGACCACATCGYTCACAAACAAARATATCTGATTTATCAGATTCATCAAGTAATCTATCTTTTAGAATCATTGAWGCACCATATGCAATTAAACARTCTCTCTCCATTTCACCAAATCTTAATCCACCACCTCGTGCTCTTCCTTCAGTTGGTTGTTTAGTTAACATCTGAACTTGTCCACGTGCTCTTGCATGAATTTTATCAGCTACCATGTGGTGAAGTTTTTGATAATATACCACACCAATAAAGACCTCAACTGGAAATGCTTTTCCAGAACGTCCATCATACATTATTTCTTTACCAGAATATTTGAAATYRTGTGCATCCATTACTTCTTTTACCTCATCCATTTTYTCTCCAACAAATGCAGAACCATCAAATCGTTTTCCACGRAATGCWGCAGCTTTRCCACAGATTGATTCCATCATCATTCCAACAGTCATTCTAGATGGGAATGCATGAGGATTAATCAAAACATCAGGGGACATGCCTTCTGCAGTGTATGGCAAGTCTTCGGCTTTTGCAAGCATTCCAAGAATTCCTTTTTGTCCGTGTCTTGATGCAAATTTATCACCAATTTCAGGAATTCTCATATCTCTTGCACGAACTTTGTACATTTTTCCACCTTCATTTGATTGAGTCATAACAATAGTATCAATTACTCCACTTTCAGATGGTCTTACACCAATTGAGGTATCTCGTCTGTAAGGACCAGTTGATTCAAACTCTCTATATTCCTCCATGAATCGTGGAGGACTAGTTTTCCCAATTAAGATATCACCGCCCTTTATTTTGGATTCAGATGCAACAATTCCATCATCTTCAAGTAGTCTGTATGCACGCTCACCCTTGTAACCTCGGATATTATCCTCAGCGTTTGGAATCTCAAAGTTATCACGCATTCCACCAGGGTATTGTTTTGCTTCAGCATCATAAATTCTAAAGAAAAATGTTCTACCAAGACCTCTATCAACTGAGGCTTGACTGAGAACGATTGCATCCTCAATGTTGTAACCATCAAATGGCAATACTGCAACAATGCAGTTCTGACCTGCAGGTCTATCTTCTAATCCTAAAAGTTTCATAGCTTTGGTATTTACAATTGGAACTTGTGGGTATAGCATCAAGTGTTGTCTCACATAGGTACTAGTATTCATCATTGGTGTTGAGAATCCTAAACTTTGTTTTGCCATTGCAGATTCGTATGTATTTCTTGGGGATTGATTATGTTCAGGATATGGAATGATTGATGCACCTGCTCCTAAAATTGCTGGAGGGAATACTTCAAGGTGAGTATGTTTCTTTGAATCTTTTTCATCTAGTGCAATGTAACAATTTTCTTCCTCGTTTGCATCAATTGTTTCTAAAACACCCATTCTCAATAGGTCAGTCCAAGAAACTAATTTCTTGGAAATTTTATCCAATAGTTCGGATGTAAGTAATGGTTTGTTATCTTTGATAATAATTAATGGTCGTAAAACTCGTCCTGCATTACAATTAACATATAGTCTTCGAGTTGAGCCTTCGATATCTGATTTATGAAATGATACTCCAACATGAGGATGAATCTTTGAGTCTCGTCTGAGTTCTCTTAGGGATAATGCTAGTTCCTCACCGTCTTTRTAATATCCAATTAAHCGTCCATCAACAAATATTCTAGYTCCATCTTTTTTCAAATCTTCTTTGGCATCAAAAAAGTGTACAGTTCCAAGATCAAAGAGCTTTTCAACTATTTCCTCTGATGGTATATTTATTGAGATAATTCCAGATAATGCCAAATTCTTTACCAAACCACAGTTAGAGCCTTCAGGGGTCTCACTTGGGCAGATTCTACCAAAGTGAGTTGAATGTAAATCTCTTGCCTCAAAGTTTGGCTGCGTTCTACTGAGTGGTGATTGAATTCGTCTAAGATGACTAATTGTAGAGAGGTAATTTGTTCTATCAAGTAATTGAGTAACACCGACTCTACCCCGTCCCCAGTTTCCAGTAGCAATGGCATTGTTTAGTTTATCAGTAATAATTCCDGGTCTTATTGCTGCAGCAACTGCATTRATTCCTCGTTTTTGRCCTGATCTTTCTAATTGGTATTTCATRTCTCGAACCAAATTTCTAAATGCAGTTCTAAACAAGTCTGCTAACATTTGTCCTGCAAATTTGATCACTTTGTTTCCATAATGATCCTTGTCATCAGGTTTAATCCAACCAAGTTTTAGTTCTAGTAATTTACAAGCAGCCTCACCCAAGAATTGAGCTTTTTCTTTTCTATTCTCAGGATGCTTACCCAAGTGAGGTAAGAGTCCCCAATCAAGTAAAGTCTCTGCACGTTTTATCTGAAATTCTTCTAACATTCCAGGTGCAATTCTTTTACTGATGTARACTACTGCATCTTTTGCAGTTGGYACATCACCTGCTTTCTCAAATGATCCTTCCAAYTCATCTTGAAGGTCATCTACTAGRGAAACTGCTGCTGCAATTTCTCTATCAGATTCTAATCCAAGTGCYCTCATTAATGTAACAACAGGAATATCAACAGGGGAACCAGGAATTCTTGCAACAATTAATCCATCATTTTTCATGACAAGTTCTAGTTTTGCACGATACCCAACAATTGAAGAATATACTTTAGCTTTGAAAACAATGTTGCCACCTACTTTTTCTCTATCTACAATAATTTTGTTGTAAGAGAGATCCTCYAATCCAACTATAACTCTCTCAGAACCATTAATGATAAAATATCCACCAGGATCATTTTGATCCTCACCATGTTCAATTAATTTTTGAGTAGAGAAATTATGTAAAATACATGCATTAGATTTTGCCATAACTGGTACATCGCCAATATGAACAAATCTTGATTCCAAAATTTTTCCATCCTCAATTACACTTGCCTCCATCATTACAGGTGCAGAGTATGAAACATTTCTCAAACGAGCCTCAGCTGGTGTAATGTGAGTAATAGAACCATCAAGTTCCATCATTCGTGGTTGTTGAAGTTTGACTTTTCCTAGTTGAATTTTGTATGGGTATTCAGCATTTTCAATATCAATTTGTCCAACTTCATTAATTATACTTTGGAGTCCTCGTTCTAAAAATTCATCAAATGAATTGAGATGTTGACGTGCAATACCTTCACGTTTTAGAATATCTTGAATTACTGGCCAGCGTTTTATTGAAGRATGTACCATTTAGACTTCCACCACATATCGATAGTAAAKGCTAGTTCCAGCAGTTGGACTKTYTCTAGTAATTTTTATCATATCACCAGGTTTTATTCCAAGTCCCAAAATTGCAGGATCGTTTACAAAAATTAATGGTAACTCTGTTGGTTTACAATTGTATTTTTTTAAAACTTCTTCAGCTTCTGATTTAGAAATAATTTCATGTTTTGGCACATAGATATGATCAGGTACTAGGACTTGATTTTTCTTAATTGCCATCTACGAGACCTCCAGATACAACATTAACTGTAATTGTAAATAATGCACACAAACTGTCAAAAATTCACGCTCAGGTTAATATATATCTAATCTGAAATTCGGCAACAAACAATGATTTTTCTAYTTTGTCAACATAATTTTTCACAACCTTAAATAGTAGAAATCTGGGCGTAAAACTAATGAAATCACATTTGACGGTGTTTGCCTTAACTGCAATYTTAATTGTAAGTATKGGTATGGCACCAGCATTTGGACAACTCACAAATGAATCGATTGTTGTTACTACAGACAAARCATCCTATTCAGAGGGTGAAACAATTGTAATAACAGGTGAAGTRAGAGACTTGTATTCTGGAACTCCAATAAGTGTTATTGTTAAAGCTCCTAATGGGAACTTGGTATCAATTGCACAAATAGACGTTGGTGCTGATAAAAAATTCAGTACTGAAATGACTGCAGGAGGAGCACTAATGAAATCAGAAGGTGCATACATAGTTACAGCTCAATACGGAACCGTAAATCGATCAGCTGAAACAACATTTGAATTTGGAGGAGCTACAACAACTACAACTCCACCAGATGAAGATGAATCCATGGTATCTGATACTATGGTTTCAATGGGAGATGGTAATGGCTCAATAGGTTATGAGATTACTGGTGGACAATTACTAAGTATTACACCTGATGTGGATGCAAATTCACTGATAGTAGTTATTGATGCTACAAGTGATGGTTCACTCACATTAACAATTCCTAGATCAGTAGCAGATGCATTACTTGAAACAGGTGAAGATGATGAATTCTTTGTTTTAGTTGACGGAGAAGAAGTTGACTTTAGTGAAGATGTTTCATCAACAGATAGAACACTCACCATAGCATTTCAGGTAGGAGCTGAAGAGATCGAAATAATCGGCACATTTGTAGTTCCAGAATTTGGTACAATCGCAGCCATGATTCTAGCAGTAGCAATTGTTTCAATAATTGCAGTATCTGCAAAATCAAGACTTAGCATTATGCCAAGATACTAAAATCACAACTTTTTTTCATTTTTTAAATATACATAAATACAGAGATATATGATTTCAAATANGATGAATTTTAAACGTTCTACGACATCAATGGCAATTGCCCTAATGGTAYTGTCATTAATCTCAGTGACTGCAATTCAACAAGATGCTTTTGCTCAAAGAMRMCAAGGAATSKMAATTACAGCCACAGCTGACAAAGGTTCAGAYACCATTATGATAATGGGTSAAACAATTTCARATMTYACAGATGTTACATTTAGAGTYACATCTCCAAGTGGAAATAATGTAGTRGCTATTGGTCAAATTTCACCAGATAATGGAAKTTTTGAGAYAGWGTTTAAAGTAGGTCCAACATGGAGTGAGGATGGATTTTATACAATTACTGCTATGCAGTCTGTACAACAAAATTCATTGTATACTTTGAATGTTGAAGTTGAAGTGATAAATGGAATGGTAGCAAGTAATACTTCTGTAACTGAATCTAATTTAGAAACAGGTATTCTCGTATATTCAGATCCAAAGGACACAAGAGATAGAGGACTTGAAATTAATGCAGAAGCTGAAATKGGTTCAGACATAATTGAAATCACAGGTATGACAGACAGATTAAGTACAGATGTTACATTAACTGTAGTTGCACCAAATGGAAATATTGTATCCATTGATCAAGTATCACCAGCACTTAATGGTGAATTTACTTCAGTGATTACAACAGGTGGACCGCTATGGACACAAGATGGATTCTATACTGTAACTGCAAAGCAATTTGATAGTTCAGCATATACTGCTTCAACTGAAGTAGATATCAAAGACGGTCTTGTAGTACCAGAATTTGGTACAATCGCAGCAATGATTCTAGCAGTAGCAATTGTTTCAATAATTGCAGTGTCTTCAAAATCAAGACTTAGCATTATGCCAAGATACTAAAATCACAACTTTTTTTCATTTTTTAAATATACATAAATAGAGACAGGTTCAAATCGCAACAAGATGAACAATCGTACGTTGTTTACACTACTAGTCTTTTTGACGGCAGCAAGTACCATAACTATGTCATCAGCATATGCTGAAGAACAATACAAACCAGGTGTAATTCAGACTTTGGAAGAAGCAAGAATGACAGCAAATGAAATGTTGCTCAAAGATCTTCCAGTATCTATATGGACAGATAAAACAGATTATGCTCATAATGAAATGATTATGGTAACAGGCCAAGTAGCAAATGTAGCTTCTGGATTTCCAGTTACAATTACTGTTGTTAGTCCTCTAAACTCTATTGTTACAATTGATCAACTCACTGTAGCAGATGATGGRAGTTTTGAGACAACACTAAACACAGCAGGTAACATGTGGAAATACGATGGTACCTACACCATTAAAGCAAACTATGGAAGTGCTGAAAAAAGTAACAGTGCTAAAGTAGTACTAAGTGGTGGAGTTGAATATACACCAAATTACTCAACACCAATAACAACACCAGACACACAGTGTGGTGCTAATGAAATAACTGCAAGTGGTCAATGTATACCATTTAGTATTTCAGGTGGAGTGGTAACTAGTACAACTATCAATGCTGGTGATAATGGTTCAATTATCATTAGTATCAACGCTGAAGAAGACGGAACATTAACAGTAACCCCATCAAAAACAACAGCAAAAGGTATCTTCATGGTACTAGTTGATGGAGAAGAATGTAATGAGCCAGAATGTGAAATTGTTGGAAACAAAGTAACAGTCATGTTCCAAGCAGGCGCCGAGACAATTGAAATAGTTGGTACCCATGTAGTTCCAGAATTTGGTACAATCGCAGCCATGATTCTAGCAGTAGCAATTGTTTCAATAATTGCAGTATCTGCAAAATCAAGACTTAGCATTATGCCAAGATACTAAAATYACAACTTTTTTTCATTTTTTAATAGTAAAGGAAATATACAAACATGCATGAAATATTTTTATGAGTTCTAAAATTTTTTACGGTATTATATTTTTACTAGTAATTTCAGCTGGTTCAGTTTTTGCACAAGAATCTCTAATTTCTGTACAAACAGATGACAAAAATTATGATGAAGGRGATACCGTTGTTATTTCAGGACARGTAACTACWGTAATTGGAAGTACTCCAATCACACTACARCTCTTCACTGAAGGAAATCTGGTGGAGATAGCACAAATYACAGTAGCMCAAGATGGAACTTATTCACATACAGTACTTGCAGAAGGTCCATTATGGAAAAAACAAGGTCAATACATAGCTAGAGTRTCATATGGAACAGGAAATATCGCHGAAGTTGAATTTAATTACATACCMKCATCAGAAGCAGTTGTRAATACAGAAATTTTTGATGTGAATGCTGGAAGTAAAGGAACATTTGATGTAGAGTATTCCATCAAAGGAGGTACAGTTAAAGACATTATAGTTAATTCAAATAATTTTGCACTTGAGGTGTTAATTGATACAACTGATGATGGTTCCATTACATTAGATATGCCCAGAGAATTCATYGGTGCTGAAAAACAAGATGGGAAAGATGAGATGTTTATTATTTTAATTGATGGGATAAATGTTGCATATGAAGAATCAGCAGTATTTTCAGAATCAAGAKTGATAAMAATWAATTTTGAACAAGATGATTCAAAAATWGAAATCATTGGYACGTATGTGATTCCAGAATTTGGCACCATAGTGATGATGATTYTAATGATAGGTATTATGACARCARTTRTYATTACTAGAAAYAAATTTCAAATGAAAATTTAATTATCAAAAGTGAAAGAATATTTTTCTTTAAAAGGTGAAACTGATCTTAGTTCTTGAATTATTTCTTTTAGAGAATCGACTGTTTGCTCTATTTCTTTCTCATCATTGAATATTCCCATAGTTAATCGTAAAGAGCCAGTAATTTGTTCAAGTGAAAACCCCATTGATTCTAAAACATGTGAAGCTTTTTGAGTATTAACAGAGCATGCAGAACCAGTTGATGCAGCAATTCCATATTCATCGAGTTTGATTATTAGATCTTCTCCATTGACTCCAAGAAATGTAAAATGGGCGTTGTTTGGTAATCTAGATTGGGAATGACCATTTAATGTGACTTTAGGAATTTCATTAAATATTTTTTTAACTAGAATATCTCGAAGTTTTTTTGTATGAGAAATATTTTCAGAAAGATTATTTTGTGCAATCTCACATGCTTTTCCAAATCCTACAATATTTGCAACATTTTCAGTTCCAGAACGCAATCCATGTTCCTGACCACCACCTAAAATGACAGGATCAATRGAGATACCATTTTTGATGTATAATGCRCCTATTCCTTTAGGACCATAAAGTTTGTGAGAAGAGATAGATAGCAAATCTATGCCTAATTCCTTGACATTAATAGGAACTTTACCAACTGCTTGAACTGCGTCAGTATGAAAAAGTACATTATGTTTTGAGCAAATTTTAGCAATTTCAGATATTGGCTGAATTGTACCAACCTCATTATTTCCAAATATTATTGAAACTAGGCAAGTTTTTTCAGAAATTGTATTTTCAATATCTACAGGATTAATCATTCCAAAACTATCAACATAGATGTAATCTATATCAAATCCATTTTTAGATAATTTTTTACATGGTTCTAAAATTGCATCATGTTCAATTAAAGATGTAATAATTTTACTGGAGGGATTTTTCATTGCAATGCCATTTAATGCAGTATTATTTGATTCAGTACCTCCAGATGTAATTAAAATTTCAGAAGGATCAGCATTAATTAATAATGCAATTTGCTTTCTTGCTTTTTCAATTGCTTTATGGGCCAATCKACCATATCGATGAATAGATGATGGATTACCATATTGTTCTTTAAGATATGGAAGCATTACATCTAATACGTCATCATGAATTTTTGTAGATGCTGCATTATCCAGATAWATCAATCTRTGATCACATTAATTTTTCCTGGTTTATAYCCTTCTTGATCAATTTCAACRGTTCTAAATCCAATCATGTTTAATTTCTCAGTAATTTGTTTTAAAATTTTAGTATCAAATACAGAAATCATTTCTTTGTCAACTTCAATTTTTGCAGAACCATCATAATCACGTACTCGAACTTGTTTTACATTCGTTAATTGTTTTACAATTGTCTCACCTAGTTCTATTCTAGTTAATCTTTCAGCAGTTACTCTTTGKCCCCAAGGAATTCGTGATGCAAGACAAGAATTTGATGGTTTATCAAATACAGATAGCCCAACAGATTTTGCAGCAKCYCTAATTTCKGATTTTRAGAAATTAGTTTCAACCAAKGGRCTTTGAATGCCGTTTTGCTTTAATGCCTTAATTCCAGGCCTATAATCACCYAAATCATCAAGATTAGTRCCATCAACAATAATTTTGACATTATGTTTTTTAGCTAATTCGATTAAATGRTCACCTAATTCCARTCTACAATGAAAACATCGATTAGARTCATTTTTTGTAAATTCTGGATTTTCAAGTTCATYATAATCAAGTAAAAGTTGTTTAATTCCAATCTCWGAACAAATTTGTTTTGAGGTTTGTARTTCTTCTACTGATARTGTTTTGTAATCAGCAGTAACAGCAATTGCAGAATTTCCTAATGTTTGATATGCAGCATATGCAACAAGTGCACTATCAACACCACCAGACAATGCAATCATTACTTTATTTTTRTCCTCAAACCAATTTTCTAGTTCATCAAGTTTACTCATNNTAMAAATTCTCCAATTTTTCAATTTCTTTTCTCAATAATGARTCAGWTTCTTTGATTGATTTATTAATTRAATTTGAAATGTTTTTCAAATCATCAAATTCTATTTTAAAATCAATTTTTCCTTTAAATGATGATTTTTTGTAGTGTACTTGAAATGATYGTCCATYTAARATTAAAGAAATTTCATGAATTGAACGTGGGACAATRAATCTATTTGATTCAGAAATTCTTACCCCCAAAGTACCAGTTTCAAGTACTAGTGTATCAACTAATTCATCCACATGTTCATCATTGCAAATAACTGATACAAGATTTGTAGGTCTGCCTTTTTTTGTAATTCCATGATAAATTGAAACGTCTTTAGCACCTTTATCCATTAATTTTTCAATTAGATTACCTAGTATTTCTCCAGAAACATCATCAACATTTGTTTCAAGTATTTTTACAGTGTCAATCTCAAAATTATTTTCAGTGCCTCTAACAATTTTTAAAACGTTTGAAAAAGAATCAAACTCTTTTTGTCCTGCACCATAACCAATWGAGTCAATMTTCATTGAAGGGTAAAAATCAATGGCATTATTTGTCAAAGATGCCAAAATACAGGCACCMGTTGGAGTGGTGAGTTCTTCATTTGCGTTATTTCCTTTAATTTTTAAATCAGWATTCTTGAAAATYTCAAGAATGGCACTTGCAGGATTAGACATRGTCCCATGAGAAAAAGTCACRGTACCRCCCCCCACAGAAATAGGCAAACATAGAATTTTCTCATCAAATAATTTCAAATTATCCAAGGCAATGGTTATGCCAACKATATCCACCAAAGTATCAATGCTTGAGGCTTCATGAAAATGGACAGAATCTTCAGGAAYTCCATGAATTTTTGCTTCAGAAGAAATCAAAGTATCAATACAAGATTCTGCAAAGATTTTTCCTTTATCAGAAAGTTCTAGKGTATTAACTGAATCAATRATTGCTTTTTTTATTTCAGAACCCTTTCGTTCATGTACATYTTCATTAATTTCTAAAAGTAACTGAATAGATTGAACTCCCTTTTTTTGAATTTTTTGGAAATCAATTTTTTTTATAGTAGARTTTGAGAGAAATTTTTCTGATTGTTTAATGCCAGAAATTATTTTATTTTTATCAGCACCCAAATCGACCAAAGAACAAAGAAGCATATCTCCAGATATTCCTGCAACCAAAGGATCGATCACAATTACCATGATTCAAAATCATCAAAAATGCTTATAAATTCGTCTAAAAATTAATGAATTTCATTAGATTTAATTATTGAAATTTTCGGTGAGATTCATGATTACAATTATTGGTTCTGGAAARGTAGGCGGAGATGCTGCTTTATTTTCTGCAYTAAAAAAATTAGATGATCAAATACTATTACTAGATGTWGCCAAAGGTCTTCCCCAAGGGGAAGCCATGGATATCAATCACATGTTATCAGAACAAGGAATAGATGTAGARGTAAAAGGTTCCAATGATTTTGCAGATATGAAAGGATCAAATGTTGTTGTAGTTGTWGCAGGTTCTGGAAGAAAACCAGGAATGACTAGAATGGATCTTTTRAAAATTAATGCAACAATTGTCAAAAGCGTAGTTGARAATATCAAAAAATAYGCAGATGACTCTATGATTATTCCAGTTACAAATCCAATGGATCCAATGGCWTACATCACATACAAAGTTTCAGGATTTGAYAAAAGTMGAGTATTTGGAATGGGAGGAATGCTTGATTTATCACGATTTAAACAATTCATTCATGAAGCAACAGGATATTCYAGAGATTCAATTCGAGCTCTAGTAATTGGAGAACATGGAGAAAACATGTTGCCATTACCAAGATTTTCATCAATATCAGGAATTCCATTATCAAATATGCTTCCAAAAGAAAAATTAGATGAACTAGTTCAAAACACAAAACAAGTTGCAGCCAAAGTAATTGAGTTAAAGGGYGCTACAGTTCATGCACCAGGAAATGCAATTTCTGCAATTCTTGAGGCAGTTGTAAGAGATAGAAAACAAGTCATYCCAGTTGCAACATATCTTGATGGRGAATATGGAYATTCTGRYGTTACAATTGGAGTTCCAGCAGTTATTGGAAAGAAAGGTGTAGAAAAAATTATTGAACTAGACCTAAATGATGAGGAAAAACAAGTMTTTGATAAAGGGGTAGAGAGTGTAAAGGGTGCCATTTCAGGCATTGAGATCTAAGCATTTTTTTATCTAAACAAAGAAAAAAGATTATTGGAAATTCATGAGATTTTAGAATCATTAAAGAAAGGTAAAATTTCAATAAATAATGCAAAAAAACTTTTGTCACTTTATGCAATAGAGGAAATAGAAGGGATTGCAAAAATTGACATCAATAGAAGAAWAAGGAAAGGAATTCCAGAAGTAATTTTTGCAGAAACAAAAGAACTTGATGAAATTAAAAAAATTACTAAAAAAATTCTAGAGAAAACAAATTCAGTMATTATTTCAAGAATTARAAAAGAGGATTATTCAAAAATTATGACATTTGCAAAKAGATTAAAAGTTAAAATAAAGAYTGGAAAAAATTCAWCATCAATATTATTATTTAAAAAACCAATAAAATTTCATGGTGGAAAARTTGGRATTATCACAGCTGGGACATCAGATGTTGGRGTRGCAGAAGAATCAAGGCTAATGTGTGAGGCAATGAACTGTAAATGCATTACAAGTTATGATGTAGGAGTTGCAGGGATTCAAAGAGTATTTCCAGTATTAAAAAAAATGATCAAGGAAGATGTTGATTGTATCATAGTTGCTGCAGGTATGGAGGGGGCTTTAGCTACATTAGTTTCCACATTGGTAGATATCCCAATAATTGGAATTCCAATATCAGTAGGATATGGATATGGAGGAAAAGGAATCACTGCACTTGCATCAATGCTTCAAAGTTGCTCATTGGGGTTATCAGTAGTCAATATTGATAATGGAATTGCAGCAGGAAGTATTGCAGCAAATATTGCAAACAGAGCAATAAGAAAAAATTAAATCAAAAAAAGGCATTACATTAAACTCGTAAATGATATATAACATACTTTGACCAGATTGAATAATTGGCTGGCAAACGTGTTGTACTTACTGCTGATCGTAGTTTAATGACAAATTATAGAGGAAATTTTCTATATGGTTTTATTGCATGTGGACCTTATGAGGTTTTACCAGAATGGGTTTTTGATAAAGTATTTTGTCCTTCAGTAGAAACTGATCCAATTACAGGGGAAGTCAAAGTTGCACAGATAGGACTAAGAAGAATAGAGAGTTCATTGATTCAAGGCGGGTATAAAAAAGAGGATGTTTTCATGGCACATCCTGAAATGTTACACAAATCCATCGGGCCAGATACCAAAATTGTTGGAATTAATGTAATGGATCCATTAGGAATGGCACCAGTTACTACAACAATGTCACCTGAAAAATTATCATATATTGCAATGAAATTTAAAAAAATGTGTGCAAGTATTATTCAACTCAAAAAGAAATATGATTTCAAAGTAGTGGTAGGAGGTAATGGAGCATGGGAGTTAGCAAAATCAGATAGAATGAAAATTCATGGAATAGATACAGTAGTTGTAGGTGAAGCTGATGAGTTAGCAGTGGATTTGTTCCAAGATTTAGAGAAAGGTGATGCACCAGAACTAATGCATTGTTTTGTAAGAAATCTTGAAAATATTCCAACCATTGAAGGTCCTACAATTAATTCACTTATTGAGGCAATGAGAGGATGTGGGAGAGGATGTGACTTTTGTGATGTCAATAAAAGATCAAAGAAAGATTTACCAATTGAGAGATTACAATACGAAGCAAAAATTAACTTAGATTATGGCTTTGATTCAATTTGGTTACATTCAGATGAAATGTTACTTTATGGCTGTGATAATAGAGACTTTATTCCAAATAGAGATGTAATTGTTGATTTATGGAAAGGACTCAAAGGATTAGGTGCAAACTTTATTGGAACTACACATATGACATTTTCTGCAGTTGCAGCAGATCCTACATTAATGGAGCAAATTGCACADGTAAATGGCCAAGACAAATCAGGAAGRTGGCTTGCAACTAATTTAGGAATTGAAACAGTTTCACCAGCAATGGTAAAAAAACATCTTGGTGTAAAAACCAAACCGTTCTCAACTGAGGAATGGGGTAGTGTTGTAAGAGAAGGAGCAAAAATTCTTAATGACAATCATTGGTTCCCAGCTGCTACAATAATTATTGGATGGCCTGATGAAACTCCAGATGATGTTCAGTATACAATTGATATGCTTAGTGACTTTAGAGAAATGGATTTTAGAGGATTAGTAGCACCATTATTGTATCAAGACTTTAGTGAAAGGAATTCAATGCATTTTGGAAACTTGAATGAGGCACAGTTTACACTATTTTGGAAATGCTGGGAAAACAATATGCGAGTCATTAATGATATCATTCCAATTATTCTTAGAAACAACACATATGGACCACCAATGAAAGTTTTCATGTACGGAATTCTTAGAGCAGGAACTTGGGCAATAATGAGATATCTTAGAGGATTATGTAAGGACCTCTTTAATGGAAAAACACCTGATCAAATCATGGATAAATATGCAAGAAGTAGATCTGTGTCTGCTCCAAAAATGCAAATAAAGAAATTATAAACTTKCTATAGCAGTATCKGCTATTGTGTTTCGCTTTGGTGTTATAGAAACAAAGTATACCTTNNTCTGCTCTCTCAATTGCTTCAACCTTTTTGAATGATTTTGATGCAACATCAAATTCATAAATTCCAGATTCAAGTGTACCTTTAGCATAAAGCATTAGATATGTCTCTCCAGTTGCTGGACTAAGTGGTATAAATGACATGATGTATCCTTTGTAAGAATTTACAGGCAATGTATTTTTCATTGGCGGAGCTGCTGATGCCATATACATGAAAAAATCCTCAATTGTATCAAATTCTTCATAYTCAACATGCATGARATAGMATCATKTGGTTGAATATAATAACCTACTAGAATAARRANNNATTAAATTATTTTCKTGATTTGAAATGYTTGTARGATTTAAYTCCAATTAATGCAGGTGCTGCAATRTACATTCCCAWGTTTAGCAWAATTACAGAAAKKCCYAATCCTAAAACWTCAGWTTCKGAACCAYTWTCAGCYAAAGTCATRATKGATAATGTRGAAAYCATTGGTGTGATAAATACTCTAACTGCTTCTTGGAACATTGGRTTTTCTCGTTCCATATCAGCAATTRTTGGTGAGAATGAATAATACAATTGATTAAATCCWGTCATAAAKGMWGTTCCAGWTTCTGTACTCATYAYAGTGTTATCTCTAATTTCTCTTAAGAATTGAACTTGWGGTGCTAGTTCTGTTCCATATGCTGCAGTTGCAATCAAACARCCRCCANCNCNCTTTGGAGTTGGTTCTKYAGTTTTAATTACTTGACAAATTCCATTTACTAATTCAGTTCCTGCTCCACATGTTGGTTCAGGTTCTGGTGTTGGTTCAGGTTCTGGTGTTGGTTCAGGTTCTGGTGTTGGTTCAGGTTCTGGTGTTGGTTCAGGTTCTGGTGTTGGTTCWGGKGTTGCAGAACCATCAGCAGTAAAAAYAAAAGTACTTGTAATTTTTTGAGCCCCATATTGAGCACGAATTTCATAATCACCACTAGMATTCATTGTACCGCCAGCTTTTAGAGTAGTAGAATAACTTCCATCAGAACTAGGRATCACTTGAAAAATGGATACAATATTTCCATCAGGACTWACAACTAGGATAGTTACTGATTGTGAATATTCTGCTAGAGTTTTAATTGATCCAGAAATTGTAATTGTGTCACCACTTCCATATGATGGTAAATCAGAACCAACAGTTAGTGGAAGAACAGGATCTTCTTGAGCATATACTGCACCGGATAAACCATAAGATAGAATTGAWATAGAYAATAATGCAAATGYAAAGAANCCCATTAACCTCATTTTCATTTTGATTCATGGTTTTGAGTATTTATGTATTCAATGAAAGAAAAATTGACCTGATTATATTACAATTATACCTTTATTGACCAAGTATTGAATMGATTTTACAAAGTCTTCATCAGGAATTTTATTWTCTGMCCACCATTTDGCATTATTTTTTATCCAATCAGGAATTTCTKGTTCAACTCCAWCCCCATCTGAAGGATTDACAGAAATTATTCCAATATCTATTAGATGYTCAAGTCCTGAAATAAATTCTTCATCAGAAATACTATCTGATGACCACCATTTTGCATTATTTTTTATCCAATCAGGAATTTYTTCWGAAATTACAGAAAATGATAAAGTTCCAAGATTTTTGCCATYATAGGAGAGTTGAAGAAAATATGTTCCAGGTAAAGAATCAGGATTTACAGTAAAAATTGATCTATAGMTACCAYTAGTACTTAGAGAAGCCCCAAAGCTTTGATTTGTTCCATCAGGATTTGTAAGAATWATRGATAAAGGAATTCCACGTTTTTGATTCTCAACACTGCCAGATAAGATAATTTCTTGAGTTAAACCAATACCAGGTAATGGAACTTTATCTTGACTTAATTTTGCGGGACTAGAAAATGAGATAGTAGTTTTTGAACTCAATAAACTGAAAATATTCTCATTTCCAGAATCATCACGTGAATCATAATAACGTGCATCAAGACTACCRCCAGCAGTTGAGATTAGTTTTGARCCTGTTTTATCACAAATTTGAGADGGCATCTTGAAAACACCCTCAAAGATTCCAGTACTTGGTCCAGTTTCAACAAGTGTAAACCCAGTTGATGCCAAGCCTCCATGTTCAACACCATTTATTRTACAACGCTTGTAACGAATGTCTTTGAGTTTTACATCTAAGAGAATTTCTCCATCTTTTCCTACAGTATCAACATTGCTGGAATTTGGATCATTAATTGTTTGATAAATATCAATGGTGTTACTTCTCAAATTAAGATCAGAGTCCTTGAGAATAATTGTTACAGGTTGACCAAATCGAAATGTTGTTGATTCAGTAGAAACAACTCCAGAATGTGTAGGGACATCAGACTTAATTGAAGTAATAGTATTCAAACCAACTGAATCTAAATCAAAATAAGAAATTACTATTCCTTCTTCATCAACTAGTCTATCAGTTACAATAATTTTAATTTCATCATTAATGGTTTGAATTGTTTGAATAAAATTAGGATCAAGTATGTTTAATTGATTAGTTACTGCATATTCTATAGTACCATCAAAAATAGAAGAGTTGTCTTGAGTTTCTTCTAACTCAAAACGATAAATTGAATTGTTTACACTATTTTCATTTTGTAATCCAAAAGAAAAGATATCAAAAACAATTGGTTGATTATTTGTCTCACTAGAAATAGTAATCACACCAGCGTTATCATTTGATGAATCAAAATCAATTACTAAAAATACAGTTCCACTTTTATCTGCAATATCAGTTACATCAGAATCATCAATTTGGATAAATCCTTGAGAKGATGAAATATCACCAGCRTCAATTATDGTAATAGATGAATCTCCAAGTGTTCCAAAAGAAAGAGAAAATGAAGTATCACCAAAATTTGAAACCCCCAAATCATTTWCAAARGATCTTAAATCATAATTTATCCAATTTGTACCACTTGTACTTGATTGAGATGAATCAAGTAATAATGAGGATAAAGATGARGCAGAAAATCCCAAATTTACTGAAAATATTTCATATGARCCATTTGTGACTGTGTCAATAATGAGCCTRTCAGAATTTGTATCAGGCACAGATGARTTTGCAGCAACTCCTGCAGTWAGTGGAGGRGATGATGAATGAAATTGTACATTTTGAGCATTTTCTAAAGTTAAAGGATTYCCAATAGTTATTGCAGGAATAATTGCKGATKCTCGAAATACATCCAAATCATCACGAGCACCAGTGTTAAGATTCTGATCAGGATCARTCARAATTACAGMGTATTCWGTWCCAGGGCGYATAGTTTCACCATTTCCAATACTCAAMRWAGGTTCATCWACTGAAACAGATGCAGATGAGGATCCWGTCAAAATAGAAATTGATTTTTTATTGTAAGTGATTTGTCCWGCTAATCCACGAGAAGCATCACTRAGAATTTTYAWTACTGATTGATCACTAGAATCAAAACTTTCAAAAATTCCTGAATTAGGTCCTCGTTCAACTAGTGTAATWATATTTGAAAAKGTGTTTGAAACKCCATCAKTATCTATTGATGAATCAGKTTGATCATCATTTGTCTTTAGCTCCATAATATTTCCAAGATTCAAAGTKAGYTTTCCRTTATTTTYAAAACCYAAATTTGAAATRKTTGGAAGTAAATCSACCAATCCYGCATTTCCATTTGCATCATTATTTCCAGAATTATCAAATGCTTGATAAAATGTKGAKGGGTTTGAATCAATATCAAATGTCCAAGAATCTTCATCAGTTGGATCTTGATTTAATTGAAAATCATTTACAGTTAAAAAAACTTCAGCACTTTTAGGATAAAGATCCCTATCAATAATCATAGAGATATTTTGAATTTCATCATACTCTAATGATACTTGTTGTGATGGACCTCCAGGATTATATTGAATGGTAACACCATTAAAGGAATAAAGTTGGATTAATGGCCAAGCATTAGAATCCAAACCAATTTGCCCAGTTGGAATATTTGAATTTGTGTTAATTGATTTTGCTTTTCTAACTACATTATTCAAATTTGCAGAACCAGTTGGAGAACCAGTACATGAACTAAATGAGGAATCACCATTTGAAAATCCAGTCAAACCAGCAGATTGAGGTACTGCAATTCCATCAGTATCAGAAATAGATATTCCAAATACAGAGGAAGATGTATCCCTACTGCAAAAAACTCCAAAGTCTAATCCTTTCCCAGCTAGTCCCACAGTAGAATCTGCAATTTTTGCCTTCTCAACATTGGCAAAATATGCATACCAATTACCATCAGTTGCCTGAACCATTCGTAAGGATTTTCCGTTTATCGTGACATCAGGTTCCCCTTTTCCCTCACCAGTATCTTGTAAATTTGAATCRCGAATWATCACTTCAAYAACCATTGAGCCTGAAAAATRGTTTTCAAATTGTGARTTTTCWGCAGAGACAAACAGGTTAGGATTACTTGATGCCTCAACGTCAATTAATGGTAATAAAATTAATGAAAAAATAGCTAGCAAAAATAATCCTTTTTTATCCAACATTTCAAAAAGTCGTTTTATTACAAATAATGTTATCGTAGCATTGCTTCTTAGAAACTTGTAATATATGAAAGAAGGTATTCAAAAATAGAAATGTTTGTACAAAGAACCAAAGTATTACAGATTTCATTATTAGCAATTTTCTCGGCATTTGTAGTTGAACTAATTTTTGGATTAATCACTAACAGTCTCGCATTAATTACAGATAGTATTCATGCATTGTTAGATAGTGTAGTAACTATAGTTTTACTTTTAGCAGCAAGAATGGCAATTAAACCTCCAGATGCAGAACACACCTACGGGCATGGAAAAATTGAATCATTGGGAGGATTGATTGGTGGAATAGCGATTTTACTAATTGCTTGTTTTTTTATTTATGAGTCAATTCATAGATTACAAAGTCCACCTCCAAATATTTTACCAGGATTGATTGCAATTATTGCAGGAATTTACACAATTGGGGTTGATATTTTCAGACTAGCAATACTGAGAAGAGCCATTAAAAAAATTGGAGGTGCAACTCTGAAAGCAGATTTTTATCATGCATTTATGGATCTTGGCTCTACTCTTGTAGCAATTGCTGGAATAGTTTTGATATCATATGGATTCTATTATGGAGATTTTGTTGCAGCATTAATTTTAGGAGGATTATTAGCAGTGCTCAGCATAAAACTCATCTATAAAACTGCTCTTGATTTGACAGATATCATCTCACCAGGATTAGTAAAAGATGTCAGAGAAATTGCAAATTCAACAAAGGGAGTTATTGGTGCTAATCCAATACTGATGAGAAGATCAGGTGAAATAATTTTTGCAGATATAACTATCTCATTAAGAGGGGACACTAGTTTTGACCAAGCACATGAAATTAGTAATAGTGTTGAGCAAAATATAAAAAATAAAATTTCAAATGCGTCAATCACAATTCACTTTGAGCCAAATTGGAAAGATGTTCCTTTAGATACAAAAATTTTAGATGTTGTAAAAAATGTTGAGGGTGTAAAAGATGTTCATAATGTTAGCACACATAAAACTAAAGGAAAGACATTTTGTGATTTACATGTAATGGTTGACAAAGAGATCAATCTATTATCAGCCCATAAAATTTCTGAAATAGTTGAGCAGAAAATTCAAGAAAATATACCTGAAATAGAACATACCACTATCCATTTAGAGCCATTTGTGACAGTACCTGAGAAATTTAATGTTGAGGATACAATTACTGAAGAGAAAATTAAAAAAGTGTTAGAAAAATATCCTGAAATCAAAAAAATTGGACGAATTATTTCTTTGAGTTTTAAGAATATTCTCAAAATAGACATTGATTGTTCATTTGATAAAGAATTGTCAATTGAGAAAGTTCATGATTTAACATCAGAAATAGAGCATGCCATTAGAACTCAAATCAAAAATGCAGTAATTACAATTCACCCAGAACCAAACTAAACCAAAATACTAGTTAGATACATCACTAACATTCCTGCAGCAAGACCTGCTACCACTGCAGCACTAGAGAAATTTTTGTCGCCTTCAGATCTAATCCATTTCATAATTACAACAATTACTTGGAAAATTGCACCTGCACCTACTGCAAGAAAAATCACTGAAGTAAATGGAGAGTAAACAAATCCACCTATCCATGCACCAAAAATAGCAGGAGAGCCTGCAATTAATCCCAGTGCTGCAAGTTTTAGTATCATTGMTTTTCCTACCACTCCTTTTCCTCTAGACATTGGTGCTGCAATTGCAATACCTTCAGTGGTATTGTGTAATGCAAATCCAACTATCAAAAAKGTACTAAATGCAATCGAACCTAAACCAACAGCTGCACCAATTGCAAGTCCTTCTCCAAARTTRTGYAATCCAATTCCAATTGAAATCATTAATGCRATAGCWACAGGTTTTGAAATTCTGGAGGATGCTGTAGATGCTAYTGYTCTTTTTACTAATTTTTCACCAGYATARTACAGGCCAAGAAATGACAAGACAATAACTGTAGCWACCAACAATACKCCATTGAAACTSCCTGCAAGGTTTTCTTCAGAGACATCTAGTGCCTCCTCAATGGAATCAATTGCTAAGAAAAGTAACAGTCCAACAGTTAATGCCAAAAAGAAATGATATTTTTGCTTGCTRATTCTTTTGATAAATGGAAGCCATAGTAATCCAATCATTACAGGTATGAYTCCAACATAARTTCCAATTAATGCAAARAATCCARCAAGTTCAAGRSTTGGTTGTAATGCAGGAGCKGCWGCYTCTAYYTCTTTTTCAAATCTAGTTCCATCCTCAATKGTTAAYCCWATTCTRTAWGGYTCTGCYTCATTCCATGCAAAAGGTATTCTTACCAAAGCAGTTTCRTATCGTTCYAGRAAYCYATCAGGTTCAACTGCTGCAGGCTGTATTCKRTCATTAATGTCTGCCATRGCAATCWCTACAGGRATTGGTCCGGTRTTTCTAACAGTWACTTGAATTTCAGAATCTACAAAATCAATTTTYTCCATAGTTATTTCAGGTAATGGTACACCTAAATCTAAAACATCAGAACCTGGACCAAAAATGTACAATACCAARABTACTAAAAATACAAATGGAATAATTCCACTTGCAATTAATTTGCCTTTTGATTGTTTTTTATCATTAACTTCCATAGTCTACTTTCTCTGCTGATTTTTTATCTTCTGAATTGTCATTAACTTGGAATATTCCAACCCAGCCTTTCTCTGAAAATTCTACCTTGTGAGCATGGAACAGATACTTTCCAGGGAATTTATATTCAAATTCTATAATTCCACGTTCGGTTTGCGATAGAGTAATCATATCAGTGTAAAACGATGGATCAGGCATTGTTCCTGTTGGATAATAATCGAATAGGTTGCCATGCAAGTGAAGGTTGTTTATTGGATCAAACTCAACCATATTCAATACATAAATTCTGACTAATTCATTTGTGTTAATTTGGATTGGGTTGTTCTGATAGTAAAATGGAATTGTGTTTGCAGCATAGAAATTATTTTCTCCATCAAAGTCCATATCCAAACCATTTAGAACCATAACCATTTCATCTGCTGCAGGTCTGCTCTCTTTTGGATCAACAATGAAGACACCATACAGACCACGTACAATGTGCTCTTCAAGAGGCATAACATGACAGTGATATGGATGGATACCAACTGGTCCTGCCTCAAATTCATAGGTAAATTTACCTCCAGGTCCAACTATCTCAAATACTCCATCCATTTCTGCGGGATGGATTCCATGAAAATGCATGGTATGTGATTTTGCACCATTATTGATGAAATTAATACGGACAATGTCACCTTCGGTAGCTCTTATCGTTGGACCAGGAACCGAACCGTTGTAGGTCCATACATTAAAGAAWATWCCWGGTGARACTTCCATRATTTGATCATCTTCAGCAACAATTGTAAATTCTCTCAGAGTTGTGCCGTCAGGCAACGTAGAGACTACTCCATAGTTAAATTCTCTCAGATACTCCATTGGATCAAATTTCACAGTTGCTTCTGTATATTCAGGATCAGTWGTWGTGGTGTATACWGGATCAATTAYCWCRCCTGTYGTAGTTATRRYACCGCCAGWATGTGTAGCAAARATATTWCCTTCTAGCTGTGCATTRATGCTTTCAGGAAATGYAAYGTAWAGTGCAGATATWGYAAYAATTACRRTTARTGATGTRAGTATAATTTTAGARCGAGWTTTAWTCATTATTTACAAATGYCATACTTYTYAATYATAATWTAAASTTASCCKARGCTAACTTTTTTAGYCTARTCTAACTTTTTTRTATYTSAAAAATTTTTTTAATAAATTAGGTTTAAACTAAAGAAAATTGGGCTTAATTTATGGAAAAAACAGGATTGGTAATAATTGCATCAGGAGCAATAATTGTTATTGGTCTTGTTTTGTTAGCATTAGGGAATCAAGTAATTCTTGATAGTGTTAACCAAGAAGATGGGAAAGTTAGCATAAATCAAGACATCATAGTCTCCACAAATATTGATTCAAAAAAAACATCAATTGGTATTTTTGCAGTTCAGGTGATTGATATTAAAGAGAATATATTTTCTGCCAAAATACTAGATCCATTAGGTATTGAAATTATTGCTCTGAAAATTAATGAAGAAACTATTGAAGAGAAATTTGATGTTATAGAATCTGGAATGTACAAACTAGTGATTCAAAGTAGTATTGAGGAAAAAAGTCAGGTGTTTGGCGCCATAGGTCCACTCCCAGATGAAGGAAAAAAAATAATTAGTTTCATTTCAGTATATGTTGTCATTATTGGAATGATTGGGTTATTTGGGGCAGGGATTCTTAAAATCAAAAAAAGATCAATTTAGATAAGTATCTAATTTTTCAATACCATTAATAGCTTCATCAAAATTTCCATCATCCTCAATGAAACTAGAAAGTTTTTCTGGATTAGCAGAAATACTGCATCCGTTATCAGAATTTTTGAAAACAAATTTGTGCTCTATTAAATATGAAAGTCTCTCAAGAACTTCAGATTCAGGTATAGAGTTTTTTTGTGCTAAAAATGAGCATTGCTTTTGACCATCTTCTAATTCTGCCAATATTGAAGACGTAATAGGATCAAACATACAATCTACAATTTTTTCTCGATCAAAGTTTTCATCCATTTTTCTAAACTGGGTAATTTAGGATTAATAAATTTTGTACTAAATATACTAGGATATAATTAGGAAAAACGATATCTCAAAATATGCAAAAACTCTGTATTCAAGATCAAACAGGGAAAGGGGAACATTGCTTTTGTATGGATATTGATGCCCAGCGAGGAGTCAAAAAATGCTGTAAATGCAATCAATGGAACGTTCAAGGAAGTGATTGGACAACAGATGAAGACTTCAGATGATTTGAAAATTTGATTAATTGTAAAGTGGTAAAAAAGATACAATAAATGAATTTTTGAATAACCAACCATTTTGATGCCTAGTATGGTTTTTATCGGGCTTTCTTTGAATTTTGGAATACTTGAGTACACAAGAATATAGACACATTGTTAGAATTGTGGGTAACGATATCCCAGGAGAGAGAAAAACACTCATAGGATTAACCCAAATTAAAGGAATAGGCTACAATTTTGCTACAGCAATTCTAGATTCTCTTAAGATTAATTCAAATTCAAACATTGGAAATCTTTCTGATGAAAATGTTAAAGAAATTGAAAAATTAATTCTAGATCCAATCAAAGGGAATTTTCCAATATGGTTTCTTAATAGAAGAAAAGATATTGAAACAGGTGCTGATTTGCATTTACTAACATCAGATATTCCATTTACATTAAGAAATGATATTGAAAGAGAAAGAATCGCTGCCAGTTGGAGAGGTTATCGTCATCTAAGTGGTCTAAAAGTTAGAGGACAAAGAACCAGAACATCAGGTAGAAAAGGTGGAGCAGTAGGTGTTGCAAAAGGTGGATTATCTGCACCAGTTAAGAAAGGTGACCCAGGAGCTCCAGCAGCAGCAGCAGATGCACCAACAACAGATGCACCAGCAGCAGAAAAGAAAGATGCACCAGCGGAGAAGAAGACATAGGTGTTTTGAATGGGAGATCCAAAATATCCACGTAGAGTTTGGCGAAAACCAAAGAGACCTCTTAATTATGAATTAAAAATGGAAGAGCTAAAAACTCTCGGTACTTTTGGATTAAGAACTAAAAGAGAATTATGGAAAGCACATACAGAATTATCACGTGTACGACATCAAGCAAGATCATTACTTGCATTGAGACAAGAAGTTAGAGAAGAAAAAGAACCAATTTTAATGAAATCACTAGCAAGAATTGGACTAGTGAGTAGTGATGCAACATTAGATGATGTACTTAATCTAAATGCTGATGATTTACTTTCACGTAGATTTCAAACTATTGTTGCAAAGAAATTTGATTTCAAATCACCATATCAAGCAAGACAAGCAATTATTCATGGTCACGTAATGATTGGAGATAGAAAAATTGACATCCCATCATACATTGTAACAGTTGAAGAGGAAGGAGGAATTCATTTTACACCAGAATCTAAAATTCCAGAAATGTTAGAAAAATCAAAAGCTAAGGATGAAGCAGAGAAACCTACTGAAGCAACAGAGAAACCTACTGAAGCAACAGAGAAACCTACTGAAGCAGAAAAAGATGAAGATTCTTCATCAAAATAATTAAAAAATAGGCTTATCCGTAAATAACCCCAAATTATCAGAGAGATTAGTTATGTGTTCAATTATTGGTTTTTCAGGAAAAGAAGTTGCAGCCCCCATTATTGTAAAGGGGTTAAAAAGAATGGAATATCGTGGATACGATAGTGTCGGAGTAGCAACAGAGTCAGATAATAAAATTGAATTAAAAAAAGGTACTGGAAAAGTAAATGAAGTAAATTCCAAAATACATCTAGACACCCTTCCAGGTAAAGTTGGAATTGGTCACACTAGATGGGCAACTCATGGAAAAGTTACAGAACTTAATGCACACCCACATCCAAGTAATTCTGGAAAAATTGCAATAGTACATAATGGAATTATAGAAAATTTTGAGGAATTAAAAAAACAATTAGAAAATGAAGGATATRATTTCAAAAGTGAAACAGAYAGTGAGATAATTGCAAATTTACTTCAAAAAAATTATGAATCAACAAAAAATATTAAAGATACGATTTTGAAAACAGTTTCAGAAATTAAAGGACATTATGCATTTGTTGCCATGTTTGAAAATGGCCAACTAGCAGCAGCTAGATTTCATGAACCATTAATTGTTGGTGTCGGAGAAGAAAATATCTTTTTGTCAAGTGATGTTTTAGGATTTATTGAATATACGGATAATGCAATTTATTTGAAAAGTAAAAATATTATAATTTTAGATAAAGGAGAATTTCAAATTTTCGATTTCGAGGGTAAAAATGCAGAATATGAAATTACTAAAGTTTCAAAAGAATTTGGAGACGCATACAAAGGAGATTATGCACATTTTACATTAAAGGAAATTTATGAACAACCTGAAACAATCTTGAAAGCAGGAGAAAAAACAGKTGATGCTATTGAAAAAACAGTTGATTATATCAGACATGCAAAAAATATCTACATAACAGGMAGTGGTACAAGTTATAATTCGGCACTYATTGCAAAGCAAATYCTATCAAAATATGCTAAAATCAAAGCAGAGCCAATTATTTCAAGTGAACTTCAATTTTCACCAGATATTCTTGAAGAGRATTCCATTTTAATTGCAATATCTCAAAGTGGAGAAAGTGCAGATGTTTTAGATGCAGTAAGAATAGCAAAAAAAGTAAATTGTAAGATAATATCTATTGTGAATTTACTCACATCATCGCTTGCACGAAAAGCAGATGTAGTAATAGGAATGAATTGTGGACCAGAAATAGGGGTGGCTGCAACAAAGAGTTTCACATCACAGTTGGTAATACTTTACAAAATTGTACAAAAATTAAGTAATAATAAAATCACAATTAATTTTGAAAAATTTTCTGAATCAATTTTAAAGATATTAGAAAATAYAACCAAAATACARMARATTGCAAAGGAGTTAAAARATATTTCAGATATTTACATTCTGGGTAGAGGAATAAACTATCCAATTGCAATCGAAGCTGCATTAAAACTCAAAGAATTAACATACATTCATGCAGAAGGAATTCCAGGTGGAGAATTAAAACATGGTCCTCTTGCATTAATGGATTCGGATGTATTTGTAATAATAATAAATCCAAATGATTCAACATATGCAGATACTCTAACTAGTGCCAGAGAAATTAAAGTACGTGGAGCAAAAATTATAGGAGTTTCAGATATTGAAAGTGAAATTTATGATTATTGGATTGAAATTCCAAAAATTGATGAAGTGTTATATCCCATTTCAGAAATTATTCCAATTCAGTTATTATCATACTATGCAGCTCTTGAAAAAGAAACAGACCCAGATTATCCTAGAAATTTAGCAAAATCAGTCACAGTCAAGTAAACACTCGTCGATATTCTTCTTCTACCATTTTTAAAAATTTTTCAGAGTCATTTCCTGTTTTTAACATCGATGAGATAATACATCCACCTGCACCCACACCTTCTTTTGCAAACCCTTCAGAAAATGCCCTCAATCCAGAATGTCGCGAATTTTTCAAATCAGGGTCTACAGAAATAATAGGAATATTTGCAATTTTTTGAACAAGTTCTTTAAAATTTGCATTCTCATCATTTGTAATATACGAAGTAGTTCCAATGATAGTATTTTCTTCATTAAATCCAATTTTTGATGYAAATGCCAACACAGCAGCCATCTGAGTTCCACCAGCTAACATTACTTTAGAAACTCCAGAAGCTGAGCTTAGCATTCCGGCAACAAAAGGAATCATAGGATCACCGACTTTAGCAAYAATACTGTAAGGATGATCAGAATCGATTCTTTTGAGTGCAGATTCAACAATTTGATTTTTTAATTCAATAGGATTCTCTGGAATGCTAGAACTAACTTTAGCATCAAAACCTAATGCGCGTAACACAGCTAATGCTGTGGTAGTTCCTCCAGGAATACTTTCACCAATTACCAAACAATCAGTTAATGATGCTAAACTTCTTCCAAGAATTCTTCCAAAATCAACTGCTTGAGAAACTTCTGAATCAGTCATAGCATCTTCAATKGAGATATTTTTTCCAAAAGGTAATCCDGTTTCAATAAAAGGTAATTGGGGAGAAATTTTACTTCCAGCATTAATCGTTAAATGAGGAATACTAGAGGATTCCAAAGCAGTTTTGGTTAATAATCCAGGAGTGGGTTTGCCATCAGGAGTCATCGGGATTTTATCAATTGTTTTGCAATATCCATAATGTAGATATTCTGCATCAGCTGGTGGAGTAAATTGAATTGAATTTTTATTAGCACCTGCAAAAGTGATTCCAGGAATTTCACAAGTTTCAGTATAAGAAATCACAAATGCAAAGAGAGATTTTCCAGATTTTATTGTTTCAAGAAAATTTTGAGCTTGCTCAATATTACCAATTAATTCAAAATTTTCCAAAATGTCACTAACCCATCATTTCAATAAACTGCTGTTCAGTTCTTTTTTGCATTATCATATTAGTGATTTTTTCTTGACCAATAGTTGATACCTCTGAATTTCCATAATTATGACCAGGATACATAATCAATTCGTCATCCAATGAGTAGAGTACATCAAAAAGACTATGGTAAAGATCTTTTGCACTHCCTCCAGGCAAATCTATTCTTCCACAATTTCCAACAAACAAAGTATCACCTGAAAAAAGTTTTCCATCACCCATCAAACAAATGCTATCCTTTGAATGRCCRGGAGTATGAAGGACTTTTAATTTTGAATTTCCAAAATCGATAGTATCTCCATCCTTTACTGAAATGTCATGTTTTAGTTCAGATAATTTATGTTGAATGATTGGAGCTTTAGTTGATTCAACCATTGATTCATTTCCAAGAGTGTGATCAAAATGGTGATGGGTGTTAACGATGTATTTTATTTTCAGATTATTTTTTTTAATTATTAATTCTAATTCAATAAGATCCCATGAAGGATCTAGTATAATTGCTTCATTTGTTTCATCATCTTCTAAAATATATGAAAAATTCTCCATGCTACCAACAGAGATTTGATGGACTTTCAAAGAATACCCTCTTCAGCTTCTGGCGGAATTCCAATTTTTTCAGCATATAGTTCACCAGTCAAATCTTTTCTTTTAGGAATCCCTTGTTTCATTTTATGAAATGTGACTGTCATATCACATTTTGTGAAAATATTTGCAGTCTCACCTGTTTGAGGATTTAATCCAGAAGGAACATCTACTGCAAATTTGAAACAATTTGTTTTGTTGATAAAATTAATTGCAGAAGCATATGGTTCCCTTATTTCTCCAATAATTCCTGTACCAAAAATTCCATCAATTATCACATCTGGATTAARATTATATTCAAAAGAATCACCAGAAATTAGTTTGACTGATGGCATTTTTTTTAAGATRGACCAATTCCAATTACTTTCATCAGTTTTGATGTTTTCAGGGGTACCAAGAAGTGCAACTGTAACTTTAGCACCATATCCAGATAGATGTCTTGCCATTACCAATCCATCACCGCCATTATTTCCCAATCCTACAAAGATCAAAATATTTTTTGAATCTATATTCTCAATTTTTCCAACTAATCTTCTAACTGCAGATGCACCAGCATTTTCCATCATGAATTTTTTTAAAAATCCCATATCATGTCCTTTATTTTCAATTTTGTACATTTGTTTAACTGTAATTTCCATATTGAACATGAAAATCATATCCAAAATAAGAGTTTGGCAAACRACTTTATCCGKGTTTTGTCATCGCCWATCATGACACTAAAAAATGTAAAATTATCATTAAAYAAAATTACAAAATCTTTAGGAGTAGTTCAAGATTCAAGAGAATTTTTACTAAAAAATACTAGAGAGATTGTCATTCTMTGCAGTAAATCAATTATTGCAGTACACAAAGGAGATTTGAAAACMGGTAAAAAYAATTTAAAACAAGCAGATTTRCTCTTAAAAAAATACAAGAAAAAAGCAACWGGRCAACTAAGAAGATAYCTCATTACRCCTGARCAAGAATTTGTAGAGGCTGCATSTYTAATTKCAATTGTTGAAAAAAARGAAATTCCTTCAKATRAAAAATTRGRYGTAATGCCAGAGTCATATGTTTTAGGATTGCTTGATTGTGTAGGTGAATTGAAAAGAAKRGTWTTTGATAAAATWAGAATTGGWGAAATTGATGAWKCYAMWARRATTTTTGARGTKATGGARGAWCTATATCTTCARYTATAYACTTTTTCAATGTATGAYAAAGTWGTAAAAGARGCYAGAAGGAAAATTGATGTMAATAGRATTCTAGTKGATGATGTCAGAGCAATAATTACTGAAGAAAAAAGAAGAWCWGAATTAATYAAAACTTTRAAAAAACTRGAAAAATAAAATTATTATTTTAAGTGCGGACGATGGGATTTGAACCCACGAACTCCTGAGAGACTAGCCCCTCAAGCTAGCGCCTTTGGCCAGGCTGGGCGACGTCCGCAATGAAATTTCCRTGCATGGTTTTTATAATCCTTGATTATCTTTTCGTTCGTATGTTAATTCCTGTTAGATGTTTTACATGTGGAAATATGGTAGCAGACAAATTTGAGGATTATCAAAATAAAGTCAAAGCAGGAGAAGATCCAAAAAAAGTTTTAGATTTTTTAGGAATTGAAAGATATTGTTGCAGAAGAATGTTGTTAACTACGGTTGAAACAATACAACAAGTAATTCCATTTTATGAAGCAATTCAGAAAAGAAAAGAAGAAGTTCAATCTGAGTTAGAATAACTTGGCTACGATCACCTCAATTGAAGGGCGTATCATATACAATAGTAGAGGAAGTAAAACAATCGAGGTAGATATTGAGTCAGATGGAAAATTTCTTGGTAGAGTTTGTGCCCCATCTGGTGCAAGTGTAGGAAAATATGAAGCAGTAAGTTTTCCTAATGAAAAGCCAGAAGATAGTCTACAAATTCTAAAAGAAAATTCTCAGAAATTTATCGGTATAGAATCTTCAGACCTTAAAGGAATTCACGATATTTTAAAAAGTTTGGATGATTCTTCAAACTATTCAAAAATTGGAGGAGGATTAGCTTTTGCAATAACAATTGCATCAATGGAATCAGCCTCAAAGGCATTAGGTCAACCATTGTTTCAAACATTATCATCTGAATCATCATTCAAATTTCCATTTCCAATAGGTAATATTTTAGGAGGTGGAGCACATGCAGGTCCAGGAACACCAGATATTCAAGAGATTTTAATTTGTGCAACAGGATCAAAAACCATTGAAGAAGCCATTGAAACTAATTTATTAGTTCATAAAGAATTACGTAGAGTTTTAGAAAAAGAAGATCCTACTTTTACAAATGGAAGAGGAGATGAAGGTGGTTGGGCACCAAAACTAGAAAATCAAAAAGCATTAGAGGTTTCTGTAAAAGCTTGTGAAAATTTGGGATTTACTTTAGGAAAAGAGGTATCATTAGGAGTAGACTTTGCATCATCTACACAGTGGAATGAAGAAAAACAAAAATATCAATATGACAGAGCAGGATTTGAAAATTCTACTGGAGAGCAAATTGATTTTGCAGCAGACATTATTGAAAAATACAAATTGATTTATGCAGAAGATGCAGTTCATGAAGAAGCATTTGATGACATGTCAGAGTTAACTGCTAAATTTCCAAATACTTTGATCACAGGTGATGATTTGACAGTTACAAATAAAAAAATTCTATCAAAAGCAATTAGTTTAAAATCATGTAATGCCGCTATTCTCAAAGTAAATCAAGCAGGTAGTCTTTATGATGCTCTTGAATTTGCAAATGAGGCAAATCAAAATAATATCAAATTAATCACATCACATAGATCGGGGGAATCCATTGATTCACAAATATCCCACATTGGTCTTGCAACAAAATCAAAAATGCTCAAAGTTGGCGTAGTAGGAGGAGAAAGAATAGCAAAAATAAATGAATTATTACGCCTATCAGAGCATGATTTAATACGCGGTATGRCAGAGATTTAAAATCGTCATGAGTGAACAAACAGAAGCAATCRACATCAAAAAGAAGATCCTATCTACAGGAATTAGAGTAGGAACCCAAGTAAAGACAAAATTCATGATTCCATTCATCACAAAAGCTAGTCCAGAAGGGCTCTACATGCTAGATTTAGATATTACACTTGAAAAAATTAAAACCGCAGCCAAATTTATCAATAGACTAGGTMCAGATAATCTCATTGTTTGTTCAGGAAGACAATATGCAGAAACTCCAATAGAAAAATTCTGTGAAATGTTAGGKGCTAAACAACTCCTTGGAAGATTTATGCCAGGAACTTTAACAAATCCATCATTACCATATTACATTGAACCAAAATTAGTCTTTATTTCAGATCCACAAGTTGATGAACAAGCAATTATCGAGGCAACTAATGCAGGTATTCCAATTATAGGAATTGCAAATACGGATAACCTCACATCAAATTTGGATGTAATAATTCCAGCAAACAACAGAGGAAGAAAAGCTTTAGCTACGGTTTACTGGTTACTAGTACGTCAAATTCTCATTGAAAAAGGAGAGTTAAAAGAAAATGAATCAATGAAATATGAAATAGACGATTTTGAAACAAARATTACCGAAGAAGGAATCAACTAAATCAATCAAAATTTAGTGTTCACTTGATATCTAAAGCATCAGCACCAGGAAAAGTAATTCTATTTGGAGAGCATTTTGTTGTATACGGAGTAAAAGCAATTCTTTGTGCAATTAACAAAAGAGTTACAGTTACAGCAGAAAATATTGAAKCTAAAATAATTTCCATCAAATCAAACATAGGTGATTTAGAATTACAACCAAACAAACCAATTTCAGAAATTGATTCACCACTAAAACCATTTTATTATTTAGCAAATAAAATGATACAAAATCAAAATACAGGAATTAAAATTATAGTTGAATCAGAAATCCCATTAGGAGTTGGACTGGGATCATCATCAGCTTGTTGTGTCGCAGGAGCTGCTGCAATTTCTAGATTATTTTCAAATACATCAAAAGAAAAAATTTTAGAATTGGCAATAGAGGCTGAAAAAACTATTTTCCAAAACACTTCAGGGGCAGATTGTACAGTTTGTACATATGGTGGAATTATGGAATTTAACAAAGAAAATGGGTATACAAAAATAAAATCTGAGCCTAATTTTCATTTAGTAATTGCAAATTCAAACATAGAACATTCTACTGAATTAGTAGTAAATGAAGTAAAATCATTTAAAGAAAAAAATGAAGAAGAATTTTCAAAAYTATGTGATAATGAAACAAATCTAGTGGAAGATGTTTTGGAATTATTAAAAGAAAATRATACTAAAAAATTAGGAGAGAAAATTAATCAAAATCAAAAATATCTCGAGGCAATAGGAGTTTCAAATGAAAAAATTAAAGAAATGATACAAATTGGGATGAAATCATCTTTTGGTGYAAAAATCACKGGTGCMGGAGGTGGAGGATGTATTTTTGCATTAACAGATGAAACAAATTTGAATGAAACAATTAATCAATTTAGAAATAAGAGTTTTRAATGCTTTTCAGTAAAAATTGATCTTAAAGGACTGAATACTTTTTAATTGACTAAATATTTTGAAACAGCATGATTCTGATTAAATTAGGCGGTTCAATTATTACAAATAAAGAAAAACCACTTTCACCTAGACGAAAAACAATAGACAGTCTTACAAAAAGTTTGAAAAAAATTAGTGAGCCAACAATAATTGTTCATGGYGGAGGTTCCTATGGACATTACTGGTCTGTAAAATATGACATGCATACAAAAGAAAAAAAATATGATCTTAGAGGKGTTGCAATAATTAAAAATTCTATGATTGAATTAAACAAAATCATTTTAGAGTCTTTCTTAAAAAATAAACTGTCTCCTTATTGTCTTCCACCAACTGATTTTATGTCAGGRAATAAACCAATTACAAAAAAAGTAAAARAGATTGAAAAAATTGCAAAATCAGGCATGATTCCAGTAACATATGGTGATGCATTGTGGTTTGGTCAAAATAAAACATACATCTTATCAGGAGACAAAATAATGACTCATATTGCAAAAATTCTAAAACCAAGACTAGTTATTTTTGCTCTAAATGAAGATGGATTATATTCTGACCTAAAATCAAAAAAATTAATTTATGAATTAAAGGGTGAACGTCCATCAATTTCAGAAAATAAAATGGATGTAACTGGTGGAATGACTAGAAAAATTGAAGAAGCATCAAAAATTGCAAAAATGAGAATGAATGTATTTTTTGTAAATGGAAATAAACCAGATAGAATTGTAAAAGCGATTAAAAATAATAAATTTGAAGGTACGTTGTTTAGAGGTAAAAAAAATGTCAGATGAATATGTAATTTTAGTTGATAAAAATGATGTTCCAATTGGTACTGAGGAAAAAGTAAAGTGTCATCTACCAGATGGGAAATTACATAGAGCATTCACAGCTTTACTGTTTGATAAAAATGGTAGACTAGTACTCACTAGAAGAGCAAAAGAAAAAATGCTATGGCCTGAAGACTGGGATGGGACATTTGCAAGTCATCCAAGAGAATCTGAAACATATGTTTCATCTGGTGAAAGAAGAATGCCTGAAGAATTAGGGATAACAGGGGAATTAGATTATTTACACAAGTTTGAGTATCATGTGCCTTACAAAAATGTGGGTTCTGAAAATGAAATTTGTGGAACATTAATTGGAGTAATTGATGAATCAACAGAATTAAAAAAGATTGAAGGAGAAATTGATGAAATTAAATGGATTTCTGCAATGGAATTATTATCAGAAATTAAAACAAATCCTGAAATTTATTGTCCATGGATGCTTATCGCATTAGAATTTTTAGATAAATCAGACAAATCCATGCTTGAAAAACACGCAAATATCTTATCTACATGGATAAGTAGTGAAATTCATGCAGGATTGTTAGAAGCAATCAAAACCCACATACCAGAAGACAAATGGAGATTAGTAAATGAAAAAAACTAAACAAATAGAACAAAATGCAAAACTCGTAAACAAGTATCTTAATTCAAAATTAAAAGGAAGTCCAAAAAAACTCTACGATGCTGCBGGACATTTAATAATTCATGGTGGAAAAAGATTAAGGCCATACATGGTAATTAGAAGTTGTCAAATAGTAGGWGGAAAAAGTTCCAATGCCATGARTGCTGCAAGTGCCGTAGAAATGGTTCATAATTTTAGTTTAGTTCATGACGATATAATGGATAATGATGAAATGCGTCATGGAGTGCCAACAGTTCATAAAAAATATGGAATGCCAATTGCAATTCTTGCAGGAGATGTTTTATTTTCAAAAGCATTTCAAATAATTTCAGATTCAAAATTATCTCCGAATGCAACTTTACAACTTGTATCTAGACTTGCAAAAGCTTGTGTAGATATTTGTGAAGGTCAATTATTAGATGTGAAAATGGCAGAAGAGARAAGAATCCCAACACAATCAGACTAYATTACAATGATTGGTAAAAAAACKGCAGCATTATTTGATGTGTCTTGTGCAATGGGTGCTATTTGTGCATCAAACAAAGCTAAAGATGTTTCAAATCTATCAACATTTGGAAGAAATTTAGGAATTGCGTTTCAAATTACAGATGATCTAATTGGAGTAATGGGAGATCCAAAAATCACTAAAAAACCAGTTGGAAATGATTTACGAGAAGGTAAAAAATCACTTCCTATTCTGATGGCAATAAAAYTAGCAAAAAATAATGATAAAAAAATAATTTTAAAAGCATTCGGAAATTCAAAGATATCTAAAAAAGATCTGAATAAGGCAGTGGAAGTGATAAGATCTCTTGGAATTGAAGAAAGTGTAAGAAAACAGGCACTAAAATATGCCGAAAAGGCTGAAAAATCATTGGYAAAATACTCAGGTTCTGCTAAAGCAGAATTAATCACATTATTGGATTTTGTAGTTAAGAGAAGTGTGTAATTTTTACAGGTAGAATCACATGGATGAAAAACTAAAAAAAGAGATTAGAAAAATGGCCCTTCAAAATGCTTTTGAGCATGGRGGCGAAACTAGAGATAAAATAATCTTAGGAAAAATTCTTGGAACAAAMCCAGAATTTAGAACCAAAGTARAAGAAATTTYAGAAGATATTTCAAAAATTGTTTCRTCKGTAAATCAATTATCATTAGAAGADCAAAAAAAAGAGATTGATGAAAACTTTCCAGAATTRTTAATACCAAAAGAAAAAATTATAGAACGAGAAGGACTTCCAGAATTAAAAGATGCAATTCAAGGAAADGTCATTACAAGATTTCCACCTGAACCAAATGGTTATCCACATATCGGACATGCAAAAGCTGCAATCATTAATTCAGAATATGCAAAAATGTATGRTGGAAAATTTATTTTAAGAATGGATGATACAAATCCTGAAGCAGAAAGAATGGAATATCACGCAGCCATCAAAGTAGGATTAGAATGGTTAGGAATTGAATTTGATACAGTAAAAAGTACTTCAGACGATATGGAATTATTTTATGAAAAAGCAATAGAATTAATCAATTYCGGAAAAGCATACATTTGTACTTGCAAAAGRGAGAACATTAGTAAAAACAGAAGAGAAAGAAAAGAATGTAAATGTAGTAAAGRCGATATTGAAAAAAATAATAAAAATTGGAAAAAAATGCAAGAGAAATTTAAACCAGGAGATGCAATCGTAAGATTCCGTGGAGATATGAAAGCAGACAACGCAGTAATGCGAGATCCAGTATTACTCAGAATTATTGAAGGTAAACAYTACACWTTAGGTGAAAAATATAGAATTTGGCCAAGTTATGATTTTGCAGTTGCATTGGAGGACAGTATTGATGGAGTAACTCATGCTTTTCGTTCAAAAGAATTTGAATTAAGAGAAGAGCTAATTGGTGCGATTTTAGATGCACTAGGCATGAGAAAACCATATCAGGGATTTTTCTCAAGATTGGAATTCAAAGGAATGCCAATTTCAAAAAGAATCATCAGACCMTTAATTGAAGAAGGTAAAGTTTCATGGTATGATGACCCCAGATTACCAACTCTGGAGGCYCTAAGAAGAAGAGGRATCAAGCCTGAGGCRATAAGAAAATTTATCATGTCATTGGGATTAACTAAAGCAAATACACTAGCACCATTTGATGCACTTGAGGCATTTAACAGGAAATTTGTTGATCCTACCAGTATTAGATTATTCATGGTAAGTAATGCAAAAAAATTAACAGTAAAAAACTTGCCAATGACATCAGTAGAAATTTCAAATCATCCAGTCAATGATATGGGAAAAAGAAAAATTGAAGTTGATGGAAATTTTTTCATTCCAGGAGAAGATGCACAAGACATCAAAGATGGAATGCAAATTAGATTATTAGGATTAGGTAATATCTCCATTACAAAAAGTGGTATAGAACTTGAAGGAGAATTTATTGAAGGAGAACCAACAAACATTCCAAAAATTCAATGGGTCTCACAGAAAACAGCACATCAAATTAAAATGATTATACCCAAAGCATTATTCATTGGTGATGAATTCAATGAAAATAGTTTAGAAGAATTAGACGTGTATACAGAACCACATTATCTACAATTAAAAGAAGGGGAAGAAATTCAATTTGTTAGATTTGGATATTGTAGAAAAGATTCTCAAAATCAAGCTATTTTTACACACAAGTGAGAAAAAATGAAAATAGCACGAATACTTCATGGCGATAAGGAAACATACGGTTTCATAAAAGGTGAAAAGATTGCTACAAAAGATGAAATTACTTATCTAACTGGAATTCCAATTCCACAAAATGTAAAAGATTTTCTTTTTGATGGATGGTATGATGAAATTAAAGACAAGCTAAATGATTTATCATACAAGGAGGATATTTCAAAATACAAATTATTGTCACCGATTCCAAATCCAAATAAAATTATTTGTTTAGCTTTTAATTATGTGGATCACGCTAAAGAACAAGGCTTACAAGCACCAGAAGATCCTTCAATTGTAATTAAACCTAGAACTACATTAAATGGCACAAAATCAGATATTGTATGCCCAGATTTTGTTACACAGTTAGATTATGAAGTAGAATTAGCCATAATAATTGGTAAAAACTGTAAAAATGTTGGTATTGATGAGGCATCAGATGCAATATTTGGATACATGGTATTCAATGATGTTTCAGCAAGAGATATTCAATTCAAAGATAAACAATTTACAAGAGGAAAAAGTTTTGATTCATTTGCTCCATGTGGACCATGGATTACAACTAAAGATGAAATTAAAGATGCTCAAAATTTAAAATTAACAACAAAAATCAATGGGGAATTAAGACAAAATTCATCTACAAATAATATGTTTATTAAAATTCCAGAAATCATTTCAAAAATTTCAAAAGTTATGACTTTAGAAAAAGGTGATATAATTTCTACAGGAACTCCAGCAGGAGTAATGCTGAACAAACCAAATGCAGTATTTCTAAAAGACGGGGATAAGGTGGAAATGGAAATAGAAAATCTAGGGATTTTAACTAATACAATAAAATTTGTGAAATCAGATTAAGACAAAGTTTTTTTCATCAAATGAAATGAAATTTTATGTTCTAGTGAATTAAAAATGGATAATTTTTCTTTAGTTAAAATTTGTATCCGTTCATATTTATTTTCTATAGCATAATTTTGTAAATAAGAAATTATTTGTGATGAAGAATTTTGTGAACCTGAAAATAATGTTACAATCAGAGTTTTATCAAAATGCTCGGAATCAGTTAGAATTGCAATAGAAATTTTTCCATCTATATTTGATTTGATGATTTTGTCATTCTCATAAAATGAGGGCAATATAGAGTCATCAATTGGAAGCCACCTCCAAGATTTGACATAATGAGAATATTTTTGAATATTTAGAGAATTTTCAAAAGAAACATTATRATTTGAATTTTTTTGAGGTAAAAGAGAATAGAAATTCCAGGTTTGTGAAATGGAATAATCAAGTGAAATGGCCATCAAAAGTGATGATGAATTTTCYATATCAATTAACATGAAAGAAAATTGGATATCTTTTTGTTGTCCTATTGATTCAGCAAATTTTACTAATTTAGATGCAATTTTTTGTCGACGAAAAATGGGATCAATTCTGATTCCTTCAATCCATAATTGACCAGTAGAAAAAAAAGCATGACAAATTCCGATTGGAGATTGCTTTTCAAATAATAACAGATGTCCTTCAGATAACCAGTGATCCCAAACTTGTTCTATATAATCACCCCAAGAAAAAGTATCTTTACAAAATTTTAAAATTGGGATTTTATCTGCAATATTTGCTTCTCTAATCATCATAGTATACATAAAAATAAAAGAAATGATTAGATAAAACTACAATGGGTAAAATCATAGTAGGAAAAACAACAGATATTCCTCCTGGAAAAATGATCAAAGTATCAATTGATGGAAGAGATATTTTGGTTGCAAATATTGATAATAATTTTTGTGCTACTGATGATTCTTGTACTCACTCAGGTTCTAGTTTATCTGAAGGGAAATTAGATGGTTGTGTGATTACATGTGGTTGGCATGCAGCTCAATTTGATTGTAAAACTGGAAAACTAGTTAAATTCCCAGCAMAAATTAGAGATTTAACAYCATATAATGTTACAATAGAATCTGAAAATATTTTTGTAGAGATGTAACTATATACTTCTAATTTTTATGAAATATGTAAAAATGGTTGATGACGCACAAAATAAAGAATCTATGAAAGGAGCAATTGATACATTAAATCAAATTACTTCTAGTAATTCCACTCCAAAGACAATAAAAAAATCAATTATAGATTTAGTTGTAGAATTGAATAATACGGAATATTCATTATCAGTTAGAGCCGCAAATACAATCAGTCTTCTAGATGATGTAACACAAGATCCTAACATGCCATCATATGTTAGAACACAATTATGGCAAGCAGTTTCAAAATTAGAAAGCATAAGAGAGTAAAGGAACTATTTTACCTACATTACTATGCATGAATACCAATAAAAAATTTAGATAGTTTTCAAACAATAATTAGTGATCTTACTTTCCAGTAATGCTTTTCACTTCATTTGCTATGAATATGAGATTAAATAAGTACAAAATCAAGATTTTTTTCTTAACCAAACTACAATTAATGAAAAACTTGCTGTAATTAGAGCCATGATAATTACAATTCTATTACTTTGAATTTGACTATCGATATCATATGGAGCTGAATGAATGATGTTTTTAATTTGGGAATTAGTCTATAGGGAATAATATTTTGTTAAAAATTGTATTTACTGTAAATTGTAATGATGTTTTGCCAATCTAGGAATGACATGACCTATCCAAAAATAGGATGTTGGTTGATTTCTTGAGTTTAAAAACAATGGTTCAGCAAACTGCATGATTCTACCAGTTTTTTTCATATTTGATTTTGAGGTAATTGTGAATTACATCGTAATCAAGATACCCAATGTGGGTGTAATTCGTTTTTACTCTGGTTAGTATTGGGGATATTTCTCTGATTTTTTCGCCTGTAAAGTTCTGGATCTATTTGAATAAAAAAATCAAAGACAAATTGACGTCTTCAGCTTTTCTGCGCAGACATTATCAATTCATACATCTTTCCAATAGTGGTTCCCTTTCTGTTGAAAGCAAAGATATTTTTTAAAAGAACCTCTGCTTCCTCCTCTGGACTCACAGAAACTGCAGTATTGATTATAATCGTATTCTCTTGTAGGATTCCCTTTTGCTCCATGGCATTAAGTACATCAAGACCTGAAAAGTCAGGCATTGCCAAGTCCAATAATATGACATCAAACTTTTCCTTATCTAATAGTTCGAGTCCACTCTTTCCATCTAAAACACACGTTACATCATGTCCTTTTTTGTTGTGTAGGAATAACTTTAGAAACTCACAGTTATCATCAGAGTCATCAATAACTAGAATCTTCATTCATTCATCTCCTTTTTCAACCTCTCAGATTTGGGTATGGTAAAGTAAAATGTAGCACCTTTATCTTCATCTGAATCAACCCATATCTTTCCACCCATAGTCTCAACTAGTCCCTTGCATATGGTAAGACCTAGTCCTATCCCTTCGTGCTTTCGTCTTAAGGAGGAATCTACCTGATAGAACTTGTGGAATAATTTGTCTTGTTTTTCTTTAGGGATTCCAAACCCGTTGTCTTTTACCCAGTATAGTATGTCGCTGTTTTGTATCTTGGCACCAATCTCAATTCTGCCATACTCTGGTACAAAGTCAAGTGTGTTTTGGATCAGATTAGAAAAGATGTCTTGTATTCGGTCACTGTCTGAATTTATTATAATGTCATCTTTTGTTGTATTTACAAACGTGATGTTTTTCTTTTTCATCAAGGAAGAATATGCCTTGTGAACATTCCCTGTTAGTTCCTTTAGTGAAAACTCTGTGTTGTGTACCTTCACTACTCCCTTGTCAAGCTTTTGTGCCAAAAAGATTCGATTGATCAAAATTTCAAGCTTTTTTGTATTGCGGTATATTTTTTCCAGTATTTTGGTGTCTTCGCCCCGTACATTGGACATCTCGGGGTTGAGAAGTATCTCTATGTATCCTGTGATTGGAGTAAGCGGTGTTCTTAATTCATGAGATGCTATTGTTGCAAACTCTTCTTTTTGAATGTCCATTTGCTTTAGATCTTCGAGCTGGTTCTTGATGATCTTATTTCTTTTGTGGATTTCTGTAATATCTTTGATAATGGTACTGCTAACCGTATCACCATTCTCATCTTTGATTGAGACGGCACTAATTAGTACGGGAAATTCATGTCCATTCTTTCGTTTAAGCCAAATCTCTCTGTCTTTTACCGCTCCATTTCGCTTCCAGGTCTCAAAACAATCCTTCACATCATCCATGCTTTTATCTGCAGTGTGTTCGTAAAATGATCTTCCCAGAATGTCTGATTTTTCATATCCAAGAGACTTTGTATATGTGCTGTTACAATCAAGTATTTTTCCATCAATATCTACGGTTCGTAAAAGTTCAGGGGACTGTTCGTATAAAGAATGAAATTTTTTCTCAGATATTTGGATGATTTCATTATCTAATTTTAGTTGTTCTTTTGATTTCTCAAGATTACTGGCTAGTAGTTCCTTTATCTTATATTGTGAGATGATTGAAGAGGTCATTGAAATAATTAAGATAAAGTATCCCACATCCTTCAAGACATGGGCAACATTAAACAAGGTATCAAAATTTACAGCTGAAAAAGATATCATCAATTCTGCAAATACATTAACGATCAAAAACAATGAAATGCCCTTGATGAAGTTATCCTGTACTGTATAGAGTTTCTTTTTGTAAAATAGTCCAAGGGCACAAGCAAAAAGGATGCATGTGACAAAATCATAGGGTCTGTGAATTGGAAACTCGATTAAGAGTTGTGGAAAAGGAGCCGCATATGAAATAATTATTGATCCTACTGAAATACCTAGAAAGAGCGCAAACAATGCTGCAAGAGATGGTTGTTTATACATCTTAGTTATTTTTGTTAATTTTAATTCTGATGAAAATTTGGTTATTACCAATATCATCATAATTGAATCAATTAGCCTTCCGGCAACCCATGTTTGGGGTATGAAATATCTGAGAAATTCTGTCTGTTCTATTTCATATATGGAAACGGATGCATGCAGAACATCCACCAGGGCACTTGCGACAAAGCCAATTCCTAAAAAGAAAAAGAGTTTTTCATGAAGTGCCTTGAATCTTAACAGACAATAAAACGCAATTAATGAATCAAGCACGAATGCAAGGATCTCTAAGTAAAAATGATGCACGTCGTCAATTATCCAAAAGTTGCTAGTTGCCGTAACTATCAATGATATTAAAATGACTGATGGCAAAATCAAATATTTTGTAATCATGGGTTTTTTGTTAAATTTTGAGGGTGTTTCTGTTTCACTCTGTTTCATATTAACTCCGTCTCCACAGAGTAAAGATTCTGTTTTTGGGTTGAGAGCGTTAAATTTTCAGATATTACTGTTGCTGCAATAATTAAGAACACACATTCTATCTTTTGTCCTATTCTCATACTTTTTACATCACCAGTATGATACTATGTGATTATGAAGTTTAAGAGTATCTAATAAAGTTTATAGTATTATCTTATGTTCAATTGTGAATTTTAGGTACAAAATAAATCAGATTCTAAACTCTTTTTGTTTAATCATACTGTTCGTTATACTGTAGTTAGCGTCGTGTTTTTGTGACTAATCGGGGAAACGCCTTTTTACTCTTTATCGATAAACTCATTCTCATAATTTAGCAAATTTAGTGACATTTCTAGGACTCTAACTATATCCCCTAACACAACATACTCCCAGCCGAATTTGAACAGACATAATCTTTATTCTAAAGTCTTACGACAACCGTCGTATTCTCACGACTAAAACGGGGGCATTCTATTTTTAGAAACTAATGTTGAAAAAATCTTTGAACCATTATACACTACAAAACAACAAGGTACAGGATTAGGTCTTGCTAGTTGTAGAACCATTGTTACTAGTCACAAAGGAACACTAAATGTCAGGATAAATTCCACCACATTCATTGTAGAATTGCCAAAGAATCTATAATATTCCCAAAATGTGTTACTTGTAAGCAGTTTTAGTAAGAGGTTAATTTTGATTGAGTCTGAGTATTATCAGATTATTTTATCATACTAATCATTGAGTGAACAAATTTTTAGTGAAAAATCATTACCAAAACCAACATTTTGGAATGATGCTACAAAATATGCATCTGTTAGTAATGATGAGTTATTTGTAGAAGAAGTGGCATACATGATGGTTACATTACATAGAACCGGTGCATAAAGCAAATATCATCATTTGATAATTTTTTCAATTTCTAATTCACATTCTTCCATATCTTTAAAAGAGTCAACAGAATACCATTTGACATTTTTGAATTTGATTGTATTGAGTTTACCTTTTTTTGCATAATCTGGAAAGAGTGTTTTTTCAATATCACCTTTCACAGGTAATTCACGTAATACTTCTTTTTGGAGATGGTAAATCCCGGCATTCATCCAAGTATTAGAAATTTCTTTTTTCTCTTTGAACCTTAATATTTTTTCATCACTAGTTTCTAAAATTCCATATTGAGTTCTTAACTCAATTGCTGCAATCGAATTTTGTTTTTTTCTAAGTTTATTTAAATCAATATTTGTGATAGTGTCCCCATTTATTACAAAAAAGGATTTATCACTAATCATTTTTCCTGCTTTTTTAATTGCTCCACCAGTACCTAAAGGAGTTTTTTCAACAGARTATTTTATTTTAATTCCAATATTTTTCATTTTAAAATGATTTTCAATCATCTTTGTTTTATAACCAGTACAAATTATGACTTCAGATACATTAAATTTTTTCAAATATTTTATTTGCCATTCTATAATTGGAATATTTTTTATTGGTACAAGKGGTTTTGGTACAAAATCTGTAATYGGTTTTAGTCTYTTTCCACGACCCCCTGCTAAAATAATTRCYTTCAATACWCWGAGTCTTTTTTTAGAGTATAAAATAGTTAAARAATTAAATTTGTAATGTRGTTTAACTAAAAATCTTATTTGYACAAATTTKTATCAAAGATATTAAAGTTTGAGATATCCCTCATTAGGAATTCTGCCTGCAAACCGCCTTTCTAATATTATTATTTCAGTTGATTTTCTTTCAGCAATAATTTTTTCTTTAATTAGATCTATTGTATCTTTAATTTCATCATGACAATTCATTAGTTGCTTTCTAAATTTTTCATTTTTACTAGTTTTTTTAACTAATAAAATTGATGATGTTAATTCCATTAAATTTGAGTACGAATCTAATAATATTTCATAATTAATTTTACTGTCTTTTTTTAATTTATATGAATTAAGATCTTTTGTGATATCTACAAATATTTTTTTATTTTCTAATTTCTTTAATGATTTTTTTATTTTAGATTCATTTTCAAATATAATATTGTTAATGAAMCCAATRTAATCATCAGAATTAKGATAATGTATTTTATTGTAAAATGTATCAGTRYTTGAAATTCTATTTTTTTTTATAAATCCCAAGAYAACTAATTTTTTCAAAGAATTGTTGATATCTTTTCTYTTGTATCTTTTCCCTTTTTCATCTAAACATGTTTTCCATATGTCATCAGCATAATTAYCWGCATCMATCATATTTTYCAATAATARTGAGATTGAAATCTCTTTCACGATAGATTATTTTTTGTGAACTATTTTATCGTAGTNKTTTTTTTATATTTTTTCTGTTTTATTTCATCAGACTTTATGATATCATCCATTTTTTTTGCAAATTCTTTGTATATTTTTTCTAGTTCTTTTAGAGGCATGTCAACTCCTAAAAGTTTCATGGTTTTATTCCAAGATTCAATGTATTTTTCATCATCAAACCCTTTTCCAAGCGTTTCAGCTAAGGAATTGATTCCCTCAGTTTTACCTAATGCGTATATTGCAACATCTTTGTCAGTTAGCATATTTTTATTGCTGTGACCACATAAAAAAATCTAAACATTGCAATCACGAGGATTTTAGGCACGTTCAATACTAGAATGGAGAAATACGAAAGAAGTGATTATCACAAAAGGGCAAATTAAACGAATGATGTGTAATGTGTGTAAAAGGGAAAAAATGGCTACATTAATTCATGCAAAAAAAGGTTTTACAAAAAGAAAACATGGCCTAAACATAACAAGAGTTGATACATTCACTTTACAATATAAAATGAACATACATCAACGAGGAACTAAATTATGTTTGGGATCTGATAAAATTCAATCAAAAACACATGATGGGGTAATTGATTCTATATTTTGAGATAGTATATTGAAATTAAACGATATGAGGGAGATTAACCCACTCATACCTAAACATGCAAACTGTTCGATATCATGATCAATTACAACTCAAACCCAAACTAATCAAGTCTAGTCGTTGAAATGAGCATATCCTTGATACGCTACATGTCCAAGAACTATTTTTTGCATATCAATAAGAATTTGTTTAGAACAAAGGTTTGGAGTTTAGAAGAAATTATCATTCATTATGTCTAAATTTGTAATGACATCTCTTATTGCAGAACCAATCAAGGTCTCCCAAATATTCTACATGATCCGACTTGCCACAAAATTTACATTTTATAATATTCTTCATTCTTTTTTCGTCTTTTCTCGTCATGATTATGATTTGAAAAATCCAAAGGCTTTTTTGAGTTTACTTTCCTTGTCTGAAATGACAGCATCACCAAAGTCTTTATCAGGATTTGCAAACATTTTGATAAATTCTTCATAATCTTTTGGAGGCATTGTTCTATCCATAACACTCTTAGCTTTTGAAGTTAGAAAAACCACTCTTTGATTAACTGTATCTGCAATAAAATTAGTTATGACATACTCTAAACTAGACAAATACATTACATCAACTTTAACATCTTTAGATTCTCTGTTCAGCAATTGACGAAGTTCCTTTAGATACATGGAGTTTTCTTTATTACGGTATAGCGTTTCAATTATTTTGAATAAATTCACTCCGATAATTTTAGGATGATTAATAGTCAATGATTAATGATTGAAAATGCTTCTATTATACCGATTTATTAAAAAAAGAGATGTTAATCCTATCAGTAATTGTCTATTTTAGGCATGAGATGAAAATAATATTTAATAAAATAATTTAATAAAATAATTTAATAAAATAATTTAATAAAACATCAAAATAAAATTCTAARACAAACTATGGTTTGTATCTAATGAACAGAGGCCACTTACTAACTAGACATAATTACAAGAATTTTCTAATTATACATAGTAATGTTTAGGTTTTATTTCTCAGTCAAATAGTAATGTAATTCAGTATAACATTCTACACAATACTCTTCAAAATCAGTATGATCACAATCATAAACCTTTTTTACATCATTTTCACATTTTGCACAAATTGGCATAATTCATCATTTAGGATTTTTTAATTTTAAGTATKCCTAATCCGATTTGTATTGCTCCTGCAATGAGTAGTGGAACTGATTCAGCCATAACGTTTCTTCCGGTTTCTTTAGCTACAACAGGATCAGCATTTGCCATAACAAATAGACCTCCAAAAATAATCAAACCACCTGCAATGATGATCATTATTCCCAGACCCTTTGATGAGTATTTTCGTGAAATTAAAAATGCTACAATTGGCAATATCAATGCAGGAAGTCCCAACCCCATACCTCTGGTTTTATGATCAAATGGAATGAACCCTTCATCATCACCTGTAATTTCTACAAGTGCAACATCTGCAGCATAAATTACAAGTAAACCAATTGCAATACCTGTAATTATTAGAGCTACATTTAGTGCCATAATTGATTTCTTTCTGTATARCTAATAAATCTAATTAGATWGGGTTGATGATTATTTCTTCTTTAACTRACTCTAATTTTTGTAATAATTGATCAATTGATTCACCATTMACCCCAACTAGATTAAAGTGGCCTAACTTTCGTAATGGTTTTGAAATTWCTTTTCCATACATTTTCAAATATGTATTTGATTGAGTRATWGTTACAGGARTATATTTTCCCTCAAATGATTTTGAGCCTAAGATGTTATACATTATRGTTGGATGTAATARTTTTGTACYACCAAGMTCCAAACCCAAAATTGCTCTCAAATGTTGTTCGAATTGAGATGTTTCACTTGATTGTAATGTATGATGGCCAGAATTATGTACACGTGGTGCTATTTCATTAATAATAATTTYATTTTCTRGTGTAAGAAACATTTCRATTCCAAATACCCCTGCCCCTTTGAGAACAGTCATCGTAGTATTTGCAATACTCTCAGCTTTTTGTATAATTTCATCTGAAACTCTTGCAGGAGCTATTGTTTCACGTAAAATATTATCTTCATGAATATTTTCAACTAGAGGATATGTTTTGATTTGACCTTTTGTATTTCTTGATGCAATTACTGATACTTCCATTTTAAATGGAATAAATTTTTCRAGGAGTARTTTTTGTCCTTTAAAATAATCAAATGCTTTTTGAATTTCATYTTCTGAATTAATTTTAAAATTACCACGTCCATCATATGCATCTCTTCTTGCTTTCAATAAAACAGGATATCCAAATTGTTTTATTCCTTCATGAATATCTGAAATATTTTCAATTTGAATAAAGTCAGAAACAGGGATACCGTTATCTTGTAAAAAGGATTTTTGTAAAAACTTGTCTTGAATAATTCTTAAGGTTTCAGGGGAGGGGTTAATTTCTGCGTTTTTTTCTACAGATTTTAAAATTTGGCTATCTCCAGATTCGATCTCATATGTAATGATGTCTGATTTATTTGCTAAATCTATTATCGCATCTTTATCTTTGTAATCTGCCACAATTTGTTCAGCCCCCATTTGTGCTGCAGGGCAATTAATGGTAGGATCAATTACAATGATTTTTGATATATGTTCAGGCATTTTTTTTGCAGCTTCTGTGATCATCATCCCAAGCTGTCCCCCACCAATTATTCCTAAGATCTTTGTCATCATCTAAATCAATTATCAGGGRTTAAAAATATCTAATGTTAGTTTAAACAAAATTCTAAGATTTTTTTTAATAGTAATTGTTTATTATTCTCTAGTTTTTTGTATTAATTGTGCCTTATTCAAAAAAACCTCTAATTGGAATCATAATGGGTTCAAGTTCAGATAGTAGGATAATGCAAGATGCAGCTAAAATTTTAGATGAATTTAAAATCAAACATGAGGATCAAATTGTTTCAGCACATAGAACTCCTGCAAGATTGGCAGAATATGCTCAACATGCAGAAAAAATGGGATTTAAATTAATTATTGCAGGAGCTGGGGGTGCTGCACATTTACCAGGAATGATAGCATCCCATACAACTATTCCAGTAATTGGTGTTCCAATTTTAGTCTATAATGATAAACATCAAAAAAAAGTTGATGCATCAAAATTTTCAGCCTTTGGAGGTTTAGATTCATTATTATCAATTACCGAAATGCCATCAGGATCACCAGTAGTATCTGTGGGAGTAAACAAAGCAGGAAATGCAGGAATTTATGCAATAAAGATTCTTGCAAATGAATTCTCAGCATTAAAAAAGAAACTAAAACAATTCAAATCTAATCAACATAATTCAGTAATGAAAGAGTCTGCACAATTAAAAAAAGAGGGTCTTTCGAAATTTGCAAAAAAGAAATTCAAATAACTATGTTAGTAAAGTGAATTGAATATTTTTCTCTCTAAGTGCTTTTATCAACAAATCTGCTTGCTCTTTTCCTTGAGTTTCAAGACTAAGAGTGACTGTGACAGAACCTGCATTTGCCTTTGAACTTAATCTATCGTGAATAACTTCTACAATATTTGCATTAGCTAATGCAATTTCATCAACTATCTCTTTGAATATTCCCGGTCTATCTGGCAATACCATTGATAATACAAGTAATCGACCCATAGCTGCTAAGCCCTTGTCTACAATTTGACCTAAAAGATACATGTCAACATTACCACCAGCCATTACTGCAACTATTTTTTTTCCGGGTGCAGGTTTATTTGAAATTAAATATGCTAAACTTGCAGCTCCTGCAGGCTCTACAACAAATTTCATTCGCTCCATTAACAAAAACATTGCTTTTGTAATTTCAGTATCATCTACAAGAACTATATCATCAATGAGTTCTTTAATTATAGAAAATGTTAGTTCTCCTGGAGTTTTAACTGAGATTCCATCTGCAATTGTTCTTTCACCTCCACTTGAAGTAACTTTATTTTGTTTGAGTGATTCATACATTGATGGAAATGATTTTGATTGAACACCAAYAATTTTGAYRTTAGGATTTTTTTCTTTTATTGCAATTAAAATTCCAGCAGCTAACCCACCACCACCTATTGGGAGGTATATTTCATCAACATCAGGCAAGTCTTCCAATATTTCAAGTCCAATTACTCCCTGAGCTGCAATAATTTGAGGATCATCAAAAGCATGTATCAATGTTGCACCAGTTTGTTTTGCAATTTCTTTTGCTTTGATTGATGATTCATCATAGTTAGTTCCCTCAAGTATTACCTTAGCATTATAACCTCTAGTGGCTGAAACTTTGGCAGGTGATGCATTTTTTGGCATTACAATTGTGCAAGGTATTTTCTCCAATGCAGATGCAAAGGCTACACCCTGAGCATGATTACCTGCAGATGCTGCAACCACTCCTCGTTTTTTTTCTTCATCAGTTAATAATTTAATTTTATAATATGCACCTCGAGCTTTAAATGAACCAGTTTTTTGTCGAAACTCAGCCTTTAGATAAATCTCTGATCCGATTAGATTACTAAACATTGGTGAATGAATCAATGGTGTTTTTTTGATATCATTTCCTCTCATGCAGCTTGCCTTTACTATTTCATCATATGTCGGATTCATTAGAAATGTTGCTACAAATGTGATATATTTGACTTCTTCTATAGAAAAAGTTCATTTTTAGCAAATTTTATGCCTGAATTTCCAGCAATGACTAAATACTTCCAATAATTTGTTAAAATTATATCGAGGGATCGGATCTCCCCTTTGAGAATAGTTCTCATTTTCCGGTTCCTTGATTTTAATTTATAATTTTAAAATTAATTCAAATTCATCTAATCTTTTTGAGATATTTTCYTTAATATCMTTAGACATTTTTCTTGGGTCAAACAATCCTTCCCTATTATTATTTTTAATAAATTCCAAATCAAAGGTACAAAGACAACCTTCTTCTCCAGAAATTAATCTTGGATCATCAATTAGAACAGAGGATATTTGGTACGTTTCAATTAAAAGAGAGTCCAGTTCATTAAACAGTTTTTTCTTTGTTTCTGAAAGTTCTTTAAAATCTACATCTGTATCTTTTTCAATTTCCTCATAAATTTGTTCACGTAATTCATCTTTCTCATAAAGAATTTCAAATAATTTTTGATGATCAAAGTCTTTGTATCCTCTTTCTCTTAATTTATTTAAGACAAATTGATCACTATTATCTGAAAGTTCTTGTTCTTTATTTTTTGTCAAATCCACAATATCTGATAATTCTTTTTGACAATCAATTACACGTTGTTCAGGTTTATAATATAATAAAACATGAAATTGTATTGAAATGTGTCCTGAAATTAAATAATTTCCGACCATCACTTCAAATTTTGTAAAAATTCTTCTAAGGTCTTCATTATTAGAAGTAGTTACATCTTGAAGTGACCAATCTTTTAAATTATTATTAATTTTTTGAAAATAATCCATTACTTGTTTTGGATCAAAGGTTTTTTGACCAGTAACAGTTGAATCACCCATCATAACTTTGACATCAACAGTTTTTGTTAGTTCAGATATTTTTGACAGAAAAATTTCTTGTATGTTTTTATTTTTTTCATTTAATATCTTTATGAAGTCATTAGGAGATCTTGTATCTAATCGCACATGAGTTAGCAAATTATTCGTCTCCTTAAACCTTCACCAATATCTAAATAGACATATTCGTGATCCTAGGCATGGATAAATCCAAATTTAGTTGTGATATTTGTAACGGTGAGATTATTGTGTATTTTAATGAAAAATATAACGGAAATAGAGGTAAATGCCCTCATTGTGAGATTGATTTTCCATTAGAATAGTTTGATGTATAATGACTAATGAGAAGGAATTATCAGAAAATATGCCTGAAGATAAACAAAGTCAGAATGATGTAATTTCAAGTAAAAGTGTAGGTAAAGAATTAGATTTTGATGAAATGATTTTAGAGACCCAAAAACGAGTTTGGGCCTCTCTTAAAAAAGGATATGAGTATTCAGGAGTAATTGATGATTCTGACAAGTTTCTTCGAAAACATGTATTTTCAAAATTAAACATGGTCGTGCTGTATGTAGATTTGGTTGGTTCTACTACAATGACTTTGGAAATGCCTTCTGAAAAAATAGCAATTATTATTGGTTCATTTGCTCAAGAAATGGCTGCAGTAATTAGACATCATCATGGATATGTATTAAAATTTGTAGGGGATTCAGTGATTGGATATTTTGATGCAGAAGAAAATGATGTATCTGCTTCTGAAAATGCAACAAATTGTGCAAAATCTATGATATCAGTTATTCATAAAGGAATTAATCCAATTCTTAATCAATATGATTATCCAGATTTAATGGTAAAAATTGGTGTTGATCATGGACAGAACATCATAGTAAGATATGGTGCAGATGTAAAACAATCTCATGTGGACATAATAGGACCTGCAATGAATATTGCATCAAAAATTCAGGGCATGGCAAAACCTGATCAAATTTTAATTGGTAGTGATGTCTATGAAAGACTAAATTCTGATTCTCAAAAAAACTTTAGCCACGTAGTTTGGAATAAGGATGAATGGAAATATCGCTCCAGACTAACGGGGGAGATTTACAAAATATACGAGTTTAAAGGGTAGTAAATTTTAAAAATAAATTTTTTAAATTGTAAAATTTCCAGGGCATTCAACATGTTCATAGTGGTGCTCAGTAAATTTTTCTTGAACCACATATATCACAATTTTATGAAGATCTTTTTCTAGGATATCATTTTTACATCTAAGACAACTCTTGTTTGATTTTTTCATGCGTAWCTGCGATCAAAAAWRGGAATCTATAAGGATCTGTGATCGACTCAAGTTGAGCTATACTRACAAAGAGTTCACTAGATGGTATATCAAATGCCTAAAGTAAGGCAGAAATATAGTGATAATTGACTATTTTTATGGATAATTCAGTAAATCGACACTTACAAGACCTTTACGGATTAAATCCAAATATTCCACACATGGCATTTCAGTTCCCACGATTACCTCCAGGACTTGCACACCCAATGTTCAAAGTTTATGAAAGTCCCTTAAAAGATCAATTTTCACGACAATCAGAAACCATTAATGAAAAACTTCAAGGATTTCAACAAATGTATCAACAATACGCTTCAGGACTATTATCTATGAACTCTACAATTATTCCTCCAGGACATCCATTGTATAGTAAAAAGAATTCTGCTGAAATACTTCGAGCTGAAAATGATAAACTACTAAAAGAAAATAATGAATTAAAGAAAAAATTAGAAAATAAATCAAATTCAAAATAATATTAAAAACTTTTTCAGATACTAAATTTCAATTTGACAGTAAAAATCCTTATTAATTTCAAATGTAATTTTAATTATGGTAAAAACTCCCGCGGATAAATGGAAAGATACTGTGATAAAATACAGAAAACAGTGTCAAAGTATTTTAAAAATTTCAAAAAATATAAGRTATGCWGGAGTCATTAATGTTTATGGTAGAACTCTGACAGGAATTGTTAATCCAAAACTCAAACCATTATTAAAATCAGAACAAGTAAAAAATGAATTTTTTATCTTGTCTACTTTGATGTCGTTGAGAAAAGATACTGTAAATTCCGTTGGAAAACTCGAACATGTAATTTTACAACATCAAAAAGTAATTATTCTAATTTTGCAAAAAAATGATATGACTTTTTACATMTCAATTAATAGAAGTGAAAGAGGAATAGAAAAACTCATCACATTAATTAAAAAAGTAATTTAAAAATTATTCTAGAATTATTTTGTAGTTGGTTTGTATTGCTCRGATGGTTTTATTTCAACAGTATTAGTTGATTTGATATTATAGACTGGGTCACCTTTTGGATCTTTAAGTGTAGTTCGAGAAATAGTAGTAACATTTGTAAAAATTTTAATTTTTGTTCCATCATCAAGATGGTATTCATTAAATTCTTGTGAAAGTGTATCATAATGCATATCTGGTTTATCTATAGAGTCTAGAATGTCTTTTTTAGTAATTGGTCGTGGATTTGGAGTTCCTTTCAAAGCACTATCGGCATATATCACAGTAAGAGTTTGTGCATCTACAGAAAAAGATACTTTATCACCATCCATTATACGTTCAATTTTTTTGAGAACTGTTCTGGTTTTCAATACAGAATTATCTATAATCTGGTATTTGTTCCACGGTTCCTTAATTATCTCAAATTCAATAGATTTTGTATTTACCATACTGTAAAATGTAGAAAAAAATTGTAATATTAATTTTTAATAAAAAACAATCTATGCWGGAGTAAAACCATGATAYCCACCAGTTTGTTGATCTTTATCATTATAGATTGGCTCAAATAATGAAATCAAATACTCATCAGGATCTTGTATGATTGCATTTTTTCCARTATCTTTTTCTATGATATCTCGATATATGGTRACACCTTTACTTTTTAATTCGTCAACTGCGGATTGTACATCACCTACAAGGAAACCAATAGTTATTCCATTTTCAATTGAACTACCACTATGTTGTGCAGTAAGTGATGCTGGATGTAAACTCAATAAAGCACCAGAAGTACCCAAATCTATCCATGAACGTCTTTGGTTTTTAATTGGAAGACCTATAATTCCATTGTAAAATTCAAGGGATTTATCCAAGTCTTTGACAGCCAAAATTACATTTCCAACTTTTTTGATATTCACAGACAGACTACCTCAAAGTTCTTTAAATCACTTGTCATTGAACCTCAACCATAGTTTCAGTTCTCTCTACACCACTAATCTTTTGGATGTTATTTGCTACATCTTTTATTTGGACAAGAGTCTCTACATCAATTATAGCTACTGCATCAAATTGTCCGCTAGTAGGAAATGAATCAGAYACYGATGTAATTTTTCTGAGTCTTGCAGCAATGAGTTTTTTTGGAGATTTTACCAAAATTATGGCCCTTACCATCCCAGATTTACCTCCACTTCAATTAATGTCTCAGTTGTAACAATATCTTTAATTTTTTTAAAATCAATTACCATATGATTAATCTCATCAATGTTTCCCTGTAAAAATACACTAATGTCTGCYCKTCCAGCAACTATCATCACTTGTTTTACAATTTTACGTTTTTTCTTTAATATTTCGACTGCAGAATCTACTTTTCCAGGCTTTACAGTAATCAAACATAATGCACGCATACATCATACTTGGTTTTGGATCGGATAAAGATTTCTAGTCAGATGCGTCTTGAGATCTTGCTTCCTCAAGATATGCTCTTCTTTCCTCATTAACTTTTTCTTTATCAATTACAATATCATCATCAACTATGAYAATCCCACTATCATCACTKGGTAAATCTTYAATTTTTTTCTTTTTTGTTTTAGCAGTTTTAGCTTTRGATGATGTTTTTGTYTTTGTAGATTTTTTTTCTGCCATGAATATCGAAAAAATACAGTTTGCCTTGTTTTTAAAGATTATGTAGAATCTCTTTACACTRAAATAATATCAAAGATTGATGTTGATCTATTTTTAGATTAAGAATTTTTCAAAAATACTGATTTTTANTAGTGTAGATGTAAATTGTACTTTTGTGTATCTTTGACAAAAACTAATGATGTAAAGATTATAGTTTTAAGAAAAAATCTAGAAGAAGCAGATGCGTTAGAAATTATTGAGCAAAAGAAAACAACTCCTTTCAAGTCTTTGCTATCTAGACCAAAAAAAGAAGATGTTCATATTCATTCCTTAAAATTATACTATGAATGCATYTTGATGGTWTCMGGAAAATAYATTGCYGATTATTTTCGTCAAGCAACTCATACAATTTCAGTTGATTCCAATATTCGAGAAATTGTTTTGGGTGATGGCACTTTCCCAATTCAAACAAAATCTAGTTTAAAAAAGGCATTTTCTGGTAAAAGGGGAAAAAACAAGATTGATTTGAAATTAGAAGAACATGTATTTGTAGAGGATGAAGATGAGTTGACTTTTGATCATCATGGACGAGAAATTAAATTCCCATTTAAGATAAATTCTAAAACAATTGAGAATTATCCTAAACGGTTACTGGAAAAAAATAAAGAAAATATCAAAAAACCAGAAATAACAAATGATGCAGCCATATCGAAATTACAATTACAACTAAAAAAACCACTTGAGACTGATGTACGGAATCTTTCAGAAGAATTTGTATTGCGTGAAATTACTGAATTATACATTCCAATATTTGAAGCAAGGTTAATTGGTCCAAAAAAGAAAGTTGGAATTATTAGAATAGATGCTGTGAGAAAAAAAATTTTATAATTTTACTATTTTTCTAAATTGATCATTGTCATATAGTTTCTCAAATATTTTTTCATCTTTTGCCCATATGCGTATAATTTTAGGGTTTTTTGCAACTGCCTGTTTTA
>NVWC01000029.1 GCA_002317795.1 Nitrososphaerota archaeon
AACAAAGGTAGCAAAAAACAAAAATCAAAGGGAATTGTTTTGAATGGACTCAAAAGTGAGGTTTCATGACTGTAATTGAACAAAAATTAGATGAAATACTCTCTGATCTAGACCTAATCAAAAATCATCTAAAAATAGTACCTGATAGAGATTCTGAAATTATTGATCTGAAATCAAGCATATCTGAATATGAAAAATATGCACAACAAGAACTAAAACTAAATGAAAAAACAATAACCAATCAATTATCAATTCTTTCTAGATTTCTACATCACTCAAAAGGAATAATCAACAAAGAATCTGTAAAATTGTATTTAGATACTAAGGAATCTGATTCTTGGAAGTCAAACCAAATTAAAGCATTAAGAAGATACATCAGAGATTATCTCAAGCTAGGAAACTGGATTGAATCATTTGAATTTGCCAAGACTCACGCCAAGATAAAACATCTTCCTTCTGATCAAGAACTATTAGAGTTTGTTAAAAATCTAAAAGGTGAATCACAAATAGTTTTTCTATTACTGTATACTTCTGGTCTTAGAATTGGAGAGATTACAAAACTAAAAGTACAGAATCTAAACTTTGAGATAAACTCTATTGATGCATCTAATATCCATGATGGTGATACTAAACACTCTTGGGTTAGTTTTTTCACTAGTCCATTAGCTAAAATTCTACAAACCTATGTCGAAGAAAATTATCTAGATGATGGTGAAAAGATATTTTCTGTAGAATCTAGAACTATACAAAATAATTTCAAGCTAGTATCTCAAAAGCTAGGAATAGAACTTACTCCACATGTTCTACGTTCTATATTTACTGAAAAATGTACGATAGCTAAAATCCCTGATAAATACATAGATGCACTATGTGGTAGAACTAGTCCTAGCATCATATCTAAACATTATACTGATTATTCTCCTGAAAAGCTACGAATACAATACAATCTAGTGGAACCATTACTAACATTGTAGCTTCTACTATTTTCTTACAAATTCTATTCGTAGCTTTTATGCCTAGATAATATTCTACAAGTATCTACTACGAATAGCAAAATCAAAGCTACTCATTCTACTAAAAGCTACGACTAGCTAAAAGCTAGTACTACTTTTGGTGTATTTTGTAGCTTCTACAATGTATCGTATTGTTACGAATAGCTTTTGATGTAGTCTTGTCGTAATCTAGTACCAGATTACGTAAAATTGTACTAGTAAGCTATATCGTATAGTATAGAATTTTGTACGAGCTTTTTCTATGGGTAGAATCAGTACAACTAGTACTAGAATCTGTATTAGTATATCATAGTACTAGCTGTATCTTATTCTGTACACCTAGTATTTTGTATACAGTATACCTATGAATTACAATAGTACAACAAGTACAAGATCATAGTCACTACTATTTCGTAATGATGTATTCTTGTACTTTCTACTAGTTTGTATTATCGTAGAATTTCATACGTATTTTTTACTTGTATTGTTGCGTCATCGTTAGGTAGATTACGTAAATTTTGTAATTAGTACTAATTCTATATTCTTAAAAATTTAGACGAGCTTTTTCTATCATGATCTTTTTTGAACTTCTATCATTTTATTCATATTTAATTGAAATTACTTTACATTTGTAAGATTTAATGCGATTATATTTTAAATATTTTGAATATGTATGTATGATATGGCAGAAGCAGGATTAGTAGCTTATGGGGCAGCAATCGGTGTGGTAACCTATTTGGCAGTATTGACGCTCAGCTTAAGGCAGAGACGACCACATGGTCGTAAAATAGATTCTGAGTATAAAGGACAATCTCTAACAAGTTAGATACACCATTGATAATTTTTCGTACGTTTTGTTAGTTTGTACTGTTTTTGTATTTCATTCAAATTTTTTGTTTGTATTTCTTCGTAATCTGTAGTTAGATTACGAAATAGATTCATTCTTTTCAATATCATATTGTTTTAGTCTTTTACTGGCGTCTGAAATTCAGAAACATGTTCAACTATTTGATTAATTGATTTTTTAATTCTATTCGTGTATATTCTCATTTCATCAGCAATATGTTCTGAAAACTCCATTTCCAATAGACTAGAAGATGCATGGATGATGGTTATTTGATCAAGAATAGGACAGAAATTATAATTTAGGGAATCATTTTCATTAAATTTCTTCTCATCATCTTTTTTGATGTTATATTTACACGATGTACATAATTGAACAATCATTTTTTTATTTTTTATTTTAATTAAAACAGCATTATCACTACTATTTTTACAATTAACAGTATTGCATTTGTTTTTGTAATATTTTTTCAATAACAAATAATATCTAAAAATAATATAAAGTTTTTAATTATTTTTTCCTGTGATTGGTAATGATGGGATTTGATTTTACGTTCTCCACATTTAAATAATTATAGAAAAAGGTACTCAAAAATTTTAAGAATATAGAATACAGTACTAGTCATAGAGTTTACGTAATCTTACTATGGATTACGCAAGACTGGTAACTATGGTTAGTAAACATTATCAGTGAATAATTAACCATCCACAAATGATGGATAGTCTAAGAAAGAATCATCAATTTTTTAATCAACTGAATGATACTTACCAAAGATGGATTGAACAAGAAAAATGAAAATAAGAGAAAGTGGAATGCCAGATGAAAAGATATGGGAAGATTTTTTCAATCCAGTTAAAATCCTTGAAATCCTAGGTGTGAATAAGAATATTTGTGATGCGGTAGAATTTGGTTGTGGTTTTGGCACATTTACCATTCCTGCTGCAAAAATGATTAGTGGAAAAATCTTTGCCATAGACATAGAACCCGAAATGCTAGACATCACCAAGAAAAACGCCATAGGGAAAAAATTGGACAATGTTGTAACCATACAACGGGATTTCATTACAAAAGAATCTGGTCTCGATACTGAAAGTGTGGATTATGTTATGCTGTTCAATATTCTCCACGGAGAAGAACCAGAAAAGCTATTTGAAGAGTCTCGTAGAATCTTAAAAACCAATGGCAAAATAGGGATTATCCATTGGAATTATGATCCTAAAACTGCAAGAGGACCTCCATTGGAAATAAGAATAAAACCCGAGCAATGTATCGAGATTGCAAAATCATTAGGGTTTGTTCATCTGGACACGTATGATCTTAAGCCATATCATTTTGGAATAACATTAGAAAAATAAATCGAGTCCATTAAAGGATCTTTATGTTAATTTAAGACCCTGACAACTCTTAATATCGTAAATATTCACAACAGAATTTTTTTAAATTAGTGACCTTTTAGATATTTTTTAAAATTTTATCTGAAAATCATTCTGCCGGAGAATATGTAGATATTATCGGAATGAATTTTGGTCAGAATATTGAACTTTATTTCTATTTAGATGAGATAAAACTGGAATCCATCATGACTGATAATGATGGTTCTTTTAATTTTACATCAAAAATTCCTGATGACAGCATTCCTGAACGTGGAAAATTTTCCATAAGGGATTCTGAAAATAATGAAAAATGTCTTTCTGTTAGACTATCATGATCTAATTCATGATAAAAATTTACAATAACATAACCAGAATTATCTTGAAATAATTCTCATATTTACGTAATCCTATACAAGATTACGACATTTTGAAAATCAACAGTAATGGAATTTATCTATTCTAATTAATTAAAACAACAAGGACATATGGAACACAAAATTATTCCATTACTCTCCACCCATCAGTTCTACAATTGGTGGTACTTCCTTGTTATAATATAATACATCAAAAAAATATTTAAGTTTAATCTTGGTTTACATGTGTAAACGTTAAAGATTAGACAAATTTCATTTATTCAAACCAGAAATTCACCATATTGAATTGTTTTTCTGACAATATTGCTGAATTTTAAAGGACGTTTTGTGTCTTTTATTTTATATTTTTAATAGTAATATTCTTCTTTGATCCTATTCTATATTGTATATGACTCCAAAAATTAAGTGCCCTAATTGTGACCAAAATGAATGGTTAGAAAATCCTGAATTAAACTATCTTCCAAAAGTAATTCGAATGGATGATGGAAAATATTCAGTTGATGTTGATAATGGAATTCATGTCAAAATGTGGAGATGCAATAACTGTATGTATGTGATGCAATTTTGGGAACCTGATTAATTCTTGATTTCAGATCTCATTATCTATTTTTTACATATTATTGATTAATTTAATGAATAAATTTCAACTCTAATTTGAGATTGATCAAAATATAAATAAACAATGTACTATTTAGTAAAAGAAATGGCAGCTAAAAGTAAAACAAATACAAAAAAAGATCTAGAGGTTAAAATCGCAGAATTAGAAGCAAAATTAACGAAATTAGCTTCACAATTAGAAACAAAACCATCTGAAATTAAACCAGCTGAGATAAAACCTGCAGAGGTAAAACCAGCTGAAACAAAGCCAAAACCAGCTGAAACAAAGCCAAAACCAGCTGAAACAAAGCCAAAACCAGCTGAGACTAAATCTCAACCACCAGCAACTGTACAAGAAGCATTAGAGACTGCATACATGAATGCACCAATGACTGACTTTCATCAGTACAGAGCAACGGTTACCGGTTATACTCCGCCAGCAAATAGATACTTTGTTAGATTAACTGCTCCAGTAGGAACAATTCCAACAACAAACTGGAATGATCAAAAAGTAACGGTTACTGGTTACACACAACCATCAAACCAATACTTTGCAACAAGACAAAGACTATGTTATCATCCTCCTGAGAAGAGATTTGGAAGTTTTAGTGGTGTGGATATGGTTGTTGAAGGCATTACAGCACAAGCCCCAGAACCACAAAAAGTAGATCCACCAAAACCTAAAGGTACACTTCCAAAAGGAACTGCACAAACATCTCAAACACAAACAAGTTCAACCACTAAAACAAAATCAAAAAAACAAGAACTTGAGGATTATGAAAATGACTACATGAACCGAATAGAACAACAAAGAATAGATGATGAAAAAGCATACCAAGAAATAGTTGCAGCTGAAGCAAACGCTAGATCTAACCAAGTACGTGGTAGCTTACCAAAAGGATTTGAATCAAAGCCTGAACCAGAAGCACCAAAATCTTCTAAAGGTACACTTCCAAAAGGTTTCTAATCTTTCTACAACTTTTTCTTTTTAATTTAAAAAATCTTGTAGTACTTCTTTTGAATGTCCTGCAGGTTTTACTTTTGGATAAATTTTGAAAATTTTTCCTTTTTCATCAACAAGAAATGTGCTTCTCATTACTCCCATGTATTCTCTACCCATGAATTTTTTCTTGCCCCACACTCCAAATAATTTTGATACTTCCTTGTCTACATCAGCTAATAATGGATATTTTATTCCCATTTTCTTACAAAATTTTTCATGAGAATTTACATCATCTGGGCTGACACCAATAATCTCAATTCCTTCTTTTTGAAATTTTTTATAATCTTTTGAAAATTCATCTGCTTCTGTAGTGCACCCTGGAGTGAAATCTTTTGGGTAAAAATAGATGACATGTTTTTTCCCTTTAAAATCAGTAGATTTGACTTTATTTCCATTTGCATCATTTATCTCAAATTTTGGAATTTTATCTCCTTTAGTAATCATATGTAATTCTAATTTATGATCTGTAATTAATTGCTTTTTGACCTGGTCTGATCAATATTCAAGTCCGAATCTTTTATATGGAAACTGAAATGGGTTTGCTTGATGGTTAATCCACGAGCATATCTTGCAGAAGCAATTGCAACTTATGGCTTGGTATTCTTTGGTCCACTTTCAGTAATTTTAGCAGTTTCCGCATTTGGTGAAGAATTAACCACACAATCAGTACTGTTTATTTCTCTGGGCCACGGTGGTGCCATTGCTTTGATGGTTTACGCATTTGGTCATGTATCTGGTGCTCACATTAATCCTGCAGTAACTATCCCTATGATGATTACAAAAAGAATTGGCATAGTTGATGGAATTGCATATATCATTTCACAATTAATTGGTGCAGTAGCAGCAGCTGCAACACTTTGGGTAATGTTGCCTGAATTAGGTGCAAAAGTAAATTTTGCAACACAAGGCGGTCCAAGTGATTTAATCAATAACAGTATTGGTTCTGGATTTGCAATAGAGGCTGTATTGACATTCTTCTTAGTAACTGTAATTTTTATGGTCGCCGTTCACAAAAAAGCATCTCCAGGATTACATGGATTTGCAATAGGTGGAATGGTTTTCCTTATTCATCTAGTTGCAGTACCATTAACTGGTGCATCTGTAAACCCTGCAAGAACATTTGGTCCTGCATTAATATCTGGATTTTGGGAATTCCATTGGTTATATTGGGCAGCCCCAATACTTGGTGGAATTATTGCTGGGTTAATCATGAACTATGTTTTTGTAAAACACGCAGAACAAGAAGCAGAAAAAGAAGCAGAAAAAGAAGCATAAATCCTAACATTTTTAAAAATTCGACATTAATTTTTCTTTATGAGTTCGTTTGATGATATTTCACAAATGTTTCATTCTGAATATGATAAATTAGTTAATTTGATAAATTCTGCTTCTACCCAATCTGATTTATCTTTACATGATATAGTTGAAACTTACTATCAAATTATGAACATGTCATCTATGATTACTATGCTAAAACAACAACTAGGCTCAAATGATCATAAATCTCTGTTTGGTGAAATTATAGAATCTGAAAAATTTATTTCTGAGAAATTTAATCAYACTATTCATCCTCAAATTTTACAAAATTTAGAAAAATCCATTCAAGAGACYACTAAAAATYTACAATCWAATHYTAGTGARCAAAAATCAAAAGAAGAAATTGAAAGTRATGCTAAACTYTAYGAAGAACTACGYAAAAAAATGAGTACYMAGGAATTTGTTGAACAATATGGCAAAGGATTGTCTGATGATTGAAGACATTGCTAAAAATTTAATTCATTTAAAAAAAAANTTTGTAAACACATATGGTGGTAAAAGTCAAATTCAAGAAGTAATACCTTTATCGACATCTGATTCATTTCCAATACCTCAAAAAAATTTAGATTTGTTGCACCAATTTGCAACAATGAATCCTATCTATTACAATTCTTTTGAGGAAACTGTGGGTGATACTATTTGTATTGTTTATGAGGGTGACATTAACAAATATTGGTTGAATAGTATTCAATATGGTACAAGTCATGCACCTTTTTCYCCAACTTGGATGATGTCTGCATATGTGGTAGTTTTACTTGCAAAAGAAATTGGGTTTCAGGAAATAATTGATATTGGTTCAGGAGATGGACGTATTGCATTTTGTGCCAAAGTATTGAATTTAGAATCATACAGTATAGAAATTGATGATATGCTAGTCAAACTCCAGAACCAAYTAACTACTCCTCTTRATTTTCATCCTTATTGTTCWGATGCGRCARYCTTTRATTATTCCTCAYTRAATTTATCAAACCCHGTTTTTTTTATTGGTGGACTTGCTCAGATGGGTGGAGTTGAATTAGCTTCTGGGGTTTTTGAAAAAATCAAATCAATTTCCAATCTTAAAAACATTGGTTGGGTTTTTGCTGGTACATATTCTCAAAAATACCCTACAGATCCAAAAAACCATGCAGGATGGGGCACATTAATTGAGAAAAATAATTTAAAATCTATTCAAAGTATTTCGCTTCCTACTGCTTGGACTTTTCATGAATCTGATGAAACACCATACATTTTTACCCAATCTTTTGAGTAATAGTAATCCAAATTAAGCGTAAATTTCTCAAACTTTTCGGACTCGTTGCATAGCTTGGATAGTGCGATTGCTTGCGGAGCAATAGGTCGCCGGTTCGAATCCGGTCGGGTCCGCACCTCTTTAGTGACAAAATCAGTTCCGTGATTTTTTAGATATTATTGTCAATTAAATCACAGAGAAATGGACTAACGAACAGTCGTTTTATTCACTAATTCGACTCTTTGATTCTTAAACATCATGTAAAAGGAGAATAAAATTACAAATAAGGTAGTTAATTTCCAGCAATTATTTTGTTAATTCTTTGAATTCATTTAATTCTTTAATTGAATCAAAGTCTTCATCTTTTTTTGCTAATTCTTTACTGTGAGGTTCTAAAAGTATGCTTTTACGTAAAAATTTAATTGCTTTTTCACTATCTTTTTTTATAGAATATGCACATGCTTTATTGTAATAAGCAGAGTGGAAAGCAATATCTATTTCAATAATTTTATTACAGATTTTAATCACATCATCATATTTTTTTAATTTTATGTAAAGAACACTCTTGTCATTTAGTAATGAAATATTATCAATATTTTTTTCTAAACCTTCATCAATTACTCTTAATGCATCTTCATATTGTTTGGAATTATAAAAAGACAAGAATAGGTTAGAATATGATGCGGGAGAATAATTTGCAGGCTCTAATGTATTTAAAAACATTTCTTGAGCTCGATCATAATTTTTCATTTCAAGATAGATTATTCCAGCATTCGTTAATCCTTTCAGACTCTTGCTATCAAAATCTAATCCACTCAATACAGTTTCTAATGCATCACCATATTTCTTTAGATGTAATAGACACATAGATTTCTCAAAATATGCATGAGCATATGATTTTTTGACTTCAATGGTTTTATCGAAAAAAGATACTGCTTCATCATACTGTTCTAAGATTACTAATGCAAGTCCTTTGTTATAGTATGGTTTAGTTGCAAAAGGTTCAATTTTAATTGCATCTTCATAACGTCGTATAGCATTTTTAATATCTCCAAGATCTTTGTAAATAGTACCCAAATTATTGTATGCACGAATATCTTTAGGATCTAACTTAATTGTTTTTTGATAACATCTAACTGCATCTTGGAAATTTTTTTCATGTCCATAAAGCACAGCTAAATTATACCATGCATTCTCATTTTTTGGATTAGACCTTGTAATTTTAACTAACATTTTTCTTGCATCTTCAATCTTGCCTTGTGTTGCAAATACTGACGCTTTAGAGCTCAAGAAATGGGAATTTTTTTTAAATTTTTTAATTCCTTTGTCAAAAATTTCAAGAGCTTTTTTGAAATCTTTTTTGTCAAAATATATGCTCCCTTTAAGTTCAAGAAACATAGGCTCATTTGGGTCAAGAGAAATAGCATGGTCTGTTGCATCTATTGCTTTGTTATGTTGTTCCGCATATCGATAGACAAGAGCCAAGTTTGCCCAAAGGAAATCCGTTTTAGGCGTTATGGAAATTGCCAAAGAAAAAAAATCTATGGATTCGTTATATCTTCCCAAAGATGATAAACATATTGCTTTTTCATTTAATAATCCAGAATTTTGCGAATCCATTGAAGTTAGTATATCGTATTTCTCTAAAGCAAGTTCATATTCAAATTTTTTCAAATGAGATCTAATTTCATCATATATTTTTCGAGGATCAAAAATAGGATTTTCTGTTAATCTAGAAGGTTTTGTAGTCAATAAAATGGGTTGAGGTTTTATTTCAGTAAATTCTTGAGTCTCCAGTTCCTGTTTGTTATCGCATTTTCTTAGAACAGATCTTTTTAAATCATCAATTGTAGAGAAACGAATTTGATTTATGGAAGAAAAATCAATTTTAGTTTCATCAGTAAATTTTTTAGAAGAATTTTTTACATCTGATTTATCTTCTTTAAATGCCCATAAGATATGTTTTGTTTTGTCGCCATCAGGAAATGCTTTTTTGATTTCTCGAATTATTTCTGGACGACTAATTGAATCATAACTATTTAAAAAAATAAAAATTTTGGAATTTTCAATAATTGGATCAATATTATCCTCTCTAAAATCCCCCTCCATTAATTCACGATAAATATGAGCTACAAATACTCGATATTTACGCCTAGATGACAATGCAGAATGAATTGCAGTTGCAAAATCTTTTCCAGTAGTTTCATCATAACAAACAAAAATATCAAAATTCTTCTCCATGAATAGATTTTTAGAATTACATCTACTTTAAAAATTATTTATTTCTCATATTCATAATCATTGAATGTAGTTACTCTGATGAAATTTGATTTTTATCAACTAAAATTTAATTACATGAAAACTAGGATTTTGCTCAGGTGAATTGGTATTGTCTACAATGACTTAATTTACTCTCTTTAAGGTTCGTATCCTCCATGGTCTGTACTTACTTTTTTGTGCCTATACGGAACAAAATTTCTAACTGAACCATTTCCCATCCGGTCGGGTCCGCTTCATATACAACCTTTTTGTAGGATTCCACTTATTGATATAATCATTTGGCAATCAAACTAACTGAAGAAGAAATTGAACAAACTACAAACGATCCATTGGTACGGTTTCGTAATAGTTTCAGATCTGATCTCTCTCTGAAGAAATATGAACTGAGATTGAAGGTTCTCTTATGTCATACACTTGAGGACCCCCTAGTTGGAAATGTTGAGAAATGAAATAAGCAGAGACAAGATCGACTAAAAACTAGGAATAAAAAACTAATTGAGAATATCCTTGATGCTGATTTTTCAGATAGAGTTAACGAATTTATTAAAAAAGCCAAGAATAATCCTGAATGGGTAGAAAATCTATTCATGACATTCTCAAAAAAACTAAAAGAACGTACACGACTTTCAGAAAATGATCCCGACTATCTAAATCCTCAAAGTTTTAGTAATTATTTCAAGTCTCCAAAAAAACTATTCAAAATGAATAATGTGCGATTTAACTGGGATTTGATTAATGCTACATTTCCTGATCTTGATAATGACACTCGAGGATATAACATTCTTGAAATTTAATCCATCTTGAAATTTGCAAACCCTCTTGAATCTGCAGTTATTTTACTTGCCTCCTCTAGTGGCATGAGGAGGTTAGATCAAGGGGAATAGCGTACCAAAGTACATGTTGGCCTAACAGAAAGACTCGGTTTGAATAGTATTTAGTATGATTTCCAAATTTAATCTGCTTTCGTAATCGTTAGATAGATTACGTAAATTTTGTGACTAGTACTAGATTCAGTATTCTTAAAAATTTAGACGAGCTTTTTCTATGCATATTCTATATGATAACTAATATTTTATGAAATAGCATTACTTATGTGAATCAAAATGATCATACCTTCTCTGCACAAGATAAACAATACAATAAACCACCAAAACTGCTATCAAAGCTGTAATCATTAAAGAACCCACAATAACTCTTTCATCATAATGATCACCTTCACTAATTTTGTATAACCACATCCCCAGTAACCCTTCTGTTAGTACTAAAGTAAATGCTAAGAATATCCTAGGCCGATATAATATGCCGTTTGAATCACTCATTAGAACTTGAATTGAAAGTAATTTCATACATTAAATATTTTTCACTTTATAATGTTTGAATGGAAAATAGATGTATTATCTATCAAATGGTGCTAACTTTAGATCTTTTTCATAATCCTAGTAGAGATTATGTAACTTGTAGAATATAATTCATAATCAATAAATTACAACATAATCCTAATTAATTTGACTTTGCAAACCCTGGGAGAAGTTCGCGAGCTTCTAGGTAAGGCATCGTCATTGAGTAATTTCCTGTGTATATGACATAATTTCCAAATAACACTATTTCGTAATCTGTAATTAGATTATGAAAAAATAAAACTTTTCAAAAATTGTAGTACAATAAAAATATATAGTAAACAAAAGGAAAATCTGTCTGTTTTTTTTAAACACCATATTCATTATCTTCACTATCCCACACTTTCATCATATGAGTATGATTCATCAAAATCAAAATACTGAAAATAAACAAATCAAGAAAGATTTTTTCAATCATGTAGTAGAACAAATCAATTCCATCGGTAGTGAGGTCAATAAGGCACTAAAATCAATCAAAGAGACTAATACAAGAACTAGCATGTTGGCAATTACTGCCAAAATCGAGGCTAATAGGACAGGAGATGTTGGTAGAAATTTCCTTGTTGTTTCAAATTCCATTGATGAACTAAGTACAAAGACTGATGAGGTAATTGACAAGATGAAAAATGAAACCATTCACGAAATCAATAATTTGGCAACAGTCATTGAAAACAAATCTGTAACAATTAATGGAAATAGGTTGGCAAATCTTGCATTAACTAACATTAGATTGGTTGATAGAAGTTTGTTTGAGAGAACAGCCGACATTAGATGGTGGGCAACTGATGATATTTTGATAAGATCTCTATATGATGACACTATTCAGAGATATACAGAAGCAGAAAATAGATTGACAGAAATTCTGAAAGCATATACTGTTTATCATGATTTGATTTTATGTGATACAGAAGGCCATTGTAAGGCATCTGCTGAAAGTAAATTTGGTTTGAATGGACGCAATTTTTCAAACAAATCATGGTTCAAAAATGCAATGAATACTGAGAATGGAACAGAATATGGATTTCGCTCTGTTCGTCATTCTAAAGGAATAGATGATCATACAGTTGTATTTTCATGTAAGGTTCACGAAAATGGAAATCCACAAGGACGAGTAATTGGTGTACTGGCTGCCGTATTCAAATGGAAAGAGTTTGCTCAAAGAATAATAAATGAAACTGCATTAACTGAAGAAGAAAAAACAAAGACACGTGTTTTACTTTGTGATGATTCAGGATACATTTTAGCTGATACACAAGAAAAAATTTTAGAACAATTTAATTTTAAAGAAAAAGAAGAATTATTTAAAAAAGAAAAAGGATTCATAGTGCAGACAAAACATAAACAAACACAATTAATATCACATGCATTGTCACCTGGATTTGAAGGATACAAATCAACTGAGTGGCATTCTCTAATCGTTCAGGATTTGGATATGCAATCCTCTGACCTTGACTCTAATGTGTCTCAAGATAATAATGATTCATTGGATTCTATAATAAAATCAGTTGTCCATCTATCTGATGAAACACGAAAAGCAACAGATGAAATAAACAAAATTAATGATCAGACTCAGATTTTATCATTAAATGCTGCAATTGAGGCAGCACGAGTGGGTGATGAAGGACGAGGATTTGGAGTGATTGCCGGAATCATGGGAGACCTTTCACAAGAAACTGCAATCGTCACAGATTTAATGTCTTCAAATACACAAGGAAAAATTAATGACCTGAATGATTTTCTTTCAACAAATTCCAAACAAATCAAAGGAGACAAACTAGCAAATCTTTCCTTAACTAATGTGGATTTAGTTGATAGGGCATTGTATGAAAGAACTGCTGATGTTCGCTGGTGGGCAACTGATCAAAGTATGGTAAAGTCATTGGTTCTTAAAACAAATGAGAGTATAGATTTTCTAAAATCCAGACTACATACAATTCTTCAATATTATACAGTGTATGAGGATTTGATAGTTACAGATAATGATGGACTAGTTATTGTAAATGGTTCAAATAGAAATCAATTGGGATCAAACGTTTTGGAATGTGATTGGTTTACAAATGTAAAGAAGACCAAGAGCGGTCAAGAATATAGTTTTGATTTGGTTAAAATCCATGAAGATGGTAAAGAGGAAATTAAACTAGTATTTTCCTGCAAAGTTCATAAAGATGGAGATGCATCACGTGAAGCAATTGGAGTTTTGGCAATCGTTTTCAAATGGGAGCAGTTTGCCAAAACAATTTTTGATGAAACACCCCTTAATGATTCAGAAATGAAAAATACCAGTTTATTCATTACTGATGAAAATGGATATTTTCTTGCACAAGTTGATAAAAATGACAAAAGATTCACTAAAGAAGAATTGAGACCTCTTCTTAAAGAAACAAAAAACTTTGATACTATTTCAAAAGATGAATCGATTTGGTTGTCAGGTCATGCTGCTTCTGTGGGATATGAAGGATTTTCCACAGGGTGGCATGCCTTAATTGTACAGCCAGATGTAAAATAATGGATTTTTTTAACAAACAGCCGGAGGATTTACTCAAGCATGAGTTTAGTCAAATTTGTTGTTCATGTAATTCTGAGATGGACATTTCTGTAAAACAAAGTACAATATTTCGAGATCAATGGTATCATGTATTATGTTGGAGAAAATTGGTTGGGATTTAGAAATGAAAATAGATTCTAGTTTTATTGATGAAGACTCACGTTATTCATAATCCTATACAAGATTACGCAAGGTGCTCAAAGAATTCTTAATCTACTTCATCGTTTTGGTTTACGAGATAAATTAGTAAATGGAAAAAGAAGACATAAGATACCTGTAATGAATGGGTTCAGGAGATTTTTTAATAAAATAAATAAAGAGTCCCTTGGTACCACAGAACACCACTGTTCTAACCATTTTAAAACAATAATGGATTTGAACTAATTTGACAAGTCCCCTTCTTTAGCAAAGATAATGGTGAAAGTATTCCAAAAGATAAACAGGATAAGTTATTCAAAAAGTATAGTTAGGTTGAATCAAAAGATAAAAGAAAATATGGTGGCACAGGTTTGGGATTAGCTGTATTCAAAGAGCTTGTTGAAATAATGAAAGGTAAGATCTGGTTTGAGAGTGAAGTTGGAAAAGGAACTACATTTTTCTTTATAATTCCAAAAGTAGATTAACATTTGACGTAAAAAGTTAATTATTATACATCTATGTTAGATTAGCTAAATTCTAGAATTAGTTAAAACAATTTTTAGGTTATTTCATAATACTATGGTTGAGAATATTTTGGAATACTATTTTTTTCATGTCTGTTAAAAAAGCAATAAAAATTTTAGATTGGTGGATAAACCAAAAGAAATATGGGATGAAAAAACTTCAAAATGAATGGAATGATTCAGAAGATGATTATGATATAATAAGAACGCTTCTTAGTGTGGACCAAATCACTGTTACAAATCTAGAAACAATTAGGAGTGAGTTAATTTCTAATTGTAAACATCCAATGAATATGCAAGACAAAGATCTTGCAGGTCACAAGTATTGCATGAATTGTAACTTGGATCTTTAATTGTACCTATCTGCATCTATTTTCATCCACAAATGGGGTATTTTTCTATTTCAAACCTTTACGTAATATATTATTCATAGTTTCAGAAAAGCTTACTGATTTTCTGGTTTTTGTGATTTCCTTTGCTTGTATTCTTCTTAATTTTTTATCTAAATCATTATCTAGAATAATTGTAACTCTTTTTGACATTAAAAAAATTTAATTTTATCCTCATTATGAATCAATAAACATTAAATTTTTACAATAATGTCAATCAAAATTAAATATCCCTATTTTTGGAAATATTTTTGATATTCGTAATCTGTAATTATATTATGAATTCATATTATGTTTTAATTTTTTAGACCTAACATCTTTGTTTGTTTAGACCTAACATCTTTGTTTGTTTAGACCTAACATCTTTGTTTGTTTAGACCTAACATCTTTGTTTGTTTAGACCTAACATCTGTTTGTTTAGACCTAACATCTTTGTTTGTTTAGACCTAACATCTTTGTTTGTTTAGACCTAACATCTGTTTGTTTAGTAAAAAACTAATTAATTTTTATTTGACTTTTTTTAGTATTTAATCTGTGAATGAAAATAATTTATTGGATGAAAAATTTACAAATATTTTATTTGATTTATTTCGGTAAGTTATAATAAATTGAATTGATTGCTGTCAGGTTAATAGCACTTTATCATGTTGCTCAGTGATTTAAGCCGCTAAGTATTGACCATTTAGTGAATTATACCTACTTTATCTTAATATATTGCAACAAGGAGTTAGCAAAGTGAGTAAAGATAAATCAGAAGTTGTGGTACTGGAAAAAGATCTGCAAAAGTCAGGCGATGATAAGGTAATAGTGACAACCAGTAAATCGACTGAACATTCGGTTGAAGCAGGTGTTTCTCAGCAGTTTTTTAAGCTTGCCAAAAAATTCGCCATCGATGGCGCTTTATTGCCTGAAGATAAACAAATGCTCATTGAAGACAGAACAGTTAAACGAGCTAGGTTAAGCCAGTTACGCAAGCAGAAAAATATTGAAAGTATTATGCAGAAAACATTAGCTTATTGCGCGGATTTTGAAATAGGGCAAAGAACGGATCTTGATTGGTTCAGTCGCTATATTGCTTTGTCTGAAGAGGTAAGTAATCCGACTATGCAAGATCTATGGGCTAAGATTTTAGCGGGAGAGCTGACAAAGCCTGGCGCATTTTCATTTAAGGCCCTACAAGTTTTTC
>NVWC01000030.1 GCA_002317795.1 Nitrososphaerota archaeon
AGATTTGGGTAGACACTGCAACTCCAAACGTATTATTCTTTACAGATGATGCAGGTACTGACTTTAGATTAAGTTTCAGTGATTCTGCTGGATTACGAGGTATTTTATCTGATGAAACTGGAACAGGCGGTGCAGTATTTGCAACTTCACCTACTTTAGTTACTCCGGCATTAGGTGTTCCAGCATCTGGTACTTTGACTAACGTTAATGGATTACCTCCAGCAGGAGTAGTTGGAACAGCTGTAGTTCAAACTGATAATATTTCCGCATTAGGTGGCAGTTCTTCTGCTAACTTGGCAACTGAACTAAGTGATGAATCAGGAACTGGACTTGCAGTCTTTGGTACAAACCCAACATTAACTGGAGTAACACTTGCAGGTGATATTGCAGGAGCAGGATTTGATATTGATAATGCTGGTGTCATATTTTTAATTGAACAAGCAGAAGCAGATGCTGATGTTGTCGCTTCTGGACAGATTTGGGTAGACACTGCAACTCCAAACGTATTATTCTTTACAGATGATGCAGGTACTGACTTTAGATTAAGTTTCAGTGATTCTGCTGGATTACGAGGTATTTTATCTGATGAAACTGGAACAGGCGGTGCAGTATTTGCAACTTCACCTACTTTAGTTACTCCGGCATTAGGTGTTCCAGCATCTGGTACTTTGACTAACGTTAATGGATTACCTCCAGCAGGAGTAGTTGGAACAGCTGTAGTTCAAACTGATAATATTTCCGCATTAGGTGGCAGTTCTTCTGCTAACTTGGCAACTGAACTAAGTGATGAATCAGGAACTGGACTTGCAGTCTTTGGTACAAACCCAACATTAACTGGAGTAACACTTGCAGGTGATATTGCAGGAGCAGGATTTGATATTGATAATGCTGGTGTCATATTTTTAATTGAACAAGCAGAAGCAGATGCTGATGTTGTCGCTTCTGGACAGATTTGGGTAGACACTGCAACTCCAAACGTATTATTCTTTACAGATGATGCAGGTACTGATCACTCATTAAGTACTCCAACACAACAAGTATGGTTTGGAGCTTTTGATATGCTTCCAGTCACTGGTTCAGTTTTAACCACGGTATTAGACACTAATTCTTTTAGAACTCTTGCAATGGTTGATGCAGACCAAGTTGCAACATTTACTTGGGCACCTCCAACTAATTGGGACAAAGGTACTATTGGTGCAGATATTTATTATCATATTGATACAGCTACTTCTACTGTTTGTTTGGGGATACAAGGTGGAGCACTTGGTGATGGTGAATTAGTTGCAACTGCTCTGGGTGGTATACGAGCCGAAACAGATGTACCTACTGCTGATGCTGTGAATATTATAACAATTGTTACTCCTATGACTATTGCAGGAACTATTGCAGATGATGATTTAATTATATTCGAAGTTGAAAGAGATGCCGATGGGGTTATTGATAATTGTTCAACTGATGTTAATACTGATTCTGCAGATTTGATTGGGGTTAAATTAACATACACAACTGATTCTAGTTCAGCCCCTTGATCATAATTTTTTAAAAATTTAAAATTTTAATAATGCCTAATTTAGTTTGAATTTAGAAAATCATATGATATCAAAATTATTTTTATTATTATTTTTAGCTTTAGCATTTATATCTTTTGAAAATGTTTATGCTGATACCCTATCTTTAGAACCCACTGATGATGCTTTTGTCCTGACAGATTTGGATGACGCCAATTTGCCTGCAATTGAAAAAATTAATACTGGAGATTTAGAGTATTTGAAAATTGGTTTTGCCACAAACAACACTGCATCACCAAGTCTCATTATATCTGCTGCATTTTTAAAATTTGACTTGAGTAATTTATCTGAGGATAATATTGGTTCTGCTAAACTTCAACTGTATGCAAATAATGTATTATTATCTGCTCCTCAAAAAGTTGGAATTTATCTTGTAGATGACTCTACATGGGATGAATCAACATTAACTTATGATTCAAGACCTATTTTATCTGATTTAATTAGTACAGCAACTATTGATTCTGGAAATTTCTATCAATGGGAACTAGGTGATATAATAAAACAATATGCTGGTGAGCAATTGAGTTTACTTGTATCTCCTGTTACTTTATTTCAAGATACTGAAAATATAATTATTTTTGTATCAAAAGATTTAGAAAATCCAGAGTTTTCACCTATTCTTGATATAGAAATAAATGAAGAATTACCAAAGAGTACTAAATTATTTCCAACAGACGATTCGTTCATAATGAGAAATTTTATGGATACTGTTGATTCAGATGGAATTGCAGACTTGAATATGGGCAATCGTACAGCAATCAATATTTGGTATTCAAGAAATACTACTGATGCTCAAGAATTAGTATTTGCATCTGGATTTCTAAAGTTTAATGTATCTGCTTTAGATTTTAAAAATATTCAAAGTGCAACATTAAACATGTATCAATCTGATTCTGTTACTACCAATGCTGATAGATTGGTTTCTGTTTTTAGTGTTGATGATGATGATTGGGATGAGTCTAAAATAAGCTATACAAATTCACTTAATGGAACTCTTATGGAATTAGACACTATTTCTGTTGTTAATACAAACAATTGGTATTCTTGGAATATTACTGATGCTGTAAAACAATCTGATGAATATATCACACTAACAATGACTTTTAAAAATATCATGCTTGGACATGAAGAACAAGCTATCTTTTCATCAAAAGAATCTGCAATAACACAAAAACCATACATTGAAATTTTGTATCTTAATGATGATGAATCTCAAGTAGACGGTGGTGGTTGTCTTATTGCAACAGCTGCATATGGCTCAGAGTTAACCCCACGAGTACAAGCATTACGAGAAATTAGAGATAATCAATTACTTCAAACAGAATCAGGGACTAGTTTTATGATACTATTCAATGATGTGTACTATTCATTCTCACCATACGTTGCTGATTTAGAACGACAAAATCCAATGTTTAAGGAAATAGTTAAGATCGGAATTACTCCTTTACTATCATCATTATCTATCCTAAATTATGTTGAGATAAATTCAGAAGAGTCAGTATTAGGATACGGAATTAGTTTGATCGTACTTAATTTATCAATGTATTTTGTAGCACCTGTCATGCTATTTTGTGGAATTAGAAAATATGTTAAAAAATTTAACATTTAATCTATGATCTTTGGCTAAATTTGATATTTATGTTTATATTCTGATATATTTACTGAATTTAGAGGGCGTATGAAGGTCATAGAATTGTACTTATCCAATTGTTGTTGTAAATTTTGTAACGTGGGACAAATATAATTGAGATATTCAAGTAAAGTAATTTTTGGCATTTTGATATTAGGTGTTATTTCATTAGGGTATGCATCTGATTCTCTTGTGGCTTATGGTGATGGTGAAACTGCAAATCATGGTGATATTGGTAGTACTATAGAACCTTTGGAATTTTCCACTAATGCTGTTTCTGATGTAAATACATTACAAATTACTGGAGATATTTTTGCAGTGGCTTATGTTGAAAATGGTGATGGTAAGATTTCAACATATACTGTATCTGTTGCGGGGGTAGTCAGCGATGCTGTAACTGACGGTCCTGATACAATTGGTTCTGGTGATATTGCAGATCCTCAACTGTTTCATATTACTGGGGATATCTATGGTATACTTTATTCTGATAATGGTCTTATGACACTTAACACATTTGATATTGATAATGCTGGTACAATATCAGCTGTTGCCACTGGAGGTGCAGGAACTATTGCAGTTGGACAAACTCCAATTACTGGTGCCAATCCCGACATTGTTCATATGACTGGTACTGTTGGTGGAACTCAATTTTATGCAATAGCTTATACTCATTCAAATAATTCAGGTAGAATACTTCCAATTAGCATTAATGCGGCTGGTACAACAGTTGCACACACTGATGTAACTGGTGATGCATTTACACAACTTGCAACAACTGCACGTGAAATAGAAATTATCAAACTTGTAACAGATACTCAATATGTTGCAGTTTATCATGCTGGAGGAACAACTGGTACAGTTACCGGCTTTGATGTTCCTGATGATGGTACTGGAGTAACTATTGGTAATTCACTAAATCTTGATGCAGGTGGTGGTGGCACTACAGTTCATCTAGTAGCTACAGGAATAACTTTTGATATCCAACACATCTCAGCTACCACTTATGCTATTGCATATGTTGCTAGTGATGATAAAGGTACTATTGAAACAATGGATATCTCAAATGCAGAACCCGCAGTACTTTCTGCAGCTACTTCATCTAACAATAATGGTGCAATAACTTTTGCAGATTCTGTAACTTATCCTACATTTTTAGAAACTTTTGATAATATTGATCCTAGACCTATACTGATTGCATATAGAGCAGCAGCTGATGATGCTTTATCTACTGCAGGTTCAATGGCAATGGCCTCTCATACAATCACAGTTGCTACTGGTTTAGTTTCTGCTGTAGTTGATCAAACCAACCTTGACACATTGGGAATAAATCCTTCACTTGTTCATAGGTCTGGTAATAATTACGTGGTGGCATATGAGGGACCTGATGATGACGGATTTGTTCGTTCCTTTAACATTGGTGCTGCTGATGGTGTTCCACCCACTTTGACTACATTCACCTATGCTACAGATGGTAATGCTGGATTTGCAAAGGCAGCAAATATCATCACCTTTACTGTTATTGCAAATGAAAATCTTGGTGCTCCTGTAGCAGGCGATATTACATTTGCAGACAGTAATGGTGTTCCAGTTGGAACATCTGTTACTTTTACTGATACTGATGGTTCTGATAAAGGACTTGCAGCAACTCTTACAATACCAACTGGTGCAAACGCTGTACAAGCTGGAGTGAACTTGGACTTTGAATGGAAGATAAGAGATGAGGCCAGTAATGAAGATACATTTGCTGAAACTGATAGAACTTCCGGCGGTGAAATTGCTATTGATACTACTGCTCCAACTGTAACTACTCTAAGTATTCAAGAAAATGGTGATGCTTCAGTTTCAACTGATTATTCAGATACTGGTGAAGTTGTAGAAACTGATTTAGATGCTAGTGAAACACTTTCTGCAGCAACCATTACTCTTTCTAACAGTGCTGCACGTTCTGCTGCAACTAGTATGAATGATGGTGCTGCTTTCCCAACTGGTGCTGTTGTCAGTGATGATTATACTTTAGATGCTGCTGACACTGAAGGTACAATTACATTTTCAATTGTAATGACTGATGAAGCAGGAAATACAGCCACTATTGCTAATGCTGATATAACAACCATTAGTGGTCAAGGCGCTGTAATTTATGATAAAACTGCACCATCATATGTTGCTCTAAGTGGAAAATTCATTTCAACTACTAAAGCATCATTTGGATTCAATGAAGTAATTACCGCAGTTAGCAATGTTGGTAACATTGCCATGTCTGCTTCTGGTAATGCAGTAAATGAAGCAGCTGTAACAGTCACTGCTAATGCTACTGGCATTTTAATCAGTTTTGATGCAATAGCTGGAATTACTGGTGCTGCAGAAACTGCCACTATAGCTACATTAACTGTAACTGATAAGGCAGAAAATACTCTTGCCTTGCCTGCTCTTACACCAATTACTGCATTTGATATTACTCCTTCAACAACTATCACTGATACTGTTATCACTATTGATTCTACTAGTACAGCCACTACACTTGATACAAGTGCATCAACTAATGCTGCTGCTCCACCAGAGCTTATACTTAGTGGTGCAACCCCTGCTGCAGATCTTGTAATTACTCCGCCGACAACTTCAGGAACTGGTACAATTACATTACTTCCAACTACATCTATTACTTCAGGTCCTACTACAATTGAGATAAAAGTCTCAACTGTAACACCAACTGGAATTGTAGGTGAGGTAAAGGGTATTATTATTCAATTAGGTGATCCTGATACAACTATTGTATTTGATAAACCTGTTTTAGTTGTTTTAGCTGGACAGGCTGCATTTACTCCATTTATTATTGAGGCAGGTGAAACTACTGCAACTGATATTCCACTTTGTGTAAACGGTCCATTTACTACTGCAAATGTCGTAGCAAACTCTGGTACTGATCTTGATGCAGAAATAGAAGAATGTTATAATGTTAGTGGTAGTGATTTACACATATGGACTAGACACTTCTCTAGTTTCGGTTCTAGTGGTGCTGCTCCTACTACTAGTTCTAGTAGTGGCGGTGGCGGTGGTGATGATTCTTCACCTTCATTTATCACATCATTTACTTCTAATGAATTCCCACTAGTTTATGATGGGGTAAAATATGATTCTAACACCATTGATTCTGTTCATACATCTATAATTGAAATTGGAGAACCATTAGATCTTACTTTACAAGTATATGATAACAGTGGACCTCAGAACATCCGACATTTGGAAGTATATGTCAATCAATTTAATTATCGTATTCTAAATGACTTGTCTGAAACTATCATAATTTATGATGCAGGTACTGGTAATGAAATCATTGATCCACACAACTTGATTTCTAGTGCTACTATTACCCCTTCAGTATCTGCAGACAATAAAGCAGTATTTGATGTTTCAATTATTTTTGACGGTGAAATTCCAGAATCTTATGTGATGTTTAGATTATGGGATCAAAATAGAAATTCAATGGATATAAAATTGAAAAATGCATTAATTGTAGTTCCCGCATCTGAATCTAGTTCTACATCTGAATCTAGTTCTACATCTGAATCTACTAGTTCTAGTACTTCATCTACATCAACTAGTGCACCTGAACCAATTACAGTAATAGTATCTGGAACTATAGTTGAAGAGGGAACTGTAATTCCAGCAGGAACTGTGATACAAGAAGGTGTAATTATTGAATCAGGTGTAACGTTAGAGCCTGGTGTAATTATTGAATCAGGTGTAACAATTAAGACTGGAGTTGTAACTGATTCTGGTGTGTCTATGGGTGAGGGCATTACAAATGATCAAATATTAATCACAGAGTCTGATATAGTTGAAATTGAATCAAATACTATAGTTGAATCAGGTACCATTGAACAAGGAACTATAATCAAAGAAGGAACTATAATCAAAGCTGGTGTAATTATTGAATCAGGTGTAACATTAGAGCCTGGTGTAATTATTGAATCCGGTGTAACTATTGAAAAAGGTGTAGTTACTGAAAAGGGAATTGCAGTCGTTGCAGGTCAAACTATTGAATCAAAGATGACAACTGAAAATAGTATTGAGGATAGTTCAAAGACCTACTCTCCAAACGAACGTCTAACTGTTGAAAAATGGGGAGGATTTAGTAGTGAATCAATTAGTGATGTAGAAGTATTATATGAATTTGGTATTCAAGGAACAAATATTCCATCATGGTTTAAACATACTGCAAAATGGTATGTAAATGATACACTAGATAAGAGTGATCTTACAGCAGCACTTGAAAATCTATCAAAGCGTGGAATATTAAATTAATTATTTTATTAATTTTATTTTTTGAATTAATAGATTTTAACTAAAAAAAATAATTGAAAGGAGAAATAAAAAATGATTCAACTATATCTTACCATGTATGGATTTAGGAATAAATCTAAAAAGTATTCAACACCATCAAGTTTGATTCATATTTTTGTTTTCTGAAATATATCCACATCAATTTGTTTTATTGTTAAAAACTCAAATTCTTTTTCATGTAACCAATTATTGAAATGATAAATCTGTTGAACATAATGTCTTTTTGTTGTATTGTCTTTGATACTGTTTGATTCTAGATTCTTCATCTTAGAACCTCTTAACTGACTAACAAAATATTGAATAGAATCTAAATTGCAAAAATCAGCATAGGTGATTGGATTATCATTTACTAATGTAATTATGCCACGTTTCTTTGCTATCTGAATACTTGTATCAACTGTATTTTTTACTGTATTAATTTTTGAACTCTTTGTCTTTAGTAGTGAAATATTTGATTCTGAAAACTGCTTAGGCGAGATAATTTCACCCTTTTTGAATAGTTTTAGGCAGTTTGCAACTCTAGGTGTAATCCCTGAAATGTTGTGCTTAGATGGATCAAAGTTTTCCAAGATTTGAAAATGTTTTGTGGGCAATATACTTCAAAATTGTTGGTTTATGTAAATAAGAATTGGTTTAGAAGTTGTGTTAAAATAATCTTACCAAAACCAAAACAATTTCTTACACTTTGTGGGTTATACAAATCTCATAATAATCACACATGACCCACGACGAAACCGAAATAATCGGAAAAAACGTCAAAGACATGTACGGTACATTCATGGGCAAAGTAGCAGGAACACTAACTGACATTGATGGAAGTATTCAATCCGTCGGCATTGATTGCGGTTCTCAAGGATTACAGCAAATCCCATATGAGCAACTTGTAGTTCAAGGCGATGCAGTTATTTTTGTTCCAAAATGGAGATTAGATTCTCAAAGACTCATTCGTGAAAAACAATTAACTCTACGACGTCTGAAAGCATTGATTGACATTGTTTCTGAAAATGATGACATGAAAGCAGATGCTGAAATGATTCATGAAAAATACAAATCAAAACTTGTATTGTTAGATGAAGCAGAAAGTGAAATCAAAGCTAAACTTGAGGCTAGATTGACAGAGTTAGATGAACAAATGAAGTCTGCAAAGATGTTATTGTTTGATGCAAAAGTACAATTCAAAAGCAATGAAATTCCTGATGCAACATTTGATACTGTGAAATCATGCACAACAGAAATTATTGAGCATGTTACACACGAAATATCTGAAATATTAAATGTAAAGAATAGAATTACAGATCTTGAATTAGAGGTGCAAGAAATAACAGAATCTACACAACCACATATCCAAGAATCAGCCGTTTCATATCTGGAGACACCTGAACCACAAATTGTTCAGTCAATACTTCCAGAAGCCCCTACAGAACCAATAGTCACTCCTTCAGAACCAATTGAAGCAGAARTCAAACYAATTTCTGAATCTCCAGTAGAACCTGAAGTAACATTCGCATTTCCAGAACCACCCCAACAGGTGACARCAGAAACTTCAAAAGACGACAATGATAACGATTGGCTTGCAAGAATGGAAGCACAATAATTTTTTTATTTTATTTTTTTAACACTTAGAAAGATCCACTTTCATACATTTTTTGATGGCAGACACTTTTGATATGGGTCTTGGAAATTCTGATTTTAAAACAAGAAAAATAGCTGATTCTGATTTTGTATCTTTTTGGAATGARSAAGCAAAGAATCTATCATGGTTTTCTTCTTGGAGTCAAACCCTTGATTGGCAAATTCCTTATGCCAAATGGTTTGTTGGAGGCACGATTAATGCCTGTCATAATACTTTGGATGTTCATCAAAGTACCAAATCTGATAAAACAGCTATTTTTTGGGAGGGTGAGAACGGTGATTMTAGAGTAATTACTTATGGTGATTTGTTTATTGAGGTTCAAAAATTCTCWAATGTTCTAAAATCACTTGATGTCAAAAAGGGTGATCGTGTGACCATTTATCTTCCAATGGTTCCAGAATTACCHATTGCAATGCTAGCATGTGCTAGAATTGGTGCAATTCACACTGTTGTGTTTTCAGGTTTTAGTGCAGCATCAATTAAAGATAGAATTRTTGATTCAAAATCCAAAATWGTAATCACTGCTGATGGTGGATATAGGAGGGGGAAAATTRTTAAACTAAAAGAAGTAATTGATGAGGCAATTAAAGACATTGATTTTGTAAAMCATGTTGTCGTTCTTGAGCGWACAAAAAATAAAATTTCATTAACRYCAAAAGATAAACTTTGGAATAATTTAATGAATGATGCATCTGATTCATGTGTTGCTGAAAAATTAGATAGTAYRCATCCTMTTTACATATTATACACATCAGGAACTACTGGAAAACCAAAAGGAGTTTTGCATGGAACTGGTGGGTATCTWACACATTTGTATTCAACTTTCAAATGGGCTTTTGATATCAAAGACTCTGATGTGTTTTTTTGTACTGCTGATATTGGATGGGTTACAGGACATAGCTATGTWGTTTATGCYCCATTACTTCATGGTGCAACTCAAGTAATGTATGAGGGTGCACCTGATTAYCCTRATGCTTCAAGAATRTGGGATGTATTGCAAAAATACAAAGTTAGYATCTTTTACACTACTCCAACMGCACTTAGAATGTTTATGAAGTTTGGAGATGATATTCCAAATTCATTTGATCTTTCTTCTCTACGTTTACTTGGAACAGTGGGCGAACCAATTAATCCTGAAGTTTGGAAATGGTATTTTACAACTATHGGGAAACAAAAATGCCCMATTATTGATACTTGGTGGCAAACTGAAACTGGDGGAATGATGATTTCATCGTTACCTGGATTAGAAACTCTTCCACTAAAACCAGGCTCAGGTACTCTACCTATTCCTGGAGTAGATATTGGCATTGTAGATGAAAATGGTCTGGATGTTCCTCCAAACACAAAGGGGTATCTTGTAATAAAAAATCCATGGCCTGGAATGCTCTTGACATTGTGGGGTGATGATAAAAAATATGAAAATGTGTATTGGTCAAAATACAAAAAATAYTACTAYTCAGGAGACTATGCCAAAAAAGATGATGATGATTATATTTGGTTACTAGGGCGAGCTGATGATGTCTTAAAAGTYGCAGGTCATAGAATTGGAACTGCTGAACTTGAAAGTTGYATTGTMWCTCAYAATGATGTTGTAGAATCAGCTGTGTGTGGAATTCCTGATGATATTAAGGGTGAGATAATTATTGCATTTGTAATTTTAAAAAATGGAATYACTTCAAGTGATAAATTAGAAAAAGAAATATCAAATAAAATACGTAATGATATAGGAGCAATTGCTACTCCGGCACAAATTTATTTTGTTTCAAAGCTTCCCAAGACACGTAGTGGAAAAATTATGCGAAGATTACTCAAAGCAATTGCAAATAATGAAACAATTGGTGATACTAGTACGTTGGAGGATAGCACTGCAGTTACTGAAGTTAAAAGTGTGTTTGATGAAATTCAAAAAGTGATTAAAGAAAAATCTACTTAATTATTTAATTCCTTTAAATTAATTGAAGAAAGCATATCAAACATATTTTTGAGGCCACTGTATTCTGATTTTGAATTTTCATCTAGATTTTCATATTGTTTTTCTTTTATTTCATTTAATCTGATGATTGATTCTTTAAAAAATTCTTCATATTCTTTAATTTTTTCATCATTCATTTGGGTTAAATCAAAAATTACTGTATTACTTCCCAGCAAATTCTTATTTTCATCATAAAGACTCGTTGCTTGCAATAACCCTGAAAACGTACTATTATCTTGTCTTTTGAAAGTAATTTTTCTATCTGTAACCTTTCCTGTCTCAAACCATGTTTTTAGTGAATCATTCATTGTTTCCCATTCATCTTTTGGGACGTGCTCAAAAATTGCCTTTCCTAAAATTTCAGATTTGGCATATCCTAAATTTGTAGCATATGTGGAATTACAATCAAGAATGATGCCTATGGAATTAATTCTTCTCCACATGATTGGTGCGTCTTTAAGCGTTTTTCTTGCTTCGGTTTGAATCATTTTTTAAATTATCCAGAACTTATTATTAAACTAAAAATTATCAACTAAAGCGATTTGTTCAATTCAAACACATGACTTTTCATTATCTTTTCTTTACTCTAAATAGTTGTGAGAAAATATCTTCATAGAGAAATATCAAAAAATCAAAACATAGATCCAATGAATGCTCCTACTAGAACTGTATTTTTTAATAAAAATAAACCAAATTCTGAAGAATTATCACAATTTGATTCAGCAAATTCAATCTCTACAAAAATTGATGAYTCATTATCSAATCTTTTYCCAAYTTCATTATCTGAMTTTACTGATCCAAARAAATTYGATGAGAAATTGAATTCAATACAAAATGAACTTGATAAAGAAATYAAACTATAYGGYGCAATTCATAAACAATTACTTAAAAAATCAGAATCTGTTAAAAAAGCAAGACAGTCMTTATTGAAAAGTCAAAAAGAACTAAACATACACATTGAAAAAAAATCCCATGCTTTTGAAATGAAAAATTTAGAAGTTGTTGGAGAAATGTCATCCAAGATGGCACATGATATACGTAACCCTCTGACTATTTTAAAAACTTCAGTTGATCTTTTAAAAATTAGACAAAAAAATGATGAGGATTCATTAATGTCTACATCGTTATCGCGAATGGAGACTGCAATTTTACATATTACTGATCAGGTGGATGGTGTGATGTCCTTTATCAAATCTCCCAAATTAGATTTTAAATTATTTAATTTGAAAATTATTTTAGATGATTTGGTTCAAGAATTATTGATTCCTGGTGATGTGAATGTATCAATTTCAAATAAATCTTGTAGAGTAAAATGGGATCAGACAAAAATCAGAGTCATTTTAACTAATATTTTACAAAACGCAATTCATTCTGTAGGCACAAAAGGTTCTATAAAGTTAGGACTTTCTGAATCAACTACCTACGTAACCATAACTATTTCTGATTCTGGTCCTGGAATCCCTGATGAAAATATAGAGAAAATTTTTGAACCACTATTTACGACTAAAAAAATGGGAACTGGGTTAGGATTAGCATCATGCAAGCAAATTATTGATATGCATAGGGGGAATATTTCTGTAAAAAATAAACCAACTACATTTACACTAAAAATTCCAAAAAATCCTGAATCTTAAAACCACTTGTTAGGGTTGAAAAAACACATTAGTTTTTTCAGAGTTTGACTTTTATAATTATTTTTTTACATGTTGTAATGATAAATTCAGTAGGATTATTTTGCACCTTTACTATTGTTCAGATACTTCATCAACACATTTTGATGAACAAAAATTACTTGATATATCTTGAAATTCTCTGCCACAATGAAGACATTCTTTGATGAGTCTCATTACATCCCTATGAATTAGGTAAACATATACTTTAATCAAAAAATTGTTCTTATTCAGACCAACTTATATCGTTTTTTGGCATTTGACTGTTTTTTAATATTGTACCATTTTATTTAATTTTCTTTAGATTCATCGTCATCACTTTCATCCTTGTTAATTTTATTATCATGTGTGGTTGATTCCATTTCTTCTATCTTCCAAATTTTGTTCTTGTCCATAATGGGTTCACATTAAATTGATTCATCTGCATGCTTATTTTTCAAGCAAGAATCACAGATTGCAGTAACTAATGAGTTATTTTATTACAATTACATTTTTCACACACACACTCAATCTCATAACTCAATGAAATTGTCTCTTTCTTGGGTGAATATGATTCATCTTTGATTATTATGTGTGATAATCATTAATCAATGAATTTTTTGAGATTGTTACACCTATTTCTAATTGTAACTTCTGTTATTCCTGAAGCATCTGCCATAGTTCTTTGTGTGATACTCCCCCCAGTTACAATGCTAGCCAAATATAATGCAGAAGCTGCCAAACCCATAGGGTCTTTCCCTGAAAGGATTTGCTCTTTTTCTGCTTGTTTTAGAATATTCATTGCATAGCGTTTTGTTTTTTCAGATAAGTTGGTATTACTTGCAATTTTTGCAATACATGAAACTGAGTTAATTATGGGTATTCTCAAGTCTAATTCTTTTACTATCAATCTATAACATCTGGATAATTCTTTTTTTGTAATGTTGATTGTACTTGAAATTTCTTTTAATGTTCTTGGAGTTTCTGTAACACGACATGCAGCGTACAATGAGGATGCAATCATTGCAGTAATAGAATGACCTCTCACTAATTTTCGCTTTAGTACTTTTCTGTAAATATAAGCTGCTTTTTCAGATATCGCATCAGATAAGGATAGTTTTTCTTTCATTTTGAGAAGTTCGTCTAGTGCTTGCTTGAGATTTTTATCAATTGAATTATGAGTATTGCTTCTATTGTTTAATTTTCTAAGTTGACTTAGTGATGATTTCATGGATGATGATAATGGTTTTCCAGATGCATCTTTGTTAATTGGGTTAATTGTGGTACTAAGACCTTGATCATATCTTGTTAGTGATGTTTTATCACCCGCACGGGATTTATTCACTGTACTATCTGAGAATGTTCTTTCAGAACCATTATCTGAAATTTTTTCATCAATTACAAACCCACATTTTCCACAAATTACTTCTCCTAATTCTCCATCAGTAACTAGATTATGTTTTCCACATCTAGGACATTTTTCTTTATTTTCAAGTTGTTGTGMCATATTATCWMTAAAATAATATTGTTCTAAATAAATAAATCMTCATTTCATTGATTKAATACAAATCAAAGAAACCATATTTAAATAAATTTTAAATAAAATACTTAAATTTTAAATAAATTTTAAATAAAATATTCTTTTCAGAAATAATCGTAACCTTGAAATATAATTATTTTAGTACTTTTTTTAATTAAAAATTGTCAAAATATCAAAATAATCCTGCAAATATGGGTGCTGCAAAAGCAGTTGTAGTTGGAATTATTGTTTTAATATTAATTGGTGTAATTGCAGCCTCTGCTGTTCAAATTGTAGATGCAGGAAATCGAGGTGTTTTGTTACATTGGAATGCAGTTGATTTAACTGTTGAACCATTATCAGAAGGACTGCACTTTGTAACTCCATTTGCAGACTCTGTAGTTCAAATGGAAATTAGAACATTGAAATTTGTAAAGGCTACATCAGCTGCATCAAAGGACCTTCAGACAGTATCAACTGAAATTACAGTAAACTATCATCCAATGCCAAAATCTGTTCACTCATTATACCAAACAGTAGGATTAGATTATGAAAATAGAGTAATTACTCCAACTGTAGAGGAGGTTGTAAAACAAGTCACTGCAAACTATAACGCAG
>NVWC01000031.1 GCA_002317795.1 Nitrososphaerota archaeon
ACCCCATGTCTAGCTGTATTAAAATCCTCTTAAGGAATAATAAGTAAACATGAGGTGCCCCTAGAGCTAACTGATGCTCATATTGACGATTTGAAGTATTCGCGAATTAACGCTATTCTTGTTCGGGCAAGAACTACTTCTTATCATCAGAGTCATCAATAACTAGAATCTTCATTCATTCATCTCCTTTTTCAACCTCTCAGATTTGGGTATGGTAAAGTAAAATGTAGCACCTTTATCTTCATCTGAATCAACCCATATCTTTCCACCCATAGTCTCAACTAGTCCCTTGCATATGGTAAGACCTAGTCCTATCCCTTCGTGCTTTCGTCTTAAGGAGGAATCTACCTGATAGAACTTGTGGAATAATTTGTCTTGTTTTTCTTTAGGGATTCCAAACCCGTTGTCTTTTACCCAGTATAGTATGTCGCTGTTTTGTATCTTGGCACCAATCTCAATTCTGCCATACTCTGGTACAAAGTCAAGTGTGTTTTGGATCAGATTAGAAAAGATGTCTTGTATTCGGTCACTGTCTGAATTTATTATAATGTCATCTTTTGTTGTATTTACAAACGTGATGTTTTTCTTTTTCATCAAGGAAGAATATGCCTTGTGAACATTCCCTGTTAGTTCCTTTAGTGAAAACTCTGTGTTGTRTACCTTCACTWCTCCCTTGTCAAGCTTTTGTGCCAAAAAGATTCGATTGATCAAAATTTCAAGCTTTTTTGTATTGCGGTATATTTTTTCCAGTATTTTGGTGTCTTCGCCCCGTACATTGGACATCTCGGGGTTGAGAAGTATCTCTATGTATCCTGTGATTGGAGTAAGCGGTGTTCTTAATTCATGAGATGCTATTGTTGCAAACTCTTCTTTTTGAATGTCCATTTGCTTTAGATCTTCGAGCTGGTTCTTGATGATCCTGTGGCTTTCCTCGAGTCTTTTTTTGTGGCTTTCCTCAAGCCTTTTTCTGTTTTCTATTTCAGACATGTCCTTTACAATTATCTGCGTTCCAATCACGTTGTTGTCTGCATCATGCAAGACCGAACCGCTGACCAGTACTGGAACTGTTCTACCATCGTTTGCCTCAACAAAAACTTCTGCGTTTGAGATGTATCCTTTGTTGATAAATTGATCAAAAATTTCATGAACCTTTACCTTTTCACTTTCTGGTATAAAATTAAAGATTGGTTGGCCTACTAGTTCCTTTTCTGAAAGTCCAACCATAGTTGCAAAGGCATTATTGCAGTCAGTTATCACTCCATTTTTATCAGTTAGGTGGATTGATTCGGGAGATGTCTCGTATAGTCCGCGATACTTTTTCTCAGATGTTTCAATTGTTGACTTTGCTTCTTTGAGGGATGTCACCATTGTATCAAAGGAATTACCGAGGGACTCTATCTCTCCACCCTTTGTGATATTTGCCCTCACTTCCAAGTTACCTGCTGTAATCTTTTTGGCAGCATCATCTAGTTTTTTTATTGGATTGGTTATGGAGCGGGAAATAAATACCCCCAGAATAATGGCAGATATTGTAGATAGGATAACAATTGCAGGAATTACAAACGTGGCAAACTGTAATGAATTTAGTGCAGATTGATGTTCTGTTTCAACTTTTTCTAGTTCTAATATCAAAAATTCATCAATTAACGGAATTATATTATCTACTTCTTCTTCAAATTTTTTAATATCATCAATATTTACAGTGCCGTCTCTTTCATAACTCTCAAACATTATTTGTGCAGCATTAACAAGTTCTACTTTATATGAAATAATATTCTCAAACAGAACTGTTTCATCTTCTTGTCCCACAGTGCCGATTCTAGCTATTTCTTTAAACATAACTGCCTTTTGATCAAATTGTAACATCTTTTCAAAAAACTCTTCTTTTTCGATTGGATCATCTAATAGTTGGTATGCAAATCCTTCCTCAACGGCTTCCAGTATGATTGCTTTTATCTCAGATAGTGTAGTCAAGGCAGGTGTTTCCAGATGTACGATATTTTCAAGATCGTTTTCTATTTGTACAACTTGGGAATATCCCACAATACCTACTAGTGTAACCAGTAGAGAAGAGATTAGAACGCCTACAAGTAGTTTTGTTCCAATCCTCACTTATTCCACCATCTGAAGTAGATTTAGGTCATATCCCTAATTGAATAGAATTATTCTCTAAAGGTGGCATAATTAAGAATACAAATGCTATCTTTTGTCCTATCTTCATACTTTACATCAACAGTATGATACTATGTGATTATGAGGTTTAAGAGTATCTAATCCATTTTAGTATCATACTATGTTCAATTGTAAATTTTACATCCTTGATGATTTAGAAAGTCTTTTGCAACTCTGATGTATTGGTTAATGGCCTCACTACCGTATCCTCTTCTTTTTGTCTTTGTTTGATAGTTTGAAAGAAAAGTATAGTATTCATCTAATATTTCTAATGGATCTGAGTTATTTTTAAAAATTTGATTCAATAGTTCCTGTAAAGAAAAATTATACCTAATTCTTGTAAATTCTGTAAATTTTTTGAGTGCAGCTCGATAAACACTTTTTGTTGCAAAACTGTGTGAGATGCGAAATTTTTTTCCAAGTAATACTCTATGATATCATTAATCTGAAGCTGCATGTTCTCAGATTTGGCTCTGTAGTTACTTAAAGACATAGATACAGTCATCATAGAAATGTGAAACGTATAGATAAATACCAAATTATCCCATAAATGTTAGATATGGTTGATGTTACAATAGCAAAATTTTCTTTTGAAGGAGAAAAATTTGAAATTTTGGTAAAGCCTGATCAAGCCCTAGAATACAAGCTGGGAAAGAAAAAAGACATCTCAGCAATTCTAGTCTCAGACGAGATTTACACAGATTCTGGAAAGGGCACTAAACCATCTGCTGAAAAATTACTAAAGGCCTTCAAGACTGAAGACCAAACTGAGATTGCAATAATTATCATGCAAAAAGGTGATCTCAATTTAACAACTGACCAAAGACGAAAAATGATTGATGATAAGAAAAAACAAATTGTAGAGTTTATTGTAAAGACCTACGTTGATCCAAGAACTCACTTACCTCATCCTCCTATACGAGTTGAGCTAGCAATGAAGGATGGCCGAGTTTCAGTTGATCCACAAAAAAGTGTGGATGAACAAGTAAAAGACATTGTTGAAAAACTTCGTTCAATTATTGCACTAAAATCCGAGAACATGGAATTGGAAATAATAATTCCTGCACAATATGCATCTCAATCCTACGCGGTTTTAAAATCAGTAGGAACTCTAAAAAAAGAGGAATGGCAAAATAATGGTTCTCTAAAAGCAATACTTGAAATACCCGCTGCAGCAAGACCAAACGTGATCGACAGATTAGGTTCAATAACCAAGGGCTCTGCTTCAGTTGAGGTTATGAAGTAATGGTAGATAAGAGAAAATACGTTATTCCTGGCGATGTAATTACAACTGGACCATTTCGACCTGAACAAAATGTAATGCTTGTAGGCGAAAAAATTATTGCAACAGCTGTTGGAATTTCTGAAATTTATGATGATTCTGTTAAAGTAATACCATTAACTGGAAAATATATTCCAAAAATTGATGACTTGGTGATTGCCAAAGTCAATTCTCATACATCACTATCTTGGGAATTAGACATTAATTCCTGCTATGTGGGRTTTTTGCCTGCACAAGATGTGTTTGGACGAGATTTCTCAGCACATGCAGATGAATTAGCATCCAAATTAAAGACAGGGGACCTAGTTGCTGCAAGAATTGCTAATTTTGATAGAACAAGAGATCCACTAGTTACAATTTCTGATAGAGATTTGGGTAAAATTGATTCAGGAATACTAATTGCAATWTCTCCAAGTAAAGTTCCACGACTAATTGGAAAAAGAGGTAGTATGATTCAGATGATAGAGCAGGCAACTAATGCTGCAGTAACAATTGGACAAAATGGGTGGGTTGTAGTTTCCTGTGATACTCCCGAGGGATTATTAAAGGCAAAAATAGCCATTGAAATGGTTAATGAAAAAGCACATGTTGCTAATTTGACTGATCAAGTGAAAGAAATGTTAGATAAAAAGAGTGAATCATAATGGGCGGAAGAGACGCAACAATGGTCCTATTGGACGAGAATGGTATTCGTTGTGATGGTCGTAAAATTGACGAACCACGAAGAATCATGATTAGAGCCGGTGGACTAAAAAATGCTGATGGTTCTGCATACATTGAATTTGGCGATAACAAAATTCTAGTTGGAGTTTTTGGTCCACGTGATGTTCATCCAAAACACATGTCAAATACTGATACTGGAATTTTACGAGTTAGATATCATATGGAACCATTCTCAGTTGGTGAGCGAAAAAATCCTGCACCATCAAGAAGAGAAATTGAAATATCTAAAGTAATCAAAGAAGCTTTAGAACCTGCAGTAATGTTGGAGAAATTTCCAAGAACTGCAGTTGATGTATTTATTGAAGTATTACAAGCAGATGGCGGTACTCGCTGTGCTGCTCTTTCTGCAGCATCAGTTGCACTAGCTGATGCTGGAATTCCAATGCGCGATATGGTTGCAGCAATTGCTTCAGGCAAAGTTGCAGATACAATAATTCTTGATGTTAACAATGAAGAAGACCAAGCAGGTCAAGCAGATATGCCCGTAGGTTACATGCCAAATCTTAAAAAAATTACCTTACTACAATTAGATGGTGTTTTGACTTCAGAAGAATACAAGAAATGTGTTACAGTTGGAGTCGAGGGATGCAAACTAGTTTATGAAATTCAAAAGCAAGCACTTAATGACAAATATTTTGGAAAGAAAGGAGATTAATTAATTGGCATCAAAAACTGTTTTAGATGAACTAAAGAGAACCCAAATTCTTGAATTATTAGAACAAGGAAAAAGAATTGATGGCCGAGCATTTGATGAGGTACGAGAATTAGTCATTGAAGCAAATGCAATTCCAAAAGCTAATGGTTCTGCAAGAGTTAGACTCGGTGATACCGAAGTAATCTGTGGAGTTAAAATTCAACCAGATAGACCATTCCCTGATACTGGAGATAGAGGTCTTTTCATTTGTACTGCTGAACTATTACCATTATCTCATCCTACTGTAGAGACAGGACCTCCACAACCACATGTTATTGAATTGGCAAGAGTTGTTGATAGAGGAATCAGAGAGAGTCACATGATAGATGTATCTGAATTAGTAATTAAAAAAGACAAATCAGTAATTGGTGTATTTGCAGATAATGTAGTAGTTGATTATGATGGAAATCTCTTTGATGCATGCTCTTATGCTGCAACTGTTGCATTACTTACATCCAAAACCCCGACATGGAATTGGGTAGATGAAAAACCTGCACTTGTAGAAGGTGATCTAACTCCATTACCCGTATCTACAATTCCAGTATCTGTAACAATGGCAAAAATTGGAAATCACATTGTAGTTGATCCTAATGGTGATGAATGGGCTAGTATGAGTGCTAGAGTTACAATTACTACAGATTCTGATGGAAATATTTGTGCTTTACAAAAAGGTGGGTCTGATGGATTTACTTTGGATGAAATGGTTCAATGTGGTGAAACTTCAATTAGAGTCGGTAAACAAATTAGAGAAAAATTAAAAGCAGCACAAGAAGGAGTTCAGTAAAATGGCAAAAGCAAAAAAAGCACTAAAGGGATTAGGTGCTCGATATGGAATTAAACTAAGAAAACAATATACAAAAATTCATTTTCAACTAAAAGAAAAAAGAGCATGTCCTGAATGTGGTTCAAAATCATTTGGACGCGACGCTGTTGGAATTTGGTCTTGCAAAAAATGCAGCTATAAAGTGGCTGGAACTGCATATGACATTAAACTTTAGTGCAGACATTACAGTTGATGCACAAGATAAGACTAAAGCAATTTTTGATTCTGTAAATACTGACAACAAGTTTTATCCCGAAAATCCTGTAAAGACTGAAATAAAATTTAATGAGAAACTTACCATTTCTGTTGAATCAAATCATTTGGCACATTTGAGGGCAAATCTAAATTCCACACTTCGACTTATTCAAGCAAGTCATGATACAATAGAGTCAGTACAGCAATAATCTAGAAATAAAACCATCTGGTAAGTTTTTTCCAATTTTATACTCTGTGTGTTCTAATCAACACAACAAACTTCTAATAATTTTTAATGAATCATTAGAAATCTAGTTGAATCAAATCAAAAAACTGCAACCAGAAAAAAAATTAGGTCGTCCGTACTGTACTAGTTTTTGGAATTCCGCTAATAGTTATCACTGAAATTCTCATAGCATCAAAAGTCTTTGAATTTCCTTAAGAACCATATTTTAATGAAATTGTGTGAATCTTAATTTAATCTAGGCACAATTATCCATATCAAATCAATCCCAAAAAGACAAATTATTCTGTAAATCTTTAATACCATTTTCAAATATTGACACATTTTTTGAAATACTAAACACGGTTCTATCTAAAATTAGATTAGGATATTTTTGACAAAAATTCTTAAAATTCCAACATGGTGAAAAAAAGTGAAATGAAAAAATTGTGGACAATTATCTTTATTTCGTGTAATTAAAATTCGGCATATTTCTGAGTTCATTTCTTTTTTACAAGTATTGCGAACAAGTTTTACTGACTCTTGTATTTGATGAGTTTCTTTTTAGAAGAATAATGATTAAAAAATTCAATTTTTGGTGAATAATTAATTATTTGTATACTTGTTCCTTTGTTTGATATACTTTTGACATGTTTTTGAATGGATGATTTTGAGATGAATTTTTTTTAGAGATTGTTTGCATTTCTATTTCACTAAAATGATTACTCATAACATGTATTTCAATATTTTTAGGTTTTATTAATTTCATACATACATTTTATCATTTTCATACCATCACCATATGAGAAATTAGGATAATTAATTATTACATGTAATGATTTTCAACTAATCGTTAATTATAAAAAAATATTTGACTAAAAATATCATTTAACGCCTTTACGTAATGTGTCATTTACTATTTTGGAATAACTACATGAAACCTTTTTTGATGAAATGTATTTTGCTTGTAGCAATCTGAGTTTTTTATCAAGATCATTATCAAGTATTATTGTAATTCGTTTACCCATGTTGATTTTTTTTGAAATTGATGCTATAAACTTAAAGTATGTTCTATGAATCTAGAATGAATTTTTAAAATTACAGAAATCGCTCTTAAACTCATAATATTCTATATCCTCCCTTGATTTTGAGTGTGATTTAACACAATTTTTGAATATATCGGTAAAGATATAATGAAAAACAATTTTTGAGAAACAATGTCATCACCACAAATGCCACCATGGCTTCAAGAACAAATAATGAAACTACAACAATCACAACAGAACCTTCAATCAATTATGACTCAAAAACAGCATTTAGAGATTGAAAAGGCTGAAACAACAAAAGCCCTTGATGAATTAAAGAAAATTGGTGATAATGATGCTGTGTTTAAACAAGCAGGCACTGTTTTGATAAAATCAACAAAAAAAGAATCAATTGATGAGTTGGAAGAGAAAATCGAATTAGCAAAAACCCGCTCAACTGTTTTAGGTAAACAAGAAATACGTGTTAAAGAATCACTCAAAGAACAAGAAGCAAAAATTACTGAAATGATGAAAGGTGGCAATGCACCTCCTGGAGCAGCACCTCCTGCAGAAGATAATCCTAGAAAATAATCTCTACTCTAAATTTCATACAAGATATTAACAATTCTTTACATGAACAATTGTGAAATTAGAAAATCTCAGAATAATTGTAGATGATAGAGARCAAAAAAGTGGAATCCCTAATCTTTTAAAATCTGTTGGACTCAATGTTGAGATGAAAACTTTACCCATTGGAGATTATATTGTAGCTCCTGAAACAGTCATTGAGCGAAAAAGTATTCGTGATTTGTTGGCTTCAGTTTTTGATGGAAGACTATTTGATCAATGCTCAAGACTTAAGGAAAATTTTGAGCATCCAATTATTCTAATGGAGGGAAATGTAGATGAGATTGAAGAAATTACTGACAACCCTCTAATTTTTTATGGTGCTCTCTCAACTGTTGTAATTGATTTTAAAATTCCAGTAATTCCTACACCTAGTGCAGCACATACTGCAAAATTACTAGTCTCAATGTGCTCTAGAAAAGATATTCCTAAAGGACCATTTCTAAAAAAAATAAAAAAATCATCTGATTTAGAAAAACAACAACTYACAACATTGTGYAGCTTACCTGGTGTTGGAGARAAATTTGCAGTACGAATGCTTGAAAAATTTGGAACACCTCTGAGAGTTTTTACTGCAACAACATCAGAGCTATCAAAGGTTGAAGGTTTGGGTGAAGCCAGAGCAAAGAAAATAAAAAAAGTACTAGAGACTAAAAACAAACTTCTCAAAAAAACAAATCAAAAAACATTACATGATTAATGGGAATAATTTCATCAATCTTTGATTAATTTTCTTTTTAGTGGAGTTSCACAAATTGGACATTCAACACCATTRGGATGACTAGTTTTACAACCAGGACAATAATGAATCCACCTTCCTAYATCTTTGATTCCACTAGTCATAATTGGTGTTATGGTTAGTCCTAAATTTTTTGCAACATTTGATATTGCAAAATCATCTGTAACTATCTCCCCTTCATTTTCAATGCACAATGCAAGAATTGAGATGTCTTGTTTTGATAGTTGTGGGTAATCTCCTGTCTTTTTTGCTGCTTGTGTAGCTTCATTAATTGCTTTTTTGTCTGGTTCACGAATTTTTAATCTGTGAGTTTCAAGTAGTATTCCCAATGCGTCGTGATTTTTCTTTATGTGTTTTATTTCATCAAATACTAGTGATGTGGTGTACCAGATATCAGATGATCTAAATGGTACTCCTGCATAAAATGCACTAGCATCTAAAATTTTAAAATCCAAGTTTACTCAATTGTCGCAGTCCTCGTTTTTTTAATCTAATAAAGACTGCTGGTTTTTTGTATTTTTTAATAATAATTGGTTCTCCGTACCCTGCAGATTTTACAACTTGTGCATCCATTACGATATTGCAATCATGCGAACTTGTGATTTCAATTTTTTCATCTGGAACTACAATTGATTCTAATCTGTACACTGGGGCTACTGGAGTAATAATTAGAACATCTAAACTCTCATGTAAAATTGGACCACCTAATGAAAATGAATGTCCAGTTGAACCGCTAGGTGTTGCAACAATTACTCCATCCATTTTTTGTTTTACTGTATCGTTTTGGAATTTAATATTGATCTCAGAAGTTCTAGTCAAATTTGTTCTACTGATATAAATTTCATTTAGTGCTGGTGGAAATTCTTTTCCTCCACAAGATGCAACCACTCTGATTCTTTTATCTAAGAAAAATTTACCTTTTAAAATTTGTTCAATTGCATTGTCAATTCCATCAATTGTAATTTCAGATAAAATTCCTCTATTCCCGCCTACATTTATCGTCAAAATTGGTACTTCGTTATCTAAATTCCTAAAAACTCGAAGTGTTGTTCCATCCCCACCTAGTGAAATTACAAGATCCAGKTTAATTTTTTTTAATTCTTCTAGGGTTTCAATTTTTTTTGTACCCTCTATATCACTTGATGTAATTGTGTAYACTGTWGATTTTTTTGCTAATAGTTTTTTTGCAACATCTTTTACAGCTTTTTCTGATTCTTTAGATCCTACTTTACTTACCACTGCAACTTTTTGTAGTTTCAAGCAGCTCTTCTGAATTCTTTTTACATAAAAATGATATTTTTAATGATACTAGGAAAAACAATTAAGTATGCMAGAAARTTTGTACAAATAATGAGTTACGCACATCCTGAAGTTTTAGTAGACACTGAATGGATATCACAAAATCCTCCGAACGAAAATAGGAAATTAGTAGAAGTTGATTATGATCCAGTTAATGGATATCAAAAAGGTCACATTAAAGGTGCTAGTTTGATTTGGTGGAAACGTGATATCAATGATCCAGTAACTCGAGATATTATTTCAAAAAAAGAATTTGAAGCATTAATGATTAAAAATGGAATTACTGCAGATACTGAAGTTATTCTTTATGGTGACTTTAACAATTGGTTTGCAGCATTTGTTTTTTGGGTTTTTAAAATCTATGGACATGAGAATCTAAAGATAATGAATGGTGGTAGAAAAAAATGGGAATTAGAAAGTAAAGATTACACCACTGATGAACCACAATTTTCATCTGTAAATTATATTGCACAACCACCTGATGAGGGATTAAGAGCTTACTTGTTTGATGTAAGTCGTTCATTAGGAAAAGAAGATTCTGTATTAGTTGATGTAAGATCTCCTGCAGAATTTACTGGTCAGATTACAGCACCACCTGAGTACCCAATGGAGCATGCACAAAGAGGTGGACATATTCCCGATGCAAATAATATTCCATGGGCTACTGCAGTTAATGATGCTGATGGTACTTTCAAAGCAGTTGATGAATTAAAACAAAATTATGAACCAAAAGGTGTTACTCCTGATAAAGATGTAATCTGTTATTGTAGAATTGGTGAAAGATCTTCACATAGCTGGTTTGTCCTAAAATATTTACTGGGATATCCTAGGGTTCGAAACTATGATGGTTCCTGGACTGAATGGGGAAACATGATAGGCAATCCTGTGGAAAAATAAATTGCTTTTAGATTTACCMRTTCTACAGAAAGGCTCATTTTATTTTATCAAAGATGGCAAGACTGATTTAATTTTAGAAGACAACACAAAACGAGGTCTTGAAATTAAAGAGACATCCCTTGATGAAACACTAAATGTTCAAGCAGATAAGGGAATGATCCATGATATGGATGGCATTGGACATTGGGTTGTTATTCGTTGGTATTTTTCAAAAGACTCCTTTGAATTATCTCAAGTGATAATACATGCAGAGACTTTGGAGGAAAAATACACTAAACTGCGTGAACTCACATGTCCTGATGATGGTGACTGACAAACRTTTTTAACTTAATTTGAACTAAAAAAAMCAGATGTCCTTACTTCTAAAAGATCGAGTTTGGTCAATGGAGGATAAAACTGCAAAACGTGGTGTTTATCCATTACATGGATACAAACTTGGATTATACAGATTACCAATTAAACTTGAAGAATTAAAGGAATTACAATCCGTCCATGACGGTCTCAAAAAAACATTTGAGATGGACATGTATGCTGATAGAATTTACGCAACATATCGTTGGATGGAACAAAACATGAAAGATCCGGATGCTAAAGGATAYGAAGAAGTAGAATTATCAGTTACAGTAGAAATTGTTTCAGGTGAAGTAGTAGATATTATTTATCAAGTTTTTCCAATTGAAAAATTCGGTGATCCAAATTGGGTTGTAGATTATAGAAAGAAAGCAGACCATTTTGCAAAAATGGTTATTGATACAATTTTGCGTAATACTATATTGGCAGATAAGATGATTTCACATTTAGTAAAATCTGAAAAAATTTCAGAAGTTGCAGCTATGCAAAAACTAGAAGAACTTACTCCTTTAGCTAAAATTGTTCTTGGAGCAAAACCCAAAGCAATTGAGGCAACTGATGATGATGCAGAAGNANANGATGATGGTGAATTTGAAATTCCTGATGGTGCAAAACCTGGACCAATTGATGTTGAATACAAATCAAAAATGAAAAAATCTACTTCATATGATGCMCCAGAACATACTATCAAAACTTGGGGCCGAAAAGGCACTTCAAATGGAATAATGGGTGTTTGGGGAGAATTTGTTTCAGTGGATTATGATATTTGTATTGCTGATGGTGGTTGTCTTGAAGCATGCCCTGTTGGTGTATAYGAGTGGTTTGATACTCCTGGAAATCCTGCATCTGAAAAGAAACCATTAATGTCAAAAGAACCTGATTGTATTTTCTGTCTTGCATGTGAAGGAGTTTGTCCACCACAAGCAATCAAAATCTATGAAATGAAATAATTCAAATCTCTTACATGTATAAATAGYAATTGGTGATTTTGAAACACGRGTCATGTCAGCAAATCCATTTACTCAGTTAATTTTTGATCTGTTTATTTTATCAGCTATAATTATTTCTGCWTACACTGTAAATTTTTACTATTTGGCATTTCTTTCTAGAAGAAGAAAAAATATTTTACCTACTGTTGATTTAGGAACCCCVTCAGTTACAATACAACTTCCAATTTATAATGAAAAATATGTTGCAAAGAGACTAGTTGATGCAGTTTGTAATTTGGATTATCCWAAAGAGCAACTAAACATTATGGTATTAGATGACTCTGATGATGACACCGTACAATTACTTGAAAATGTAGTTAATGATTATAAAAAACAGGGGTTTGCAATTGAACATATTCGTAGGGGAACAAGAAAAGGGTACAAGGCAGGCGCTCTCAAATATGCAATGGAAATCACCACTTCTGAATATGTTGCAATCTTTGATGCTGACTTTATTCCACCTACATCGTTTCTCAAACAAGCAATTCCACATTTTGTAAAATCAAACATWGGCTTAATTCAATGTCGTTGGGGACATGTAAATGAAAACTATTCCACCATTACTCAAGTTCAAGCACTAAGTCTTGATTTCCATTTTCTAATTGAACAAAAAGCCAAGAGTAATTCTCATCTTTTTATGAATTTTAATGGYACTGCTGGAATTTGGAGACGAGATTGTATTGAAGATGCTGGAGGCTGGCATACTGCAACACTAGTTGAAGATCTTGATTTGAGTTATAGGGCACAAATGAAAGGATGGAAATGCRTTTTYTTACCTGATATTGTAGTTGATGCAGAACTACCTGCTCAGATGAATGGTGCTAAAAGACAACAATATCGTTGGGCAAAAGGTTCTATTCAATGTGCAACAAAATTACTTTTTGATATTGTTGTAAAACGTAAAGTTGCAATTGARGCAAAAATTCAGGCATTCATTCAATTAACTCGTCAYATTGTTTTTCCTTTGATACTGATTCAATTTTTGACATTACCAATTTTGTTAGCAGGACAAGTTAATCTTTACGTAGTAAGCTTCCTTCCCGTAATTACTCTTGCAACATATCTTGCAATGGGACCTGGTGCATACATACTGATTATGCAAAGTATGTATGGTAAATCTTGGAAATCAAAAATGAAGATAATGCCTGCATTGTTAATTTACAATGCTGGAATGTCTGTAAATAATACTGTTGCAGTCTTTGATGCAGTTCTTGGAAAGAAAAATGAATTTCTTCGGACTCCAAAATATGGTCTAATTTCAAAAGATGATGATTGGAAAGACAAGGCCTACAATTTACCATTTACACAAACTACACTTCTTGAGATCTTTTTTGGTGTATATGGTATTATGGGAATCTTTATTGCCATATTTTCAAATAATCCAATTTTTGTACCAATCATTGCATTACAAACTATTGGCTTTTTCTTTATCGCATACCTGAGTATATCTCATACACGATTTAGAAGAAATAAATCCAAAAATGATGTACCTCTCACAAAAAAAGAGAAAACTGCAAATAATATTTACAAACTTGCAATGGTTGGAATTCTTGCGATAATTGTATTTGGTGGTTACATGGCAATTTCTGGTTACAATACTGACATTTACCCTCTT
>NVWC01000001.1 GCA_002317795.1 Nitrososphaerota archaeon
TAATAAATTCCACACTTAATAAGTATAACCAACTCCTGTAATGCTTGATTTAAATCTTCTTCCATTTTTATCACTATAAACAGTTCGGCGTGTAATATTTTTTGATGATAATACAACGGTATGGTATCCTTTTGAAGCAGCAATTCTTTTTATTTTTTGTAAGATTTTAGATTCGATGGTTTTATTGATTCCTCCATATTCAAAGGCCTTTATCTCTTCTCCCTTTTCTAAATCAGAAACATCAAAATCTAAATTCACAATCTGAACTTTTTGCCAATCATCTTCACCATGAATAACAATTGTATCGTTAATTTTTTCAATTTTATCCTGTGCTATCATTTGTTGTGCAATCAAACATATCCATAGTAAAAAAAATAAATTTCTCATAAATTTTTTATTTTAATAACAAAAAGTATTTACCTTAAGTTTATTACTATAAATATAAACTATTTTTGGTTACAAATTTATACCAATTCAGTTAAGTTCTAATTAGGACTTAACTTTTATTTGTAAAGACTACATTCACATCTAACAGCATTTATAGCTACAAATATTTGATGAAAATATTACACACCGAATTACACACTATTATGTAATAATAATGAATTTATTGAAATCAACTACCCCGAAGGCAGAGCCTTGCCAGCCAGAAAGACGGGCCTCCAGAAATTCTTTTCAATAGAATATAAGGTTATACTTATAAAAGTGTCACTTTTTAAGTTTTGTAAATAACCCTGAATATGTTTCCTAAAAAGCATTATAAACCAAAAATAGTTCTATTTTAAGCGTTAAATATCAATCTGTTTCAAAATTTTTAATATATAATATAAAATAATTACTTTTGTGATTCAAAAAATTTTGTAGATTTGCGAACAACCTAATTTAAATTTTATAAAATGATTTCGATTATAATAATTATTGTAGCTATTTTGGCTGTTGCTGGATTGGCTTACTTTATTGTAAATAAGTTACCTAGTAAATTGAAACCAATAGTTTCATTATTATTGTGGGCTTTTATTATATTTTTTAGTTATCAAATATACCAAAGCATTATGAAGCCAATTCATTTTAACAAAATGAAAAGAGAGCGTTATGCCAAAGTAATTGATAACTTAAAAATTATTCGTGATGCTGAAATAGCTTATGCTGAGGTTAATAGAAGGTTTACAGCCAACGAACAAGAATTAATAAGCTTTATTGATACTGCAAAGTTCGCTATTACTGAGATTAAAAATATCGTTGTAACTGAACAAAGAGGAAGAATTACAATTGATGTTGAAAAAAGAACTGTAGATACGGTTGGTTTTGAACCTGTAGCTAAATCTTTTGAAGGCAGAGATTATAAAAATATGATGAAAGTTCCTGGTACCAACGCTAAATTTGAATTAAAAATTAGTGTACTTGAAAAAATGCAAGGTGTTAAAACGTCTGTTTTTGAAGCTAAAGTTAATAAAGGTGTTGTATTAGAAGGTATGGATAAAGATTTAATTCGTCAAGAAAAAGAAACTCTGGGAGGTATTAACGTACCTGGTGAATATATCTCTGTAGGTTCTCTTAAAGATGTAAACTCAAATGGTAACTGGCCTCCATTTTATGATGGTAACAAAGAAGATTCAGAAAACTAAAAAGCATATAGAACATAGCTATCATAATGATAGTCATTTATCCATCCAACTCAGTTTGGATGGATTTTCTTTTTGTGTCATTAACCAAAATACAAATGAAGTAAGTGGCATAAATCATACTACATTTGCTTCTTCTTCTTCACCTCAAAAGCTTTTAGAAAATGTGATGCAATTGTTTCAATCTGAAAAACAATTACAAAAAAGATACAATTCGGTAAATATTACCCATGTTAATGATTTATCTACTCTGGTTCCAAAACCTTTGTTTAATAAAGAGCATTTAGCAGATTACTTAAAGTTCAACTCAAAAATTTTAAAGACAGATTATATCACTTATGATACTGTTTTAGCAAACGATAGTATTAATGTTTATGTGCCATATGTTAATATTAATAATTAGTCACTAAAATCCCAGATATACATTTGATAAAGTATTATTGAACTAAAAAAATTATAAAATATGGGTAAATCACTAGGGGAATATAATATTAAAAAATCATCATCAACGAATACAAAAAATATCCAATGGTCACGAAAAAAATCAATATCTGCCGGACAGTCAAAAAAGAAAAAAACAGGTAAGAAAAATCCAAATTCATCCCCAACAAACATCATTTATGATAAATATACTAAAAAAATTGAACCTAACATTGAAAAAGTATTCAAAGTTCTAAAAGATGAAAATCAGGAAAAATCATCAAATAAGAATCCAGGTAAAATGCATCAAGAATCTTCTGTAAAAAATTCTAAAATACAGAAGGGGTATAARCGWCCYGCAAGATAATCTTTTTAAAATATTGAAATTCTAACTTAAAAAATATAATTTATTATTTCAATTTTTTTGCATCATTATGATCTAATGCAATAATTAATTTAATTGAAAGACCTGTATCATTCCCAATTAATTCAACTTCATTAATTATTGCTTCTTCTTCAGCTTCAGCAAAATTCATCTCTAAAATTTCAGCCAATAAGGAAAACGGCTCTACTGAATAAAGTGGAATGGATGGCATTAAAGTAAAATCAGTTTTGTCAGATACTGCATTGAAAAACGAACCAGTTAGAATATTTCCAGTTTCAAGTAATGCTGATTTTTTTAATTCTTGGGAAAAATTATTTGCACTAATTAATTTCTGGACAATAGCAACAGTACTTTTCCAATCCATTAGAAATAATAAACCAAAACGAAGATCCCCTTTAGAATTTAAATAAATTGATGTAAACTCTGAATCAGATTGAACCATTTTATAATTTCTCTCTCTCCAATCAGAAATAGTAAATGTATTAATTTTATGAGTAGATTCTTCATCTAAAAATTTAGAAAATGCYGGTAATGTTCTTTCARTTACATATCGATTAAAAAGATCATTAATTTTATCAAGAGMCAATAYATTTTCTTGCATAATTAAATTCAAAAATACATTATTTGATTTATTTACCTGTAAGAATTTTTTAGACAATCAATTTAATTTCTCTGTACTCTATTCTTTGACTGTCAAATATTTTGTTCCATGACATTCACAGACACATTCATCAACACATTNCATTCGAAAACAATCACCACACAATTGTCTTGGAAATTTCATCATATTTTGAATAAATTAATAATTTAATATTACCACTAGTTTGTTTGAAACGAACAAACAGATCATAAAATACGATTTTTATTCATAAATTAATGAAAGTTGACGCAATATCATACTATAACCGTTTTTCGTGTATCGTTTTGGTAGTGCTAGCTTACCTGCAGCACTATTCAAAGGGTACAATAGTCAACTTTTCAAATTATAATTTAAAACAGAGATGTTTGTACAAATTAAACAATTAAAAACATAWATTAATTTTTTTCTAAAATATAATATGCGAAAATATATTATTAGGAAAAATTTTGATGAAAAAAATATGGATCCTCTAAATGTACCACAAAGATCAGTATTTTTTCAAAAGAAACAAGAAAGTTTTGGAACAATATCAAATGAAAATCCAATTAAAATAAAACAAACTACAGAACAATCAACAAAAGTTAATTCAACAGAAGTAAACTCGACAGAAGTATCCAAAAAACAAGAAACTAAACTAGAAGAAAATAAAATATCAAACACATTTGCAAAAAAAATATTTAATGAATCATTTACTGCAATAAGTGAATCTGAGAAAAAAAGAGTAGATTCAATTTATTCACAATTAGATACTGAGAAAAAAATATCAAAAGAGTTAAACGAAAAACTCCACAATAATTTAACAAAAATTGCAAATGTAGAAATGGAACTTTTGAAAAAAAAGAATCAATTAGAAGGAAAATTAGAAGAAAAGACTAAACAGTTGATAGAATCTGAGAGATATTCTGCAATTGGAGAACTCTCATCACGTATTTCTCATGATTTAAGAAATCCACTAGTGGTAATCATGGGTACAATTGAAATCTTAAAACATAAAAAAGGAAAGATGATTGATGATGCGGTAATAAAGCGATTAGAGTTAATGGAATCATCAATCTTTAGAATGACTCATCAAATTGATAGAGTGTTGAATTATGTACAAAAATTACAGTTAGAATTAAAAACTGAATCATTAAAAATGATTATTGAAGATTCATTATCATTAATCAACATGCAATCAAACATCAGAATTTTACCCCCAGAAAATAATATTACTTTAAAACTAGATTATGAAAAAATGAAAATTGTATTTGAGAATATATTATTAAATTCAATACAAGTAATTGATGACCAAGAAGGGAAAATAATTATAAAAAATGAGGAAAACAATAATTCAGTAATTATCACCATACAGGATTCAGGAAAAGGGATATCAGATGATGATTTGTGTAAAATTTTTGAGCCATTATTTACTACAAAACAAGAAGGAACAGGATTAGGGTTATCGTGTGTTAAAAGCATAATAGAGCAACACGGCGGGACAGTTTCAATAAAATCACGTCCAACGACTGTTACAATAATTTTACCAAAAAAATAATTATTTACTTAAAAATTTTCTAATTAACTAGAAATTTAGTAAATTATGGGGGTTAGTCTATCAACATCCTGCACTTTTCAACATACTTTTGTAACCCAATAATTTTGTCATGCCTAAGAATCGACCCGCATCATGGTGTAATCATGAATCTAAGGCCGACTCTATGGTTCATAGATGAACAAAGCTAAAGAGAAGTAATATCAAAAAACGAACTAACTCGTATTTATCAGACTGTCGGTTAAATCAGTTCGTTACAAACCCTCTCAAAATAGAGTTTAATTCTTGAGTTTCTTTCTATTTCGATATGTTATCAGAGGGTATTGGATTATACTTTTCAGTTTGTCCTCAACTGTAAAGCATGGATTGGTATGAAATACCCTCTAGCTGTGGAGAAAATCAAAGACAACTTTGCATTCGTACCAAAAGTATAGGAGAATTTTTCCTCTTTCTTTATTGATCCGTTATGAATGAGTTCTCTTCGTAAATTATCACTATACGAAAAGTCATTCCAGCTGTTTTTTCTTCATGATTCATCATGGTATAGTTTAGCAAAATAATTTCTTTACCTGAGACTTTACAGTCATCACCATGCTTTTCAATGTAACATAAATCAGAACAAATTGTATTAGGCTTATCAGGACCAATAATTTTTAAAAATTCCTTGTAGAGATTTTTGTTCCATTCTGTTGGCATTTGTAAATCATCATCATGATCAATGTGCCATTGAATGTCTTTATCCCGAGGAACTTGTTTTAGCTGATAATATTTTGTCTCTTTCTTACAGAATGGGCATTTAATTTTGATATCTGCCTTATCTTTTAGTCGTGGGTCTTTTTTAGAATCAACTATAGCCATAATTTCATTTTGATTATCTACAGAAAAAGCTTCTGATTTTGCTCACGTGGACATTTGTTTTGATAATCAAGGAATTAGTCTATCAACATCCATCAGTTTTGAACAAGGGTTTGTAACACGTTGATTATTTTATGCCTRAAAASTTNTGNAANAKAAYNARRAWWWTAYTWNCWTWWNGTYMRWNTCRRRAWKMKARNATYCTTTKANNTARNANTAAMRASATAWNAKAYYRCANTGRNAWCGMTNNTTKATGRTTKAAKNCNACKWNASAKTNGCWTNCAWTYWTKGNNATAAAAAATATAAGAAAAATATAGTTTTTTGTCTAGATTAGTTTTGCTTTGGCTTTTTTAATATCTCTCAATTCTTCGGCCAGATGTTTTTTGACTAATCTATCATGATCTTTTTTGTGTATGCTGTATGCTTTGTTCAAGGCCTGTTTTGTTTTTCCTTTTTCATTGCATTATTGAATTTTTTGTGAATAGTATTCACTTGTGCTGAATAACTTGCCATGTTTTGTTCATAACGATATAGTAAATTAATGTTAATCCTAAAACCATGATTGAATCCTTATAGAGGCCCATCTACTTGTTTGGGAATTAAAAAGATTTAGTTTAGAATCCACGTGGATTCAGCCACCATTTTGGGGTTAAATTGAGACGCAGATATGTACAAATTAGATTTTTGAGAGAATTTTCTTCTTTTTTTCCTGGAATTCTTTGTTTGTAATTATTCCTGCCTTCTTTAATGCACCAAGTTTTTCTAGTAAATCAAGATTTTTTTGTTTTGATTGTGTACTCTTTTTTAATTTAGATTTGAGCATTCCACTTTTTTGTAGAATTGATTCACTAATCTCATAACCTTTCTTCTTTGCTTGTTTGACAATTTCTTCAGATTTTTCACTTGTAAGTTCATGAACAAGTTTATTCTTTGTTGCTATCTTACCTAACTCTTGAATTTTCTTTTTAGCAAGATGAGTTTGGAATTTTAGATCTTTTATAATTTGATCTTTTGTTTTACGTTTGAATCTACGTGTATATTCTTCAATTACAAGTATTGGGAAAGGAGAATATTCCACATCAAGATAGTATTTGATAATAGTGTCATCAGGTAATTCTTTTAGATATTCTTTGATTGATTTTTCTGATTTTAATTCCATACATTAAATTCAGTACGTACTCATTAAAAGATTGTAGGTTCAAGTATTTAGAGGCTTAAACCTTTCTTGGGATGATTTATGATTCACTTCAAAAGGTTTTTTGATTTTATGGCGTCAACCTGTCATCATACCGCAGTATTCTACATGGTTTGTACACCTTTGGTATATTTTGTACCTGTGGATTTGATGAATTGAATAGGATATTACTCATAGTTTGATTCTAAATTTCTTTGATATGATACTAATGGTTTGTACTGTATAGTTAACAAGTTTACAAAATACATTACTGATAATATCTAAAAAGTGAAAGCCCCCCTGCTAGTAACGAATTGTGCGATATGACTTGCGTTATGATTGGAGTTTGTTTAAATTAATCAAATAGGATTGATTTTTTTGAGACGATTGTACTCATCTAAAATATCATAGAAAACATCATCAATTTTTGTTTCGTTATTAGTAGAATTTAAAGAGATTTTGTTTGATTCAGTCCGAACTTTTAATATGTTTTTGTCGCATGACTTCCACTCATATTTTTCATCAAAAATAACTAGTGATTTTCTAGGTTTTCTCATATATTATGATCAATTACGATCAGATTTCACGATCAGCTTGTTTAAATCGATCAAACAAGTTACTATATACTCATTTTTACTAGTCACGCACAAGATCTGAGAGTCTATTAACTTGTTCTTCTACAAGTCATCTAATTTCAGATTTTGTTTTTATGCAAATTTAGTGCTTTTTTATTATGTCTAAATTTCATATGGTGTGATAGAGAAAATGAGTAGACGTGTTACAATTATGATTGACGATGACTTGAACAAAAAACTTCGAGTTCTCCAAGCAAAAATAATTCAACAAGGACAATCTTCGTATAGTTATTCCAGAGTAGTAAATGACACCATTCGTAAAGGTTTGAAATAATTATGCCTACATGGAATTGTAAGAATTGTGATATGCCAATGACATTGCTTGAAAAGTTTCCAAACATAACATGTCCACATTGTGGTAAGAAAATGGTAGAGATATTGAACTGAATATAAGAATAAATTAAAAATCATCATTTAACACAAATTTCTCAACAAAAAATTCGAGATTCAATGATGTGGAATTATTCATTTTACCGTTACGGATGATTTTTTGATTTTCAAAGATTGTGATAAATTATAAATAATGTTTTTTTAAAAATGTATTCTATTTTATGGCGTCAATCTATCAACATCTCTAGGATAAAATGTCACATCTCTGATGTTTTCTGTGCCAGTTAATGCCATCATTAATCGTTCAAGACCAATTCCACATCCGGCATGAGGAGGAACACCATAATCAAATGCACTAAGATGATATTCAAAGGAATCGGTTTTCATCCCTTTATTTTTCATTCTTTCAACTAACTCATCTCGTTTTTCAATTCTTGTGCTTCCAGAAGATAATTCTAAATCACCAAACATTAAATCAAATGATTCTGAAATTTTTGGATTAGTTTTACTGTCCTTAACATAAAATGGCTTTGGACCAAGAGGCCAATCAGTAATAAAGTAAAAACCGTCAACTCCAATTTTTTTAAGATTTGATGGATACAAATCATCACCCCATTCTATTTTTGCACCAACCTTTTTCATCCTATCAACTAAATCATCATAAGAATATCTTGGAATAGTTTCAGGGATTTCAGGAATAATAAAYTCYACATTTGAATTATCCTTAGCAAAATCAATAACTGTTTTAATTGAAATTTTAATAATTTCCTCAATTCTATTCATGACATCATTATAATCAATAAAAGCCTCCTCCAAATCAATTGAAATTGCTTCAGCCAAGTGACGGTTAGTTCTCGATGGTTCTGCTCTAAATATTGGTGCAATCTCAAATACTTTTTCAAAACTCATTGTTAGTTGTTCTTTGTACAATTGCGGGCTTTGTGCCAAAAATGCTTCCTTGTTATAATAAAAAATTGGAAATAATGCAGCGCCACCTTCAGTAGCTGTTGCAATCATTTTTGGAGTATTAATTTCAGTGAAATTTTGACTAGTAAAATAATCTCTAATGGATTTTAATACAGAACTTCTAGCATTGAAAATATTCTGTAATGTCTTTCGTCTAAGATCAATTGGTCTAACCTCTAGTCTTGTATCAATATTTTTTACAGTTTTGACTGTTGGCTCAAATGGTGGAATTTTGACAACTTCTGAGAAAACTCKRAGTTCTGTWGGAATTATTTCAAATCCATTGGGGGCTTTTTCAGAGGACTTTACCTTTCCAATTACTGCAATYGATGAATGAGCTTTTAGAGAAGATATTTTTTCACGAATTTCATCTGRGCAATCWCCTTTTTTTGCAATTATTGAAATTTCCCCATTTTTATCACAAATGGTTSCAAATGTGATATTCCCATGACCTCTTATTGTCAAGACCCATCCCATTACTGTCACTTCAGTGCCATCCATRGAGGAAGTAATTTCATTAGAATAGTGTGATCTACGTAAATTTCCTAGTTCAGTTTCAATCATAATTTAATTTACTCCAYATTTCACKGTGTAATTAATTTATCACCATAAAAAAANCAAAATWTGGKAAKRTTTTTTGATWTTCAATAGGTAAAATKRCTGYAAAAGAYAGATWACATCWCAATAAACTYRGAGATTTAGATTAAATTAGAACAATTTTTCACCAGTATCATGACACTTTCAGATAAAGAAAAAATGGTAGCAATCATCTCAAATGGTATTGCAGTCTTTACCTTATTACAAGAAAGAGATGAATTGCCTAAAAATACAACTATGTATGATTTTGTATTAAAAGTGATTCCTGATGAAATAAAATTAGAATTAAGTATAGAATTAGTAGATGAGATATTTCGGTACGTCTCATCCGCACATAGTTCATAAAGTACAAAATTTAACTTGAGATATCAAAATGACTGCTATAGCAACATTAGGATCTCATTGTTCTTTACAAGTTCTCAAAGGTGCAAAAGATGAAGGACTAAAAACAATACTTGTTTGTGAAAAAAAACGTGAAAAATTATATAAAAGATTTCCATTTATTGACGAATTAATTATGGTTGATTCATTCAAAGAAATTTTAGATCAAAAATGTCAAAACATTCTTGAAAATAATAATGCCGTTTTGATTCCRCATGGAACATTAATTGCACAAATGAGTTCTGAAGAAATTGAATCAATCAAGACACCAATCTTTGGAAACAAATGGATTCTAAGATGGGARKCAGAYAGAGWWATGAAAGAAAAACTCATGARAGARGCAAATTTACCAATGCCCAATCCAGTRCCAAACCCTAAAGACATTAARAAATTAGTAATTGTAAAAAGACAAGGMGCAGCWGGAGGTAAAGGATACTTTATGGCAGCAAATGAAGAGGATTACAATACAAAAAGAAATCAATTAATTTCAGAAGGAGTAATTTCAAAAGATGAAACACTCTACATACAAGAATATGCCGCAGGTGTTTTAGCTTACTTGCAATTTTTTTAYTCACCATTAAAAGATGAATTAGAGTTCTTTGGAGTTGATCAAAGACACGAATCAGATATTGAAGGTCTTGCGAGGATACCATCAGAGCAACAGCTAAAATCAAAAAAAGTTCCATCATTTAATGTGATAGGCAATAGTCCTCTAGTATTACGTGAATCACTATTAGATGAAGTGTATACTATGGGGGAAAATTTTGTAGAGGCTGCAAAAAGAGTTGTTTCACCAGGAATGAATGGTCCATTTTGTATTGAAGGGGTTTATGATGAAAATGCAAAATTTACATCCTTTGAGTTTTCGGCAAGAATTGTTGCTGGAACCAATATCTACATGGATGGTTCTCCATACTATTCACTATTGTTTAATGAGCCTATGAGTATGGGTAAAAGAATTGCAAGAGAGATTAAAACTGCCACAGAATCAAATCAACTAGATAAAATTACCACATAATCAAAGTTCTGCTAAAACAGCTGCTTTTTCAGAATTTACTAATTCTTCTCTCACACCATCGATAATTTTTGAAGCAGATGTTAAACTAGAATAATCAATTAATTTTAGATCATTTAACAAGAATATTTTTGGGGCAATATCTGAATGCCTTGATTCTAAAAAGTCATCTAATTCTTCAACAACTGTAATCTTTCCCCCTTGAAAAATTTTTGCGTTTTTTAATGATAATTTCATTTTTCCATATCTGTCTAAAATTAAGATGTGATGTTGGTTCTTTTTACTAAATAATTTTTTGACTTCAACATGACCTGTAAAAACAAAATAATGATCCGTTTCAAAACTTAGATCAATTAAATCCTCAGAAATTTCAATAATCTCACTAGCTCTTTTTTTGGCATCATCTAATGTGAAAATATTTTTTGAGGTTTCAACACTATCTAATTCAACATTTCCGATAGCAGTTACTCTCAATATTGCTTTTTCAGAAATATACTCACTATCAATTACGATAGATTCAGGGACTGCTCCTTTGTCAACTAACATAGCATGAATTTTTTTCTGGACTTGAGCAATTTTTTCAGGGGTGGCATCATCCATAGTGTGTTCAATTTCTTCTTGAAGCATAGATGATGCAACACCTATTGAAGAAATAACATCAGCATGTGCTGCTTTTTCATATGATAATCCTAATTGTTTTGAAACAAAAGGTGCAAGTACTGATGCACCACCCCCCCCACCAATGATTTTAGTGGAAGCATTAAGTTTGAATTCTTTCATTATGTTTGTAATAGTTTTTGTAATTTCAAATGATGCTGTTTGAATTATAGACATGGCAATTTCATGGTATTCCATTCCCAAATGGTTGCCTAGAAGTTTTAATGCAATTTTAGCTGATTCCTGATTAGCAAAAGAATAATCATCGTTTTCAATCATGTCAAGTGCATTTGCAGCACATGTGTTCGTTATTGCAAAAGTTTCATTTTCACACTGTATAGCAACATAATCATCATCATTTTCTTTGGGTTTTACAAAAACGATTTTCCCATTTTTTAAAACTTCAGGATCTGCAAAACAGGAATATTTTAGGCCTGCTATATGAGCACTTCTAGGACCAATTTTTGATACTCTATTTTGTTCAAGATTTACCATACTTCCTCCTGCAACTCCCAAAATTCTCACATCCATAGAACGAATACATGTAGGATGTTCATTTACCGTGACATACCGAATTTCAGGTTTCCCGTTTCTAATAATACAAATATTCGTACTTGTTCCGCCAACTTCTACAAAAATTCCATTAGTAACTTTGAGATACAATAATGCACCAGCAACACTGGCAGCAGGACCTGAAAGAACAGTTAAAATTGGTTTTGTCCTAAACGTATCCATATTTGAAACACCGCCATCCCCTTTCATGATCATTAAAGGTGCTGTAACACCAGTATTTCGAATTGCTTCTTCAACATAATTTGCAACTTGGAATGTTTTTGGCAAAACACTGGCATTTACTGCAGCAGTTAAAGTTCTAATTTCTAATCCATAAACCCCAGAAATTTCATGTGATGCAGTAGATGGAATATTAAATTTTGTAGAACGATTCATTATGAATAGTTCATTTGATGGATCATCCACACCAAAAGCTTCTGTTGCAACAATCACTTGAGCTCCTTTTGATTTTAATCTTAGAATAGCTCCTTCTACTTCTTCATCAGTTATCAAATGAGAAGTATCTAAAAATTCATGAAAAGAAACAATATTTTGATTTACATTACCAGATAACCCTTTCAAATTTGTTCTTTTAATTACATCTTTTTTAGATGGTCCAACACCCATGGCAATAATTCCTACTTTAGATGTGTCTGATTCTAACAGTGCATTAATTGCCTGAGTCGTACTGTGTGAGATTAATTCAATATCATTAACATCAATTTTTGATTCTTTCAAAATATTTGAAAGAGCTTCAACAATTCCTTTTGAAACACCTTTCTCTGCAGAATGAGTCGTAGGTACAGTAGATTTTGATAGAATTGAGCCAGTTTTTGCATCAATAGCTACTGCTTTAGTGAAAGTTCCACCAACATCAATTCCAACTCTAATTCGACGTTTATTGGGCATTAGTAGTTCCATGAGACTTTCTCATCGAAGATAATTGTTTCTGTCTTCTAGGCTTTAGCACCAAGACGTATAGCGAAGCTACTAAGTAAATTCCAAGTAAAATTATCTGTGCAATTATAGTCTCCAATGTTGGATAAATTCCAGTCATGGTGGCTAAATTGATGTCTAATCTTGGTACAATTCCAAGTAAACCCGTATACGGAAGAATATCCAATACCTGAAGTTCCCGCACAGCATTTCCAAGGAATGTAATTGACATGAATGCTCCAACACCCATGGTTAAACCAAACAATGCTCGTAATGGTAATTTTCTTCCAAGTTTCCTCATCAAAAAGTAAACGACAAATAATGCTCCCAACCCTACAACAAATCCAAGACCAACATAAACTTCCATGTATTTTGCAAATCCCAACATTGCTTGATAAAATAGAACTGTTTCAAAACCTTCTCTATATACAGTAAAGAAGGACAACAAAGCAAATACCGTAACACTTCCAGTAGTTGTTGCTTGCCAAACTTTTGCTTTGACAAACTCCATCCATTTCTTATGTTCAATTTTATTTAGAACCCAAAAACTGACATAAAATAACATTGCAGTTGCAGATAGAGCAGCTATTGCTTCAATAAGTTCACGATTTGCACCAGAAATCTCAATTACATATGACATAAGCATCCATGTGATTCCTGTAGCACCAATTGCAGCAATCACCCCATAGTAAACATGTTTTTTGAATCGATTGTTTCTTGATGCTTCCAAGTAGGATAGAATGGCACCCAAAATTAACACTGATTCAAGTCCTTCACGAAATATTACTGCAAATGAAGAAGTAAATGCAATGGATGGAGCTAGAGTTCCAGTTCCACTAACTATTCGTTCAGATTCATCTAGATTTCTTTTAATTAAAATAGCAACTTCTTGAACTTGTTCATAATCAGCTTGGTTTTTAATTAAATTTCGTAATTCTGCAAATTGAAACTCAACTTCTAATGTAAAATCAGGATCAATTGCACGTAATGGGATTTCTACAAATTCATAACTATCCAAATATGCCGTTCTTGCAGAGGTGTAAGCAGATTGATATTCCTCATTTTCATATTGTACTAACATTTCTTGCAAAGTAGTACGAATAAAATCAATTTCACCCCTAACTCCTGATTTTTGTTCATTTGTTGCATCGCCCATTACTTTGAGTTCTTTTTCTAATTCAGTATTTGCCAAAACTACAGTACCTAATGTCTGCACCTTATTCTCAGCAAGACTAAGATCAGGCAAGATTGATTCTTCTACAAATATTCTAATTCGTTTTTCATCTTGATTATTTTGAATCATGGCACGTAATTCTTCTCGCATATCTAATTCTAATGCATAAAGTAATTCAGAATCAACTTTTTCAATATCAGATTCAAGATATTCAAAATTTTCAAGGTATGCCTCTATTGCCAAGTTTTCAGCTTTTTGATAATCACCATTCTCTAAAGTAACTAGCATTTCAGAATATAATTTACGAATATTATCATAAAATTTTTGTTTATCATAAGATACCGATTCATGACCAATAAAATCTCGATTTATTGCAGTGATTAAAGTTCCAACTGAAAGAAAATCATCGTGCTGTTCTATTTTTTCGTCTAGTTCAACTAAAAATGAATTGATTTCCAATGTTAATCGCTCACCATAATTTGTATTTGAAAATAATTCATGAGAGCGTTTTACCAATGATATTGAAAATTGATGTAATGTTTGATTCTCATCAATTATAGCAATTTGGTATTGCTCATCAACAATTGTTAAAATCAATGATATTGCTACACCGTAATCAGGATTCACAATATTATATCGTTCAATAAGATTTTCCACTTTAGAAACATCGTATATTAATTTTGAATTATCTGTAGTACCTACTCCATTATGAATATCTAATAATAAAATATGTATCTCATCAGAAATTTCAGAATTTGAAATTCTCAAATTTTGTATATGAATCGGAAAAAGTTCAGCATTAATTTTTGATAATACTTTAGCATCATCTATGGAATTATTATTCAAATTTTGCTTGATTAATGGTAATGAATGCGATAATAATTCTGAAATAAACAATACAGAAGTATCTACATCTGAAAAAGTATCAATTTCTGCTTGGATGTTTATTGGAGGAATTAAAACAAGTAGAATTAACCCTACAAAAAATAACCGAGTATGCTTTGCATCAAGATAAGACAATATTTAAAAATCTGATGAATGATTATTTATAATAAATTCTGATTACAAGGTTATAGAATTAGAATGGATTATTGTTAAAATCTTTGTATAATACTAAATTTTGATTTAGAAGTTATTGCAACTATACTAATTATGGCAACAGCTAATACCATCATTGCAATTGTTCCAAATTCAGGCACAATTTTTTGTGCTGTATCTAAATCCATCAATATCATGTCAATTTGAGCATCAACAGAATCAAAAGATTCACCGTTTTTGATCATATTTCTAAGATCTTCGCGCATATCTGTTTCAATTTTAGTCATTAATTCAGGATCTACTTCACCCAAAGGACCTTCAACAAATTCATAATTATCAAGATAAGCCTCACTTACTAAATCAAATGCCAATTGAGAATCACCATTTCTATAAGATGTTTTTGCGTCATTTAATAATCTGTCAATTTCATCAAAATATTGAAATATATCAATTTCAGTTGCTCCGCCAATAAAATTTTCAAATGATGCAATATTATTCAAACTTTTTCCCACCAAAATACTGATCTTATTAGGTTTGTCAATAGATGATACAATCAAATCCATTTCAATGAAATGAGTTTCTAGAGAAACAGTATCAGATTCAGATAATTCCATCAAAGACGGTTTAACAGAATCAAAGATTGATTTTGCTTTTGATAAAAAGATTACAGTTTCATCATATTCACCCTGATCAATAATTTGACCATCAGATACAGCATCAAAATATTCTCCTTCAACTAGATTAAGTCTATCTTTAATTCCAGAAAGAGCAAGACCAATTTCAGAAGTATCTCCTCCCTCATATTCTCTAATAATTAACTCCACTTCGGATGCAATATGTTCAATTTTAAATTTCATTTCAGAAGAGATATTACCACTCATAGTAACTTCAATTGCCTCTTCCATTTCATGGAGTAATTCATTTGCAGTTTCAGTTCCTAGTTTTTCTTCAACTGCAGGATGTAGGGTTCTGTAATAGTATAGTCCTTCATAAGTGAATTTTTTAGCACTCTTTACATCTCCTTCCTCCAAAGCTGCTATTGCTTCTTCTAATTCTTCTATAGTTTTGAGTTTAAAGATTTCAAGTAATTCTTCAAGGATTGCAGGACCATTTGATGATAATGTAGATTGGGTCGATTCTATTTCTGCTATCCAGTTATTTGATTCATAATCTTTCTCAGATACTTTGAATTTTTTATCCAATACAGAATACCATGTGATAAAATCATCAGCACTATTCTTCTCAACTGCTAATTCCATTTTCATGTAAGCAATTTTGTAAATCGTTTTATCAATTACTTGTCTATTTAGAGATACCATTCCAGAATCCTCAGAAGTATGATTTTTAATAATATCATCAAATGCTGCTTCAATCAAAATATCACTCTCAGAATCAACCTCATATGCAGCAAGTTTAAAATTATTTGTGTAAATCAAATGTGCATCATTAACGTGGGATAGAGATACTACAAGGGTATCTGCTTTTTCCCCACTAGAAAGAGAACTTTTGATAGAACTCCAATCATCTCCAAGTGAAGCAGAGAATCCTAACGGAGTTAAAACGATAATTGCTAATAAGAAAACACCAGAAAATAGAATCTTTTGGTTTTGCATATTAACACATAAAAAATACCACTATTATAACTAAATCTAAATTCTATCAATTTAGAATATGAACATAGATTTAAAAATTTCAGAATATATCAGTAGTAAAATTTTATTAAAATTAACTAAATGGTTAATGTGAAGGCTTTACAATAGTGTTAGGATACAAACTCAAACTAGGTTCTAAACCCTCATATGTAATTTCAACTTTGCCAATGCGACTTCGATATTGTTTTATTTTTTTGCCTTCTAAAGAAATTACAAATTGTTCTACTTCAACTAGTGCAAGATCCTCAAGAATACACAATGTTTTGTACACAGTAGAAATTGATATTTTTAATAAATCAGCTATTTGAGTGGCATCTTTTGATTCATATTTTATTGAAAATAATACAGCTCGAATACATACATTGCTAAGGGATTCAATGATTTTTTGAGTAATATCAAACTCTGATAATTGAATAATACCTGGTTTTGACATAAATCTCACTTGTTTGGAACTAAAATCAAAGTTGGTTCAGGTTTTCTAATTGAAATATCAGCTTTGCTGATTCTACTCCTATACACTTTGTATCTCCGTCCCTTATCAGATATCATCCATTTTTCAACTTTGATTAAAGTTAGTTCTTCAAGATCTGAGAGTTTTTTGTAAACAGAACTCAATGGTATTTTGAGTTTATCTGAAAGTTCAGCTGCAGTGTCTCCTTTTCTAATAATTGAAAATAGTATAGCCCTTGATTCAGAGTCTGCAAGTGCTTCAATTACTTTTTGGGTGATATCATATTTTTTTAATTGTGGTAATGTTAATCGCTTTGACATGTTAATGTTAGAAATATTTTAGATATTTAAACGAGTGGATGTGATTCTCGTTCTAGAGAGTTAGAACGATTAATTAAAAGAAGGTCTAGGTTCTTGATGAGGTTTTAGACGATTCCAAAACAATCCCAAGAATACACCAACGGATATCCAAAAAGAAGTTACACCAAGGACGGACATCATTCTAAATTCATTTACCAAATTCATTGGTGCAGTAATCTCATCAGGATTCTCAGGCATTACAAAGAATGCTACAGAAATGAAAAGGCCATATCCTACTAGTGGAATAATTTTTTTCTTATTTTCAAATTTAGTAGATAATTTGTAAAATCCTAATGCACCAAATCCTGAAATTGCAATAAATGATAGATACAATATTGCACGTAATACAACAGTTTCAGAATCACCCACGGTTGGAGGATTTGCAGGATATTTGAGAAATGGAATCAAATACATGGTAAACCACATAATTCCAGCTAAAACTAGTGYTTTTTTGATATCATTATTTCCAGGTAADGAGTTTCTAGCAAATGCAAAYACTAAACCAAATAATGCACCAATAGATGTGCCCAAAATGACTCCAGCTAAAACYTGACCACTTTTTTGCCAAATTCGATATCCCTCATATTCTRCCCARAATTGAGGAGTGTCTTCKGCTTCACCWGATGCAAACAAATTTTGATTTTCAATTCCAATTGCTTGATCAAGATATGGTTCAACAATTGCAAAATTTACAGTTCCATGAACAAAACCTGCAAGTGCTCCTGAAATTAAAACAATGATTAGAAAAACAGCTGTTTTMATAAGATTAAACTACTAATGACATGGAAAACCGGCTGCATGWCGCATATCGTGAGTTAGTTCATGGATGTAAAGATCTGCAAATGCCTCTTCGCCAATAACTAGACTAAATGTATGTCCTTGATCAAATCCTACTACAAATAATCCTGCTACAAATATCAAAGATAATGTAATTATTGCTAGTTTTGAAACACCATTTTTTGATACAGAAATTTGTCTTGATTCGGACATCTAAATTATCAAGATTTGAATATATTTAAGTTCTTGGATGAGAAATTATTGTAAAGATTATTTTTCAAGATCCATTTATCAAATCTATACTTTATACTAGAAATATTATTCATTAAGACATGACAAAATTGTATCCTCTTGCAGTACCTGTAATTATTGGTATTATTGTAGGCGGGTTTTTAGCAACATATCCAGAAACAGAAAATGATTCTAAAATAATTACTGCATCAAAACTAATTGAAAATGGATCTCCAATTTTGGGAGAGTCTAATGCACCAATTACAATTTTAGAGTGGGGAGATTACCAATGTACCTATTGTTAYAARTTTCATCAAAACACGTTAAGCATTATTGAAGAAGATTTTATAAAAACAGGYAAAGTCAAACTTGTCTTTAAGGACTTTCCATTAAATGGTCCAGATTCTCTACTTGCTGCTCAAGCAGCGTATTGTGCTGAAGATCAAGGAAAGTACTGGCAATATCACAATGAACTATACAAAAATTGGGGAGGTGAAAAAACAGGATGGATTACAAGAGAATCACTAGATAGATTTGCAAATACAGTGAGTTTGGATTTAAAAGAATTCAACAAATGTCTAGATGATAAAAAATATGAAGAAAAGGTAAAAACACTTCACGAATTTGGAAAAGAGCTAGGAATTGATGCTACACCGTCATTTTTAATCTTCAATGATCAAAAAGTGATCAAAATCAGAGGAAACCAACCATTAGAAGTATTTCTAAAAACATTTGATGAGATGTAATTTTGAATTCTAGAAGTGAATCAATTAATATTCGCAAATTTAGGAAAAATCACAAATGAATAAAAAAATAAACATAGAAAAACAAGATTCAGTTAAACTCTATAAAATTAGAAAAACACTTGAAGAATTATCTGAAAAATCAGGTAGAGGYACAGAATTAATTACAGTATACATTCCAAAGGGAAAACAACTCCATGAAATTATTAGTTCACTTCARCAAGAACAGGGTACTGCAGATAACATAAAGTCAGACCTTACAAGATCACATGTTGTTGATTCTCTAGGTAAAGTTGTTCAAAGATTAAAGCTATACAAAAAAACACCTGAAAGGGGATTAGTGATATTTTGTGGAGCACTACCTTCAGAAGAAGGRGGKCCWTTRGGAAGTGAAGTAGTWAMWGTKTGGGAARTWGAYCCACCAAAAGATTTGAATCAATATCTCTACAGATGTGATGATCACTTTCACGTAGACATTCTAAAAGATATGTTAAAAGATGATAATCTTATCGGTTTTTTAGCAATTGATGCAAAAGATGCAGGTTGGGGATTATTACATGGAGATAAAATTGAAGTTTTAGGACAGACAGGTTCGGGAGTTGCAGGAAAGCACAGACAAGGCGGTCAATCTGCAAAAAGATTTCAAAAATTAAGAGAAATGGAATTAAGTTATTTTTACAACAGAGTTGCACAAGTTACTAGAGAATATTTTATCGATATCTATCCAGTTAAAGGACTDATAATTTCAGGTCCAGGCCCAACAAARGAAGATTTCATAAATGGRAATTATTTAGAATACAGATTACAAAATAACATCATCAATACAATTGATGCAGGTTATGCAGGTGCTGAAGGAATTAGAGAGGCATTTGCAAAATCWGGAGATATTTTAGGAAATTTCAGAATGGTTGAAGAGAAAAAAATGATAGAGGATCTATTTAGAGAAATAAACACCAATACAGGAAAAGGGKCATACGGATTACAAGAGGTTATAGAATATCTAAAAAATAATGTAGTTAAAATTTTACTGATTACAGATAACACCAATTTACATAGAGTRGAGGCGACATGTAAGCGCTGTAAACACATTCAAGAAGAAATTATAGAAAGACCACTTGTAATTCCAAAAAAAACAGAATACAAAAACAAACCTTGTCCAGAATGTAATGCAATGGACACAGAARTCAAAGAACAAGATATTGTAGATTATCTAGAATTACTTGCAGCAAAAACAGGAACTCAATTAGAAGTGATTTCTGGAAGTGCTGAGCATGGAAACATGCTTGCCAGTCTTGGAAAAATTGGTGCTGTTTTGAGATATAATCCAGGCCACTCTAAGTAAGAGCACTACGTATTTTTTTTGCTAGTTCTGATAATTCTGCATCATTTGAGATTTGTCGTTTTGTCCAGACAGTACCTTTGTCATTATATCTGGGTATAATGTGTATGTGAACATGTGGAACAATTTGTTTTGCTGCCTTTCCATTATTTTGACCAAGACTAAATGCATCAGCACCAGTTGCAATTAAAATGGCTTTAGCAATCTTTGGGGCTAGAGAAAAAATACTACCCACATCTTTTGGCGTCATATCAGTGATTGTTTCATGATGTTTTCTTGGAATAATTAAGCTATGACCAACATCAATTGGATACTTGTCTAAAAATGAGACATGTGAGTCATCCTCATATAGAAAATGACCATCTCTTTTTCCATCTAAAATATCACAAAAAATACAATTCATAGTTTTAGCAATTTCTAATTTTATTTATTGTTTTAATTAAAAAACAAGATTTTTTATGAAAAGATCTAAATTTTTGAATTTAAAATTATTAGATTATTTATTAATTTGATATAATTTTAGATTGTCTCATTTGAAATGTCAAATCCTCTCGAAATTAACGAATGGTTAATTAGGGCAAATTTTTGAATCATTTTATCTCATGGGTCGAAAAGAAAGAAGAGAACGTGAAGTAAAACGTGAAAATTATGCTACTAAACATTCAGCAGAAAAAAGAAAACAAAATCTCATGGCACTTGGGGTTTTAGCAATAATTGTAGTGATTGTTGGATATTCTGTATTTGTATTCCTTAACATGACTGAAACTGCACCHGGAGGTCCAGAAAATGCAGGTGCATTAGGTAGTGAGCACTCWCATGCTGCAATATTAGTAAAGATTTTTGGAGATAGTTTTGATTTTTCAGCACCTGCTTATCAAATTAAATCAAGTTGGATTCATTTTGAAGGAAGAGATGGTGGTACTRTTCACAAACATGCTACAGGAGTTACTTTAGGATATCTCTTTGAKACATTRGCATTAGBTCTTGATGATCAATGCTTTGTGTTCCAAGATGGMAGAAGTTTYTGTACAAATGAAGATTATAAATTGAATTTCTTTGTTAATGGAGAAGAAKCTGCAGACATTAGAGATTTAGAAATTACTGAAAACGATAGARTTCTAATTACATATGGTGGMGAAACTMCTGAAGAACTTGAARTRCAATTAATAGAATTAGADAATCAAGAATTAATAAAATAAAATTTTATTCATTTTTTGTTGTAAAYTTTGCCTGTTTATCAAAGAACATGTAATATCCACATTTTACACATCGTAAAACAGTTAGTTCRGTGGTAAGAAATTCCTTATCTTCAAATTTYCCACTTAATTTTACATTTTCACCTGCAATTTCGGCTTTATTACTTTGACATACTGGACACGCTAATGCTTTTTCTTCCACAGATAAATTCAAAATATTTACAATTTAAACTCAATGAATATATGAAAATTTCAATGAAATAATTTCATATTATAAGATGTATGATAAAAACAACTAAAAGTTCATTTACTAATTATTAATTTATTAAAAATCATGTATTTTTTAATAAAACGGAATCAGTTATGCCAGATAATGGACAATATGTCTAAATTATAGCAACAATGAATTCAATCATTATGGAAATTTCTAGTAAAAATGTTGTAAAGGGAACTAACAGAGCTCCACAAAGAGCAATGTACAAAGCTATGGGGTTAAGTGATGAGGATTTATCAAAGCAGTTTATCGGTGTGTGTCACACAGGAAATGAGGCAACACCTTGTAACATTCACCTTCCAAGATTAGCACTCAAAGCTAAAGAGGGAGTTTCTAATTCAGGTGCCACGCCTAGAGAATTTTCAACAATTGCAGTAAGTGATGGTATTGCAATGGGTCATGAGGGTATGAAATCATCATTAATTTCTCGTGAAGTTATTGCTGATTCAATTGAATTAATGGTAAGAGCACATCAGTATGATGGGCTAGTAGGAATTGCCGGATGTGACAAAAGTTTACCTGGAACTATGATGGCAATGGCCAGATTAAACATTCCATCAGTATTTGTTTATGGTGGAACCATTATGCCAGGGATGCTAGATGGTAAAGAATTAACAATAGTTGATGTGTATGAGGCAGTTGGAGCATACGATGCTGGTCAATTAACTCTTGAAGGATTAAAAAACATTGAAAATACTGCATGTCCAAGTGAAGGATCTTGTGGAGGAATGTTTACTGCAAATACAATGGCATCAATTTCAGAAGCAATAGGTCTTGCATTACCGGGAAGTGCTAGTCCACCTGCTGAAGATGACAGACGAGAAAAAATAGTATACGATTCAGGTGTWGCATGTGCCAATTTATTGAAGATGAATATTAGACCTAAAGAAATTCTAACTTTTGAAGCATTTGAAAATGCAATTACAATRTTAAATTCTRTAGGAGGTTCAACTAATGGAATTTTACACTTACTTGCACTRGCAAATGAAGTAAATATTGATTTAACATATGATGATTTTGAAAGAGTRAGAAAAAAAACKCCYCACTTGGCAGATATGAAACCMGGTGGAAATTATGTAATGAAYTCCCTTGATAAGATTGGWGGAATTCCATTTGTCTTAAARAAATTACTGGATAAAGGATTACTACATGGARATTGTATGACAGTTACTGGAAAAACTATYAAAGAAAATCTCRATTCTTGGAATTTCYCACAAAYAGAACAACAAATCGTAAGATCAGTTGATAATCCAATTCATGCAGTTGGAACAGCAGTAATTCTCAAAGGAAGTCTAGCTCCTGAAGGTGCAGTAATTAAAACAGCAGGTGTAGAGATGACCAAATTTACTGGAAAAGCACGTGTYTATGACAGAGAAGAATATGCGTTTGATGCAGTAGCAAAGGGGGAAATTGATGAAGGTGATGTGATTGTAATTAGATATGAAGGTCCTAAAGGCGGTCCAGGTATGAGGGAGATGCTTGCAACTACTGCAGCACTTGTAGGACAAGGATTAGGTAAAAAAGTTGCAATGGTCACTGATGGACGATTTTCAGGKGGAACTCGAGGATTCATGGTAGGACATGTTGCACCAGAAGCTTATGTTGGTGGRCCAATTGCACTTGTAAAAAATGATGATGAAATTACAATTGATACTGAAACTAATTCAATTGATCTTCATGTATCAACTGAAGAATTAGAGAATAGAAAAAAGCAATGGAAAAAGCCCAAACCAAACTACTTGACAGGTGCTCTTGCAAAATATGCAACACTTGTAGGTTCTGCAGCCTATGGTGCAATTACCATACCAAATCCATAGGAATGAACAATTCGTCCACAATCTTTATAGATCACGATCAGAGTTTATCTATAGAGATAACAGAAAGAAAACAAATTATGATTATCAGATTACGGTTATCTACTAAAGGTAAATCGGAACATATCTTTCACCAACTTTAATACGCTCAGAGAGACAAATGTGACTTAGATGGCATTAAAACAACCAAAACAAATAACAGAAGTTGTAGCAAAAGATCTGTAAAATATTATCAGCATCAAAGAGACTAACGCCAAGCTTGATAAAATTCTAAACTCCAACACGCTCAAATCCATATAACATTCATCAATAAATTAAACAAATTTTTATTTTCATCATGATCATTCTTTTATTTTTCAAAATGAATAATTCTGTGTGGTAACTATAAGATGTGATGAATGTGGTTTTGATTGTGAATTTACCACAACAGGGAATGTTGAGAAAGTAGTCTTTGATTATTGGGATCATATGAACAATGAACATGGGATTGAATATTCACCAGAAACTTTAGACGAATATGTGAAAAAGAAAATCCAAATCTAAATTCCAGCAAGTTAGAAAAAAGATTGTAATTGTACGGACTAACTCAATATTAAAGGAGAATTTTATTGAATACTAATACAATTTCTGTGCCCATATAATAATACACAATGAATATCTTCTCGGGTAATAATTTGTTTTAATTTCAAAAAAAATGTCAAAAAATTGATCTGAAAAATCTTGAACTAACATGACAAGTGTCTAATATTGGCCTTCAATCCAACCATCACAGGAATTACAAATGATCATGTCCTCTTCATCTATATGACTTGGGGATCCAGGAGGACATGCACATTTTTGAATATCATCCATAACATACAAGCGTGTTTGTAATATTAGAATAAAGTTTTTTGAATCTAAAAAGATATTCATTTTTTTATCTATTTTTAAATGAAATTAAAACAATAAAACAAATTGAAGGCCTAAAGTAATTTGATTTTAACATATGATGTGAACTGTCAACGATCCTTTAAGTTAGATTATGACGTAATCATATCATGGAAGATCCTTATGTTGATTTGGTAAAAAAGGCTCTAAAAATAAGTCCAGAAATTCAATTTGCCTCAGTTTGCAATATGCTTGGTGTGGTAAAACATAGTGAACATAGATCTGATGCACAAAATTTTCTAACAAAATCAGAACGTCGAAAATCAATTGAATCAGCTACACGAGCTTGGTTGTTACGAAATGAATTTGCCCCAAAGATTGGTAAATGTAAATTTGTAATTGCACAGTATGGAAAAATAAAACGTATTGTTATTCCATTGGGCGATAACCATATTCTTTACATGACCGCCACGCAAAATGCAGATCATAGCAAAATTACGAACAAAGCAATCAAACTCAGATTAGGTAAAATTACAAAAATAATAAAATCACAACAAGAACAAATTATTGCGTAAGAACAGAAACACAAGAAACATCTTAAAACCAGAACCTTACAGAATATTAAATTAGTATGAATATGTACACAGTATATGGATTATAACAGTCTAAATAGTGATATCATAAAACTGAATCCAAAAATTAGATATGCGGGAATCTATCATACTGGAAATGTCCAAATTTGGGAAAAACTACAACAAGGAATTACTCGATTCTTTGACAAAGAAAAAACTAATGATACATTAATTCATGCATACATGAGATGGAGAACCCGTCAACATGATGCATCCATAATAGGTCAACCATTGTATTCAATTACCAAATATGCAAAAATTAATCGTTTAACAATACCTGTAAACTCAAAAGCACTTTTAATGATAAATTCAGAACCTGAATTTGAACTTCAAGAAATTGTTGTTAATTTAATAGAACTAATAGTAAAATATTCCGACGATCCAAACTACTCGCCCAGAAAAGTGTATTTAGGATAACGGTATTTTTTATACAGTCTGTTATCTACCAAAGGCCAATCAATTCAAAGTTATTGTCGCATGATTTTATACCTAATTTCAAAGAGTCTTGAACTAAAATCGTTATACAGATAACTCTCAGCTATCCTGTGATCTACTAAAGGTTAATTCAAACTAATCTGTTTTGCCACATATTTTTTTATTTACTTCCAACACCGCAATGAGGACATCCTTTTAGTTTTTTGCTGTACTTGTTACGACAAATTCCACAGATCTTAGTATCATCAAGATAATTTTTCTTGATGTATGGGATGACTAGTTTGATAATAATTATCAAAACAATTGGGATAGCTAAATAATACCAGGCCATGGATAATTAAAATTAAAGARAAYAKAGTTCATAAAGTATTCTAAATTTTTTGTTCGTATATTGAAATTGGGTTATCCAAAATAACATAACTATGACTCAACGTTAAAGTTTCAATAGTTTCTTTTGGTAACTCTAAATAATTATATGAACAAATGATATTAAAGTTATTTTTAGATTTTGGGTTAGACACTTTTTCAAAAGACATAACTGCATCATATAATCCTGCTTTAAACCACCATGTATTATCTTCACATGCCATCAACCCAGGAAAATCAGATTTATTTTCAGACATATAGAGTCCGTAATCACATCTATTGTTTCCTGTAACACATGTTCTTTGTCTATTTTTGTAAATTCAGGAAACAATTTAGTATTAACACCAGGAATTTTACATTCAACTTGAGAGAAAAATAATCGTGGTACTTTCTTGTAAAAATCAGGATGAAAATAGTATAACATAAACCTGTCACGAAAGTTTTTGTCTAACCATAAAAGGACAACATGCTCACCACTTGACAAGTTATGAATAAAATCAAAACACTCTTTTTCAAACAAAAAANGTTAACATTTCTTCTAAATCCATATTAGAAAATTTATTTCCCAATTCATTTTCAATGTTATTTTTTATTTCTAATAATATATCATCAATAGATTCGGGTAGTACTGAACCAATCAACTATATTAATAGAGGATATTTTGAAAAAATATCTTGTTCACTTAATGAATTTAAATTATTTAGTAATTCATTAAATTTCTGCGATTCAGAAGAAGAAAGTTTTTGATTAATTGTTTTGTTTATTGACTTTTCAATAATTTTGCTAATCTTACTATCAATTTTTGTAAAATTGTTAGGAATTATTTATGCATCCTCTTTATTCATATTGTATAATTTCAAGATAATCATATTTAATAATTAATTGAAATTCACCGGTAAAACTTTAGTAAATGTTACAGGGTTATTTTTTGCAGATATTGTTCCATTGTGTTGATTTACAATATTTTTACAGATTACAAGACCCAATCCTGTGCCTGTTTGTTTAGTTGTAAATAATGGCTCAAAGAGGTTTGCCATCACATCATCAGGAATTAGTAAACCTTGGTCTTCTACATCAATTGTTATCTATCCAATATTAGATGGAATAATACTTGTTCCTGCAATAATAGGAATGACATTATTTTTTTAGAGGTCAAGTTAATTTACTATGGTTTTCATTAATATTTGGAATATTATTACAAGTAATTGGAGACACATTATATCTGGGGTCATACATTGATGATTCATTTTATCCCGGACACATTAGTGATATTTTTTCGTGTGGGGTTATCTCATAATCGTGTTTGGAATATACAGTCATGTGAAACTTTTCAAAATAGAAAATATTCCAAACAAATAGATAAAATAAATTATTTCAACATTAAAGATTATCCATACCTAAAACATCATAGTATGCTTTTGGAATCATTTGTTGAGCCTTAAAAAAAACATTATTCACTGCAGTATCTAAAACATATGTTTTAGCCCAATCATCATTACTTCTAATTGAGCGTCCAAATCCTTGTAATAATTTAGTTAATGTTTGTGAKGTATACCAAGTAGGRAATTTATCCATTTTWGCCTTTGTTCGTTTTTCTTTRTAATTTGGGTATGGAACCTTGGCAATAATTTGAAATCGAGATAAATCATCCTTTAGATCAACGCCCTCCCAAAGAGACGAGGATAGTAATACACCTGTAGGATCTGTTGCATGTTCAGAAATTACTTCATCCTGAGTTTTTCCATCCTTATTTTTACTATGGCAGATTCTAATACGTCTAGTATTTTTTGGAGAAAGATACCGAATGATTTTTTGACATCGTGGAATAGAGGATGTTAAAATTAATCCTCGTACATTTGAATGCTCATCTAAAATTCTATCAATAGTTTTGATGACTTCAATTTCATCCTCTTCAGTAGAACCATAGCTAAGTCGTTTAATATTTAATAAATCAATAGTTCTATGATCAATTGGGAATGGAGATTTTGGAGTATCAACAAAAGCAACATCATCTTTTTCTAATCCCATATTTTCACAAAAACTTTGTTTGGCAATTGTGGCAGACATAAAAATTTGATATTCAGTATCAAAAAATGTTTTTGCAAATTTGGAAATATCAATGGGTTTTACAGAAATTGTTCTAAAATTCCCATTCAAATCTCGTATAGGATCATTTACTACAAAATTATCTTTATCTGAAAGAATATCAATTTTTGCCTGAGCAGCTTTATCATAACGTCTTTCTAATTTTGAAATTAATTCATAATCAGGATTATTTTGAAATGCAGGGCTCTCTTTGATGTTTTTAATTTTATTTGCATACGAATATGCAATATCATCAGTGAGTTTAATCATAGAATCTAAATCTGAAAAATCATATTTCTCTGAATTAAGATTGCATTCATCAACTTGTCCTGCAAAAATATCAAATCCAACAAATTGAATTATTTGATCTTCAATTTTATGTGCCTCATCAAATACGGATACTTTTCTATCAAGATAATCTGCAAAAAGTTTTTTATTAAATTTCATAATTTGAAAAAATGCATGGTAATTCCACAAAGAATGCTTTGCTACTAGAGCCTCATATTTTTGTAAATAATATGAGCATGACTGAGAATCAGCAGAATTTTCTTCAACTTGCTTAATTGTAGGCTTGAATTTACACACCTCAACTACCTCTTTGCCATTTTTACTGACTCTTTCCTGACATACTCCTTTGTCACATGTTAATCCCCATCTCATTGCTCTTCGAGTATTTTCAACTTTTTCTGAAGACATTAATTTGAGACATGGAAAATTTTGTTTTCCTTTAACTGGTTTTAAAAATGGAATATCTTTGATATATTGATCCTGTAGATGTTTTGATGCAGTAATAGTAAATGAACTATCAAAATATCGAGAAATTGTTGCACCAACTAARGATTTTCCAACTCCTGTTGGAGCACATAAAACAATTTTTTTGTATCCTGATTTTAAATTCTCTTCAATTTCATTTAGAATATCTTTTTGAATTTCTCTAGGATTAAAGTTGTCAGGGAATTTTTCTAAAAGGGACAGGGTTAATCTCCCATTTTCTCAATATTAAAACTAATGGAGTACACTTTATTCTTTTTCCTTTTTGTTAAATTCTTCTGTGTTACATTTTGCTTTGTGTTTTAAGAATATAAAAGACATGAAATTTCTACAAAAAGTTTTTTCATATAATGTATTGGTTATGACATAATAAAACTTATTTTAAATTAGTTGATTTTTTCCATCGTTCATCAAATTTAGATTCTAACAGATCTTTAATATCTTGAACCATATTGTTTTTGAAAGCAACTACAAATGATTCTTTTGAACCAATATCTTGCAACCCTCGTCCAAGTAATATTAAAAAATCAGATGAAATTATGTATCGGTCATGTAATTCATATTCTTTTGAATATACTCTAATTTTGACATTTTTAAATTCAATTTTAAATTTTGAATACTCTGAATTAAATTTGGATGTATTATCTGATCCAGAAAATACAGAGGTAAGAAATTGATTTTTTGTTTTTTACAATATCATAATTCATTTTCTAATTCTTATTATTGCAAATATTGGAATACCAACATACATTCCAACATTAAGTAAAATCAAACTAATTCCATAACCTAACACTGATTCCTCTGAATCCATATCAACATAATTTAGAATTGATAAACTAGCAATCATTGGAGTAATGGTAATCTTTACTGCTTCTTTGAATAATGGACTTTCTCGTTCATAGTCAGCAATTACAGGACTAAATGAATAGTAAACATCATTGAAATAATTCATGAAACTAGTTCCTGACTCTGTTTGGAGTAAATGATTATCTCTTAGTTCTCGTAGTTGTTGTACTTGAGGTGCTAGTTCTGAACCATAAGTTGCAGTTGCAATTAGACATCCTCCATCACTTTTTTGAGTATTTTGAGAAGTTTGAGGAACAAAATCGTTTTGAGTTGATTTTGTATCAACTGATTCTTCTACTGCAACATTTGTTGTAATCCCATAGGTTCCTGATTCACCAGATGGTGGGATTCTAAATTTCATAGAATAACTTCCATCAGGTCCTAGCTCTACGGTTCTAACAAGTATTACTTCACCTGAAGGAGATTTAATTTCAATGGCTACAATATCTCCCTCAATTCCGCCTTTGATATTTTCTACAAGATCAACAATGTCACCTGCAGAATATGATTGGTTAGATGAATCAAAAATCACTTCAGCTGCAAAAGATTGTGAAAATGTAATACTAAGTAGAATAATAAAAAATCCTAAAAATTTCTTTTTCTTGAAAATATCAAGAGTATCTAGTCTACTTGACAATTACTTTACCCTCCATCCATGGATGTACCATACAGAAATAATCAAAAGTTCCTATGTTGTTAAAATCTATTGTATATTTTTCTCCTCCCATAAACAAACTACTATCAAAGATACTATCAAGTCCATCACTTGGATTACCAGAGGTTACAGTATGTGCAGCACTATCTTTGTTATTCCATTCTACAGTATCTCCCTGATTTATCCTAATAGTTGATGGGAAATAGCACAAGCTTGCTCTCTCACATCCAGGTGTTCCTGTTCCTGAAGGAATGGTTACTTTTTTCACGTTAGTGTTTTGTACTGAAAAGGTTGGGATTACAGGCGTAGGTGATGTATCAGTGATTGTACTTTGAGGTGGTGTAGCTACTCCAATACCAATTTCTGCAGAACTTTCTCTAGTTAATGGTATACCGCCATTGCTAGGCCAATCAGTAAATGCGTTGACATAGATATTTGCAACACCTACAGAAGTATCGTCTGGAATATAATATGATAAAATTATTTCAGATTCACCAGAACTAATTGATGTTTTAATTGAACTTGTTCCAAGTACAATCAAATCAGAATCTAAAATTGTGACAGTAATCAATGAACCTGACATAAATGATTCAGATGATGTTACAATTTTGATATGTCCTTGATTTCCTTGAGAAAATGAATTAACTGGATTTCCTTGTTGATTAGTTGCTGAAACAGATTTTATTGAAAGTCCTGCAAGATCTTTTTTAATTGTAAATTTGGATGTGTCTTCATAATTTTTACCATCAACATTTACAGATGCAGTTACTTTGTATGAACCAGCTGTTGTACCATGAGAAACTTTGAATGGAATTGAACCCTTGTCATCAATGAAAAGACTTCTAGTCATTACAATATTTCCTGAAGGATCAATTACACTAATTGCAATATTTGCATTATTTTTGACCCCATCAATCTCAGTGTAAATTGTAACAAGATTTCCTTGATTGTATGTAGTTCTATCTGTACCTATTTCAAGTTCAATTAGTGGTAAAGTTGGTGTGGGTGTAACTGGAATTGGAGCAATAAGTGTTGGAGATGGTGTAGTTTTGGGTGTTAGAGATGGAGCTTTTGGTGTGAAAGATGGTGTTGGAGCAACTGGTGTTGGAGATGATGTGGATGGGATAGGTATTGGAGATGGTGTAGGGGTGATAGGTATTGGAGATGGTGTAGGGGTGATAGGTATTGGAGATGGTGTAGGGGTGATAGGTATTGGAGATGGTGTAGGTGTAACTGATTTAGTTGGCGGAATGAATTTGTTGGTAATTATACTTGGAGGGGTGTAAGGTATTGTTGGGGAAATTTTAGATTCGGGTACCGTAGGTGCACCCTCTCTCATTAAAGTGAATTCTCCAGAAACATTATTGTCTCCTTGTTGAGAAAATTTACCTCTAAACAAATCACTAGTAAAACTACCAGTTAACTGATTGGAGTTTAATGTTCCAGAGAATGCACTTCCAAACAAATCTCCGGAAATACTTCCATAACCATATGATTCATGCCATGAAAAACATCCAGTTGGAGTAGTTGATTTAGTAACATCAAAAGTGGATGAACCAGTTATACTATCTCCTGTTTGTCGTAACTTCATTTCTACATTTCCAAAATAAGTACAAGTTACAGGTGCAGGATAGTAATCAAACCAAACTGAAAATTCGCTCGTACCTTTCCATGTTCCAGTTGCATCAAGGTATTGTGTTGATGGAGGAGGTGATATTGTATCAATAGTAGAAATTGCATCTTTAATGATTACTATCAAGTTTTGAATTTCAACAATAAACTCATCAGGAATTTCTGGATCAGATCGTGCAAGAAAAATGGAATCTTCCATATAAGATAATGCAGTTTCAAGATCATCTAAACAAGCATAACCTGTACCAATAAAAAATAATACAACTGATTCATATTCCTTTAGAGATAGTGCTTGTTTGAAATAGTTAATTCCTGATTCACAATTTCCGTTTTCAATTTCTTCTAATCCAAGAGTAAAAAGTCTTTCAAGTTCTGGTGAGATTTCTAGGTCATCAGTTTGTGAATCATCATAGTATGCACATACATCTTCAATTGCATCATAATAATACTCAGATCCATATTCTCCTACACAGAATGCTTCCCAGCTAGAATAACCACCAAAAGATGGTTCAGTGTTAAAAGAATTATCAGAATATACCAGTACTAAATCATCTAGTGGGACTTGAGCAATACCTGCAAAAGTGTTTACAGAGTCTCTATAGAAAGTAACATGAGAAATTTCAGGTCCATTAAAAGAGTAAACTTGTGGAGGTGGAGTTGAATAATAACTTCCTGAGCCTTCACCTACAGTACCTAATGAATTTCCATATTGATCAAATGCTTGTGCATTCCATGGAGAGGTAGCAATTCCACCATAAGAGGCATCATATGATGCTCGTGTAAATTCAAATCGATCTAATGGAGCATCAAAATAAAATGAATAGCTGTAAGCTTCATTTCCAAAGTTTCGGAAAAATCCATTTGGTGAGGAATCAGCAATGCCAAAAATGCTAATGTCTCTGTTCCACTCCCAAATTACAAAGTCTCTTAGTGGTCCATTACCTTCATCAACTACTGTAATTCCATATCCTGTAAGATAGTTCTCAACAGTATAACCACTAACAAAGTGATTACGGGCATTTATTGAATCAAAATCAACTACAACAGAATTTCCATTATTTCCAGGTCCACCTCGATTCAATTCAGCATCAGCATAAGTGATGCCTTCTAAAAGGTAAGCGTCATTTGGATGATAAGATAATCCTTTTTGTAAAATTGAAATCATGTCTTGCCATTTGCCTTGTTCACCATATATGGATGCAATCCACATGAAAGTATCATAGTCATCTGGATGTAGTGCTAATGATCTGAAAAAGGCATCAAGAGCTGCACTAAGATTTCCAGAGTCATAATAATCAAGACCTAAATTATAATCTTCCCATTCATCAATACCATCAGGATCTATAACAAAAATAATTCCTTCCATCCATGGATGAACCACACAATAGTATGGGATTTCCCCTGGAGTGTATGGAGTGTATTCAAAAGAATCTCCAGACATTAACATGCCCGAATCAAATATTCCACTAGAGCCATCAGCTGCTGTTCCTGAAGTAAATGTATGTGCAGCAGAATCAGTATTTATCATTCCAATAGTATCACCAACATCAACTTGTATTGCAACTGGGAAATAGCATTCTGAATAATCTTCACATCCAGGTGCACCAGAACCGCTTGCCGGTTCAATTGTTGCATCATAGTGTGAAACATTACCACCACATTGATCATTTGCAATAATATCTATTGTGATACTAGTAGAGTAAAGAATATCATCATAGATTACAGCTGGACTATATGCACTTCCAGAATAAGGATCGTAACTATATGCACCATCAATAGAAATTGTGTATGGACCAACAGGAGTGTCACAAAAAGTTTCAACAAATAATATGGTTTCATAGGATGGAAGCACACGTGTTTCATCTAATTGGAAATTAACCGAGTCATCAAAAGAATATGCAGATAGATTAACATTTCCAGGACCACCAGAAATTACATCAACATAAATTGGAATGTCCCAAGAAGTGCCCTGATATAATGTCCAATCATCAAAATTAGGAGTAGAAATGGTGTAATCCATTGAAGATGTATTTGGTTGACCTTCAGCGTCAGAGTCTTCATAACATGCATCATCTACAGAATCATAGTAGTATTGTGAACCGTATTCGGATTTACACCATGCATCCCAATCTGTAACATCATCTGGAACACATGTTTCTCCTTCTTGATGTAGTCCTTCATTACAGTCAATTATTAATTCTGGACAACCATAGTTAGTATCAGAACCATATTCGTAAGGACAATCATCATATTCATCAGGGATTCCATCATTATCTGAATCAGTAACAGTTGTACCATCATCATCTAGACAACCATCATCATTAGGATCAGCATATGCGTATTCTAATGGACATTGATCAAAGGAATCAAAATATCCATCACCATCAGCATCTGAACATACATCACCTGAACCATCATTGTTGAAATCTGCTTGATCTGGATTTCCAGTGTTTGGGCAGTTGTCTTGACTATCTGGAACTCCATCACTATCAGAGTCTGTTTCTTGTGGACAACCATCAGTTCTTGTTCCATATTCATTTGGACAGCTGTCTTGACTATCTGGAACTCCATCACTATCAGAGTCTGTTTCTTGTGGACAACCATCAGTTCTTGTTCCATATTCATTTGGGCAAAAATCAAATTCATCATCTACTCCATCTCCATCAGTATCCGTATCATAATGGGTTACACCATCAGGACAACCATAATTCTCATATGAACCTGGGTCATTCGGACAATCATCATCCCAATCAGGTGAACCATCACCATCAGTATCAGTTGTACAATCCTCAAAACTTGGATCACAATCATAATGATCATCATCATCGTCATCATATTGATTTACAGTCGGTAAATTATCAGAATATGATGGAGTAAAACTAGATACATTTTGCATAGGAGGGAACATTAGCAGTAACACTAGGAGCAAACCCCCAAAAAATAGAATTCTTTGATTAAAATTCGTACAATCTATACCAATTTGTAATACTTAAGACTGATCGTTTCTTAGGAATTTATGAATATTATGATGAAAATAATAAAATAATATTGGTAATTTATGAACGGATGTTTGTCACATACATGTAAAATAGATATAAAAAACAAAATCAAAAAATAGATAACAAAATAATTTCTAAATAATTAAAATTAATTGATTTGAATAATTCCTTTTTGAACTAAATATTTAATTCCGCCAATAAAATCATCCTCACTGATTGTTCCACTAGCCCACCAACCAGCATTAGTTTTAATCCAATCAGGGATTTTTGTGGTAGTTGACTCAGAAGAAGGTGGTAAATTATCAATATTAATTATTTTTTCTTTTATCATATGTTGTAATCCACCAACAAATTCATCATCTCCAAGCTGACCATCTGACCACCACTTTGCATTATTTTTAATCCAATCAGGGATTTTTTTAGAAGTAATTTGAGATGTCGTTGGTGCTAAAGGAAATTTGTTTGGGGTTGGTTCTGATGTAATGTTTGGAATTGGTTTTGGTTTAGCAATTGGAATTGATTCTGGTACAATGTTTACAGATGGTTCTGTTTTAGCGTCTGGAAGTATTTTAAAATTAGTAATTTTTACATTGTCTGTTCCATATGGTAATGATATAACAGCATTAGCTTCACCACCTATTGCAGTTGCTGTAGAATATGTATGAGTTATTTTTTTATCATTTACAAATACAGATAAAACTTTAGCATATCCATTAGATACAGTGTAATCAGGGGTTCGAATTTTAATTACCATTGAATCATATTTTGGACTAGATGTTGTAAAAATTATTGATTTATCATTACAATCAAGTATAACTTTCTTAAATTCTCCTTCATCTAATGAAACTCGAAATGAATGGGTTTTTTGTAAAATTCCCCATGAGAGATAGATATCATCAAATGCTTCCTTAATCTCAGGATAGTTACAGTCATCTAAAAAATCATAAGTAACTCCTCTCAATACTAATTCTTTTTGAGATAAAGTAGAACCTCCAGGAATATTCATAATTGATTCAGTACTGGATTGTGCACTAGAGAAGAATTCAGCAGGCCATGATATCTCAAAGGAATTAGTTGGGCTAATTTCATTTCTAAATTGTGCTGTTATTGTGTATACACCAGCAACAACATCATCACCAAACCACAGATAATTCTCAAAGTAACCATCTTTTGTGCCTATTAATTTTTGTACGGTAGTTATTCCATCAGGATCAGTTACACTAAGTAAAATTCTGACACCTCTCAAATAATCTTCTACTTCACCAAAAATTTTGATATAAGTTATAAAATCTCGTTGTAAAAGACCTAAACTTTGATCAATTTCCAAACTAATTAATTCTGAATATGTTTCAGTAATGACTGGGATTTTAGTAATTACAGGCTTTTTCATTGCTAAAGGTTTTGTTGTTGGGGCCTTTGGTTTTTCGTCAATTTTTAGTTCATCTAAAATAGGTGCCATAGTTTCATGAAATATTGGTTGGCCGTCATTTAAAATTTTAAATGAATCAATAGTATGTGAAAGTATTTTTTTGTTATATGGTGTATTACTTGGATTTGTTGTTTCACCAAAGACTACAACTAAATCATCACCATATGGAATTAAATTTACATAAACTATCCACCATTCCGTTTCTGTCTTGCCTGTAAGAGTTCCATCATGAGAAGCGTATCTCCATTTTTCATGCCACTCATAAGTTACACTATAAGCATGACGTCCATCAATTGTTTTTTCAGCAAATTCAAAATTTTTAATTTCTAGACAAGATATGAAACCAGTATCTACAGGTACATCAAAAAATATTGGTTCATCAATTGAATCTATACACCATTGTCTTTGATAATTTTCAAAATATTTGGATACTTCACGAAAATTTTCTAGATCAATTTTTTGGCCAACATCATGTTGAACACCCATTTGAATCCACTTGTCCCAACCATCATACCATCGAGAATAATATGTTCTATCAGGAAATTCAGATTTATCAATATCTGCAAAAATTTTGTAATGTTTTTCAATTTCAATTCCAATATTGTAAAATGGATCTTCATGTGAGTCATACTCTACTGCAAAAACATTTGAGGGTACAAAAAAACCTAATAACATTACAAGTGATATTGTAGAAATTAAAATTGAATAATGTGGTTTTTTCATGCCTAATAATAAAACATCATAGAATTACTTAAGGATAAATCATTTTGATATATTTTTCTTAACCCCCATAATTGCTATTATTGGAATTCCAAGATACATTCCAAGATTAATAATGATTAAGGATATCCCATAACCTAAAACTTTAGAGTCTGAATCTATATCAACATAGTTTAGAATCGACAGACTAGAAATCAAAGGAGTAAGTGTTAGTTTAACTATCTCTTTGAATATTGGACTTTCTCGTTCATAGTCTGCAATGTATGGACTAAATGAATAATAAAATTCGTTAAATGATTTCATGAACGAAGTTCCAAATTCTGTTTGTAGTAATTTGCTATCTCGAAGTTCTCGTAATTGTTGTACTGGTGATGCTAGTTCTGAACCATAAGTTGCAGTTGAAATTAGACAACCTCCTCCTCCTCCACCACCACCACTACCAAAACCACTAGAACAATTATCAGCTACTGCATGTGCAATTCTATATTCAGCATTTGTAGACTCCATTGCTAAAATTTTTCCATTTTGAATAATTGTAACAACCACAAAACCAAAATCAGTATATTTTTGAATCAACCCTTGCGCCAAACCTAATTGGCCACAAGAAACAGTATATTTTGCATCACCATTTCCTTGTTTTGTAGAGGAACCTAAATCACCTCCGGAGATTTCTCCTGACCAAGATGTATTTGAATAAATTAACACAACATCTTTGCCAGAAATTTTATTACTTTCATTGATCAATTCTCGATCAATCTTTGGATTAACAATCCCCCACTGTAGCTGCAAATGCATCAGTAAATGAAAAGAAAATTAATCCAAATAGAAATAGAAATAAAAATACCAGAGTCTTCATCTGACAGACTCCATTTTCTGAAAGTAAAAATATGCATTAACTCCACCTGAAATACCTCCAGAACTAGCTTGTTTTCCTTCATCAATTGCCATTAATCTATACCCTTCTGCTGTCAAATCATCATAAGCAATGATAAATTCTACTTGAGCACCCCCCCCATGCTCTTTGTAAAATAGCAATTCGTTCATTTTTGAATTGGATTATTCCATTTTTATTCCAATGTGATTTGTATTCAGGAGTTCTTGCTTTTAGTACTTGAAGTTGTTGAGAAAATTCAACTTTCTGTTTATTTTTCATTTCTTTATTGGATTCTTTAGATTCTTTCTTTCCCGTTTCATAACAGTCATTATAATACATATCATCATCAATCATTTCTGGAGGAACTGGAATATTCTTATAATTTAGATCAGATATTTTCCATTTGATTGAAAGTCTCCCCATATCTTTTTTTACATGAAATACACTCTTGCCCCATAATGATTATCATATGTTATCATTATTTAAGATGCGTCTAATGTGGCACTAATCATATCTGAATTAAATTTCAATTTTTATCTATTTTAAAAAAACTTACAATTTGTAAAAAACATAAAATCCATAAATTAATTTAAAAAAAAGTAAAATCAATATCCTTAAAAGTAGTTCAAACTAATTATAGAAATATGACAAAACATAGTGTTTGTCATCTACAGGTTAGGGGTATAAAGAATGAAGGTTCTTATAATATCAAAATAATTCATGCTAGTTTAATATCTAGTACAATATTCAACAATTATGGAATTACTTGAAGACAAAATGAGGGTTTGGATGGCTAGTGCATCATTTGTAAAACCTATGTCAGGAGTTTATGTATTCTATAATAGAAAAAGAGAGGTAATTTACGTTGGTGATTCAACAAATTTAGAGAAAACATTTTCAGAATATGTTGATAAAGATTTTGATGGAGACGAATGTAAACAAAAAACACAATTTTATCAAAGAGAGTTTATTGAAAATCCTAAAGAACGTCGATTGCAATTGATTGAAGAATTCAAAAATCAAACAGGGAACATGCCTGCATGTAATACTGAGATTCAAATAGAAACTCAATAATTTAATTAATATCAAAAAATAATTTCATAAGTATTACTGATGTAATGATTTCCGTATGAATTTTAGTAAATAGTAAAACAATGADDHDAARTAWHTWTTNNACAASDRTAABMADHVAAAHKTTDTKVCAAAGGCNACHAWVAWAHCRYADAHHCAAAAKAMRBRAAABAACAAAAAADCAGAAATAATTTAGTTTAAAGTAGATTCCATTTTTTATAATCAATTTTTAATTATAATATCTTAAAACATAACACAAAAAATCAATTATTTCATCTAAAATTATTCATTTATCAAGAAAAAGGGGAAAATTATTTATCATTGATTTGAATGTAGGAAGAATGCATCAGTGTTATTACTGTGAACAATTATTTGATTCAAAAGAACAGTTATTCGAGCATGTGGAAGTTCATTCAGATATTGAAAGAAATAATGAAATCATGAATAGAAAAAAACAAACAAGAAAAAACTAGTTGTTTTAATCTAAATTAAAAAAAATAGAGTAAAGGTCAGAATAAATCCAATTCACGGACGGATATAACAATTCAGCCACATAGATTAATGGATTGGGTGGAGGCATTATTAAAAAAATCATGTAACAACACACTCACTAAAAGTGAAGTTTTACACAGTCTATTTCACATGATTGAAGTAAATGAGGATACACTAAACCATATTGAGTCAGATAAGAGAGAATTTGGTCCAGAGTTAGAAGAATTAAAAAAAACAGAAATAAAAGATTTGAATTTTCATTTAAAGTATTATCGAGGACTRGTTAATTACATTAATTCAATATCTGAAAATAAAATAATTGAAAAACACATCTATTGATCACAAAAAATAATTATTAATATACACAGTTACATTCTTAATTTTTTAAATAATAGATCATATTCAGATTGTTTTTYTWTATTATGACCATAATCTGTTTGTTCATGATAAACYTGACTCTGTTGTTCTAGTAAATCATTTAATTTTTCAATCTCAGATACAATCATTTTTCCAGAATCAACTTTTGCAAATTGTTTTCTTTGATCATCATTTTTYCCCCTAGTAGGAAATTGTTTTTCATAGAATTTATTTTGTAATTTTTTTARATTATCTCGATTTATTGATTCAGCAAGATCAAAATAACCTTGTTCATGTTTTAATAATTCATTATTTGCTTGTGATGGTCTAACCCAAGACAACAAAGGATGAAATTCTGTAAATAGTTGAATATTCTCAATAGAAAATAAAATATCATCATTAATTTCATCAGAATCAACAGTCCATGTGAATCTGTATTTTACAACACCATGCGAATCCTCGTAAATTGCAGGATTGTGTTCTGCTTTAAAATCAGACCAGTTTAAAAAAAAGTCAGATGWCCATTCCAAAGTATTAGTGTCACTCAATGTTTCATTTTTTTCTTAATTTRRTATTAATTAATTCCTTTTTCCATCACGRCCRCTAAATGTCCCAAATGACTGAGGTATATCAAATCCAAGCCACAAATAATGAATATTTTCTAGGGATTTATGATAATTCTGATGCTCAACTAATATTGAATCACTCCAATTAGCATCACAAAGAAATGGGCATTTTTCTAAATGATTATCTTTTTGAGTACCTTTGCAAATAATTATCAATAATATCAATAGTTTTTGGAATTGAAATGTTTTTTGATTAAAATAATGGTTTGACGGCTAAATGAATTCTAGGCAATGGTCAGTTAAACAAGTGTGCGCGCCGTCAAACATTTGACTCAACGTAAATAATTGAATTTGGATTAAAAGAAATTGTTTGTTCAAGTTGAACACTATAATCATGATTATTAAATTGGATTTAGGCTCAAAATATTTGTTAAAAATGGATCATTTTTTYAACCCATTTTGATTAAATTTCAAAACTCTTTTTATTTTAAGAATTTTTGAATATCTAAATTTAGAAATATTGGAAGCAAGATGATTGTGGATTTGATGTTTGTACGTAACTCCCAAAGAGTCGATGCAATATAATATCAAATTTGCTTGCTTTCCAAATTCTAAACTATTCATAAACAGCGTATGGGCTCATATTGATTTTATTTTGAATATAAATAATTTATTTTTCAATTTTTGGCAAAATAATTGTAAAAATAGTGGTGGTGAGGTTGCTGAAATTATGCCACCGGGAGATTCCACGATAGATTTTACACTAGCAAGACCAAGACCGATTCTTGCTGTTTTGTAGTAAATAACGGATCGAAAATTTTGTACAAAAGTTCATCAGTTATTCCCACACCTGAATCCTCAACTTCAATAGTTATTTCATCAATGCCATCCTCAATTCGAATATTGATGCTACCAGCATCATCATCCCTAATAGCCTGAATCGAGTTCAAAATTAAATTATTGAACATGATTACTAGTTGTTTTTCATCACATGTAATTTCTACATCATTTTGTGGGATAATTATATCAATTAGTACAGGGGGTAATTATCGAATCCAAGGACTCAGAAATAATTTTGGATGTTTTAGTTGTAGTTAATTCCATGGGTCTTTCTTTGACAAAATCCAACACATCATCAATTTGATGAGTCATTCTAGCAATTGAGCGTTCAATTTTTTTAAAATAGTTTTGGTGTTCTTTATTTTCACCATACAACAATCTCAAGTTATCCAAAGTAATTTGAATAATGGACAATGGATTTCTCATATCATGTGCAAGACGTGATGAAAAATTTCCAATTGCAATTAATTTTTCATCTTTAATTGATTTTTATTGTTGTTGATTTAATTTTCTAGCCATTTCATTAATGTCTTGACATAATTCAGTAATTTCATCAGGGTTTCCAGAAATGGGTATACGGGAATCAAAATCACCTCTAGAAATTTTAGATGTATCTTCTTTGATGTTTCTAATATTTGATAACATGTGATTTCTTGAAAATATCATTATCATTACAATTATACAAATCATAAATATTATCATGCCAATAACAACAAAAGTAGAATCAACTACATGTCGCTGAATTTRTTTGRTTATCTCRTCTTCATTATGTTCATCMATATGATCAGATATTGAAACAATACTTGATTGATTTGGAAAAAGAACCAATCMTCCAATAATTGCAATTAAAATTAAACATGAAAAACCAATAGTATCTTTGTAAATTAATTTCAATTTACCTTAAAACACATCCCATAAGATACAATCTATCTATCTGTAATAACCATATAATTTACAACTAGACATTGTTTTCACTAAATTATATTTTATAGAAAATAYCATCATTACGTATTAATTTCAGRGARATATAGTAATTTTATGATGGGTARATTTTATCTWGCTATGGGRATGTCAGTTGCAGCATCAGCTGTTGGCTTYATGTTTCTATTMTGGGATTTTTGATTAATATTTTTAATAACTTGAATCAATTTTTACATTGTTTTTTTATTTTAAGAGTATTTTTTAATAAATAATATTGCCATAGGTTTGAAGGTGAATGCTGGTAATCCATTTACAAAAAACGACAGGGATTACCACTTTATCTGTGGCCAAGAAATCTACAAGGAATGAGAATTTTCCAAATAATCTGATTGTTCTTTTTTTGAGAATAATCCATTATTGTTTTTCAATAATAATTCAATATTTTGAAATGCAGGACATTTTTTATCAAHTGTAAAGAGTTCTTCACATTTTGGACACTGGATTAAAGTGTGAATTCCCCAATCACATTCTACATCATTAATAATTTCAAAAACTACAATATTATTACAAATACATTTTAAATTATTCTTAAATTTTTCAGTCATACTATGATTAATGATAATTAAAAAATTAAATAAATTTTATTACTACTTTAATCGATCTAAAAACAATATGACTGAATGTCCCACATGTAAGCTTGCAATGGAATCACACTCTACAGCAGAATTAATGGAGTGTTGTATGAAGCAAGTTGGAGATGAATTTACAGAAGAACAAGCAGGATCATGTCCTAATTGTAAACATGAAATAAAAAAACACATAGATAAGGAATTGGTAGAATGCACCATAGAATTTCTAAAATCAAGTATCAATAATTAATCAACAAGGATTAAACAATTAATTGACAAGAATTTTGTAGGACATTAGATAAATTTTGTGGCTAGAATTTGTATATTTTTTAATTAAAAAATTTGAAAAAGAATCAAACAAGTTAAACAATCAAATCAAAACCTAGTTAATCATTTGAAATGTCCATCAAAGTTATCAATCATTAAATTAGAATTATTCTTAATGAATCATAGTTCACGTTCTACTCTCATTGGTTTACTTGTTGGTATAGTAGTTACATCAATTGCATTTGTTTTATTCATTGGTGGTAAGATGTAAAATGAAAAGGAAATAAGAAAATATGATTTATGATAATGATAAACACAAACCATGAATTTGAAATGGCTAGATACCCTAATGTTTTCTGCTTACAATGTGGTTCAAACAAAAATAGGGTCTATGATGCAGTAATTTCAACTAAAAACAGGCATGATCCAGACAAAGAAGTATCTGTTTATGTGTGTATGAAATGTGATGTTATAATTAGAATTCAAAAATTAATTGTATCGGATAAAGTAACATCTGTTAGAGCAACAAATTTTAAAAATAACACTTAATCAAAATCAATATTTAGAATATCTGAATGTTCCATGATTAACTACGTGGAAAATAAAACATCACTGCAACACCAATCAAAACTACTATTGAACCAATAATTTCAAATCTATCTGGCTTTTTCTTGTCAATTAAATATCCCCAAATAATTGATGTTATAACAAAGATTCCTCCATACGTTGCATACACTTTACCAAAGTCTGCAGGCTGTAAAGTCATGACAAATCCATAGGAAAATAGAATTAATGCCCCGACCAAACCAAAAATCTTTGCTTTGTGATCTTTCAACCATTTCCATACGAGATAACCTCCACCAATTTCTAACAGTGCCGCAAAAAAGAATATACCAAGAGTATATGTTACTTCAACCAAATTTTTTCTCCTTTTCTTGGATAGTAGAAAATTATCAAGACTCCAATTACTGCAATTATAGTTCCGATAATGTCATAGGTATCAGGAGGCACCCCGTCAATTAACCATCCCCACAATATTGCCATTACAATGAATACACCACCATAAGCTGCATAGACTCTATGAAAGTGTGTTTTTTGAAATGTTGGGACTATTCCATACAAAAATAATACAAATCCACCTATTGCCCCCAACATCCAGCTAAAATCTTCACGTAACCAAAGCCATACAAGATACCCTCCACCAATCTCACAAAGACCAGCTAGGAAAAATAATAGAATTGAAACAAAGAATTTTTTTGATGGCTTACCCATGTTACTTCAATTATTTTTTCAATAAACTACAATTACAATGTATTTTGAAATTACCTTTCTTTGTAGCCCATTTTAGTAAAGGAATTATTGCAATACGTAATTCCTTGCCTCGTTTTGTTAGAGTATATTCTACACGTGGAGGAATCTCATTAAATGCCTCCCTGAAAATAATATCTTCTTTTTGTAATTCTTTTAACATGGATGCCAAAGTTGAGGGACTAATTCCCTTTAGTTCCTTTAACAAGTTATTGTATCTAAGTGAATCATGATTGCCTATCTCATTTACCAAGAGTAAAGCCCATTTCTTGCCTATAGTTTCAATAATTCCATCTAGTGGACACAAACAAACTGTATTACTATGATGATTCAAAGTCACTACTGTACTTCGAACTTTGGATGTTAAATACTTTGAATTTTGTAGTAATATATTGCAAGTTGAAAAAAAGAAATCAGAATTAGGATTAACAATAATTATAATTATTCTTAGTGGAGCATCAGCCAGCTTGTTATTACTTCCACCATTAGGAATAATTCCTTATGCAACCTTTAGAGACATTGCAATAATTCCATCAGTTGTCATAATCTTTGCAATAGGGATATTGACACGTTCAAAATTTCCTAGACTGACAAATCGATTGTTTGTTGGAATGGTTGCAGGAACTATAGCATCATTTGCACTTGAAGCAATACGAATCCCTGCTTACATGTTTGCAAAATGGATACCAATGGATAGCATGATCTCACTTCCAGGATTATTATTAACTGAAAAAATCACTGCCCTATCTGAAGTCAAACAAGTAATAATGCAATCAGGGGTTCCAATGAATTTGTATCATGCACCACTTGATGCATTTATTGTTGGAGGTCTTTGGCACTTTTGGAATGGAGCTACATTTGGAATCATCTATGCATTAATCATTGGAAAAGGAAAATGGTGGTATGGAATGATCTGGGCAACAATTATAGAAATTGGAATGATGTTTGCACCATACTTGATCATTATGAAGGGACCATTTGGAATAGAACACATGGATGGTTACAATATTTTTGTAATTACATTGATTGCACATGTGACATTTGGTGCAGTACTTGGAATTATTGTACAAAAATGGAAGAAAGGTTCTACATCTATTTTGAGTATAGGTAAAAAGGTGGATTGACTGGAAGAAGAAAAGAAACAATTTTGTGGATATTGTCCTGAAGATAAATGCTTACTAGATTGTGAAATTTGCAATCTAAAGTTAGGTAAAATAAGCGAGTGTGATTGTTAATTAGAAAAATGAATACTCCTATCTGTCCTACTTGTGGTTGTTCTCTAGTAAGATTAGGAATAAAAAAAGAAAATTCTATAGATTACATTCAGGATAATTCTGAATATAGATTCTGTTGTGATGGTTGTCTTGATATTTTCAAAATGGATCCTGGCAAATACCTAAAAGAAATTAGCAACTTGGCTGTATGCCCTGTATGTCTAAGAGAAAAACCAATAGAGTTGACAACAAAAATTGAACATGAAGGTATCGCATATCACTTTTGTAGATGTCCATATTGTGAAGACCAATTCACAAAAAAACCTGTTTATTACATAAAACGCCTTGCAGGTGAGGAGATAGAAAATGTTTCAAATAAAATGTGTTGATATAGAATTGTAATGATTATTCATATGGAATCTGAACTAAACTTTATAAACTCTGACGGACTGAAATTAAAATTAATTATTTTTTCTGTTTTTTTTAATGCGCAAAATCTCAGGTTTATGCTTACATGAGCATTCGGTTACAACAGCACCTTCCCTTGATGCAGCCCATTGTAACAATGGCATTATAGCTTTGTGTAATCCTTGCCCATCATGAGTCAATCCATACTCTACTCTTGGAGGAATCTCCTTGAATGACTCCTTGGTGATTAAATCATTTGATCTAAGGTCGTCAAGTGTATTTGAAAGAGATTTTGCTGTTATTTCTTTTAACTCACTTCGTAATTCGCTAAATCTAATTCTTTTGTGGTTTCCTATCTCGTTAATTATTAACAATGCCCATTTTCTACTGATCACATCAATTGCTCCCTGTAATGGGCAAAACAAAACTAGTTGTTGCTTCTTTGACTTTTCAAGACCGCTATAACCAATTGACTTTCCTTTAGTTTCCTTGTGCATACTTAGTATCTTAGTATATACTTTATACTTTAAGTAGTTTCTTATTTACACTAATTATATCAAAAATGAAAACAAAACAACAACTATTCAACATGGATGAAATCAATTAAAAAAAAATGATGCTTATGGAAATTAAAGATGATTTTACAAATAATTTGAAAAAAGATGATAGTAAAAATTTCATCACATCCAAACATGGTGCTGGTGGCAGCATAATGCAAAATCTAATTCAAAACTGTTTTGTAAAAAACTTGTCAAGTGAAAATTCTTGGAAAGAAAAATTTAATGTAGAAATCTCACTGGAAGACTTGGATGACGGTGCAGTAGTAAATGATACAGTTATTGCAACTGACTCGCATGTAGTAAAACCCACATTCTTTCCCGGAGGAGATATTGGCAAGTTGTCTATTTCTGGAACAATTAATGATGTCTCGGTAATGGGTGCAGAGCCTATGGCATTAACATTTGGATTGATATTGGAGTCAGGCTATCCTCGTAATAATTTAGAGAGAATACTCAAGAGTATGGGGGATACTTGCAAACAAGCAGGTGTGTATGTTGTTACGGGAGATACCAAAGTTGTTGAGAAAGGATCCCTTGATGGAATTATGATTAATACTTCAGGTATTGGCAGAAGAAATAGTTTTCTTGATAAAAATATTGATGTGGTTAAAAAATACAGAAAATTTGATGCAAGATGGCTATCTGATTCTAATCTAAGGGAAGGAGACAAGATTATTGTTTCAGGTACAGTAGGTGATCATGGAATTACAATTCTATCTGCACAAAAAGGATATGACTTTGATATTATTTCTGATGTAACACCAATGAACAAAGTTATTCAGGGAATCCTTGAAGTGGGTGGAGTAGTTTCGATAAAAGATGCTACACGGGGCGGATTGGGAAATGTTTTGCACGAGTGGAGTGAGAAATCAAATGTTGGCATAGTAGTAAAAGATAGTAGAATTCCTGTAAAAAATTCAGTTAAAGAAGCATGTGAAATACTAGGAATTAATCCATTACATACAGCAAATGAGGGAAAAATAGTAATCGGATGTGTTGCTAAAAAAGCTGAAGAGATTCTCTCAGTATTGCATGAATTTACTGAAGCAAAGGATGCTGAAATTATTGGTCAAGCAGAAAAAGTATTTGGAAATCATGTTCTCATAGAAAAAGAACATGGAAAAGTAATTCTAGAATCTCCTGAGGGAGATCCAGTTCCACGTGTATGTTAGAGATTTGATTTGTTATGGAATCTGAAATTATAGTAACAGGAGTAGTTCAAGGTGTGGGGTTTAGACCATTTGTGTATCGGATAGCAGTAGAAAATGATCTTAAAGGTTATGTCCAAAATAGAGCTGATGCTGGAGTAAAGATAGTCATTCAAGGAGGACGAGATAGGATAAAAAAATTTATCAGCGATCTTAAAGAGAAAAAGCCTCCTCTATCAAGGATATATGATCTTAAAATAAAACATAACAATACATCTAGTACATTTACACAATTTGAAATTTACAAAAGCTCTCAAGAATCAGAATTACAGGGCTCTGTTATTCCTGCAGATGCAGCCATGTGTGATGACTGTCTGAGAGAATTACGCAATCCAAATGATAGACGCTTTGATTATTTTTTTATTACCTGCACCAATTGTGGACCAAGATATACCTCAATACTTGATGTGCCTTACGACAGACCAACTACAACAATGCAAGAGTTTCCAATGTGTCGTACATGTGAAAAAGAATATCAAAATCCACTTGATAGAAGATTTCATGCACAAACTATAGCTTGTCATGATTGCGGTCCCAAGGTTTTTCTGAGCGATGGCAAAAAAAAGATAGAGTCAAGAGATCCAATCAGAGAAGCAGGCAAACTAATTGAAGAAGGTAGCATATTAGCTCTCAAGGGAAATGGTGGATTTCACATTGCATCATCTACAATAAAGTCCGAACCAATAATTCGACTAAGAACTAAAAAGTATCGTGGCAACAAACCCTTTTCAATCATGTCAAAGGATTTAGAATCAGTACAGTCTTTTGCCAGTGTGACTGATTATGAAAAAAAAATACTTACATCACACATCAAACCAATTGTTCTTTTAGCAAAGAATGAAAAGTATGATCTTTCAGATCTGGTATCTCCTGGTCTTGACAGTATTGGTACGATGCTACCCTACACTGGAATGCATGAGATGCTTTTTGACAAAGTGAGTGAACCTGCATTTGTCATGACTAGTGCCAATCCGCCAAATGAGCCAATCGTAATTGATAATGAGGATGCTCAAAGAAAGTTAGGAGAGTTTGTAGACTATTTTTTATTCCATGACAGAAAAATTGCTCAAAGGGCAGATGATTCTGTAATACGACTACACAATGACAAACAGAGCATCATAAGACGTTCCAGAGGATTTGCACCAGAACCAATCAATTTTACATGTAGCTGCAAAATTGAGAATCCTTCAGAAACTTGTGTATTGGGACTAGGGGCAGAACTAAACTTAACTTCGTGTCTGGTGATTAAAGATAAGGCGTTTTTGTCTCAGCATATAGGAGATGTTGACAAGTATGAAACCTTGGAATTTTTACGAGATGCAACTGAACACTTGATAAGAGTAACAAATGCAAATGTTAGTGCTGTTGCATGCGATATGCACCCGCACTTTAACACTACAAAACTTGCATATGAATTTGCACATACCCTAGGAGTTCCAGTTATACAAGTGCAACATCATCACGCCCACATTGCTTCATTGATGGGGGAGCATGGAATAGATGAAATGATTGGCATAGCATGCGATGGGTATGGATATGGATTGAATGGTAGTGCTTGGGGAGGTGAGGTGCTATACTGTTCTGAAAGAAATTTTAAAAGACTTGGAAATCTCATGCCACAACCAATGATTGGAGGGGACTTGGCAACGAAATATCCACTTCGAATGGTTGCAGGTATGCTTGCAGATTTGAATGGAATAAATGATTGGCTTTACAAAAGACAAGAATATTTTCCACATGGAAAAAAAGAAGTTGATGTTGTATTTGGTTTAGCACATGATAGAAATGTCACACACACAACTAGCTGTGGAAGAGTACTTGATGCAGTATCTGCATTACTTGATGTCTGTTATCTGAGAACATATGAAGGCGAACCTGCAATGAAGTTAGAATCACTATCTAGTCATGGAAAGGATGTCTTGTCATTGGAACCACGTATAGTCAATAATGTTATTGATACCAAATATTTGCTGAAAACATTATTTGAAAATCTTGACAATTACTCCATCAAAGATCTGGCATTTTCTGCTCACTCATACCTTGGAAAATCCTTTGCACGTCTTGCTATGATACATGCAAGACAAAAAAAAGTTAACACCATAGGATTTTCAGGGGGGGTAGCTCACAATGAATTAATTACAAATACAATCAGACAAAGTGTAGAGGAATCTGGTTTTACTTTTCAGGTCCACAATAAAATACCACCAGGAGATGGAGGAATATCCTTTGGGCAAACAGTAGTATCTTCTCTAGCACTTAACAATCATGGATTAATCCAAGACATTCAAAGAATAAATAAGAATAACAATATAGTAACTAATCTTAAAATCAATTATAGGTAATAATTCTAAAGTTTTATTCCAACATGTCTAATGATATAATTATAGAAACTAGGTTTCCTCACAGATACTCTGTATTTTAAATAGTTTCTTTTTGATACTAATGATGTTAATGAACGACAAGATATCAACTGTTATGATGATTCTCAAACAACCACGGTATGGTCTTATTGCTAGTGGGGCTAGCATAGGATTTGGTTTAGTGTATTATTATTCTACAATCACATTTGTTCCACTTTCTATTGCAAATGAAATGTTTGGTCCAACACATCTAGTTGCATCCTTTAGTCTGACATTCATTGTTGCCATACTAGCTGGTGTGATTGTTTCTCTGACAGTTTTCAAAATAAAGAATGCGTCATTTATCAACATGAAAAAATCTTCTGGGTCTTCTGCAGTTGGCAGCACATTAACTGTATTTACACCTGGTTGTCCTGCTTGTACTACATCACTTACAACAGTTTTGGCGGCAGTTGGAGGACTAGCAATTTTCCCTCTGCTAGGATTAGAGTTTAAGATGGTATCATTGGGTGCATTACTTTTATCAATTTACTGGATATCAAAGAGTCTCAATAATTCTTGCAATGTAGGGGATAAACTAGAAACATGATCTCAAAAGAACTATTCATAGGAATTGGATTAGTGATTGGTTTGGCTGTTGGGTTGGGTATTGGTTTTTCTGCAACATCAGAAAACGATTCCAAAGTATTAGACATGGAATCATTCCAACAAATGATGTTAGATGATTCTGATTCTATGCAAGAAATGATACTATCTACAATGAAAGATTCTGATCAAATGACAATGATGGAGGACATGATGAAAATCATGATGAATAAAATGCAAGATGATCCTGAACTAAAACAAGCAATGGTAAAACACATGGACAGGATGAAAGCATCAAAAGAAGCCATGATGGGTACTATTGATAACATGGATAGTCAAATGATGGATGGTATGATGACAGGTTCTACAATGACATTTAATCCAGATGTAAAAATAACAATTCCAATGATTGATGGATATTACAATGGAGAGAAGGTTTACTTTATTCACACAGAATTATCTGATGAGAAAATGGCAAACATGATGACTAGTATGGTAAACTTTCCAACCTTACACGTTCCAGATTTAGAAAACATTCCTGATGAAGATGTTGGAAAGTTCTATGTCTTTACTAATGGAATTGCAGGAACAGGACCTTATGGTGGTGGACCATTTTTCTTTCAGATAGATATTTTTGACTCAATTCCTACCTCAGATGGATATAGTGAATTTAGAGTGCCACAACTTGTTACCTGGAATGATAATTCCACTCCCATAATACTAACATCAGTTGATGAACTTTTAGATGCTCAAACAAATGGTAAACTGTCAATAAAATCAGCAGACTTTGTAGTGCATCTACCTATGATTGTTTGGGATTCTGGAATGGCAGAACAAATCAAAAAACCGTTCATCACAATGCCACAGTTTGATGCTAAAGTGATTGACATTGATGAAGATAATTACACTGTAACATTACAGTTTAATGAAATAGGTACAATGAATATGATGAACTAGAATGCATAAGCAATCCCTCGGCTTGGTTTTCTCAGATAAAAGATTCATCATATTGTCTGTAGTTATTTTTATTGGAATGCTAATACCACTGTCTATATTTTCAGGATATATTTTCTTACAACCATATTTCGTATTTTATGTGCCAGACTCTATAATTTTTAATTTTACATTACTTGTAATAATTTCTGTACTTACAGGTGTGGTTAGCAGTATGGGAATTTATCGAATTAAAATATTAAGAGTAAAATCAAGAAAGGCAAACACTGGAGTATATGGTTCCATACTTGGTGCAGGAGCTGGAGCTTGTGGATGCCTTTCCATGAACACTGTGTTTCTTTCCATATTTGGTGCTACGGGAGGTGCATTAGCCATGTTTTCAAATACATATGAGATACCACTTCGTCTAACATCCATCGCAATTCTAGGAATCACTTATTTTGTTATGGCAAAAGGAATCAGTAGTGATTGTAAAATTCAACTTGATGAAAAAATAAATTAATTTGATTTCAAATAAAATACAAATTGATTTAAGATTTTTGGATTAAATTCTTCTAAAACTTCAAAGAGTTTGCTTGACAATACGCCTATTTTTTGTCCAATGTATATTAGAATTGGTTTAACTAACTATTTCAACAAGGATTAAACAATAGATGAATTCAGGGTAATTCATGAATTCTAAAACCAAAGAATTAATTGTAAAATTTTCACCAATGTGGACTAACAAACAGGTTTGGGAATTTGATCAATTAAATGAAGAGTTGAGTTTTGATTTAGTTTATGCAGAGTCTGGGAATTATAATACTAGTTTATGGAAATCAAAAAATGCTCACCCTGACTCATACATTAGAGATGTAATAGTTCGAACTTTTGATAATTTATTAGATAATGAGGAATTGTGGATTGCAAACAAAGGTGAAATCAGCCTAGATGAAAAGTATGTKGYATATCTTATGGCTGTAGTAACTGATGTAATGATTGAAGAGGAAGTTTGTATWAATTTTAGAATTGATGAAGGATGTCTAGTAGTAGCAATTGATAGAGCTGCTGATGTAATTGACTGTAAAGAGTTCTTTGAGGAATTTTATCATTTAGCAACAGGATTCAATTATGATATCAATACAGGAATCCCAGAAGATGAAACAGAAGCTGAAATGTATCTCACAAGACTGCAAGAAGAATTTGATGAAAAAATGAAATCAAATCTAGGAGAGTTGTATTTACCTGGAAATAATGATCCAGACACACTAAATGCCAAATAACTTAGCTAAAATACTAGAAAATATCAAAAAAAACATTGTCTGAGAGAAAACCATTTAGAAGATTCAAGAAAAGAGAGCCATCAGTATCAATTGAGCAAAAAATTGAAAGTTTTGTTTTAAGGAATTCAAAGAATGGTTATTTTACTAAAGTATCAACTATTTCATATAAATTTGAAATTTCAGAAAGTAAAGGATGGGATGTTGTAGGAGAGTTACTATCATCTGGCGCATTAGAATCAATTCATGATGATTTTACAGGAGATATGAAACTATGTGAAACTGGAAAAACATACTATATCATGGATTTAGAAAAAAACGAAGTAGAGAAAAATTTTCAAAAAATAAAAAATAAAAAAATCGTTGATTCCAAATTTAATAACAAAACTCTTAATTTGTATGATTTTGATTTAATTAAAATGGATGATGATGAAAATTTCCCGTCACAGTGTCATCCATTAATTAAAACAAAAAAGAAAAAGCAGGATAAAAAAGATGAAACAATGTAAATTATGTGGTACCCCCCTTGGAAAAGAACCAAGTACAGAAGAATTAGAAACGCATTGGAAAAAACATCATAGTTGGCATTGGGAATCAAATAAAGAAAAAACGCCAGAAGATGCAATATTAAAAAAACGAAATTAAAACGACTTGGAATAGCAGTCGTTTATAGCATGCCTAGACCACTAAACGAAGTCGTTAATATCAATTCAGACTCAAGATATAAAAGAAAATTGGAATCATTTGCAAACATTTGTTTAAAATAAATTAAAAAATAAAACTAATTTTTAGAATTTTTGTCATTTAACTAATCAATTTTGTGCCCATAGTGCAAATCATGTTGATGGTTATTTTGGAGCTGTAACCTATGAAAAATTTACTTTGAATTTGTAATAGTTATTTTGAAATAATTTGGCATGTCATCAATACAGGCATACGATATCAAGGCACAAAAAAAGTGTCAATGATTAACCCAAAACCTTATCTTATGAAAAATGGGATATGGGCAGTAAAAGGAACTAGCGCTGAAACTGGGATCAATCTATTTAGGATTGTTGGAAAACAAAAACCAAAAATAGGCCAGTCAAGATTTGAAGCATTCAAAAATTTGTTTACAAGTAGACAATGTGAATGCGATAAAATTTGCTAGTAATTATTTTTTTATGATAGATTTTAAGATCATTTAAAAATATCCTTCATTTTGATTCAAAATGAAAATTCGAAAGCATTAATGTTACTAGATTCTGGGTTCCAAGTTATTGCATTTGGACTCATTGTATAGTATAGGATGTCGTACGTAATATTTTTTTCATAATTGTTTTCTTTGACAAAAAATTAAGACTGATTTGAGTCAAATATTATAAAACAAAATGTACAATATCAAATTGGTGTAAATTAGATTTAAAAGATCAATGACTGAATCTTTAGAGGCTTGAACCATTCTTGGTATCTGTATCTTCAAAATCACTTACTTCACCATCAAATGTAACAGTTACAGATTCACCATTAAGGAGATATTCTTGATGTCTATGCTGATTCAAGTGTCTTGAGCAGATCATTAAATCCCTTGGCTTTGTAGACAAAGGCTTTAGCCCCAAGTTTTAGTAGAGAATCTATTTCATCCTTGGAATAAGGCATTGCTGAATAAATAACAACCTTTGTTTTCTGAATCAATCCACTTTTTGTTAGTTACTCTAAGAAATCCTTACATGATAAATTTGGCATTGACATATCTAATACTACTCTATCAAATCCATTGTTTTGAATTAACTCCAAGTGCCATTTGGCTGTTAATTGTGCTGGTATGCATGTGTCCCTTTATTTCAAGAAATTTTTCTAGGAACCTACATGTATCCACATCATCATCAATTATGAGTATATTCAATTTTTATCTCCATTTTTTATGGTAAAATAAAATGATGCCCCTTTTCCTTCTTGGCTTTCTACCCACATAGTACCACTCATTTCAGTTACGAGTTTTTTACATATTGCAAGTCCGATACCAAAACCACCATGTTTCCTAGTAAACGATAAATCAGATTGGTAGAATTTCTTAAATATTTTTTCTTGGTGTTCTGTGGCAATCCCTGAACCATTGTCTTTTACAAAAAAGACGGTTTTGCCAACTAGAGATTCTGTGCCAATTTCTATTCGGGGATTTTCTTTTGGGAGAAAATCAAGAGAATTATTTATCAAATTACTAAATATCAGATGTATTGAATTTTTGTCTCCATATATCACATTATCATCTTTTGTAGAGTTTGTAAATTCTATTTGCCTTTTTGACATGATAGTAAAATTATCTGAGTAAATTTCATGCATAATCTCTTTAACGTTGATGTTTTTTACATCATAATTATATTTTCCCAATTCAAGTTTCTGAATTAGAAGGAGTTTGTCGATTAGTACACCAAGCCTACTTGAATTTGAATTTATGGATTGGATTAATTCTCTTTGTTCCTGACTTATCTCTGAGTCTTTATCAAGCAATATCTCGCAGATTCCATTGATGGGAACTAGTGGGGTTCTTAGTTCATGTGATAACATAGAAAGAAAATCATCTTTTTGTTTATCCAATAACGTTAGTTCTAATAGTTGACATTGTATTTTATCTTGAGACTTTGATATGAAAGTCGTCATTTTGTTAAAGGAATTAGAAAGACTAGACATTTCATCACTTCCTTTGATATCTAAACTAATAGATAGGTTACCATTTAAAATCTCATTGGTAGCATTTTGTAATTTAGATATTGGTTTTGAGATTGTTTTAGACACAAAAATTCCTAGACATGCTACAAAAATAACTCCAACTAAACTTACAATTACGATAAAATCAGAAGCGTTAGAAGTTATTTCATCTGCTAAGGTATTTCGTCTTTCAAGTTCTTGTTTTTCTTGTTCAATTCTAGTTTCAATTACTTCATTTAATTCCTCTTGGGCTATTTCTATTTCATCTATCATTGCTAGGATTTTTGGTGAATCAGTCTCTCCGTTAATTTCTCCAATTAAGGTCAGAGAGGCAAATTGTAATTTTGCCTTAAGACCTATAATCTGTTGAAGAAATTCTTCTTCTAATTCTTTAATGTCTTTTTCTTCCAAGCCCTCTGCTTTTTCTCCCTCTTCTTCTTCAAGTTTTTTAAGTTCAATAATTGTCCCAACTAATTTTAGGTTAGTTTTGTTAAATTCTTCAATTTCTTCTTGAGATCTCTGACTGGTTGCTGATGATTGAACAAGAAGCACATAATTGATAGCATTAAGTTGTAAAACATGAGAAAGTGATTCGATTTCTCCTAAAAGTAGTAGCTCAGGAGTAGTTTCATCAGCAATAATATCAAAAATAATAAAAACATCATTAATTCCAGTGAATGCCACATATCCTGTTAATCCGCCAATTAACACAATTCCTAAAAATGATGTGATAAGTTTTACATTAATCTTCATTATCCATCACCTTCATTTCTCACACACCACTTGGCTTGATTCTACGCCATCATAGAGTAACGTTATTGCATCTACATCGCACTCAGAGATGTATGGATAATCAGTAGTAATTTTTTCTGCCATAAGATCATTTTGATAAGAAGAATGTGGTAGCCCCATTACGTGCCCAAATTCATGACGTAAAATTACCTCTATTTCAGAATCAGTAAGATTATCTACGTCAAATATAGTAACACGTGCTTTTAAAATTTCATGCGTTGTTTCATCTACCACTAAATCTGTCTTGGCATCAAAACCGTTAGGATTTTTAATCTCTGAAAGCAATATTGTTACATCGCCTTCTCCTATAGAGGATTCTACCAATTTGATTTTTGTTGGAATATTAAATAGTGTTTGAGTATGCGTAGCATATTGTAATGCTCCTGCCCATCCTGTAAAGTAAAATCCATTAGTACCTTTAGGTCCAGTACCGACCAGAGATTTATCAATCAAAATTATTTCTTCTGACAATAGAACAGATTTTATTGAATCGGTAATTTTTTCATCATATTTGTCAGAATTTAATAAACTAACATGTAAGATCTCTTCTTCTGCTAATCTCCAAGTAACCCAAGTATCTATTTTATCACCATTCAAGTTTTGTATAGCATATTGTGTAGATTGAGGATCAAAATTTACTAGATATTTTTGACCCTCAAGTTCCATAAATAAAACATAGTAAACGCTTGTAATTGAAACTACAATTATCGCTGAAAGAATTAGAACTTTGTAGTACTTTTTAGTTGCGATGTTTTTTTCTTTTTGTTCCGTAAGTACTTCTTCTTTTAAGAATAATTTTTCCTGCTCTTTTTCCCGTCTTATTTGTTTTTCACGTTTGTACTTTTCCTTAATAGTTTTATTTTCTTTTTCTACAGAATTAACATAATCTGAAAGAAATAATTTTTCTTGTTTACTTTCAAACAAGTCATGTTTAATTTTCTGAAACTCGTCTATCTGGGCATCATTTGAGATATCTTTCTCATCAATTTTTTTCTCCAAATTATTCAAGTTTTTTAAAATGCCTATATTCGTACCATCATTTTCATTAAGGTAGCGGGCGTTCCTCAATCCTTGTAATTGTTTTTTAAGAAATGACAATTTTTTTGTTTTCTCATCAAAAACATCAGTGCCCGTCACAACACATCACCAAAATAATTATTCGAAAAACTCATTTTAAAAATCTAATCGGGTTTTAAGTTACAGGAAAGATCTATTTCTGGACCATTTGATGTACTATAAAGTGTTACACTGCAATTATTGTCATCAACAACCAATATCTTCAATTTTTATCAATTCTATTATCACTTGTTAATTATTAAAGTCCTAGCAAATTGTACCCAAAATGAGAAAAATGTACATTTGAAGTTGTGTTTTAGTTGGAAATTTTCATAAATTAATTATACAATAAAGTAAAATTATACATTTTTTAAAATCAATGATCAATTCTTCAGTTTTATGTAACTAGTGGAATCGAGAAATAAAATTTGGTGTATTTTCCGGGTTCACTTTCAAACCATATTTTACCACCAAGGCCTTCAATTATCCCTTTGCAGATTGTCAGCCCCAAACCTGATCCACCATGTTTTCTTGTTTGAGATGTATCCACCTGATAAAACTTTTTGAAAATGTTTGCTTGTTTTTCTTTTGGAATGCCAATGCCATTATCTTTTACAAGGAAAATAATTTTTCCATTTTCCTGCTTGGCACTAACCTCAATTTTTCCATGTTCTAAAGATATAAAGTCAATTGAGTTTCTAATCAAATTATCAAAGACCTCACCTAATCTATCATAGTCAGTTATCAGTGGGATGTTTAATGAAGCTGTTACAACTAATTCAATTCGGGTACCATTAAGTAGATAAGAGGAATTTTGTTTTAATGTTTTCAAAAATTCATCTATGTCAAAAGTGGATTTATTAAATGTCATTTTATTCATGTCTAGTTTTTGAGCATCTAGTATGTCGCCGATCAATCGCTCAAGTTGGATTGCACTTGAATTAATTTTTTTAATATACATTACCTGTTCTTCAGTTAGAGTGCCAAAATTCCCATCTACAAACATTTGACAATAACCCCTTATTGGAGTCAGAGGAGTCTTTAGTTCGTGGGTAATCATTGAAGAAAACTCATCTTTTTGAATATCAATTTGTTTTAATTCAGTGTACTGTTTTTTAATTTTAGCTTGTGATTTTTTAATTTCGTTAACCATTAATTGAAATGATTTAGACATTGATTCAATTTCATCACTTCCACCAGAAATTTCTTTAATATTATACTCAGGACTTGATAAATGTTGCATTTCATTTTCTAGTGCTTTGACTGGGATTGTAAGTCTTTTTGCTATAATAAATGACGCAAAAATCGCTATGATGAGAATAATTACTGCAAATACGATAAATTCAAGTATGAATTGATCTCTTTCTTCAAACAAAATAGTTGTAGGGATATCTGCGCTTAATATCCAACCATCACCTTTATGCTGAAGAAATCCTTGCTGCTTAACTACTACAAATAATGATTCATATCCGTAATCATTAAGTTCAGTAAATGAAATTGATTTGTCAGTTGATTTTAAGAAATTTTTGAAGATGGGTAATTGTATAATATCTGTAAAAATTCCTTGGTGATGATGGCTTGAATAAAGGATAAGCCCATCTTTTGACAACAAGTGTAACTTAATTGGCTTTGAATGTATTGCATCTTGGTTTAGAATATCATTTATTTTACTAATTGAAAAGATAAGTGATAATACTCCCGAGATATTGCCATTGTCGTCATACAAAGGACCAGAAAAATGTATAATTGAAATACCTAAACTTTCTGATGTTATAGGAATTGGATCATGAAATATTTTTCCCTGAATTGCTTCAGAGAAAAAAGATTCTTCTGATTCATCCAATCCAATTTCTAGATTGCGTGTGTCACCAATTCTAATTCCGGTTAAATCGTAAATTGCACTAGAAGTGTATGCTTGTGATTGTTTTTCATAATCTCTCAAATAATCCATTTTTTCTTTAATGGAATAATTATTTCCAACCAAGTTTAGGTTTGATTTAGAGGTTAGAGATTTAATATCAGTCATTCTTGCATACATGGTTCGATCTATCTTATCCATTGCGTTTGAGATTGAAGTTTTGAGTTCGGTGGACACAGTTTTTTCAATTTCGTTTGAAAAGCTAGTTAAAGTAATAAATGATGATATAATTAAGGTGATGCCTACGAGTCCGATTGTTGAAAAAATAATCAATGATGCAAACTTCATTTATTATCTCAACTCTTTAACAAACATTGGTTCTATTATGTCATTAAAAGTTGGCTCGTACGAAATTTGTCCTCTATCCATATAGAATTTTGCGATCTCAGCAATTATATTTTTTAAAGTAGGATCATTTGAGGGAGTCATAACTTTGATGTTTTCATCTAAATTTGTCATCAAAATAGCCTCTAATCCTTCTGACATGGCATCTTCACTCATCCCTGTTAACTCGGCCATAATTCTAATAGCCTCATCAGGATTTGCTTCTAGAAACTCTAATGCCTCAAACATAGATTGAACTATTTTTTGAATATCATCTGGACGTTCTTCAATGATATTTAAATTAAAAACTAAAACATCAGTTATTAAATAGGGAAAATCACCCGCATTAGCTAGTACTTTGTATCCTTTTTCTAAAGCCTCTGATTTTCCGGGTTCCCAAGTATGTCCTGCCTGAATAACTTCATCATCTAATTTTTTGACAACATCAGATGCAAATACTATCTTAAAAAAAACATCGCCTTCTGTCATTCCAAATGATTCAATTGCTCTAAGAACAAAGATGTGCGAAAATGTATTAATGCCTTCTATACCAATTGTCTGTCCTCTTAGTTCCTCAATGGTGTTAACTGAACCAATAATAACATCTCCAGTCTCAGAATAATCCACTATGTGAACAACTTTTGATGATAAGCCTTCTGTGGTCCTAAACAATGTATCAGTGAGCACTTCAAAAACACCATCAACTTCACCGGTATTAAATTGTTGATTCGCTGATGTATAATCTCTAGATAAAATTAATTCTACATCAACACCATTTTTTTCAAAAATACCCTTTTCCTGTGCAATAAAGGCATAAGCATATCCAGACCACACATTAAGTGCAATCTTAATTGGTGTTTTTGGTGGTTCCTCAGAAAAATTTGTAGTTATGAAATAAGATAATGTTCCACCAATGAATACAATCCCAATAATTATAAAAACAATTACCGATTTATTCACGAAATATACCTCTCTCGTTTCAGGTTCTTAATTTTTGTGGATTCAGAAGAAACCAATTTTTTATAATTATTTCTCATCAGAAAGTGCCCCATTGTTAATTTTTTGATTTAGTTCATGTATGTGATGATCGTTTTTCTCAGAAATGATTGATTCTAATTTATTTAACATCAAGTTAACTTGCAACAACCTAATTGCCAGATTTTATAGTCATTACGAGATCAGTTAGTTCAACAGGTTTTTTTAAGCATGAATTAATACCATCTTTATCTAATAGTTCTGAAATTTGTTCATTTGTAATGGCTGATGCTGTAAATATTGTGATTCTTTGATCTTTTAGCAAATTATCTTTTTCTAATGCAGATATTACATCATTTCCTCCAAAATCTGGCATGGACATGTCTAAAAAAACACAATCAAATTTTTCATTTTTTATTAGGTTTAACCCATTTAGACCGTCATTTGTTGTAACACAGTCAAATCCCTGTATACTCAAATATTTAGCGAGCATTTCTGTGATGTCTTTATTGTCATCAATAATCAATACCTTCATTTTTATCAATTCTATTATCACTTGTTAATTATTAAAGTCCTACCAAATTGTACCCAAAATGAGAAAAATGTACATTTGAAGTTGTGTTTTAGTTGGAAATTTTCATAAATTAAGCCGTTCACAAAAATGAAGGAAAAAGGAATATGCAGGTATGCCTTATTTTATAATATGTCTGAAATACGTCATAAAATTCTTGATGTAAATTTAAACGATAAAATTCTAAAAATGCTGTCCAGTAAACTAGCTAGAAAAATTATTGAAACAACAACTCAAAACTCACACTCTGCATCCGAAATAAGTGAGATGGGCAGTATTCCTTTATCTAAGGTATACAGATGGTTGAAACAACTTGAAGATTACAAATTATTACGGGTGACAAAAATAATAAATCATGAGGGAAGAAAAATAAGTTACTATAAAAGCAAGATAGACATGATAATGGTTAATCCAAAGAAAGAATCTTCTCTAGGAATTGAAATTTTAGGTTTAGGTAGTATCATTCATTGTTTAAAGTGTGGTTCTATTAACTGTACACTAGAATATGATAAAAAATTCAATACAACACTCTGCAAATGTATTGATTGTGAAACGAGATATTTAGAAACTTTTTCACATGATCTAAAAGAAGAAAAGCAGAAAATCATTATCTTAAATGCTCTTTCAACTCATCAAATTGCAGAAGAACGTCAAAAAGTAATTATTCTGAAAGGTTTGGTGTATGATGGTAAAAATAAATCCAAACTATAACAAAAATTAAACTATCAATATAGGGTATGCAAATTTAATTTATCATATCAATTATCTGCTACTAGAAAATTCATTTGCTACTACATGAAAATTTAATTTTCTAATAGTAGTTAATGGTAAAAGTTAAGCTAGAAATTAAATTCATACAGTAGGTAACACTATTTGAAAAGATTTCATGGATAAGATATTACCACATGAAATATTTCCTTTCATATAGTAGTAAATTTTCAAGATATAGTAATAATTATCGAAATAAATTAAAAATAAAAAAGGAATGAAAATCATTCCTGAGAGAGTTTCTTTGAAATATTTGAAAGAATCTCTTTCATAGTGTTTTCAAGATTTGTGAATTTAGTATCCATTTTATCTTGGATTTTGTGTAAGTCATTTTCCATCTGCAAGATTTTTAACTTGTCTTTGAGTTATTCTTGTTCTTCTTTCATCTCCTCAACCTCGAACTGCTTTCGATTACCTGTTGCAATTGTCAAAAAAGGGATTGCTTTTTTGTACTCTTTGAAGAGTGCGGCTATTGTTGGTTTGAAATAGATATCACTCAAACCTGTTCTTTGTCCCATCAATTTCAATATGCTATTTGGGTGAACATATGAAGATTGAGTCAGGTATTGGAGAATTTTCGTAATGCATGTAGTCTTGATTTAGCATTTCGTCCATGTACATTTGGTTCATACATTACACAATACCCTGCATGAGAGACATATGCATACTGGGTTCCTGCCTTTTTCCTTTTTTTGATGTTTTTTACCTGTATTTGCTTTAGTTGATCTGTCCAATAGGATACAGTTTCAAATTCTTCGAATTTATCAATACTACACAAAACATTTGAGATGATTCCAATCTTTTCTGCTTGACGCAGTACCTCACTTGCTATCTGGTATTTTGTGTGCTCTTTGACATTGGGGATATATTGTGTAAGATCTGTTGAACTTACAACATCGCCTTTCTTCAAATTCTTTAGAACACATACAAGATTTGGTTGGATGTCAGGAGTGTCAACATACTCTTCAAGAACCAGATATGACTTTGTGTTCATCATAAGGTTCCTTCATTCATTTCAAGTATAAAAAATAAAATTTGCCAAAAATAAATTTTCGAAAGTATTTTCGTGGCTAATTTTTGTGCCTTGGAACCAAGAACCGAGTTGAAAGTATTAATTTGATAATTTTTTAATAAAAAACATGTCATTTGAAATTCATTGGTATAAGAATTTTTTTGGGGTTTCATGGATGCATGAAAAAGATAAACTAGTCATATCTACAGTGTTTGAAGATAAAAAAGAAGCCATTGAGATTGCTCATGAAATTGATAATTGGAGTGAAAAATTTACCAGATTGACTATAATAGAAAAAGAGGATGATGAATTTGCAATTTGTTGTTTTGAGGATCCTCAAATATCAAAAAGTGACAAACATGTAGGGCTATTTAGAACAGGAATGAGAAGAAGTAGTGGATTTGAGCAAATAAAGCCAATCATTGAAGGAAAAATGCCACACTTACAAATTGCATATGCTGAAGATGTTCGAGATATTAACACGTATGAACAAATTTCAAAATTAGTCCCTATGAGAAAATTTAGAATAATTTCTGAGAAAAATTTGAAAAAACAAGAATACTATTATGAGAAATTAGCAAATAATTCTCCATCTGAATAGTAGAATTAATACTGATAAATCATTCATGTTTGTTAAATAGAGAATCTACCAATTAATAATATGAAAAATAACAATTACCAAGAATCATGGGAAGAAGTAATCGGAGTATCCTGGCTTATTTCTGATGAATGAAATTAGAGAAGAATGATTAATTTCTTAAGAAATGAAAAGTGTTTTTAAGATTTTAAGAACACCTAAGTATTATTTTGCCCTATTAGGGGTATGAATTTTGAAAATCTCTTAAAGAGAATAATGGATTCAGACAGCAACATCAGACACAGCCTAATTACAGACATTGAAGGGGGCATACTAGTTGTCAGTCATCGTGATGGAGTAACAAATTATCTATCACCAGAAGAGACTGAAGCATCACTGAAAAGAGCTGCCAATGCATGGAAAGGAAGAAAAGCACTTAGTCCAAAAATTGGAAATGGTTTGTATGCAGTTGCAGCATTTGAAAAAATTACAAGGGTGACTTTTCCACTAGGAGATGAGAACCTAATCTTTGTGAGTTTGGGTTCAGATGYAGTACGAACAGACCTTCRTRRTGGAGGTCAAAAACAGATCATWGAGCATGTRTTGAATATATTAAGTAGGGATCCAACAAAAGCATGAATAAAAATTAGGATAAAAACCTAATTTATTTTTAATTTTAAAAAACTATTTTTAYAAAAASAATACATAATCTTTAAAAAATCTTTTACAAAYAAAAAATGGGYTGATTAAAAAATGTCATACATAGAACATACAAAAGAATGYAAATATAGAAATRATAATGACATGCCACAYACTAATTGTTATTGTAAATGCCACAAAATCAYCATGGCAGAATCAGGGCACATGGAATCAAGAACTTTTTGATTTTTGAGGATCAAAATTCTCGATAATCTCAGAAATGTTTGTAAGGATTGTTTCCTTGATTTGTGTTTTAGTCATTCCAGAGGTAGTCATGAATTTCATTTGATCAAGTAAGGCAAAATGTACACGTCCACTAAGATAATCAACTATTCCATAATTATTCTTGGGAAATTCTGTCACAAACAAATCATGATTTGAAAATTTATCAGATTTTTYACTCATTAAAATAATTCCTAAAAAACTAGTTATAAGATTATTCTATTTTCACACCTATCTGCGTCCATTTCTATCCCCAAAAGGGAGNACTCATTTTTAATTTCATAACCMTTAGTAGGGTTAACAATATGGTAAACCATTAAATCAAATTGGGRTAAATTAATTCTAGAAAATTGTTAGTTGYTCTCTCTGTGTTGTCATTTYTTATATTGTCRGTATTCGCAGAAGARGTTCCAGATTACTTTAATCCMTATGCCCCAATTTTTACMGATAAGCAAGTATACACTTGGACTGATAAAATATCCATAACAGTAGTTGCACCMAGTTGGAATGCAAACAAGTATGGTATTGATTCTATAGGTACTCAAGAGGGTCACTTGATCAAGATTTACACTGCCGAACATTCACTTGAACCATACAAATTAACAGAAACTGAACCAAACAGTGGTGTATTTACAGGTGAGATAATTCTTACTGGTTTTTTACATGATGTTGATGATGATGGAAATTCGGATACTAATCCACGTACAGTTGGAACTGGTCCAACTAATGGTTTCTTGGAGGTTAAGCGAGATGGAGGAATAACAATATCATTTGAATTTGCAGATGGTGTTGTTCTAACTCATTCTGTAATGATAAATTGGAATATAGGGCAAATAATTTTCGACAAATCAATCTTTTTAGTTGGAGATACTAGTAAAATTCAAGTAATTGATCTTGATATGAATCTTAATCCAGAGGCCATAGACCGAATTGAAGTAGAAGTTTTATCTGATTCAGATATGGTGGGAATTCTTGTTAATGCAATAGAGACAGAGGATGATTCGGGATTGTTTGAAGCTGTAATTTCTTTTACACAGACTAGTGTCTCAAGTGGCAATAGATTATTTGCTATTCCCAACGATTCAATTTATGCAATATACAAAGACAACACACTTCCTTCCCCGTATAGCATACAAGATRACWTRGATATTCAAATAGTATCCAAACTTGAATCCRAAGTTCCACMTCTTCAAAGAATTTCTATTGATGATGTTTTCTTTGCAAATAGTTTAGGTATTCCAATAGAACCAATAATTGACGAACAGRTTCAAGTTGTTGGCAKGATTMGTAACAATCAAAATTATGATCAAYCCTTTGCATACATTACACAAATAAAAGATCCAGAAGGAAAGGTAGTTTCCTTGTCATGGATTCTAGGTGAATTAACATCAAAACAGAGTCTAGAGTTATCTCAATCATGGATTCCAACAGAATTTGGYAACTATACCATTGAGACCTTTATTTGGAATTCAYTAAAGGATCAAACWAGTCTTTCACCACAGTMTATCATGTCGTACTTTATTCAATAATCYATACTGGATGAATCCACAKGGATTAAAATCTAAGTTTAGAATGGGYAGGRTTACCTTKAATGATAAAAATAATTTTAGAAACTGTTATTACTTTATTTTMCAAAAATTAGTATTATGAAACACCTTGAAGAAAATAATACAAATTACAAATCTCATTGGTTGAGAGCAATGTCTATGAGTGTAACATTATTTATTCATGCCTGGATACCCTCTTTGTTTCCAACATATGCTTCGGATAAAATGAAATCAGAATCATAATTAACTGCGTCGCGTCACATTACAAAATGGAGACATGGAAATGAAAAGTGCCGAAAATACTGCTAGAATTGTAAAGTGTATTAGATGTAAAAGAGAATTTTCCAGTACTATGCAGATGCCTAGATGCAAGTGTGGATCTTATACTAGGAAAAAATGAAAGTTTAGATCATAGAAAAGACAGCATCGTTGTTGACTGGGTAGTCAACGGGTGCAAATGTTACAAATACTCATTAAAGTCTTTAAAAAATTAATCATAATGACTGAGTTTACCCATAAGCCATATGAGAAAATTTACGTGCGGGACACTATAAAATTAAGTCTAGATGATCTCATAGGAATGATGTCTTCTCTAGAATCAGCAAATGCGTATTGGGTAGATGGGGTATTGTTTGCAAGTTTTGCCATGACTGAATCCGAAGAATTGGCTAAAAAAGAGATGCAAAATRAGATGTATTTAGATAAGATAATTTTTGCAAAATATGAAAAATATACAAAAACTGYCAAATCCTCAACTAATCTTGAAATTGGAATCCTWAACATGCAGAAAAGTAAGTTATACAAAGACATGATTGCGTGGCTCAAAACACAATCAATTTGGGATGAATAATAGAATTCAATGAATGTGTTTTTGATTATTAATTAAAAATTAATTTGAAGAAAGTAAAACATGATCCATACTAATCATCATACATTGAGAATGAATTTCTTCTTCTGTTTTATTTCCACATGAATTACAAATGAATTGTTTTACTTTTGAGCAAACATCACATTTTTTATAAACATCAATTTCATGACCACAATGTCTACAAGAGATAATTTTCATATTTTTAATACAAAAAATATCAATTTAAACGATTAGTAAATTAGATCAAACTAATTAGTRAATCCTAAGNNAAANAATWATTATTGTTACRCAGACAAATTAGNTTTTTCTAATACGTTTCACCKTATTTTATGTTAYAATTSTAATTTAGAAAAAAASTATTTCCCATTAATGKGRTTTTYTATTAACNNWAAWGATTTTAAATTTRAAAATTAATAATATTTTATGATRCATRTTATGRYATTATCAAAAAATAGATTGATTGTTAGCTATTACTYGATATGAATTRAAAAACGAGAGTTATGACATAGAAGATTTACCATACAGTAATGAAAACAGATAAAGAAATYAAAGCATTAAAAATTCAACTATTAAGCACACTAAGAACTGGAAATAATCCATATTTTGGATTATCAYTAGAAACCCTAGTTGCAAATAATTAATTTTTGAGGNTANNTWRATRAATGAATTTTGAAAATGTGGTTTAGGKCAAACGTTGWGATTAACCCTATTTCATGACTAGAATAACTGTTAATCCAGTAATTCTATTTCATCATAGATAGCTTTTGCAATTAATTTTACTTGCTCATGGCTGTATTCCATGATATAATCAACGTAATTCTGGCATTAGAAATGATGTGTGTTATTATTTACAAACACTTTGGATTTTGATCTACACTACCGAAATGAACATACACTAGTGAAATACACTTGAAAATGAAATGATTTCTTTTGAACATAGAGTTCTAAGTGAATATAGAATCAAAATTGCAAAAATTGAAACACTTGCAAAATCAATCGTGGTTCACAGAGAACCAAAAGGTGATGAGGCTAAAGGTGCTTCTGAATTCCTAGATGTTTTGATTAATGACACAGATAGGTTTTACAAAGAAAATAGTGAGGTTCTTTCAAGTAATGGAAAAAGACCCCATGCTCGTTCAAGATTACCTGAAGAAAAAAAATGGAATGAAAATGTAGAACAATACTATGAAAAGAATCCACGAAGAAGACCTAGAAAATAATTCCAGTTTTATTATTCTATAATTTCAAACGAACTATCATAACAATCTTTCTTTGCTTTTAATTGAGATTCAACAAGGGATTTTGAAAACTTGTGAACTTTGATTATATGCTCAGGAATGTTATCACATTTTGTATTACACGTTCTACACAGGTATTTCATATCTAATTTTGATGTTTTTTCAAGCATATACAAAGGTTGTTTTAAAAAATTATTTTGTAATTAGATATTTTTCTAGGCTAGATTATTCAAATAATATTTTTCTATTCTACTAGTCATAGGCTCGATATAATCCTCACAGGATTTGATGAATTCCTGACGTGTATTTTTTTCACTGCTAACAAGGATTACTATCTGATTGATTTTCTGTCCTGTCACCTCGTGGAACATTTGAGCATAGCATGTAGTTTGCAAATAATATTCATACATGTAATCATCAATCTGAGGTTTTCTTTTTGTTTTATAATCAATAATTGATAGTTCGCCATTATATTCTGCAATCAAGTCACTGGTYCCTGCAACCTTTAGTTTATCAGAATACATTCTTTGTTCAATACATGCAACATTTGAAATATTTTCCAAATATGGTTTTAAATTATTAAAATGAGCTATTGGCAACAAATCAAATTCTTCTAAAGATAGTTGATTGGATAGATAGTCCTCAATTATTTTATGGGATTGAGTTCCGATATGTTGAGATTGTGTAGTAATGTATTGATGGGCAGGTTCATTTTCTCTCCAATTTTTTAGACCATTTTTTTTCTCATCTGAAGCAGTTGCAGATAAAATTGTACTAATGGATGGATAAACATCATCAAATTTAGTTTGATACCAATGTCCATCATCTCTATCAAGCAATGTCGGCTCCCTAGTCTTGAGCATTTGAGAATAGTTTCCCATAAGTAAAATTCAGTTCTAACAGTAATTTAATGATTGTAAGGTGAATGGATCACTTTATGATCTTTTGAAATTTTTCAAACTCTGATCTAGTTTTAACAAATTGATCAGTCATTATTTTCTGTAATGAAAATAAATTTTCTAGTTTTTCATTTATTATAATAATTGATTCCTCAAATATTACAGTATCAATGAATTGTTCATTAGGGTATACAGTATATTCAAAATAATCATCATCAGTTTGAATTTTTAATTTGAATCCCATGAATAATCCCAATTCCTCATCTTTRTTTAGAAATCCAACTAGACTTGCTCGAAGTGAAGAGTTTTTCTCAAGAGCAGCATATCTTGATTTGTTTTGTAAATTATCATCAATGATACATGCTACAGGTGTCCCATGAACATGTAAAATTTTAGATTTGTGTGTGGGAATAAATTCTTCAGAATTGGGCATTTTATCTAAGGGCATTTTAGAAATTCAATTTTTATGTTTCARAGATTTGATTAATTTGTTCTGATTGTAGGATATGTCATTAGCAAGTGAGGCCAAGTTCACGTACAATCCAATACATTCCACGCTCAAAACCAGYATAATATGTCAAAATCATTTATTTTTCAAATTCTAAAGRAATTCCYACCTTTTGATTTTTTGGAGTATGATTCACAATGAATCTACCTAATGGAATTAAAACAACAACAGGTACAATTTACAAAAACTGAAATTCGGAGATATTCATATYAATCCACCAATTAATGCAATACCAACTAGCATTGCAATAACACCAATTRAGATTTCAATAAATTTAGACACTAATGATATGTAAATTACATMGTTATAATATAGATTAATCAGAATTATGTATCATTCCAAAACGGAATTAGTATTTTTGAATAATACCAAAATGGTAGAGTATTTTTTTGAATAATTCCCAGATAAATAATATGTACAAAAGTATAGCATTACTATGAATCATCCAGAAATAATACATGTGGATACATTATGGAAAAAATTGGATCCAATGACCCACAAAGAAGGCTTAGTATGGGGTCTTGAACATCTACATCAAACAAAATTAGAACTAGAAGATCTAGAACAGCAAGCAATTGCTGATGATAATGCAGAATTACACAATGAAGTACGGGCTTCATTAATTCATGCAAAAATTGTTGAAAAAGAATTACACGATAAACTAAAAGAAACAAATTAGTTTAAAAATTGTAAATCTCTACAATTTTTTTATTTTTTATAACAAATTCAGATAAAATGATCATTTCTTAGATTCATAAATAGTTAGAAATTAAAACAATATTCATGAGATTTTGTCACAAATGTAATTCAATGCTTACACAAAATTCATGGGAGAGGATTGCTAGTATTTGTCCAAGATGCAATCCTGAAAAACTTGTGATAAAAAAACCAGTTCTCGGAGTGAATTATTCTGGTAAAACAAAACTCTGTTCAAAAGGATGTGGTGCTAAAATCTATTGGGATGAAGATTTTAAATCTACTAGTGGGAAATTTATCCCCATGGACTCAAGTACAGATCAACCACACAAATGCAAAGGTCCAAAAAATTCAAACGAATTATTTTATCCAGATCAGATTGAGTAATAGATTTACTAAATCCACAAAAACAGCACTCTAATCTTTGTCTAGACTATTGTTGTACTCATCTATTTTACGATTGTATTCATCAATTTCTGCATTTTCAGYATCAATTGAATTCTCAAATAATTCAGGATGGTCATTTTGAGCCTTTTTCATTATTTTTTTAAAAGTATCAGGATCCTCTTTTTGTAAATCCATGAGAATTTTCCCTATRGAATCATCCAAATTGCTCATAAATGACWCAATGTTTTAGAGTATTTTTATTATTCCAACARRTRACACTAATTCATAAAATTAATCAAACGAGAATACATGGAAAACACGCTTAAMCACAGRACRTTTCATAACATGAAGTGTTTCCCAACCAATTATCCCACTACGCAGGAAAATGGCTATCTCGTTATAATCTATACGTCAAAATCATATTTAACATTGATCCCAATTATCTTAAAAAAATATAATCATTTTTCAAGTCCTTGAGCACCCACATTTTACATAAACTACTTTGAATTCTCCGCCTGTTTTGATATTRTGAGATAGAGGTTTTTGACAATATTGACATTCYACATATCCATGATATTCTTCAACTTGGACAATCTCATATTTCCATGATTTACTTTTTTCATCCCAATAAACAGAATTAATTTCAGTTGGATTCATGTTNATATGAAATATAATTTCACTAATAATTTTTGGTTTGGAAATAAAATTAGTAAAACATCAGAAAAAATAAATGAATTTTGTGTGATTAAAAAATACAAMCAAGTATTCAATATCATTTRAAACACAAAAAAAATATGAGTCTTAATGTTCTCGTAGTTGATGATTCTTCATTTATGAGGTCATTACTTACAAAAATTTTTACCAAGTCATCAAAAATAGATGGCATAACTGAAGCAATAGATGGACAATCAGCAATAGACCAATATCAAAAAGAACGCCCTAGTYTGGTAACTATGGATATAGACATGCCAGGTATGAATGGGTTAGATGCTGCAAAAAAAATCATGGCRATTGATCCTAAAGCAAAAATTGTGATGGTTACATCAGCAAATAAAACAGAAATGAGAAVTGAGGCTGAGAAAATTGGTTCAGTTGGATATATTACAAAGCCATTTGATGCTGAAAGAATTAATGAAGTAATTAATGCMTTAGCATAATTAATTAYAAAAATTTTAATTTTTTATTTTAATGTAAATGCYGATATCYAATATTGCATAATTTTTTGATTCAAATCAACAAAYGTAGTGGCATTATCATTCCAAACTTTGATRTTCTCTTTTCCAGTTTCAATKGATTTTATGATATTTTTATTATACAATGATCTAAACTTGTAATTCTCATTATTCAYAGWTTCTATCATTTTTTGDATRSKATYAGRTRRTKTTGWATTTARTCCMRATTTTGTAGTAAATTCTTTTTGCAATRAAATATTTGCATTRATTGNRKTTTTCCATGTTTTATAGAATTCATTTTGAAAATCAAACAATGTTTGCTGTAAATGAGGTATGGTRTGTTCAATCTCAAGNAAANTATTTTTTAYTCAATCTTTCAATYACATCWAAATTATTTTTTGAATKCYMTTTTTCACTCATNRNTTTTTGTAAAATCTCAATTAATTTAAAMAAATCGTGCTTGAATGAAATTAAGATTTACTGAAAATCTAATTTACTTGAATAATTCCAGTTTTTACTAGAAATTCTATTCCATCAACAAATRTTTGCTCATCTATTTGGCCATCAGCCCACCATCCAGCATTACTTTTTACCCATGAGGGGATTTCTGAGGATCCAGAGTCATCAACTATAATTTTTGGTACTGAAATGATTCCATATTAATCAAATATTTTATTGCTCCAACAAATGTTTCATCATCTATTTGGCCATCAGCCCACCATGYAGAATTACTCTTYATCCATTCAGGRATAVCAGTTTGYTTAACATTAGATATAGAAACAAATTTTTGTATTCTATTMCCTGAATCKGCAACCCAAATATYDCCATTTGAATCAACATCAATTCCTGTCATCTGATTAAATTGTCCTAGACCATTACCAAATRTTCCCCATTTTGCAACATATTCCCCAGCAGTGTTTAGTACAAGGAYTCKATTGTTTTGTGAATCTGCAACATAGAGATTATCATCATCAGMAAATTCTAAGGAAGTGGGATTTTGTAGTTGTTTATTRCCATCACCKGCAGTACCAAATGATYTTAAAAATCCACCAGTACTAAGAAAATGTAAAATTCTRTTGTTTTCAGWAGAKAGTAAAAAGACAKCATCATYACGAACRGTGATAGATTCAATTGATGAGAATTTAGCTGACGCAGTTAAAATBGARTTAATTTCRCCAAYATAGGTACCATTTGAATTGAATTTCAAAATTTTATTTTGATTTCCATCAGATACATAGTAAACTCCTAAATCATCAACTGCGATATCTGTAGGGTTTTGAACTGATTGATAATTAATTCCAGAATTCCCCCAATCATAAAGAAAATTCCCATCATTATCAAAAGTGACAATTCTTGAATKTCCTGCATCWGAAACATGAACAAGKGATTTTTCAGCAAGAATAGATGTAGGRTTATTTAGTTGACCATYARWATTRCCAAAAGMCCCCCATGATTTTTTCAAATTCCCTTCAATATCAAATACAGTAATTTTTGATGTATCAGAATCAAGAACAAACAATTCAAGATTAGAAGAAACAGAAATGTCAGCAATATTTCCAAAATTAACTTGAMTATTATCTATAGTTAGTAAAATTTCAGGGCCASYATARGAAATTATTTCARGRGTAGYAGAAGGAATTACTGCATCACCAAATACAAAGAADATTGCAAAAGTTTCAGTAGAGCCATATTTTACATGAAGTTTTGATGGGCCTTGAAGAAAATCAACTGAGAGAATATGCGGGATGGTAAATGTTCCAGATGTAGGRTTTACAAAAGAGAATTGTTGTCCTTGATTTGCTAAAGAATCCTCAAACCAGTAAATTATTTGATCTTCTGCTAGACTGTTTGTACTAATTGTTGCCTGAATTGTTTCACCAGGTCTAAACTGTGATTTRTTTAATGAAATTGTAATTTCTAAACTAGAKGTATCRTTGTTTTCTAGACTTTCATCAAATACCTCAAAAGARCCAATAGYACTACTAGTACCATATTGAAATTCAAGTGAGTATAATCCAATTTTTGATGTATCAATATCATCAAGAATAACGCGTGTAAGAGAACTAGTTATGGAGACATCTTTTGTGATTAGTTGTCCTGAGGGGAGATTAATAGACAATATGCCCGAATTAGAAATTATTTCAGGCATTACAATRTTTATTTCCACAATTTCATTTGGAGAATATGATTTTTTATTACTACTCAAAAATATCGAAGTGTCAGTATCAGGATTTGYCAATTCAAAAGGAACRTCAATTTGAATATYATAATAAGTTACAATTGCATAATACACCCCAAATGGATTAKTACTTAGTAATTCATTAATTGAGAATTGTTGTAYAATTACTGGTTGATAGACTTTAATTTTTACATCATTAACTAAATTTGCAGGTAATCCATCTTCATCAAATATTTCAATAGTCATAGTTTCAGCTTTTGCGGCACTAGGATTATAGAAGTTAGTAGAAATTTGAACAGTTGCAGTATCCCATGGAAGATAAGATAATTTATCAGTGGTAATTGAGATCACCAAYGGTTCCACATTAACATCAATGATTTTTAYATCGTCRTTATAGTCATATTGAATTTTCCATGTTCCAAATTGCCCATCAAATGCATTACGAATAATGGTATGAGTTGTTTTTGAGGCTTTAAGACTAGAAAGAGTGCCATCAATACTTGTTCCATCAGGTAACGTGGCATTCCAGGAAACATCTCCCCCAGAATATCCATCAATTTCTATGAGAACTTTGATCCACTCATTTGGATCAAATAGAATTTTTTCAGGTTCAGMTATAATTTCAGAACCATATGCTACTTGTGGTATTAATAAAAATAAAAATAGACTCAAAAAAATAATGATTTTCATATATCATCAAAAAAGATTAGCCTATTTCAAAATTAATGATAAAGAATTCTAAATAAAAGATAAAATTATTCCACACATACTATTGTAGTGAATAATGGACATCACAAAATAAAGCAATTCCATTAGGCAATGTTTTTGCAGATATACTATGACCTTCTGCCAATCCTTTTCCACAGACATAGCATTCCACGATACTAACAGAGCTCTGAATGTTTGGATTTTTTTTTAAAATTTGAATATCTTGAATTACCGATTGATTTGAAGTCATCATTTGAATGGTATACGATCATCTTGACTATAAAGGTACCGTACAGTACGGTAATTATTAATGCCTGAGAAAATAATAATTTCAAACAAAAGTTGGTCTGGTGTAATCTTCTTATCACTTTAAATAATAAACCACCAGAAATTGGTCTATGGGTGGACAYCTTTGGAAAAACCTCAGCAAAAGTAATACCCCTAGATTTACCTGAAAATCAATTTCAAATTTACAATAAAATTTCTAGAAACTATTCTCATTCATTTCTCTTTGAGTCATTAACAGGTCCAGAAGTATTAGCTGAAACATCTGTAATGGGTTTTGATCCTAAAATCATTCTCAAAGGATATTCAGATAAAGTTGAAATTATTAGCAATAACAAAACTCAGACCATACAAACAACAAATCCATTTGAAGAGTTAAAAAAACTTTTAGGAAAAAATGATGATCAAAGGTATAGATATCTTGGTGGTGCTGTAGGAGTTGTAAATTATGATGCAATTAGACTAGTAGAAGATATTTCAGATACTCATAATTCACCAGAACCATTAATGGAATTTGGAATTTATGATGATGGAATAATTTACGACAATATAGATAAAAAACTCTTTTACTTTTATCATGATGAGAATAGATTTGATAAACTAATCATGTGTGATGATTCTTTTGGAGAATTTTATTATAGTGAGATTACACCAAATATGGATAAAGAAAAATTCTCAGACATAGTAACCAAGGCAAAAAAATTAATTCACGATGGAGATATATTCCAAGTTGTATTATCTCGTAAATTTACATTTGATACAAATGGGGATAATCTAACATTATACAAAACATTAAGAAAACTAAATCCATCACCATACATGTATCATCTAAAACAAGACTCAAAAACAATTATTGGTGCATCTCCAGAAATGTTAGTTAGAATTACGGATGATAAAGTAGAAACATTTCCAATTGCTGGAACAAGAAAAGTCACCAATAATGAGGAAGAGAATGTCCAGTTAGCTGAGGAATTAATTAATGATGAAAAAGAGCTTGCAGAACATACTATGCTAGTTGATTTAGGCAGAAATGATATTGGACGAGTTTGTAAATATGGAACAGTTCATCCAGAGTCTTTAATGCAGATTAAACGATTCAGTCATGTTCAGCACATAGTTAGTCATGTTGTTGGTAGTTTATCATCGAAAAACGATATGTTTGATACGTTTCAAGCAGTATTTCCTGCTGGAACAGTTTCAGGTGCACCAAAGGTTAGGGCAATGCAAATAATTGATGAATTGGARTCAGAAGGTCGTGGACCATATGCTGGGGCAGTTGGATATTTTTCATACAATGGATGTTGTGATTTTGCAATAGCAATTAGAAGTATATTCATTGAAAATAATAAAGGCTTTGTTCAATCAGGTGCAGGAATTGTTTCTGATTCAATTGCAGAAAATGAATTCAAAGAAACAGAACACAAAGCAGGAGCAATGCTTCAAGCATTAAAGGAGGCAACAAATTGAAATTTCTAATTATTGATAACTATGATTCATTTGTTTACAATATTGCACAATACCTTGGAGAGCTTGGAGTAGAATGTGATGTGATTCGAAATGATAAAATTTCAATTCAACAAATTAAAGAAAATAACTATGATGCAATAATAATATCACCAGGCCCTGGCACTCCCGAGGATAAAAAATACTTTGGAGTATGCAATGATGTGATTTTAGATTTAGGGTCAACAACTCCAATTCTTGGAGTRTGTCTAGGACACCAGGGAATCATTRCAGCATTTGGKGGTARAGTTACAAATGCTGGATGTGTAAGACATGGAAAAACTAGTCCAGTAAACCATACTAATTCAAAATTATTTTCAGGTGTTAAAAATCCATTTAGAGCTACTAGATATCACAGTCTAGTTGGAGATAAAACAATAATTCCTGATGTTTTAGAAATTATAGCTACTGCAGGAGATGATGGAGAGATTATGGCAATACAGCACAAAGAGTATCTAATTCAAGGGGTGCAATTTCATCCAGAATCAATAATGACTGAAGATGGTAAAAAAATACTKGGGAATTTTATCGCTCAAGTAGAGGARAAAATAGRCACAAAATAGAGGTAGATNGNGAGAAAWTGACTGAATTAACGAATAGAGAAAAACTAGTTGCAGTGTATGGRTATACAAAATACTATTCAGATGAAAATATCCCAGATGACTTTATTGCACTACTTGTAGAAAAATGTCTTGAAAAAAATACCAAWCTAAAATCAATAAATYTACAAAAAGAAATAAYKGGATTRGATAATTTTCTAACATTTACAATAGAGTCAACAATRCAAAATGATGAAAAATCTATTCTATATCAAAGAGTTATTTCAAATGATCCAAAACCATACACAGTTGGAGAATATCTYAAAGAACATCCAAAGGAGGCATTAATTTTCATTTATTCTGCAGGAAAAGGGATTGATGATTCATCAAAAGAAAATGATATTGCTTTTGATTTTAAAAATTATATGCAAAAATTTGATGACTGGGTATTTTATGAGAGTTTTTCAGAAACAGAAGTTCAAGAGATTCCTAAAGATACATCATTATTTTTGGATTTAGTAATTGATGAAATAAAGAAAAAATCAGGAGATAAAAAATGATTTCAGATTTAATTTTAAAATTACAGGAAAAAACTGATCTAAGTTATGATGAGATTAATGAAATAACTACAGACATGCTATCAGGTAAAACAACAGACATTGAAAATGTAGATTTTCTATCAAAACTTGCACAAAAAGGTGAAACTGATGATGAATTATTAGGAATGCTTGATAAAATGCAAGAGTTCTCATTAAAAGTTGATGTAAAAAATTCTGGAACAATTATTGACATGTGTGGTACAGGTGGGGATTCATTACAGACATTCAATGTGTCAACTACTGCATCATTTGTTGTTGCAGCAGCTGGTGGAATTGTAGCAAAGCACGGTAATCGTTCAAGTTCAGGAGTATTAGGTAGTGCCGATATTTTTGAGTATTTTGGATATGATTTAAGCCTAAAACCTGCACAAATATCAGAAATTTTAGAAAAACACAATATTTGTTTCATGTTTGCACAAAAATTTCATCCTGCAATGAGATATGTTTCTGCTGCAAGAAAACAATTAGCAACAAGAACTGCATTTAATTTACTTGGACCATTATCAAATCCTGCAAATGTAAAAAATCAGCTAGTTGGTGTTTTTTCAATTGAATTTTTAGATAGACTACCAGCATTACTCAAAAGAAAGGGAGCTGAAAACATAATGACTGTTCGTTCTGATGATGGAATGGATGAATTCTCTACTAGTGCAACTAATCGTGTTTGTATATTAAAAAATGATAAAGTGTTGATGAATGCAATTGATCCTGAAGCAGTGGGGTTACACAAATCATCATTAAAAGATATTCAAATTAAAACAAAWCAAGATGCBATAGAATCTTTTGTAGGDGTAYTAAACAATACAGCAAACCAGGCAATGATTGAAACTACAGCACTTAATGCTGCAGGAGGATTAATTGTTGCAAATATTGTAAATAATTTTGAGGAGGGAGTAGAGATTGCGCTAAAGACAATTAAAGATGGTAAAGCCATATCACTATTAGAGAATTTTGTTTCAGAAACAGGAGACATTACAAAATTAAAGGAGATAACTAATGGCTGAAAATATTCTAAGAAAACTTGTAAACAACTCTCAAATTGCAATTGATGATGGAGTGTATGATGTTGAKGGAGATTTTGAGMAATCAAGTAAAGATTTCAAACAAATCATAAAAACAAATCAACATGCAACATTATTGACTGAGATAAAATTTGCATCACCATCACTTGGTAAAATTAGAACATTAACTRACCCTGCMAGTATYGCAAAGMRRATGRTTGYAGGAGGGGCTAGRGCACTATCAGTATTGACTCAACCWCAYCTATTTCAKGGCTCGCCHSAATATTTCATGAARGTGAGRAGTGCAGTAAATGTTCCATTRYTAATGAAGGATATTATGATTGAYAAAATTCAAATCGATGCTGCAAGAAAAATGGGGGCAGACTATATGCTAGTGATACAATCAATATTTGATCAAAAGTTTGTTTCAGATATTGATGGGTTTATTGAATATGGACATAAACAAGGATTAGAAATTCTACTTGAAGTACATACAAAAGATGAATTTGTAAATGCTCTAAAAACWAAAGCTGACATTATAGGAATTAATAAYAGAAATCTTGACACMTTAGAAATTGATCTCAAAACAACWRAATTAGTTTTAGAKGGATATRAGAAATCAAGAATAATTCTATCAGARAGTGGAATTAATACAGTTGAKGATATTCAATATTTAAAAAAGTGTGGAGCTGATGCGTTTCTAATAGGATCAAGTATTATGAAAAGTGATAACATTGAAGAACAAGTAAAAAAATTGGTGAATGCRTATTGAAATATCCTAAAGATGGYAGATTTGGAGAATTTGGTGGAAAGTATATTCCAGAAACACTAGTTCCAGCTATAGAAGAGTTAGAAGAGAATTATCTCAAATTTAAAAATGATAAAAAATTCAAAAAAGAACTTGATTATTATCTCAAAGTGTATGCAGGACGACCAACACCACTATATTACGCAAAAAATTTATCAGAAARAATTGGCGGGGGTAAAATTTACCTCAAACGAGAAGACTTGCTACATGGTGGAGCTCACAAAATAAACAACACACTAGGCCAAGCATTACTTGCAAAAAAAATGAACAAAAAAAGAATCATTGCAGAAACTGGTGCAGGACAACAYGGAGTTGCAACTGCAATGGCTTGTGCAGCATTAGGAATGAAATCTGAGGTATACATGGGAACCAAAGATACGATTCGACAAAAGCTAAATGTGTATAGAATGAATTTACTTGGCTGTAAAGTTCACCCAGTTAATTCTGGCTCAAAAACTCTCAAAGATGCAATTAATGAGGCAATTCGTGACTGGATTACAAATGTAGAGGACACGTATTATTTACTAGGTTCAGCAGTTGGCCCACATCCATACCCTGTGATGGTTCGAGACTTTCAAAGTGTAATTGGAAATGAAATAAAATCTCAATTAAAAAAGATTCACAAARYRCCAGACAGTATCATCGCATGTGTTGGTGGAGGGTCTAATGCAATTGGGACATTTTATCCACTAGTGGATTCAAGTGCTGAAATTATCGGAGTAGAAGCTGCAGGTCTTGGATTAAAAACTGACAAACATTCAGCAACGCTATCTGCTGGAAGTAAGGGCGTAATTCATGGCATGATGACATATCTTCTACAAGACAAAGAAGGACAAGTTACAGAAACTCACAGTATTTCTGCAGGACTAGATTATCCAGGAGTGGGACCTGAGCATTCATACTATAAAGATACAAAACGCATAAAATATCACTCAGCAACTGATGCTGAAGTAATTGATGCATTTTTACTATTAACTAAAACTGAAGGAATAATTCCTGCTTTGGAATCAGCTCATGCAATAKCTGAGGCAATCAAAGTTGCAARAAAGTCAAAGAAATCAGAAACAATTGTTGTTACACTATCAGGTAGAGGAGACAAAGACGTCGAAGAAGTACAAAATTATTTGAATAAACATGTCAAGAATTAAAGAAAAATTTATAGCACTTGAATCTCAAAATCAAAAAGCTTTGATTGCATACATCATGGCAGGATTTCCAAATGAAAAGGCAACCATCTCAACTATCAGGGGATTGATAAAAGGGGGTGCAGATATTATTGAATTAGGTTTTCCATTCTCTGATCCTCTAGCTGATGGTCCTGTAATTCAAAATGCAAGTACCATTTCACTTCAAAATGGAACAAAGATTGCAAAGTTTTTCTCACTAGTAAAAAAGATTAGAAAAGAAACAGAGATTCCACTCGTACTAATGACTTACACCAAYATCCTRTAYCACAAKGGATATGCCAAGTTTATCTCAGAGGCAACAAAAGCAGGRATTGATGGATTTATCCTGCCYGATATGTCAATTGAGGAGTCAAAGGAGTATCTYCAGGCAGCAAAAAACAAAGCWRATACGATTTTTCTAATATCTCCAAATACCAGTAAAACACGAATTTCAAAAATATCTAAAGTGACATCAGGATTTCTRTATCTTGTTGCAGTTTATGGAACTACTGGGRTAAAAACTGGAATTAAAAAATAYACAATTGATGCAATAAAAAAAGTCAAAAAACAAACCAAAGGRAAGATTCCAATTGGTGTTGGGTTTGGAATATCGACTCCWGAKGATGTAAAAAAATACATCAATGCAGGAGCTGATGCAGTAATTGTTGGTAGTGCATATTTGAAATTAATAGAGAAAACACCTCAAAGAAATCTTGAATCAAAAATTGCATCATTTACAAAAAGTCTCAAAAAACAAACCATAAAATAAAAACGTCAAAGAGAGGTGGTCTTTTAAAACTGGATAGAGGGAGAGTCCACTCATTAGTCGACCACCAGACTAGAGGTTCTCAAGTTAGTATACATAAAGAATAATAAAAAATGATTGACACGAACAATTAAAATTTGTTTAAAAATAAATGATTTTTTTTACAATTGTAAAGTTTGTAAAATTCTAAATTATTGATAATTTACTTCGAGTTAGAACCAATGTTGAGATTAATCCTACACTCAAAATACCCATTGCCAAAAATCCAAACTCTGGAATTACATATGCACCCATAATTTTAATTTCTTTAGAAAATGGCTCCATTTTAATAATTAATTTAGTTCCAGTGAAAACATCTTCAGATTTAAAAGTAGTTTCTTGACCATCAACCCAAACAACAGTAGGAGTTTCAATTAGTTCAACGGGTAAAACAATAATTAATTCTTCAAGTTCGGTATCACCTGCAATATGAAATGTGAGTGTTTTTTCATCAGAATCCACATCAACTACTGATTCCAAATTTGTATCAAGGATGTATTTTATCTCAAAACCTAATCCATCATCAGTGAATCCTGATGCAACCTTGTCAATGGTTTGAACACTACCAAGATTATCAGTAACATGCACTACACCATTCATCCAAGGATGAAGATAGCAATAGTAATAGAAATCACCTAAATCCTCAAATTGCCAGGTAAAGGATTCACCTGCATGAAAAAGTCCACTATCAAAAATACCATTTTCCTCCCCAAACTGCGTAACTGAAGTAACTGTATGTGCTGGGCCATCACCATTATGCCAGGAAACAGTATCACGAGGGTAGACTGTTATCTCACCAGTTGTTACTCCAGTTGTTAACTCTGACCAAAAGAATGGAGCACCWGGATCTGATGCGCCTGATGGGATATTGATATCATATTCATTCATAGCAAAAGCCAAAGAAAATGAACCCATCATAAGCACAACTAACAAAGGTAAAATAAAAAGGAATTTCAATAAATCAAATACTACAAACTGCTATTTCAACTATACTRGAATAACAAAACATACAAAAACCAGATATCCGTTTCATTAATGTGCAGACGAAGTATATTTTTGTCACAGGTGGTGTGATGTCTGGCCTGGGAAAAGGCGTTACCACATCCTCGATTGCAAAATTATTACAATTAGTTGATCAAAAGGTTTCATGTGTCAAAATAGATCCATATCTAAATTATGATGCAGGAACAATGAATCCAATAGCTCATGGTGAAGTCTTTGTCACAAATGATGGAGGTGAATGTGATATGGATATTGGAAATTATGAGAGATTCTTAAATCAAGATATTCCAAAAAGCCATAACATTACAACTGCVCAAGTGTATTCTWCDGTAATTDRTGCAGADHGAAAVGGAVAATAYHTDGGWGCATGHGTTCAAATHATTCCACAYRTHACTGATGARATTAAAAATAGAATTAGAAAAATTGCTAAAGATGAAGATTTAGATTTTTTAATTGTAGARTGTGGTGGGACAGTTGGCGATATTGAATCATTACCATTCTTAGAGGCACTCAGACAAATGAGAGTAGAGGAAGGCCCTCAAGGAGTAATCTTTGTCCATGTWACACTAGCACCATCATTAGATGTTGTWGGGGAACAAAAAACAAAACCAACACAACATAGTGCTCAAGAATTAAGAAGAATAGGAATTCAGCCAGACTTTTTGGCAGTAAGATGTACTTTACCACTAGAGGAAAAAACAAAAAATAAGATTGCAATGTTTACAAATGTAACTGCAAGTGATGTGCTATCATGCCATGATGTAAAATCAATYTTTGAAGTACCACARATATTATACGATCAAGGAATAATGGATTCAATATTTACAAARTTTGGTAAAGTTGGCATGGTTAATGCWTCAGCTAATTGGGATAAATGGAATAAAATCGCACAAAATATGGTAAACCATGAAGATCAAAAAATAAAGATTGCAATGATTGGAAAATATGTAACACTAGCTGATAGTTATGTTAGTGTAAATCACGCACTAAAACATGCAGGAGCAGAAATTGGAAAATCAATTGATATTGACTGGATAGATTCTGAATCAATAGCAGACTATAGTATTTTATCAAAATATAACGGAATTMTTGTCCCAGGAGGATTTGGGGTTAGRGGTTCTGAGGGGATAATTCAAACTGCAAACTATGCTCGTGAAAATAACATACCATATCTAGGGATTTGTTTTGGRTTTCAGYTAGCAGCAATTGCATTTGGACGAAATGTRATGAASTTAGAGGATGKGAATTCAACTGAAATAAAACCAGATACTAAAAACCCAATTGTTGATTTACTTCCAGAACAAAAAGATATTTCYAATATTGGAGGATCACTAAGACTTGGTGCAAATAACATACAAATCAAACAAAATACTAATGCACAAAAAATTTACAACACTGAAACAATCAGTAAACGACATAGACATAGATATGAAATCAACAAAGAATACATTACAGAATTTGAAAAAAATGGATTAATTTTTTCTGCTGAAAGCGATGATGGAAAAAGAATGGAGATGTTGGAAATACCATCACACAAATTCTATCTCGGAGTTCAATTCCATCCAGAATTTAATAGTAGACCAGGATTTCCTGAAGAATCATTTGTAGCATTTATCAAAGCAGCTTCTGAATAATTAATTCTAGGCATAAAATTATCATAATATCAATTACAATGCAAAATTATTCTATCTTTGATATTTCATAAATTTTTTGTCTTGCATCTCTGATTGATACTTTCTTTTTGACATATCCTTTTTTCAAAAGATGACTTAATGCCAATCTAACTGTTCTATCAGGAAGTAGAGTTTTATTTGCTAAATCTTTTTGAGTCAAAGACCCTTCATACTCTAATGTTTTTAGTAATAATTTGGAGCTTGGCGGCATACTAAGTAATTCTTCTGCCAAATGAACTTTTTTTGCAAGAGCAGAAATAGCAGTAGTATCTTTTTTGAGACGAATTATTTTTGCAGGAGGAGAAAATTGTGTACACTCTACAGTCTTGTTTACTTTGTATCTTTCCAATCCATCAAGTACAACTTCACAATGTAGTCTTGCAGAAATATCATCAATCTCAATCATGCTTTCATTTGATACAATAATTGGTCTTCGTGTTACATCCAAAGAATTTACAGAAATTATTTCAAAAACTGCAGAATCCTGAAACAATACAGGGCCGCCAGCAGACATTGAATAAGCTGATGAACCAATTGGAGTTGATACAATAATTCCATCACTGTTATCATGCCACACCTCATCTCCATTAACTCGAAGTGTGTGCTCCATGAGTATTGCACTTTTTGATGAAAAAACTGCAACATCATTTAAAACAGGATATACATTTCGTCCATCAATTTTTACACCAAGTCTTGGAACTTTTTCAACTATGTATTTTTGTTTTTTTAATACATTGACATATGATGCAAATTCCCTTAGATCAATTTGAGCTAAAAATCCACTAGCCTCACCTTCACTGATTCCTAAAATTGGCAATGTTGCATCAAACGTTCTATGAAAATAATTTCTTACCCCTTTATCCCCACCTAAAACAATTACACAGTCAGCTTGTTTGCCCTTTGATTTTGTAATAGGAAATGATTTGATATCAGAATCATCTAGTATTTTTTTGAGAGTTTTTGCTGCAGTCTCAGTTGCAGGAGTACTATAAATTCCGATTTGCACARATGAGTGAAACTATTTGGTGCAATAAAAGNATATTTGCTCAATATTGTATAGGRTATAGGCGTAATGATDGAGAATTATTTTAAATTATTATCCATTCCCTTTCTGGTGTAATATTCAATTACATCTTTGATCGTTTCTAATCCTAATTTTTCTGCTTTTTTAGTATGTAGAAATTTTTCACAGGATCTAACTAATCCATCAGAGATTCTTATTGTACGAAATGTCTTCCCCATGTATGTCTTTAATAACTTATTACTAAAAACTATTTTCAATTGCCAAATTCGTCACAATCAAGGAAACAAGTTTTCAATTATTTTAGATGAAATAGTTAAAACACAAATTGAAATTCTAACTAAAAATAGAGCAAAAACTAAACTAATGTCAAATTCAGTTTCATTTTAGATTTAGATTGTAATGAAATGTAGATGTAAAATAAAACTACAAGTCTCGAAATTTTACCAAATTGTAAAAATATGAAGCGTTACTCTGGATTGCTCCTTTTTTTGGGATTTTCTGCAAACCTAAATTCTTTGATTCAAGTGCTGCCTGGGCAGATCCACCAGCAAAGCACAATGCCCACAAAAAGTCTTTTTCTTTAAGCATGGTGCAACAAAATGTAGAACAAAAGATATCCCCAATTCCAGTTGTATCATGAATTAGTTTATTGGGTAATGTTATAGAGTAAACTTTGTCTTTTACTAAAAGGGAAACTTCAGTTTTATCAGTTAATAGAACATACTCTACACCCTTTTTCTGTAATGCTAACATCATTTCATCATGAGTACCATTAACAATACGTTTTGCTTCTTCAGGATTTACCTTTATTGCATTAACATCAGATAAATCAATATTATTATTTTCCAAACTGATATTATTTTGAGAATCTTTTTGTCTCAAAAATCCTTGTGGATCAACAAAAAGAAAATTTGAATCTTTTTTTATATTTTTTAGAGTCTCATTAGTAATTTCGTGATATATTGGACTGACAAGATGACCATCAGCATCAACGTTGGCGTATTCAATTGGATCACATTCATGTTCTAGTTTTAGAGTTCTCTCTGCACCAGTAATGGATATTGCAAATTTTGTAGTATTGTTTTGGGATTCAGAATTTATGAAGTTTATTTTATTCTCAGTCAAGTATTGTTTTGGAAAGTTTGGTCCAAATTTGGTATACAAATCCACATCAAACTTGAATTGTCTTGCAGTAATTCCACAGTAACATGCMGARCCACCAATTTGCTCATAATTTGTTCCATCAAGATTGATAGTATCAATTGCACAATGACCAAAAACAGCTAATTTCATTTCTTTTGATTCAATTCATAACTGATTTAGTTTTTTGCATTTTTTGCTCTCTGCAGCTTTTGCAGAGAATTTCACCTTTTTTTGAAGTAATCTCCACACCAGAAGTATAGCAACCATGACACAAACCACGCATTACCTATCAATTACATTACTACGATCTAGAATTAAAAGATGTGTGGGTTTTTTGAGAGAATTTAGGCATAAATTTTGTAATTTTTTTCAATAATCCTCAAGAATATATCTTAAGGAAACCCTACTTAGTGATAAAAAATTCTTAATACTAATTTAATTGAAAATCGACAATTTCATTTATTATCAAATATTATTATATACCATTCTACGATTAATCAGACGTGAGTAATAATAGAATGATTGATAGAAATGGGCAATCCTGTTTGTTCTACTGCAACATGTATCTTTGTGCCTAGAATTCTCTTGAATCCATCATATCCTGTTATGTTGTCCCTTTTTTGTTACTAATTGATGAGGAGTCAACTGATATTTTTTGCAGATTAATCTTACCTGATTTGTTGGCTGATGCAATTAAACATTTGAGAATCTTTTTCCAAATTTCTTTTTGTTGAAAATCTTGAAATCTTCTGTGAGCAGATGATTTGTAACCATACTTGACAGGCAAGTCAATCCATTTGCAACCTGTGATTAGTACAAATATTATTGCGTTGATTGTGGTTCTGTCATCTGCTTTTGGTCTTCCAGTTGTAGATGGTTTTGGTAAATGTGGTTTGATTGTATTCCATTGTTTGCCAGTAAGTTCTTTGAATTGCATAAGATTATTGTAAATGACATCTCAAATAGATCCAAACGATCATCTGAATTTGGCTAAATGGTTAGTTTTGGGATCAGTTGATCAAAGCGGGTATACTGGCACTCGAAGGAGAAATTAATCAATCTTCAAACCTACTTGAAAATGTAATTAACTTGGATTCTAGTATGGCTGAGTTAGCAAAGACTGAAGGTGCATTTCTAATTTTGCGTAATTCTGATATATTTAGAACTCTTTTTAGATATGGATACACTGATATGATTTTATAATTTAACATCTTGTTTTTTTTCTGAGACGTATTATGGTAAACATATGTGCAATTAAAAAGAGAGGTACCAAAAATGTTGGAATTAGAACTAAGAGTGTATTTGATATATTACCTATAGCTGAGGATATATTTCCAATACTTATAGCTACAACTAGATCTCCAATTCCAAATATCGTGACTATAGCTGTCATTTTACGGGCATGTTTTTTCATCTTCCATAGCATAAATGATGCAGGGATGGCTAGAATCCCAGCTGTAAAATCTCCAATTCCTGCAGGAATGGCAAACACTGCAGGCAATATTCCTATAACCATGAGATACAAAAATATAATTCCTCCTGTGCGAGCAACTTGTATAATTGTTAACCAATAAAGCGGAATACTAAAAATGAATTGTTGTACTGTTTTTGAAGATCTGTAAATTATGTAACTTCCAGCTATAGGACTTAACAGTGCAATTAGTTGTAAAGGATTTCTTTGACCATCATCCATATGGAATGCTCCATTAGAAATTAAAACCAAAATTATTGCAAACCAAGAAACAACAAGACCAGATAATGCCACACCAACTTTATGGTTTTTAAAATATGATCTTCCTGTAGTGATTAAACCAAGACTGACTAGTCCAACTACTAAAACTCCTAGAATAAGAATTAAACCAATGATCCATTCAGGAATAATTGTCTCTACCATATATCACATGAAATTTTTATCACTATTTAGATTAGAAAGTAACTTGTGGGGTATTAGATATAGACTAGTATACTTTCATACTTAAATACACTAACTATATCAGTTCCTACTAATCCTCAAGAATATAAGTAGGCAAATCAGTTTACCGACATGCCACTTAAGCGTGCAAGTAGAGGTCGTACTAAAGGAGGAAAAGGTTCTTCAGGTACAGTTCAATGTACAAACTGCGGTCAAACAGTTCCTAAAGACAAGGCAAAAAAAGTTACATCTAGATTAAATCTTGTAGAACATACATTGGCAAAAGAACTACGAGCACAAGGCGCATACATTGCATCACCAACAGTTCTAAAACATTATTGTATATCATGTGCAATTCACTTTAAAATTCTAAAAATCAGATCTGCTGACAGTAGAAGAAAACGCGGAAAACTTCGTTAGTCTTCTTTAATATTTTTTGTAGTTACAATCATTCTTTGAATTAAAGTTATTCCTGCAATTATTACAACTATGATTACAGCATATTCCATGAAACCAATTATTCCAATTATTGCAATTACTAACAATCGYTCTGCTCTCTCGCCAATTCCAATTCCTTGTAGTTTTACATTAATAATATCAGATTTTGCCCGAGCATAACTTACCAATAGAGATAGTGTGATTGCAAGAAATACAAGATATGGTTCTGCATATCCACCAACTAAAATTCCAAAAAAGATTGCAACTTCGGCAATTTTATCAAACATGGAATCAATGTACGAGCCTTTTTTGGATGTCTTGCCAGTTACTCGTGCCACTTGACCATCAACTATATCAAAGAATCCTGAAACAAGTAACAAAACTCCCCCAATTATTAATCCAAATTCAATACCCATTCCATAAACAATAGCTGAAAGAATTGCAAAGCCAAGACCTACTGCAGTCCAAAAGTTAGGAGATAGTCCAGTGGAGGCAAATCCTTTACCTATCTTTTCAAGTGCTGGTTTGAGTGTGTCTCGGAGATTATTTAACACGAGATATCCCCAAAACACCATCTAATAAAGTCAACAGAACAAGATACAGTCAATTTTTTGGAAAATTCAGGAAATACGATAATAATCAATTTTGAGATAAATTCATGGCAATCATTGTAGACATTATTTTTGCAGCAAGGGAAGCTGTTGCACCATTATCATGGTATGGATTAAGTTCTACAATATCAACACCAGTTACTTTGGTGTCTTTGAATGAATCAATCAAATCAAAGAGTTCACGAGAGGTAATCCCAACAGATTCTGGATTTCCAACACCTGGTGCAAATGCAGGATCCAATACATCAAGATCAAAGCTAGAATAAATTGAATCAAATGATGATACATGATCTCGTAATAATTGCGGCCCCATACCGTCTCGGATTTCTTTATCAGTAATTGTTTTAATGTTATTTTCTTTTAGAAATGATAATTCTTCTGCAACAAATGCACGAGCACCAACATGTAAAATATTTTCTGCACCAATATCTTCAACTATTCGTCTAAGATAAGATGCATGACTTAGTTTGATATCTGCAAATTCATCTCTTAAATCATAATGTGCATCAAAGACAACATAACCAGTCTCTTTTGGGAAACTAGGAAAAGTACCATATGTAATTGAATGCTCACCACCTAAAATGAAAAGTTGTTTTTGTTTTGCAACAAGTTCTTTTGTAATTTTTTTTACCATATCAATCATTTCTGATGCTACAACGGTATGACGAGTGTTTCCCAAATCTTCAATATTTGCAGTCTCCAAATCCACTCCAAGGTCAGGATGAAAAACTTCAATGTTGTTAAATGAATCTCGAATTGCATCAGCACCAAATCTACAACCAGGTTTGTAGGAATGAGTCGAATCAAATGGGACTCCAAATACTGTTGCTACAGGCTCAGAATCATCATCAGAGGATGTGATTAGAGGATTTTTGTTCATGTACAAATCAAGAAAACTCATAATCCTACACCATTAGTTGTGGTCTCTTTGAGAGATATTTTGGCAAATTCAAACCAGTGAATGGTTTACCCTTTGTTTGCTCTTTAATYTCATTTAGGAAATCATCAAATGGGATTTCTCGTACATCDCCTGTTTGTCTDTCACGAATACTAAGATTTTGGGAATTCTTTTCTTTTTCACCAATGACTAGAATGTATCTTATCCATTCCTTTTCTGCTTCACGAATTCTTTTTCCAATGCTTTCATTTCTATCATCAATATCTACACGAACATCTTTTGCAGAAATTTTTTTAAATAAATCATCACTAAAGTCATTAAATTCATCTTTTAATGGAATGATTCGAACTTGTGTTGGTGCAAGCCATAATGGAAATTGTGGTTTTCTGCCTTCTTTGGAATCTGTTGCAGCTTTTTCTAATAATGCATAAATGATTCTCTCAATTGCACCACTAGGAGAATTGTGTAAAATAATTGGGTGTTGTTTTTTGTTATCCTCATCAACAAACTCTATTCCATACCGCTCACCATTTTCAACGTCAATTTGATCAGTAGATAATGCAGATGCCTTTCCTAAATTATCTATAAAATTAAATTCCCATTTTAATACAAAATAAAAGAATTTTTCCTTCCACATTTCAACTAGAACAGGTCGTCCATGTTTTTTTACTAGTTCCTCAATGGATGATTTATTTTCATTGTAAAAGTCCTCAGTAAATCTAATTGCCATCTCATAATCAGATTCAACAATACCCAATCCATGTAGAACATTTTGAGATAACTCAAATCGAATCTTTATCTCATCTATTGCCTGAGGTAAATCTTTACAAAATGCATGACAATCAGGCATAGTAAATGCTCTTAATCGTCTCAATCCAACTAGTTCACCTGATTGTTCTCGTCTGAAACTATACCGAGTTAACTCGTAGAGTTTGTAGGGTAAATTTTTGTATGACATTTGAAATTGGTTGGCCATTAAGAATTGTCCAAAGCAAGCAGCAAATCTCAAAAATAATTTTTTTCCATCTGAATCAATATTGTATTGTCGTGCAGGAAATCGATTAAAGTAACTAACCATACTTGGATGTTCTGAATCATACATGATTGGGGTTTCAACTTCATAACCACCATACGCTTTTACTTTATCATTTACAAAACGCTCAATTAATGATTTGATTAATCGBCCATTTGGGAAAAATCTCATGTTACCAGAATCAGAAGCAGGTTCATAATCWGCAATTGCCATTTTTTTCATTARTGCTACATGTGGTGGRGGTTGATCMACACGRCGTACTTTKGCTGMTTCRTATTTTGCCAAAATTTCTAATTTCTTGTAATTATTAAAATTAAAATCAGCTATATTTGATAATGTTCCATCAGGTGACATTATTTTCCAGTAAGAACGAATTTTTGATTCACCTTTTAGTGCATCAGAAGTHATTTCACCAGAATCCTTAGADTCMGAAGAATCTTTTGTRATTACTTTGGAACTCTCAGCTAATGGATGVCCTTTAACWTKTAATTTGTAAGAYTTTGTCCAACCAAATGGAGAATGAGATACTTCAAGTTCTGATGCACCATCTTCCATCTCTTTGAGTAGTGATATCGCAACAGATGGTTTTGCTAAATTTGAGCTAAGATGAGCATAAGGGTATAACAATAATTTTTTACAACCAATTTTTTCCATTGAATTTTTAATCTGAGAAATGGCATTTTGTGCTACAGATGAATCATCACCATCCTCAATTGCGACAAATGCAACTACAAGTTCTTCGAGTTTCTGCGTTTGAGGATTATCAATGTCTTCAGCAGATTTAATCTCTTTTTTTGTTGGAGTGTATTCTATACTGTCACARTGTAATTGYAATATTCGCATGTAATCACATTTTGAGGGGTCATAAATATACGATTCTCAAAAAAATGCTAAATTCAATTAAAAAAGTATGCTCAAAAACAGTTAATTTTGTTTGTACAAAGTAAACAGAATTATTTTATTATGAGTATAAGAAAAAATANTATGGTATCAGTACTAATTATTGATGATAATACAGACATTGTAGATTCAATGGTTGAGGGAATGGATATGTTTGGAATCAAAGTAAAAGGTAAGGCATATGACGGATTAGAACAATTCAAAAAAAATAGTCCAGACGTTGCACTATTAGATATCATGATGCCTGATTATGACGGATTTTATTTGTTAGATAAAATATACGAAATTAATCCTCAAGCAAAAGTTATTGTTGTTTCAGGAGACATCAAAGAGGAAACAAGAGAAAAGTTAGAAAAATATGATTTGTTTGGATCATTTTCAAAACCAGTAAAATTTTCAGAATTATCTAATTTAATTAATTCATGAGTTTTTCTCACGCAAAGCAATAACTGARCGTAAAATTAAACCAGATATTCCAAGATTTGAGATTAGAAATTCTTTAGCTCTAGTTAGAGAATTGTCTCCACGGAATCCTTCATCRTAAATCATTTCAATAGAACCCTTGTCAGTATCGACAAAAGATGTGATTAGAGAATAACTACCTAGTTTATCATCAGTACGTTCAAGGTACAATCTCAATTCAACTTTTGAAATAATATACTCATCTTGAATAAAATCTCCTGATGAAAATAATACCTCAAGGCTATCAGGGGTTTTATCGACTCTACTAGGATCATACAAATCAACAACTTTCATGTGTCATTATTTCAAATCATTGCTAATWAAGTAATATTTTATTTTGATTTTACAAAAATTTATCCTAAATCTTGCGYAAGTATTATTTACAGCCAAAATTTATTTTTTAAAGTGGACCCACACAAATTTCATGGTAATGATATTCCTCACATAAAATTAGATGAGAAAATGACTATAGAGGATTTAGTCAATGTGTTTGCAAGTTCAGGATTTAATGGAAGGCAGTTAGGTGATGCAGCAAAACTTTACGCAAAAATGATTAAAGAAGATGCAACAATTTGTCTTACAGTTTCAGGTGCATTGACACCAGTTGGGTTTGGTGGAATCATTAAAACATTAATTGAAAGAGGCTTTGTTGATTGGATTGTTACAACTGGTGCAAATGTATACCATGAAGATCATTTTGCATGGGGTTTGCCAATAAAACAAGGAAGTTTCAATGTTGATGATATGAAATTATATGAAAATGAGATTGTACGTATCAGAGATGTTTACATTAAATTTTATGAAACATTAGAGGCACAAGATCAAGTGGTTCAAAAAATGTTTGGAGATGATTTTCCAGATAAACCATTTACGACTGCAGAATTTTGCAATCTTATGGGTAAGATGAGTAAAGAAAATTCAAAACATCCTGAAAAAAGTTTCATTACATCAGCTTATGACTATGATGTACCAGTGTACATTTCAACGATAAAGGATTCATCATTGGCATTGAATTTAGCAGTTCATAGACTAAGAGATAAAACATACAATCTAGATTTTGTCAGAGAGATTATAGAGCAGGCAGCAATTCTRTATCATTCAAAAAAATCAGGDATACTAGAATTGGGTGGCGGAGTTCCAAAAAATACAGCTCAGCAAACAGGTCCACTACTTGATCAAATTCTTAGAAGAAATGATGGCGGTCAAGATTACATTATTCAAATTACGGATGCAAGACCAGATACAGGAGGATTATCAGGGGCAACACTACAAGAAGGAAAAAGTTGGGGAAAAGTTAAGGATGCTCACAATGGTATGGTTACAGTTTATGCTGATGCAACTATTGCGTTTCCAATTCTTGCATTGTATGTTATAAGTAATCAAAAAACACGAAAGCCAAAAAGATTATACAAAAAATTAGACAAAATGTATGATAATCTTAAAAAAGATTATCTGAGTAACCCAAAAAATCAGAAAAAATTAAAAAAGAAAAACTAAAACTTGTCAAATCTGGCACGCTCAAGGCTTCTATCGTCTTTAGATTCCTTTTTGTATTCTTTGTAATGTACTTTACAAAGAACAGATTTCTTTCCTCCAGAATTTACTCGAAGTCCAGCGCGTTCAACTTTAGCAGTGTTTAGGGAACGTGCACCATTTTCATCACATCCATCAACATTACATTTTGCACCTTTTGATACTAGACCCACACAAGATATCGAACAAGATGTTATTTATATTTGAAAAATTTGGGATCATTCAAAAAAGAATCAATTCAATAAAGTATCTCTATCGTTTATAAGAGGATTATTTTTTTCTCAAAACATGGGTGGCGGAAARAAACCAACTGGTGGAAATAAAGGWAAATCTGCAAAAGAYACAAAGAAAAGTAAAAAAGACAAAGGGGAAAGCGGTCCAAGAAAAGCAGAGATTACAGTTATGGTAAATGAAAAACAAGGATTAAAAATTATTGAACATACCAAAGTAATCACAGTTCAAGATTTAGCTAGACAAACAGGTGTTAAAATTTCAGCAGCAAATGCATTTCTAATAGAATCTACAAAAAAAGGAATTGTCAAAAGAGTTGGCGGTTATTCAGGACATCATTTGTATCAATCAGTTTCCTCATAGATACGCAATACATCTCCAGATTTTACATCATTTAACACATCAATATTCTCACCTAATTTACCAATTGGAGTCATCTTTTTTGCAAAGACTGCATCATGTGTAAAAAAACAGATGCTTCCAGATGATGGTAAAAATGCAACATCACCTTTTTTGAATTCTGATCTTCCTCTCTCAGTTCCAGAATCAACATTTGTTTCAAAATACAAAATACTTTTGCCTAAAAGATGAGCGTKTCCTTCCATGGGTAATGATCTCATAATTGTTCCAACAGTTCGWGGAGACAAGTGACGTTTAAGATCACAAGTAATTTTTCCTTTACCTCTAATTTCTAAAATTAGTTGTTTTTTGGAGACAGAAAATGTACTCAATTTGTAGTTTAAATTGATTAGATTATATAACGTTTTAAGAAAATTTCGGTACTTGGTTGATRCTAAAAATACTGAATTAATTGAAACTCCAGATACTGAAGCAGAGCCAGATAAAAATGCAGGGTTAGACAAAGCACTTGAAACTTATCGAAAACTAATTGAGAAAAAAACAGGTAAAGATGAAACATTAACTGAAAAAGAACAAGAAGGATTAGAGAGAAAAATTAAAGAAATTGAAGAAAGAGAAGTTATTGAAAGAGTTGAAGAACATGAGGCAATAGAAATCCCATGTGAAAAAAATAAAATTACTATTGGACCACCGACATTAACTAGATTTGAAAAAGCAAGAATTATGGGCGCAAGAGCTTTACAATTATCACTAGGTGCACCGCCATTTATCCCAATTCCAAAATCTGCAAGAATTTCACTAGATATTTCAATGGAAGAGCTTGAACAAAGAGTGATCCCAATTACAATTAGACGTGTACTTCCAAATGGAGACTACCAAAACATTCCAATTGATTATTTTGCCAAATGAATCAATGGTCGATAAAACTTAAAAGAACTAAAATTTTCTAAATGTTGAATAATGCTCATGGAAGAGATCGAGGAACCGCATGATCAAGAACAGACCGAAAAGTCTGACGACACCATCATACACATTGGATACGACCCAGTTATGCAATTAGCTATAGAGATATTGCCTATTTTGGGAAATAAAAAAAAGGTTATTCTAAAAGCAAAGGGTAATTCTATTCCAAACGCAGTTGCAGTGGCAAATATTATAACAGAAAAAATGCTAAAAGGTAATTCTAAAGTTCAAAAAATCACATTAGATACTGTAGCAGCTGCAGGAATTGGTGATATGACATCAACTATTGAAATTATTTTAAATAAAATCTAATAAACGCTACCAGGGCCTTTTAGTAGCATATTTTCACATTCTTTGCAAACTTGCTCATCAATGTTTGATTCTAAATTGTGATGTATCTCACAAATAAACAAACTTGACTTTATGTAATTACACAATCCAATGAATTTTGAAAGACTAGATGGAGTGTATGCCAAATCAGATGACAAACCATCACACAATTCATTTATCATGATTGCAACTTGTTCTTCTTGCAAAAGTTTTGCAATCAAAGATGGATCACCGCGTGTTCCTCGAATATAATTACTGACTGCAGCTTGTGTTACACCAAGCATCTTTGAAATTTCATCTTCTCTAATATCATGCTCTTCTGCAAGTTTTTTAGCAAGAATTGCTCTCAATGCAGGAATTAGAGTTTTAGATTCAATTTCAGCTGGAAGTAACATTTACTCATTTACTATTCTATAATGAATTTAAAGTTTACAATAAACCAATAATTTTTAAAAATAAAAGTTAGGCATACCTATTTTAATTTCAAATCTGTGTGTAACATGTTGGAAAATATTTCTAAAGATCTTTACAATGTGGTAGAAGAATCATGTAATTTGTGTAATTCAAATTTAATTTCATTATCTGGAGGATTAGATAGTTCCATTATTGCATATTTTCTAAAACAAAAAAAACCAAAAACTATTGCAATAATATCTGAAGACTTTGTTTCAACGGATCTCACGTATTGTCAAATGATTTCAAAAGAGATGCAATTGCCTTTATCGATTTACAATGTAAAGACTACARWRATTCTTGAAGCAGTTGAAGAAACAATAAAAATTTTAAAAAATTTTAACGATATTGARATTAGAAACAACATAGTAATGTATCTGGCAATAAAGTGGRCAAAAGAAAACGGTGAAAAATCAATTATTACAGGAGACGGAGCTGATGAATTATTTGCAGGATATAATTTTCTCATCAACAAACAAGAAGATGAATTAGAAAAAGAGATCAAAAGAATATGTTCAATAATGCATTTTCCYACACAAAAAATTGGKAAATCCTTAGGAATACRCATTGAATCACCTTTTCTAAGTAATTCAGTAGTAGAATTAGCTAAATCAATCCCTGCAAATCTAAAAGTAAAAGARGAGAAAGGAAAAAGATAYGGAAAATGGATACTSCGGAAAACATTTGAAGAATTTATTCCAAAACGAATTGCGTGGAGAGKGAAATCTCCAATGCAGGAGGGAGCAGGAACWTCRGGRTTAACKGATTTATTTGATTCAATTATAGGWGAGGAGAAATATGTTGAAAAAAAACTGACTGTTGAAAAAGAAGATGGAGTAGTAATTAGAAGCAGAGAATCAATGCATTATTATGAAATTTTTAAGAAAGCGTTTGGAACACCCGTCGATAAAGACTCTGAGAATAATTGCCCATACTGCAAACATACAGTAGAGAATTCTTCAAAGTTTTGTAGAATGTGTGGTGCTTTTCCAATCTAAAAGTTTTTCTTGTATTTACGAGGTTTTTTGATGAAAATTTTTCTACAGCCATTACAACAAAAATAGAAATTCTTTCCATCATGTTCATGAAGTAATGCTAATTCTTCATCTAGTTCAATTCCACAAACAGGATCTACTGGCATAAATTTTTTTTGTGTGAATTCTATTTATAGATTAAGAAAAGAAATTATGAATTAATTATTTGTGTGATTTTTTTGGGCAAAGTAGCATAATCAGTATCAGGTTCAGAAACAACATACAAAATATCCTCACCAAGAGGCACACTAATTGCAAGTACATGTTCACGTGAGGCCATGGCAAAATTTACAGAACCAAGTTGTTTATCAAATTCTTTTCTCATTTTAACTCGTAATGCAAGTTCCATGAAAATCATCTCATCATCCTTTTCACCCTCTAATGATTCTACGTTTTCTTTCATTCCACCTGCAACTAATCTACCTCGCTCATTAATTACACCTGCAAATCTAATTTTAGAGTCAATTGCAARAATTGCATTRCATACCTTAGGGTAATCATAAATTTTATCAGCCATTTTATTCAYATCYATGCGATCGCTATTTAATCCTTCCACAGAAATTTTTTTAGAATAATAAATTATTTTGAGGTTAATGTTTTGACTAGTTTTACAAATTCATCATBAGRYAATRCRGGAATTTTCATTATYTCHGTATTTTCWGAAACATGYTCTGTTGATTTTTGTCCTACBAGAGGAGCTAAAACACCAGGGGCAGATCGGATAAATTGTAATGCTCGTAATGATGGTTTCAAGTCACAAAAATCAGGCATTGCTCCTGGGGACAATAAGCGTCCTTGCATAAATGGCACACTAGTAAAAACACCAATTCCTAATTTTACTGCAGTCTCAAGTAAAGATGTAGGTTGACCACCAAGCATTTGTGTTTTCCCAAGTAATRCTTGATCATATGCCAAGTTAAAGGGTAATTGAATAAATCTAAAGCCATGATTTTCTCCACCRATTTTTTTTGCCATAGTAACAGTATCTTCAAGAGATAGGTATTGTGGATCATCAGTAGATACTCTAAAACATTCCCAAGTTGCCATACCATAAAATTTAATTTTTCCMTCATTACGTTTTTGCTCATACAATTCAAAAACTAGTTTTAAATTTTCYAAAARTTGTTCTTTTGAAATGTCYTTGATTTGTCCCTCAACTGCATTGTGYAAATACATTAAATCAATGCATTCTAAATCTAAGTTTTTTAAACTACGATCTAATTGATCAGATAAATATGACGGAGTCATGCAATGATATCCAGAAGTAATATCGCCTTCTTTGACAACTCCTTTTTCAGTATATTCTTTTTTTACATATTCCCAAAAAGCAAGTGGTACATCAGCATCGTTTGTAACATAACCATTTTTTGAGCTAAGAAATATTTGATCACGTGTGATTTTTTCTTCATTGACTAATTCAGAAATGGCTTTTCCTACTGAGCGTTCTGCCTTTTGAGAACGATAATTTATTGCAGTGTCAATTACATTAATTCCAGAATTAATTGATTGTTTAACAGCACTAGTAACTAATTCATCAGTTTTATTATCAGGATCTCCAAGATAGGTTCCAATTCCCACATTAGACAGTGAGAGATTTTGAAAATCATTGAAATTTACGGGATTTATGCCTGAATTTTTGGCAAATTTTTGAGTTCCCTCAGATGTTGCAAAACCTGAAATCATACAGATTCACAATTATTGCTAAATTTATGTTTAGAGAAAGTTCTATAATTCAAATAATATGGAGAATATCCAACAGTTGAAAATTTAGTAAATAAGTGGAATCAAAAAACTAATGACAAATAACACGCCAGTAATTCGGCTAAACATCAAAGTAGATGACATGTATGGAACTAAATCATCTATAGAATTATAATTTCTTTTTAATCCTAATCCAGATTTTATCATCATAGGCACACTAAGAAATGAAATCAAAGAAATTATTGGAAATAATTCAAAAAAGACTCCAACTAGTATAGCACAATAAGAAATTAGTGGAAATATCCAAAATAGTTTTACAGCATTTTGTTTTCCAGCTACAATTACYAGTGTTTTTCTTCCCTTTGACTTGTCAGCATCATGATCGGGAAAAGATACAATGAATAAAACAAGAGATGATAATGAACCAACGACTATTCCTGCAAGAATTGACTCAAAAGTAATTTGACCTGATTGAATAAATATAGTACCAATTACAATCATGGATCCCTTTACTGCAACAAAGAATTCACCTAAACCAGAATCAACAATTTTAGTAGAATAAAAATAAATTGACAATATTGCAAATCCCAAAATTATCGCAATTGTAAAACCATCTGTAAATACAAAATATCCACCAATGGCTGCACCAATTATTAAAAATGCAATACCTACACGATAAACAGAGGATGGTTTGAGTAATCCTTCAGGTAATACACCAGTACCGCCGCTCAATTTGGTACGTTTAGTTTTAGTATCAATTCCTCTTTTAAAATCCCAAAAATCATTTAACAAATCAACACTTGCATGCAGTGCCATTACACCTGCAAATGTTAGAACGGCATCAAACGCATCAAATGATGAATTTTGCCACCAATTTAGTGCTAGACCTACTGAAACTGCAATAACTGATGCAAACAAAAATCGTACTCGAATAACACGAAACCAAGTAGTGATACTTTTCTGTGGATTCTTTACAGAACGCATAATTTTCTGTAATCATGCTTCAATAATATAATTGGCAAAGATAAGTAATATGATACCTATTTTTGAGTCATTTGTGAAATTTATGACTCTATTTTAGGAAAATTTTACTCACTTTTTTTTATGTTAGAAATATTGTTTTGTAAAAATTGTAACGGTCATATTTCTTTACACAAGGATTCTAAGTGTTTGAAATGTGAGAGTAATTGCTAATGTCAGAACTTAATCTTGAAGATACATTTGATTACAACATTGGAGAAAAATTTTCAATTAACAAAGAAATTCCTTGGAGGTGAATTACAAGAGATGACCATATCGAAAATCCACAATACCCAATCAAGGCAATTCCATCACTATCCGAACTTTCATTTTACTTCAACTATGAGTATTGGAGTAAGATAATTCATCCAAAATCAATTGAATTTGCTCAGAGAATAAAAGAGTATTTTAAATCAACCCCAGTTGAGAATTCATAACAAAATTTTTGATAATCACCTCATACTTAGCATGTCTTACTTGATATCCACTGTTTATGATGAAAAGTATTTTAAATGAATTAGAATAGTTTTAAAAAAAAAATATGTTTTTGTTTTCTTTTTTAATTTATTTTTATCTAGTAAAGTGTTAATTTTTTTCTCTAATTTACTAAGAGTATTTTTTTGTTGTTTAAGTTCGTTTTTCAGTTTTTCAATACTTTTATTTTGTTGTTCATTAGTTAAATCTGTCATAAATTTTGAAATTATTTCTGCACATCTAACTGTTTCGTAATATTTTATGAATTGAAATTTAGAAATATTATTCTCTAGAAAATAATCTTGCAATAAATGATTTATTTTTTCTTTTAGGAGTATTTACTTTAACAGGTTTTAATCTTTGTTTATCAAGGATATTGTCAAGATCTTCATCAGAAAGTAATGTTTTCAGATCATTTTTCTTTGATTCTGTTGTTACCGTCACACTTCCTTGAAGTTTCTGCATCTTATCTTCTAGTTGTTCATTTATAGATACTAAGTATGCTTTGTCTGTTCTGTAAATCGGTTTGTTTCTCTCTATACATTCTAGAATGAATCTTAATCTTCCTTGATCCCACATTCCCGTATTTAGAAGATCCGTTGCCATCTTTTTGTAGTCTGATTCCAATTTTTTACCTATTGAAAATTTATTAATAATTCTTTCATTTTGTATGCTACAATCCATTAGCTGAAATTAAATCCCACAAAAATCCCAAAAACTCTTTTATCATAATTTACATTACAAAATAAATTATTAATTACAAAACTAAATAATCATTGACCATGATCGAACCAAAATTTGTCTTAGGTTTGGAACCATGTCAAATTATACAAAAATCATTAGAATCAAGATATTTCGTGCCTAGAACCCGGATAAACCATCTATGAAACAGCACATCTGATTTGATAATCATGGTGTTTTACAAGATTCCATGTGTTGTATTCATCGGTTCCAAAATATTCTATTTGTCCCCATGCTTCGTAGTTGAATCTATCAACAAATGTAGAGTTGTCAAGACCTCTATGGAACTTGCATAATACAACTGCTTTTTGTGTGATAGATGGTTTTCCAGTTGTAAGCATCTCCATTACATCGTGAAGACTCATCAACGGTTCGTTATTTTCTTCTTCGCCATATCCATCTTCAAACATGTTTCTTGGATCCCAATCAAAGATGATTGGAAATTCGTCCTTCTTGAAGTAACTCAGTATTACTGAATGGTATGCATCAATAGTTGACCATTTTTTACCTTCGTGAATATCATTCATGAGGTATTTTTTGATGAGTCTCACAAAGTCAGGATCATTTTGTGGTCTTGTTTCATACAAACGGAATAGGTGTTCTAATCCTTCAAGTTTGACTGTTTGTGGTTTTTTCTCAAAAGTAAATTACCCTGTTGAAATTATTATGGTACATGAGAATTCTTTACTAACTAACCATTTGTGAAATCTCCATAATGTGTAAAGGTATCCTTGTTGGGTTCCACTATATTCAGACCTACTAACTTCTTTGTGTTTGTACCTGTTCTTTCTCAACTGGTTTTTCAGATGAGAAACGGTATCAATTTTTAGAAAGTTTTCAAATGAGATATGTTCGGATTCTACTTTTGTAATAAAACCGAGTTGTTTTCCAATTGCAACTGATTTTCCTACAACATTTCTTGCAACTTCTAAATCATCAGATTTTGTCAGTTGGTTTTGATATTTCCTTGCAAACTCATAAATGTGAATCTGTTCACCTTTTTTGAATAATGAAAGACAGGTGGCTATCTGCTTTCTAATGTGTACATCATATTGTTTTTCAGGACAATATTCATCTTGTATTTGGTAAGTGAGACTAGGCACATATCTCACCATTTTGATACATTTTGTAATAAAGAGTCACAAAAGTAGTACATGAAACCAAACTGAGAGCATAATGATTCTACTAATTTTTCAGTATAATATTCATGAGTTTTGAATTTGACTATCGTTTATATCAAAACTTGACAAATGATGCCTAATGATAATAGGTAAGATTGCAAAAAATGGAAAAAAAATAAAATTTAATGAAAAAATAATTTGCAATAATTGTGGTAAACAGGTACCAGGTGGATTAAAAACTGGAGAAGCGTATTTTAAAACAAAATCATTCAAAACAGAGTTAGAAAATTTCAAAAAATCATACCTCTGCGGTATTTGTAGAGACAAAAAAAGAATAGAAAATAAACACTAAAAATTAAACTAGAGTATCGTCACTAACCTCAATTGGTTTTCTTCCCATAAATCCTGAATCTTTTTCATGCCAGAATTTTATTTCAGTCTCACCATATTTCCAACAAAGCCAAATTTCTTCATCAAAGCGTTTTGATGGAAAATCAAGTAATCCTTGTTCTATGCTTTTGACTACAACTCCAGTATTTTCTAAAATTTCTAGTGATTCATAAAATTTAGTTATTGCAGAATTCAGAGTTTGTTTAAGGGGAACATATTCTTCAAATGAATTTGTACTAGAAATACTCATTTGTAATTGCTTTTCAATTTTTTTTATTTCATTTGTTTTAGCTAATGCAAACTCAAATTTTTTTATTACATCAGGTAGTGCAGTATTTGCCTCGTTAGTAGTAAAATAGGTAAACATGTTCAAAATCAATACATCGTTATTAAAAATCTTAGGTGTAAATTTATTAAGAATTCATCTAGAGTGTAAAATATGGGTGAAGATCAATTAGAGGTACTAATACTCCAAACTATCAATGGTGCAGTAGCAACCATTCCAAATTACTTGGAAGAGATTAAAGAAAACAAAGATGTACTCAAAGTAGAAAATCCAAAAGAATTTGTGTATGGAATAGTAATGGGAATGGCATTAGGCATGAGTGGCGCAATCCTTAGTGCACAAAAAGAGATGCCAACTGCAGAAGATCAAATCAAAGTCAGAGATATTGTATACAAGCACATACCTGAGATAAGAGAACGAATTTTCAGTTGATAAAATTTAGTGATAAAGAAACAAAGTTTCTAGAAACATTAGAGGAGGCAAGAATTGCTACATCCCATGATAACATTTCACATGTAAAGCCTGTTTCATTTATTTTTTGGAAAGATTTGATTTTAGTTGCCACAGATTACAAAACAAAAACATTTTCCAACATTAAATTAAATGCCAACACAAGTATTGTAATTGATATTTACAAATCAGGTAATCATAAAGCGATATGCATTCAAGGAAAATCAGAAATTATTGAAAAAGGTTTAGAATTTAGGGAATTTTATGATATTTTTTATAAAAAATTTCAATGGGTGAGAAAAGATCCATGGAAAGAGAATGAAGYTCCATTTTTGAAAATAATTCCAAATAACAAAGTCAGTTGGGGATTAGATTAGAAAATAAAATATCGTAGTTGGTAAATTAATTAGAAACAGGCATTAGTTTTGATTTTTTCCACAAGTGAGAACATAATGTAAACATGTTTTCTACCATTTCAAAAGAATTTGTATACATGATTGAATCAGAATCATCGTTTAGATCAATTGATTCATTCATTGCACCAGACATGGCCATTTGATTTTTTGATTCAATTATCATTCTACTTTTTGATGGAAGTTTTCCAATTTTGATTTGGGTTGCACCAAAATCCTCAAAAACTTTCATAAATTTTTCATCACAAGAATTAGTTATTATTCGAACCTCACCGCCAGCGTCAATYTTTTGATGTATTTTATCTGGGATGGATGTRTKATTCATCCTCATCAAATCATCTGAAGTAGTGACTAGRAAAATATTCTCAGTTGAATTTTGAATCAATTTTCCAATTTTAGTATAGATATTRGATCTTCCTTGAATAATTGAAAAATAKGATARATCAGTAGGYRTTGTTTCTTKTTCATAATTCTTTAGTTCATCAACTAAAGGTCGTGYCAATGTTTGTAATTTAGCAAGTTGTTCTTTCTTTTTTTGTATAATATTTTGAAATGCCTYAGATGGGTCTACRGCACTTATCTTAATCGGTGTTGAGGATGAAGATTTTGTCATRCCCATTTCTTCTAATACCTTTAAGGACCTGTAGGTCTTGCCACGATCTAGATCAAGTTTTTGAGACATTGYACCAACAGACATTGAACCCATCTTTARCAAACTAATGTAAATTGTTRCAGATGCCTCATCTAGTCCAAAATGGATTAATGAACGGTAAATTTCATCTTTATTTGACATAATTATTCTCCCAGATTATTTGTAATTGGATTAATTTCAATTAATTAATCTAAGGGTAAATGGATATAATTACCTGTGTAAATTGATCCCGTTTTTTGATTCCAAATCGGCGTATTTTGTAAAATATAATTAAATAATACAAAAAATATCTTCAAACATTCAAAATAAGATACAATTCATGCAAGCAAAATAAAAAATGATCAATAATAAATTAAATTGATGAATATGATAGGGAATTATTGTTGTTTAGAAAAAAGAACAGTTCCAATATTTTGATTAAACAAGTTTCAATATAGTATGTACAATTATTGAATAATGCAAACTCTAACCATGACAGATAAGGCACTTTTCCTTATCTGTCATTGGCTCGAAATAAAAAATATTATTTATTGAATGAAAATAAAAAAACAGGCATGAATAATATATTTTAAGATCTCTTTAGAGATTTTTAGCAATGTAATTCTAAACAATTAAGAAACAGAAAAAAATGAGATTGTATTGTGTCAAATAAAATAAAATGCGCTAATTGACTTTATGTTTTAAATAATATCAAAGAATTGCTCATCAAATACAGGCTATACAAATTCAAAGTTCAACTCCACGGGGATTCAGCTACCTTCAGGACTTGTAAGAAGAGTAATTTCGTACCAAAAATGCATGTTACTCTTAGTTTTAGTAAAATCTATTATCTGATAAGAACCTAAAGAGATTATGAGAATCATCATTCCAATTTCTATGATAATTTTTGTTTTGATTGGTATTGCTCCTACCTTTGCTGAAGAAATTTCAAATGCTATAACTAATCTATTTGACTATAATATTCAAGACGGTGAGCTAGCCATAATGTGGTTAGGAAATCACCAAAGAGGTTCACTAGAAGGCTATGCTTCAGCAGGCTTTCTCTTAAGAACCAGCAACTATGTTATTGCAATAGATCCATCTAGCTTACTCTTAGATGATGTTAATTYRCTKGATAGATTAGATGYAATTTTCATAACTCATRATCATGGGGATCATTTTGATGCYGATACKGTCATAGCAATGCAAACCAAAACGGACTCCTTTGTTATTGCAGATCCAACTTCAGCATCGATGTTAACTGATAAAATACCTGAAGATAAGCTCATCCAAATCAAATCAAACGAGCAAATAACTATCTCTAAAATTACTGTTGATGCATTTGCAGCTGAACATCCAACTGAAACTCCATTGGTCTATGTAATAGAGTTTGATGGATTTAGAATATTTCATGGCTCTGATTCTGGATTTGTGGAGGACTTGAATAACATTAAATCAAGAGTTCATGTAGCACTGGTTCCAGCTGGAGATCCTTCTCCAACTGCATCACCACAAGTTGCATTTGAAATGACAAAAGCAACCAATCCATATGTCGTTATTCCAATGCATGGTAGTCCTCAACAGATGCAAGAATTTTCTAATCTTGTAGAAGCATCTAAACTGCAAACAACTGTTACAATTCCTTCATCCTTGGAGATAATAGTTCCAACTACAATTGTGCCAGAGTTTGGTTTACTTTCAGTTGTTGTGTTAGGTTCTGGAATAGGAATAATGATTTACCTGTTAAGGAACAAAAACTTTAGTTCTGTTTCATATGTGAGTTAAATTAATCCAATCTCTAAAATCCATTGCGGTGTTGAACTATCCTAAATCACTCAATGCTCATCATCAAACCAACTTTTTTTGTTCCGCACCACAATATTGATTATGGGCATCATGTGTTGATTTGTCAAATTAGTTCAATGCCATTAAGATCTAGAAATGAAGTCTATCTTAATAACACAATAAAGTATAATGGAAGATATTGAATAGTATTCCAAAATAATTTTTAGATCAAAAATATATCAATCTTGAAACATATAAAAAAATGGAACAATAGTAAAAACTCCCGTATGGTTTGTAATCGCTAATAATCTTATTTATGTAGTAACAAGGAAATTTACAGGAAAAGTAAAACGGCTAAAATATAATTCAAAAGTAAAAATTTGCTCTTGTTCATTTAATGATAAACCTAAGGGAGAATGGCTTTCAGGAAATATGACTTTGGTGAATGATGATGAAACAAAAACTGTGATTTCTCTTCGCAAGAAAAAATATGGCATAAAAACAATTCTAGTTGGTCTTGTGACGAAGAGAAAGGGGAAACTAATCGTATATTCCATTATTTTAGATTAAATTTAGTATCATCGTAGCCACTTTCTTTACCATAGTGAGAACACGTTCTTTAGTTTTGGATAATGGTTAATTATAATATGTCATATAGGAAAATATTGAGATGAATTACAATATAGAAACAGCTTGGCACTATCACAACGGTACCAAACATCCCAACGGTTCTCTGATGAGCCGTTTTCATTTGTATAATTCTGCAAATAGACCAAACCCATACAAAATATACAAAGACCTTCCGTCCATTACCTTACCCATTCAAAAGTCAGAAAAAAATTTCTCTGCACTGAAAGCAATTTCAGGTAATATCAAATTGAAAGACGAAGGGCAAATTCCTGACCTCAATGTTCTTGCAAATATACTTAAGTTATCTGGAGGAATTACAAAGACTATTAATTTTCCCGAGATAGGGGAAATAGAATTTAGAGCTGCTTCATGTACTGGCGCACTTTAYCATATAGAAATTTATGTTGTATGTCAAGACGTTTCAGGTCTCGAGGCTGGAGTTTATCATTTTGATCCTAAAGAAATGAAACTAAGACAATTACGAAAAGGAGATTATAGACGTGTTCTTGTTAGTGCCACTGGAAATGATATTAATGTAGAGAAAGCACCTGTGATTCTAATTTACACTGACATCTTTACAAGAAATACAGTCAAGTACCAAACACGAGAATATCGTCATACGTTTTGGGACGGTGGTACAATAATAGCAAATACACTTGCAATTAGTTCTGCACAGGGTTTGACTGCAAAAGTCATAGTTGGTTTTGTAGATAAACAAGTAAATTTACTCCTTGACTTGAACTCAGATAAAGAGGTGTCTCTTGCACTTGTACCGATAGGATTCACCAACAATGTTTCAGGTAATGAGGTTCCAGAAGTAGAGGTACTAAATGTAAAAACAGAACCGCTTTCAAACTACGACATCGATGATCCAGAAATACAGAGGATGCATCAAGATTCATCATTAAATTCAGTAGTTGAAGTGAAGAACTGGCATGGCAATACTCCAAAAATCACAATACCCCTAAACACAGGAAATACCATCTACTTACAACCATCTCTTGAAAATAGAATGCCTCAGGATTCCCTTGAATCAGTTATAATACGACGTGGCTCTACCCGACAATTTTCTCTGGAATCAATTTCATTGCAACAATTTTCTACAATAATGTATTATTCAACCAGAGGAATTCCAACTGATTTTCTAAAACCATATGGTAATTCGTTAATCGATTTATACATAATAATAAACTCAGTAAAAGATTTAGAATCAGGATCATACTTTTACAATCGAGAGAGAAATGCACTCGAATTAATTAGAGAAGGAAAATTTCGACATGTGGCAGGTAATCTTGGCCTAGATCAAGCCCTTCCTGCAGATGGTAGTGTGTCTTTATTCTTAATGAGTGATTTGAATAAAGTTCTAAAACGCTTTGGCAATAGAGGTTACAGAGCAGCTCAGATAGAAGCTAGTATAACTGGAGGAAAACTCTATCTAGGCTCTTATGCACATGGCCTCGGAGCTACAGGCTTGACGTTTTACGATGATCAAGTGACTGATTTCTTTTCACCCCATGCTAAAGGTAAAAGTGTAATGTTTATGGTTGTAATTGGAAAAAAAGTTTGAATAAAAAATTTTGAAAMRTYWRTAYYNTTTGWKMWYWWATWWSWYATYWAWWYRTNAAATTTTKYWTCAAGATGAATATTTTTTGCAGATAACAGAGATTCTAAACAATTAAGATATAGAATAATTAGAAAACAGTATTGGTAATCAAGGTAAAATGCGCCCACATTCTTGTAGAAAAACAAAGTGAATCATTAGCAATTTTAGAGAGAATAAAAACAGGTGAAAAATTCGGAAAATTGGCAAAAGAGTTGTCAACGGACAAAGGAAGTGGGAAAAAAGATGGAAATCTAGGCTATTTTACAAAAGGAATGATGGTAAAACCGTTTGAAGAGGCAGCATTCAAACTACAAATCGGTGAAATTTCAGAGCCAATCAAAACAGAATTTGGATATCATATAATCAAAAGATTGGGATAACATTGAACATTCAATACATAAGATTATTTTCAGGATTCTATATCAAATAAAATCATGCCAAGTMTTTTAGAAAAAAATATTGATGAATTATTATCATATTTAGAAAAATCAATGAAAAATTTAGCAAAAGATGCATTTGATAATTTGGAGATTGAAGGAGGGTATCGAGGAGTTGAGAATTTTCTTCAAAATCAATTCGATATTAGACTAGAAAATTTACTTGCATCAAAAAATAGCAGTATTCATCATTTAGAATCTTCAATGAAAAATAAAATTATTCAAAAAAAGCAGTTAATATTTAAAAAAATATCTGAAGAATACAATAATTAGATAAAAGCATCTAGTCCTWCTTTTTTTGATTCAGTTTCTCTATTTTTTGCGAGGATTTTTGACATTTTTTCACCCATACCTCTTGATGCAGTTATCTTTCTTTTTCCAATCCAATAGTATGTCTCATCAATAGTGTTTTTAGCAATTAACACTACAAGTTTACCTGTATCTTTTCGTCCTGTTCTACCACGTCTTTGAATAAATCGAATCGAGCTTGGGACATTATCATAAAAAATTACCTGGTTAACTTCAGCAATATCTAATCCCTCCTCCCCAACTCTTGTTGCAACTAGTACCTGAAAAACTCCATCTCGAAATTTTTGTACTGTTTCAATCTGCTTTTTTTGTTTTAGTCCAGTAGTGCCTGCCTTTCCAATTAAAATTCCAGCAGAAACACCCATCTCAATTAGGTTATTGTAAATTAAATCAACAGAGTCACGATAGCTAGTAAAAATCAAAGCTTTGCCTGGAACAGAATCAAGAATTTCTTTGAGTTTAGGAATTTTTGAATGTTCAATTCCTTTTGATTGTGCATCTTTTGCAAGATRAATTGCACGAGTAAAATTAGGGTCTACTTCAAARAGGTCCTTCACACCAATGCCCTTTTTTGCTTGTGCACGGTCACAAAATTTCAAGAAAGGAGTAATTCCATGAACTTCAAGCATGGTTAAAGCATAATGAATTCGAATTGCAGTAAATAATGGCTTKGCTGAACGTCTGTTTGTATTTAATACAAATTGTCTAATTCGAAGTAAYGCAGAAAGAGATTGTTGTGAAGCTAAYTTTATTCCATTTTCTCGGAGAGTATCATATCTTTGATCAAGGGATAATTTCAATAGWGTTTGTATTGCCTTGAGTTCATCAGGAAGTTCAACATTAATCCATTCAGTGTKTGTCTCCTGAGTGTATGGTTTTACATCAAGACTCTCTTCAGTTCTTTCAGCAACACTAGCAATTTTTAGTCGGGTAAGAATTTCAGTTGCTTTTDCTTTTTCACTAGGTAGAGTTGCAGTCATTCCAACAATTCTTGCATTAGAATCCTCAAATCTTTGAGCGATTCCAGAATATGCATAATCTCCAACAGTTCGATGTACTTCATCAAATATCACAAGTGTGAATTGATCAGGTGTAACAAGTCCTCGTGCAAAATCATTTCTAGCAATTTCAGGTGTTGCACAAATTACACTATTATTCCAAAGTTTAGTACGTTTTTGAATTGTATCCTCACCAGTAATTAATGCTATATCATCTAGTGTAAGATTATTTTTTAGAAATTCATAATGTTGGTTAACCAACACTCTAGTTGGAGCTAAAAATAAAACACCACCAGTTCCCTTTGATAGATATTCTGCGATAATATGCAATGCAATTGCAGTCTTTCCAAGGCCTGTAGGTAAAACTACAATACAATTTTCTTTAATTGCCTGAGTTGCAAGATTTACCTGATAGTCTCTTTTTTCTATGGAGCCTTTTTGAACATATTTTTTCTCAAGATATTGGGTCAACGTATAAAGAAAAATTAGAATTTGAGGATTTTATGCTTTCGTGTAGTAAAATACTATGTACTAGTCATCATTGTGTGATAAATTAAACATCAAAAAACATCACAAAATAAAAATGAGGCTAAACCATAGTCATGAAAGTTTCTCAAGTTTTCTATCAAGTAGTTCTACCTGTTTTTTAAAATCATCAACTATTTTATCTAATTCAGTAACAGGTCTATCCGAAGTAGAATTTGGTCCATTTGACCAATCAATCATCGCATCAAACATAGCCATAACTTGTAGAGCATAATTGTAAAAATCTTCAAGATTTAGGTATTTTTTCAATTTTTCATCATTTGGGTAAATTATAAGATTATCATTTTGTAAATCAAATAGTTTTGATGAGTTATCGCATCTCTAAAATCCTCTAAAAATAATCCACGTACAGAATTTTTCAATTTTTCAGAGTATTGCATTTTATTACAAATTTTTTWAWTNAACATACCAAGTGTGGTTTMATCATTAAAACCACCCTTAATTTTTTGAGGATTAATAATAATTTTCAGAAAGATCTTCATAATATCCAAATGAGATACAATAAAACACAATTCTGAATAAATTGCAAACATTATCAAATTTTCATATCCATTTGCAAATGGATCTAATTTTCCAACAAGTTCTCCAAATGAATGAGTAAATGCATTTTGAAATTCTAGAAAATTTTTAAAATATTCTTCATCAAAGTTTTCTTTGCTAAATTGAACTAATCCATGCACCTCAAAATCATCTAAAAGTATCAATGTATCTTTGTAGTTTGGATCATTACTCACAAATTTTTTGTATGAATTACGAACTTAAGCATATTGATAATTTTCTTTTTCAAGTTGCATAGTTAAAAAAAGTATAAAATTTTTAGAATCAAGAACAATTTTGATCGCAATGATTTTTTTAATATCGCGATCCATATATGGAACACTCAAACAGAATCGGTATGAGTACTTTTGAGAGACCAGATTGGGATGAATATTTTATGCTTCAAGCAGAACTTGCAAAATTGCGTTCAAATTGTATTACAAGAAAAGTTGGTGCAGTAATTGTTAGAAATCACAGACAATTAGCTACAGGTTATAACGGAACACCGCCGGGAATCAAGAATTGTTTTGAGGGCGGATGTAAACGGTGCCAAGATAGAATGGATGGRAAAATAAAGTCAGGTGAATCCCTTGATAGATGTCTGTGCAACCATGCAGAGGCCAATGCCATAATGCATTGTGCGATTTTAGGAATTGAAGCAGGAACTGCAGGGGCAGTCTTGTATACAACGTTTGTTCCATGCCTGGAATGCACGAAAATGGCAATAACTATAGGAATTAAAAAATTTGTTTGTCTTGACACGTATCCTGAAACTGATTATGATTTACTAAAAGAAGCAGGAGTAGAAGTAATTCATCTAGATAAAGAAAAAGTTAGTTCRTGGGYAAAAAAACTAATTGATAAAAATGGATAATRAAAATAACAATAATGGAGCAAACAACAATACCGTTGTTGTAAAAGTTGACAATAAAGAAAAATCAACTAATGAAAGAGAGAAAAATTCATACAGAAATTTAGAGACATCAATGTTAGTTTCTGCAACATATGATGGTAAAAAAAATGCAGTGATTTTAAAATTTTATAATCCAAAAAYACAAGAACTAAAGCTATGGACTGATGAAACTGGACATTATCCATATTGTTATTCTAAATTAGCAGTTGATGAACTAGGGTTTATACAAGATAGAGAWGATGTTCGTGAAATTAAAACTGTCAAAAAATATGATTTAATYAAAGAYACAGAAATYGAAATRTCACAAATTATTGCACAAAATCCACTTGCAATTGGTGGAACTATGGGTGGRAATAGTATTAGGAATATAATTGAAACATGGGAATCTGACATAAAATATTATGAGAATTATCTTTATGATCAAAAACTAATTGTTGGAAAATATTACAAAATAGTAGAAGGGGAAATAATTCAAGATGATTTAGAAATTTCGGATGAAGTAAAAATTGCACTAAAAAGTTTGCTTTGGGATAAAGTAGATACTRCAAACATGGTTGATGCAGAACAGTTCAAAGAATTCATTTCAGAATGGGCAGAACTGCTAAATCAACCAATTCCAAAAATAAAGCGTCTAAGTGTAGATATTGAAGTAGAAGCTGTAATTGGAAGAATTCCCGACCCAAAACTTGCAGAAAAAAAAGTCACAGCCATAGGACTCAAAGGAACAGATGGATTTGACCAGATTTTTGTGCTCAAAACAGAAGGAACAGAGCAAGGAGTAAATGAATTAGATTCAAACATCAAAGTCAAATTTTATAATTTAGAAGATGAAAAACAGATGCTACAAGATGCATTTGAAATAATCAAGAGTTTCCCATTTGTAGTTACATACAACGGAGATGAATTTGATTTACCATATCTTTACAACAGAGCAAAAAACTTTGGGGTCAAAGATTCAGATAATCCATTTTACATGATGCGAGACTCTGCCACATTAAAAGAAGGAGTTCATATTGATTTGTATAGAACTTTATCAAACAGATCTTTTCAAATCTATGCGTTTAGTCAAAAATATACCAGTTTTTCATTAAATGCAGTATCAAAGGCGTTGCTTGGAAAAGAGAAAATTGATTATGGATTAGAGTTTAATGAGTTAACACTATACCAAACTGCAAACTATTGTTACAATGATGCATCGCTAACATACGAGCTTACAAGTTTTAATAATGAAATACTGATGAACTTACTTGTAATTATTGCAAGGATTGCAAGAATGCCAATTGATGATATTGCAAGAATGGGGGTATCACAGTGGATTAGAAGTCTGCTATACTATGAACACAGAAAAACAAATTCTCTAATTCCAAAAAGAGTAGAACTAGAAGCTAGATCAGAGGGGGTAATGTCAGATGCAGTAATCAAAGACAAAAAATACAGAGGAGGTCTAGTTATTGAACCAAAAGAAGGAGTTCATTTTAATGTGGTTGTAATGGACTTTGCTAGTCTATATCCTAGCATCATCAAAGTTCGAAATATATCATATGAGACAGTCAGATGTCCACATGAAGAATGTAAAAAAAATACAATCCCTGGAACTAATCATTGGGCATGTACAAAGAAAAATGGAATGACTTCATTAATTATTGGTTCATTGCGAGATTTGAGGGTAAATTACTACAAGAGTCTATCAAAAAAAGATACACTCACAGAAGAGCAAAGACAACAGTATACAGTAGTCAGCCAAGCACTCAAAGTGATACTAAACGCAAGTTATGGGGTAATGGGTGCAGAAATATTTCCACTATATTTTCTTCCAGCAGCAGAATCAACTACGGCAATTGGCAGATATACAATTCTTGAGACAATTAAAAAATGTGAAAGTACAGGAATTGAAGTACTTTATGGGGATACAGATTCACTATTCATCAAAAACCCAACTAGTGAACAAATTAAAATAGTAATTGAGCAGGCAAAAAAAGATCATGGTGTAGATTTAGAGATTGATAAAACTTACAGATATTGTGTACTAAGTAACAGAAAGAAAAATTATTTTGGAGTAACAGAAGATGGGAAAGTGGATGTCAAAGGTTTAACAGGAAAAAAATCACATACACCGGCATTTATCAAAAATTTATTTTTTGAATTAATAGACGTATTATCCAAAGTAAAATCAATGGATGATTTCAATAATGCAAAAAAAGAAATTTCTGAAAAAATTGCGATAGTGGGTAAAAAAGTAGAGGCAAAAGAAATTCCATTGCAAGATTTAACATTTAATGTAATGCTTAGTAAAGCTCCATCAGAATATGTAAAAACAATTCCACAACATATCAGGGCAGCAAGACAACTAGAATCAATAAGAGAAATAAAAAAAGGGGATAGAATATCATTTATCAAAACACTAAACAAACCAGGTGTAAAACCAGTAGAGTTAGCAAAAAAAGAAGAAATGGATCCTAAAAAATATATGGAATTTTTAGAATCAACACTTGAACAAATTACATCATCAATGAATTTAGATTTTGATACAATTTTAGGAAAGCCAAAACAGACAGGGTTAGACGAATTTTTCTGGAGTTAAAATGGAAGTCGATGGAACACTATTAACAATTTTAGGGGTATCAGCAGGAGTACTAATCCTAACTGGATGGGTGGAGCAAATCTACAAAGGGTACAAGACAAAAAGCATGAAGGATATTTCAAAATTTTTAATGATATTCATTGCAGCAGGTTCAATTTTGTGGTTAACATATGGAATTATTGTCTCAGATGTGTTCATCATAGGAACAAATGCAGCAGGATTGACGCTAATGATGATAGTATCATTTATGAAAATGAGATACGACAAAGAATTACAAAAAATCTAATCAAGAATTAAATAGAATGCACAGATGGTCAAAGAAGATGTTTGTAATTAATTGTAAAAACTATGACCAAATTTCGGGAGATAAAATAATTAAATTTGTAAAAATTGCAGAAAAAATTTCAAAAAAATTCAAAGTTAAAATTGCTATTGCACCACCACAGCATCTAATAGGTCTTGTATCAAATAGTTCAATTCCAATACTTGCCCAACATATTGATGACTCTAAAGTTGGAAGTACTACAGGATTTATGATTCCAGAATTATTAAAAAAATCAAAAGTTTATGGATCATTAATCAACCATAGTGAACATAGAATTTCAAGTAAGGAAATTCAAAGTTTGGTTTTAAAATTAAAAGAGTTAAAGATGATTTCYATAGTTTGTGTAAAAGATGTTGCAGAAGTAAAAAAATATGTAAAATTAAATCCAGATTATATTGCAATAGAGCCTCCAGAGTTAATTGGTTCAGGTAAAGCAGTTTCAAAAGAAAAACCAGAACTAATTGCAAAAGCTTCTGCAGCAGTTAAARATGCAAAAAATAAAACAAAATTACTTTGTGGTGCAGGAATTGTTTCTGGAGAAGATGTTTCAAAAGCATCTGAATTAGGTTCCAAAGGAATATTGGTTGCAAGTGGAATAATCAAAGCAAAAAATTGGGATAAAGTAATTTCTGAATTTGCTAAGGCATTAGTTTAAAAAGCCAAAAAATTTACAAAATTTTGCATGGTAAAAACAAAATCAGTTTATGCATTTGAAGAAGCAGATAGTAAAAAAAGAATGCTKCTAGGWGGAAAAGGWGCHGGTCTAAGTGAGATGACTMGACTAAAACTTCCAGTACCACCAGGATTTAYCATWACAACTGAGGTDTGTAACAAGTATTATGATAACAACAAAAAACTCCCAAAAGATGTGATGCCTGCAGTAATGAAAAATATCACAATAATGGAAAAAAAGACAGGTAAAAAATGGAATTCAACAAAGAATCCACTACTARTTTCAGTAAGATCAGGTGCAGCARTTTCTATGCCAGGTATGATGGATACAATTYTRAATTTAGGATTAAATGAAAAAACAGTTGAAGGRTTTGCAGAACAGACAAAAAATCCAAGATTTTCATGGGATTCGTATAGACGATTTATTCAATTATTTGGCAAAGTTGTATTTGGAGTACATGATGAAAAATTTGATCATGTGTTGGACTCTGCAAAAACTAAACAAGGTGTAACAGATGACAGTAAACTAAGCGTTGAATCATTAAGAACAATTGTTTTAGAATACAAAAAAATCTGCGAGGCACATACAAAAAGAAAATTTCCAGATTCACCAATTGAACAATTAAAATTATCAATTGAAGCTGTTTTCAAAAGTTGGATGGGTGAAAGAGCAATAGTGTATCGTGAAAAAAATGGTATTACAAAAGATATTGCAAATGGAACTGCAGTTAATGTTGTAACAATGGTGTTTGGAAATATGGGAGATGATTGTGCAACAGGAGTTGTTTTTACAAGAAACGGTCATAACGGTAAAAAAGAGATTGAGGGAGAGTATCTAATTAATGCTCAAGGTGAAGATGTTGTTGCAGGAGTTAGAACTGGAAAAAATATTGAGTTATTAAAAAAGGATATGCCAAAATCATATAAAGAATTAACTGATGCATGTACAAAATTAGAGAAACATTACAAAGAACCACAAGATATTGAATTTACTATTGAACAAGGTAAATTCTATTTGTTGCAAACAAGAACTGCAAAGATGAGTGCAGGGGCACTAGTAAAAACATCAGTAGACATGGTAAAAGAAAAATTAATTAATAAAAATAGAGCACTTACAAGAATTCCAGCACAACAATTAGAAGCATTACTACATAGAACAATGGATGAGTCAAAAATTAAAGATTTTAAACAATTTGCAAAAGGAATTGCAGCATCTCCAGGAGCTGCTAGTGGAATCATAGTATTTGATGTAAAAAAGACAATAGAGTTAGGTGAAGAGGGCAAAAAAATCATACTAGTAAGAAAAGAAACAAAACCTGAAGACGTGCCTGCATTCTTTTCAGCAGAAGGTATTTTGACTAGTTTAGGAGGAAAATCATCTCATGCAGCAATTGTTTCAAGAGGAATGGGAAAGCCATGCATAGTWGGATGTTCAGARTTAAAGATTGATTATGAAAAYAACACATGTACTGCAAATGGAATTACGATAAAAGAAGGAGATACAATCACCATTGACGGTAGTGAAGGTACTGTATTCATAGGCGAGATTCCAACAGTTGAGCCTAAAGTGACAAAAGACTTTGAGAAAATTTTGGAATGGGCTCAAAAAACAAAAACATTAGGAATCAGAGCAAATGCCGATACTCCAGAAGGGGCAAAACTTGCAAGAAAGTTTGGAGGTAAGGGAATTGGGTTATGCAGAACAGAGAGAATGTTCAATGGCGGTGATAGAATTAATTTATTTGTAGAAATGATTATGGCTGAAAATATTGAAGACCGAAATAAAATATTGAAAAAATTAGGTGAGTTACAAAAAAGTGACTTTATTGAAATTCTAAAAGCAATGGAAGGGTATGAAGTTACAATCAGACTATTAGATCCACCACTACATGAATTCTTACCAAATCCAGAAGAACTAGTAGAAAAAATTCGAAAATTGGAATCAAAAGAAGAAACAAATGAAATTAAAAAAGCAAATGTTATTCTTAAAAGAGCTAGAGAATTAGCTGAAGTGAATCCCATGATGGGACATAGAGGGGTGAGAGTTGGAGTCACATATCCTGAAATTTATGAAATGCAAATTCGTGCAGTATTTGAAGCACTAGTAGTTTTAACAAAGAAAAAAGTTAAAGCACATCCACAAATTATGATTCCACAAATAAGTAGCATTGAGGAATTAAATCACATTAAGAAAATTTATGATAAAATCAAGAAAGATATTGAGACAAAACATAAAATGAAATTAAAAATAAACTTTGGAACAATGATTGAGGTAGTAAGAGCAGCACTTACTGCAAATGAACTTGCAACAACTGCAGAATTCTTTAGTTTTGGTACAAATGATCTTACACAAGGAACATTTAGTTTTAGTAGAGAAGATGTTGAAGGRAAATTCTTACCAGAATATATGGAAAAAGAGTTACTTGAAAGAAATCCATTCCAATCAATTGATGAGAATGGTGTAGGAAGTTTAATGAGAATAGGAATCAGTGCAGGTAGAAAAATTAGAAAAAATATGGAGATTGGAATTTGTGGGGAGCATGGAGGAGACCCAAAATCTATCAGATTCTGTCATGCTGAAGGTCTTAGTTATGTTAGTGCATCACCACACAGAATCCCAATAGCAATTGTTGCAGCCGCTCAAGCAGCAATAGAGCAACCAAAAAAGAAAAAATAATACATTTTAAAGCCAATCAGACCATATTCTAAATGAATTGCTACCAAGAATTGATTCAATTAAGCAAATTAGACAAAAAATAGGCATAACTCAGAAAAAATTGGCTTCAATGACTGGAGTCAGTACATCAATGATTAATCAAATAGAATCAGGAAGAAGTCAACCAAGTTATGAAACTGCAAAAAAAGTTTTTGAGAGTCTTGCAAAATTAGAAGGAGAATCATCATCACATACTGCAGGGGATTTTTGTAGTAAAGATATTGTAAAACTAAAACAAACCAACACACTTCATGATGCCATAAAAAAAATGCATGAATTATCAATCAGTCAAATTCCAATATTTGAAAAATCGGATGTCATAGGAGTGATATCTGAGGATGGCATTGTAAGGCATTTAGCAGAGGTAGGGGCAACAGAATTAAAAAAATCAAGAATTATAGATACTATGGATCCGCTTCCACCAATAGTTGATTTTGATACACCTGCAAATGTTTTGGTTCCATTAATTAGATATTCAAAATGTATTCTCATTTCAAAAAAATCAAAGATTATCGGAATCATTACAGCTTCTGATACTCTAAAAATGATGGAATAAAATAGAAAAAATAATTAAAATATTATTTGAAAAATATCAATGTAGTCAAGAATTAAGGTAATGGTTCATGACCGCGTTTAAACCCACTCCATTTTCTGTATTCATAATCAGTTAATGGGATATCGCAACCGCATTTACAATTTGTCTTCATAAATATCTAAACTATGACAGTGTATTTTTAGATTAAGTTTAACAAGTGTTAACTAATGGTTAGCATGTTTTCCATGACCGATCAAAAAATATAGGTTATTCTTTAGGAATGAAAGGTAAAATTGGGGTTAAAAGTGAGGAAGGTAAAGGTACTACTTTCTTTTTTACAGTTCCAAAAGTAAATTAACATTTTACGTAAAAAATTAATTTAATTTTTATTTTATTCTATTATTTTAGAAATTATTTGACAACATTGGATTATATACACAGAAAATTGTCGTTTTTTTATGAATTTATTTAGAAAACAACAAACTCAAGAAGTGTGTTTAATGTGTAAAATATGTAAAATGGAATTTTCTGATTCTGAAAGAACTATGCGACATATGGTTAAAGCACATTCCAAACCACAAAAAACTAAAAAATAACCCATTTATTTTTAAACTTGATATTATTGGAATTTAGAATCTAATCTTTAGGATGGGAACAAAGTTCAGTCAAAACACCATGAAGTGATTTTGGATGAATGAATGTGACTTTGGTTCCTGCAGATCCAGGTCTGATTTTACCTAAAAATTGGATTCCACAACCCTCCATTCGTTCTACTTCTCCCTCAATATCGTCAGTATCAAATGCCATATGATGTAGTCCTTCACCTTTTTTATCTAAGAATTTTTTAATTGGACTAGAATCATTTGTGGGCTGCATTAATTCAATTCTGCCATTTTCTACCTGAATAATTGCAATTTTGACACCTTCAGATTCCACTGTTTCAAACTCTATACTATCAACATCTAATGCTTGTTGATACACTTCAGCTGCTTTCTCCACATCATGTACAGCAATTGCAATATGATCAATTTTCAATTAAAATACTTCCTTTGGACGATATTCACCAAAAACTTCTCTAAACGTATTACTAATCTCACCAGTTGTAGCAAATGCTTTAGCTGCAGTAACAATGTATGGCATCAAATTCTCATCAGTATCAGCTGCACTTTTCATTGCAGAAAGTGCTTTTTCTAATTTTTTATTATCACGAGATGCACGTAATTTCTTGATAGATTTATTTTGTTGAATTTCAATTCTGCCATCAACTCTTAATAATTCTGGTTGTTCTTCTTGTTCTTCATACTTGTTTATACCAACTATTACTCGCTCTCCTGCATCAGCTTCTTTTTTAAGACGATATGCATTTGCTCGGATTTCAGATTGGAAGAATCCTTTCTCAATTGCTTTAACTGAACCACCCATTCTTTGAATTTTTTTAAGATATTTCCAAACATCAGYCTCAATTTGATCACACAAGTCTTCTAAATAATGAGAACCACCCATTGGGTCTACAGTCTTTGTAATGCCACTTTCATGAGCTACAATTTGCTGAGTTCTTAATGCAATCTTTGCYGATTCCTGTGTAGGTARAGCAAGTGCCTCATCTCTTGAATTGGTATGAAGTGATTGAGTTCCACCCATTACTGCAGCCATGGTCTGWATRGCWACACGAATTATGTTATTATCAGGTTGYTGAGCAGTTAGDGATTCACCACTAGTTTGAGTRTGAAATTTCAATTGAATGGAACGTGGRTCCTTTGCATGAAACWTTTCTTTGAGGATTTTTGCATAAACTTTTCTTGCAACCCTGAATTTTGCAACTTCTTCAAAGAATTCTATAGTACAACAAAAGAAAAATGACAATCTAGGAGCAAAGTCATCAATTTTTAGACCAGCATCAAGACAAGTTTGGATATATGCAATRGCATTAGCTAGTGTGAATGCAACTTCTTGTGTTGCAGTGCAACCAGCTTCTCTCATATGGTAACCAGATATTGAAACGGGRTACCATGATGGAATTTTTTCTGCACAATATGCAATCATGTCACCAATTAATCGCATAGAKGGTTGTGGAGGATARATGTAGGTATTTCTTGCAATGTATTCTTTGAGGATATCATTTTGTGTAGTTCCTCGAAGTTCATGACTTTTGAATCCCTGAGATTCTCCAACTGCAATATAATATGCAAGCAATGTTGATGCTGAAGAATTAATTGTCATTGATGAACTAACCTTACCCAAAGGAATACCATCAAAGGCAGTCATCATATCTTTAATTGATGTGATAGATACCCCAACTTTTCCCACCTCACCTTCTGCTTGTGGTGAGTCAGAATCATATCCAATTTGTGTTGGCAAATCAAATGCCATACTAAGTCCAGTTTGTCCTTTTTCAAGCATGAATTTGAAGCGCTCATTTGTAAGCTTGGCATCACCAAAACCAGAATACTGTCGCATGGTCCAAAATCGTTCACGATACATTCCAGGATGAATACCACGAGTGTATGGATATTTTCCTGAATCCCCCATTGATTTCTTTTTAGAGGATTTTTGATAGATTCGTTTTACTTCGAAATTAGAATCAGTAAAGATTTTTTTTGCAGGTTTTGTTGATTTTTTTGTTGCCAATTTATTTTAACAAAGATTTTGTAATCTTGTCTCCTGCATTATATGGGTCAATTTTTTTTGTATTTAATTTTTTAAGATAATTTGAAAATGTTTTATCAGAATCTAACATGTCATCAATCTTTTYTCTAATGTTATTTAAAACAATATCTTTTAATTCAGTTTCTAGTCGTTGAGAGTCTTTATCTTTTTTAAATTTCTTTTTAGAAATCATTAATTTTTTGAGAGTTTTTGCAAATTCTGAAATTCCTGAATTCTTTTTAACAGATGTTTTTAAAATTATTGGATTTCTTTCAGTATCTCCAATAAAATCTCTTACTGCATCAAATAATTGATTGCTTCCACTAAGATCACTTTTGTTTACAATATAGATATCACCAATTTCAGTCAAGCCAGCTTTGATGGTTTGAATACTATCTCCAGTGTTTGGGTTAAACACTACAACTGTAATATCTGCAATATTGGATATCTCAACTTCTGTTTGTCCTGCACCTACACTTTCAATAATAATAGGATCAAATCCAGAATATTCTAAAACCCTGATACTATTTCTCAAAGAACGGGAAATTGCACCAGTTGCRCCACGAGATGCAATACTGCGAATGTATGTTCCAGAATCAGTAGATTCGTTCATTCTAACTCTATCACCTAAAATTGCCCCACCAGTAACATGGCTAGTTGGATCAATTGCCAATACTGCAGGTTTTGTGCCTAATTTTTTTAGTGCAATTACAGTTTTGTTAATCAGAGAACTTTTTCCAGCACCAGCTGGTCCAGTAATTCCAATAATCATTGAATTTCCAGTTTCTTTGAAAATTTTCTTTAAGAGTTTTTTTGTTTCTTTTGGATCATTTTCAACTAGAGTGATAGCTTTTGCAATGGCACCACGTTTACCTTTCTTTAAATCAAAAAGTAAATCCAAGATAGCATGAGTTTTCAGAGGTACAATAAAATCTTGTATAATATTACTTACTTAACAGATGGTAGGCATGATTTGTGTAATTCTAAATCTTAGCTAATCTAACATATCTGAATAAGATTATTCTTTTTCGAGAGACCCATAGTATAGATAAAATATTTAATTTTCTTGAATGTATCCATTTTGAATTAATGCATTCAACCCATCAAAAAATATTCTATCATCAAGTTTTTGATCAGCCCAAATTTTTGCACGATTCTTGAACCAATCAGGGATTATTGAATCAGATGAATCAGATACTAACAAACTAGTATCAAATGGCAGATAATTAAGAGCGTCATAAATTTTATTTTCTAAAGGAACAATTAGTGATTCAATTGAATTATYSATATTTTTATTTTTTAATGTTTCAYCYAAAATTGAAAATCCATTAGAAATAGATARTTGAGTAGTGKAAATTATMATATCACCATCYAYKGTTACATYRATAATKGCTTTAAKMGAATTTAGATATGATTCATCATTAATCATYCCATCAAGCCACCAAATAGTRATTATACGTTGTAATTCTTTTACKACCTGAGAAGAATAWAGATCATCAGGRTAAAATTKCATAKAATTTTGATTTACTATTTCTCCAATTGGAGCAACTACTGAAAAAGTTTTAGCTGAAATCTCTGAACGTATAATCGATTTAATTTCAGAACATGAAACACTTCCAATTTTATTTGAGCAATCCTCATAATTTAATTCATGTGAGTGAAGTAATCGCTCTATTGATTCTAAATTATGTCCATAATAAGATAGTATAAAATGAGAAATTTGGTGTGTTAAATTCAAAGATGGTTCTGTAAATTCATATGCAGAACTAAACTTAGGAGGTTCTACCACCATAATAACATGATTTTGTTTTCTGTCTGATCCAAAATGTGCATACAATCCATCATATCCAAATTTAACAAATAGGTTATTACCAATTCTTTCATCAAAAACAAGAATTTTCAAATCAGATTCATTTGAAATTGTATTTTCAAAATATTGTAAAGAAAAAATACAAACAGATTCAATCATTTGAGAATCAAGTTTGTATAAATCAAAATATTGCTTAGTTAAATATACAATTTCATTAATTCTATTCTTTTCATATACTTTACAATCTGGATTATCTGAAACAAAAATAATTTGCCATGAAATATCATCATCTAAAAGAGATTCAGCAGATACTTGATTTACAGTAATTGAAAAAAATAAAATTAACAAAAGTGGAAAAAATAAATTTTGATTAAATATCATTTTTTAACAGATCTCACTATTTCTTCAATTTCACATGGATTATAGATAACATCTAGGAGAATATCTAGAGGCTGCATAGAATTTTAGTGTATTTTTGATATATCATTAGATGTGTTTACGATATTTACAAACAATTGTTTGTTCTTAACATCATATTTTTCATATATACTTCACTACAGTCACTAGGATTAGCTTATTTTCAACAAGCTACCCTTTAGCACTCAAATGGGGGAATTAAACATGTGAAGATTAAAACCAAACTACTGCTAGAAGTCTTTATTTTATTTCTATTAATCGGAACAATTTCATTAATTTCGATAATTAATACAAAACAGATTCAAGAAACATTTTCTAGTATATCTACTGAAACACTTCCAGTTCTAAACACATTAAAAAATATGCGTTATGCATCAACACAAATTTCAGCAATCACCATGGAAATAATTTTAATTGAAGATGAAACAAGGAATTTGTCAGGCAGTCAATATCAGGAATTAGAAGAAATGCTAGAGAGTAGTTTTTTTAAAATTGAACAGGCAAAAACTTTGTTTAATGAATCATTTTCAAAATATTCCAATATTATGATTGAAAAATATTCTAATGAAGTTGATAACACAGAAAGTTTGGCTGAAAAATGGAATGAGATGTTATTTATTTCAAATAAAATGATTCAATTAAAAACATCAGGTACTTCAGGTCTAAAAATATTAAATTTAAATAAAGCTTTTGATACATCTTATGAAAATATGAATGTGCAAATTGATCATGCTATTGAATCAACAACTGCAAACATTGAACAAAGACAAACATATGTTGAATCACTAATCAGTGAAATCACGTGGAGTGTTGTTATTTCACTAAATGTATTTATTATAATCGTATTAGCCATAAGAATATTCATTTTGAAATCAATCTCAAATCCATTAAATGAGATGAGATATGTAACAGCGGCTATTTCAAAAGGGAATTACATATTATATCCTGAAAAAGGAAATGATGAGATTTCAGAATTAGGAAAAGACATCAACATCATGTCAAAAGATCTTAAAGGACTGCACAAAAAAATTATTGAAAAAGAACGTCTATCATCAATAGGTAGTTTAGCCACACGTCTTGCGCACGATATTAGAAATCCATTATCAGTCATTAAAAATAGTTTTGAGATAATTGAAATTAAAATGGAGGGTAATCTTGATAAAAGTCTACAAAATAATTTTGGTAGAATACAAAGGGCAGTTGAAAGGATTTCACATCAAACTGAAGATGTACTTGATTTTGTAAATGTCACAAAAGTACAATATGGATTACATTCCGTAGAAGAGATAATTCGTTTAACTATATCAAACATAATAATTCCAGATAAAATTAAAATGCATATTTCAAAAGAGGATTCAGTAATTCTTTGTGATGTATACAAACTTGAGATAGTTTTTGGAAATTTAATAAATAATGCATGTTATGCGATTCCACAGGGCGGGGAAATATCATTTACAACATTAGAGACGGATGAGGATCTAATTATTGAAATGAAAGATTCAGGTAAAGGCATTCCAGAAGATGTAATTGGAAAAATATTTGATCCATTATTTACCACTAAACAAATTGGAACTGGGTTAGGATTGGCAAGTTGTCAAAGCATTATTGAGGCACATGGAGGTAAAATTTCTGTTAAAAACAACCCCACAACATTCACCATCAGATTACCAAAAAAACCCAATAATTATCAATTGTCAGCAAAAAAATAATTTGCCATACGAAAAGATATTGTTGAAACTAATTAATTTTCAATAATTAATCTAATCATAGAAAAACCGTTTGTAATTCAATTACAAACAGAAGGTCATATTTGATTTATTCATAATATATTCACGTTGAAATTCAATATTGGAAGAGATAATCTAAGCTCTAAAGTAATCATATTATCATTAACAATTTTACTCATGACTGGTGGTTTTGCAGGTACTGATTTTGCATTTGCTCATCATAAAGATAGTCATGATAACGGTGGTGAAAATGATAATGAGGATAATGCAAATGATAATCAAGTAGAGGAGAAGGCTGAAGAGGTAGAGAAAACAGCTAAAGAGGTAGAGAAAACAGCTAAAGAGGTAGAGAAAACAGCTAAAGAGGTAGAGAAAACAGCTAAAGAGGTAGAGAAAACAGCTGAAAGACTAGATGCTAAAATTACAGAAAAAATTAAAGAAGCAGTAATCAATGTTGTTGATAAAATAGTGGAAGAGTCAGAAGAAACAGAAGATAGTTTTACTAAACAAGAAAAATCAGCTAACGATGCTAAAAAAGAATCTAAAAAAGGAATCTTAGTTGCCAAAGTTTTAGCTAAATTAGATATTAAAAAATTAGATAAACAATTTGAAGGAAAAACATACGATAAAGAGTATATCAAAGGATTGTACTTAATTGAAGAAAAACTAGTTAAAGAAACTCAAAAAATAAAATCAAAATACTTTGAAACTATTCTCAAGGTAAATCCGGGTCAAACAATTGAGGAAGAGGATATAGAAAAAACAAAAATTCAAGAAAAATATTCTGAAATGAAAACACAAAAGAATGTTGGAATGATTGCAAAAAAAGTAGATAAACAAATCAAACAACTATTACAAGATGACAATCCAGATGAAAACGCATGGAAGTTTGGGGTGGATTCTTACAAAGGTAAATCAAGAATTATATTAGAATTAAACAATGTATATCCTGAAACTATTGAGAAAATTCAAAGTTTATCAGATATTGAAATACAAGATGGTAATTTAGTTCAAATCTCAATAGAAACTGAGAAGATTCCCAGAATTAATGCATTAAAGAGTGTTGAAAAGACAAGAACTACTACAAACCTTTCAGACTTTACTGAAAATGGATTTGATAAAGTAAAATCACCATTTTTAAATTCAGATGAAATTATTAAAACGATTGGGGGCATCAAATACTCTAGTCTTATACAACTAAGTAGTGATATTTCTGATTTGAATTATATCACAGATAAAGATTACAACTATCCAATTTCTGAAGGAGTATATGCAATTAATGCAGATATAGTTCACAATTCTGGAATTACAGGTAAAGGTGTCAGAGTTGCAGTGCTTGATTTAATGTTTGATACAGATAATCCAAAAATTTCTGATAATATTGTAGACTTTCAATCATTTAGAAATTCATTTGAAAATTCAATGGTAGCACAAACAATCTCTAGTGGCGAAAGTGTTAGTCACGGAACAGCAGTAGCTGAAATTATTTCAGATGTTGCACCAAATTCTGAATTATATCTATATGAAATGAATACAGACATAGAATTTGGACGTGCAATTGATGAGGCAATAGAAAATAATGTAGATGTTATTGCCATAGCAGCAGGATGGCCGAACTTACCAACAGATGGTACTAGTTTTATTACTAAAAAAGTTGAAAGTGCAATTGATAGCGGAATTTCAGTTATTGTTCCATCAGGAAACTTTGCACAAAAACATTGGAAAGGACAATTTTCAGATGATGATCTAAATTCATGGCATGAATTTGCAGAAAATGATGAGGGGCTTTCAATAACTGTGTCAGAGTCACAAGTTAGCAACAATGTACCAGTAATGATTTACATTAATTGGAATGATAAAAATGGGGATTATTCAGACTTTGATTTGGTTCTAGTTGATCCGCTTGGTCAGATTGTAGAATATTCTGCAGATATACAAAATAGAGATTCTAAAAAAGTTGAAAGTGTATTTTTCATGCCATATATGGCAGGAGTGTATGCCGTAGGAATTTCAAATGCTGTGAAAAGTGATTCTGTAAGTGATGTGCCTAGTCATTCCACATTAGAACTATTTTCAGTAAATAACAGTATAGAATATCCAATTTCTGCAAGTAGTGTTGTGGTTCCTTCAGATGCTCAAGGAGTAATTGTAGTAGGTGCGGTTAGCAATATTGATGGAGTGTTGGAGCCATTTAGTTCACATGGTCCAACAAACAATGGAATAACTGTTCCAAATGTAGTAGGGCCAAATGGAGTAACAACTATAGCATATAATGGAGATTTGTTTTATGGAACATCAGCAACTACACCTCATGTTGCAGGAATTGTAGCATTAATGTTAGATGTAAATTCCAATATTACTCCAGCAGAAATATTAGAAAAAATTCAAGATAATGCAAAACTTGAGTATACACAAACAAATTATCAAAATATTTACGGATTTGGAATAGTTGATGCGTCATTCATTATTAATGAATAAAAAAATGACTTTGAAAATTAAAATATTAAATAAATAATTATTAAAATATTTTTTGCATTATTTGAAGTATAATAATTAATCAAAATAATAAATTTTAAAATGTTTGTAATGACATTACAAACAAGTCTATACTAACAAGAAATTACATATTATTGTAGTGAAACATACAACTGCAGTTGATCATTCTAGTAAACAACTTCTAAGTATGATGGTGATAGCTGGTGTAATATTTTCAGGCATGACTTTTTTTATGCTAAGTGAAGGATTTACAACAACATTATCGGAGAATGATTTTAAAACTTTATGTGATACAGGATTATGTTTTGATCCTACAACTGCAACGTTTCCTACAGGAGTATTCATTCAACAAAGCCAAAAATTTGATTCACAGATGATGAATCAAAATAATGAAAGTTTTTCAGCATTTAGAGCTGTTAAAACTTCAGTTATAGACTTTGAATTGACGGATAGTTCAGCAATTCTATATTCAGTAAAAGATAGTTTTGTTAGAGAAGGACTTCAAACATCAAATGAAGGATCTAATGATGTACTTCGTGTAATGGGCACAGGTCCAACTAATAACCGAGTTTTAATTGGTTTTGATGAAATACAGTTAGGTACAGTGTTAGAAGAAAAATCATTAGATTCTGCAAAATTAAGAATTTTTGTTGTAGATAATGATGGAAGATGGAAAGAAGGACAATCAGTAATCATTCACAGTTTAACTGAAAACTGGCAAGAAGGAATTGGAGCAAATGCACCATTTGCTAACTTTGTTGGGACTCAGAAAGGAGTAACATGGGATTGCTCATCAGAAGATAGTGATTGTATGAACTGGGACGGTGGAAATTTTATGGCAACTGTTACTGATTCAGTAGTTATCTCAAATGACATATCTGGGAAATGGATAGAATTTGATGTCACAAATGACATCAAAGCATTCTTGAATGGTGCTCCAAACTATGGATGGATAATCATGAAAAATGATGAAGACTCATCAGGAAGGATAAACATTGCAGCAAGAGAATCAACATCAAACATACCACAATTGGAATTAATATTTACATAATATCCAAAAAACAATTTTTATTTTTTTAAAATATGTAATCATTTCTGATATTTGATTGCAATTTCTCTCCATTGTTTGACTTTTTCAAGTTCAATAGTCACGGATTGGACCTGTTCCTGTAATTCATTAATTATTTTCTCAACTCTTGTAAAGTCAAAAATGATTAAAAATGGCTCCATCATTTTAACGAGTAAAACATCTAAAAAATATGCCAACATTTGGCAATATCCGTTAAAAAAATATCCCGATAGAATCTTGTACCCGATCTATGGTCTTGAATAAATTACAGGTGGAGTTGATTCACCAATAGAATGAATTTCAGTTTTTAATTGAATGTGGCCCAGTTCTTTGTGAACAATTTCTAAAACTATTGGATGAATTGCCCAACCATACTTTGGCACATTTGAAAATGGAACAATTTCAATAAATTGTGAATCAGAAAATGATTTTTGATAGGTTTCATCCATTCCAAGAATTTCCATAATTACTAAATCAGTTTGCCCAGTTTTATCTAAAAATGAAATCTCAACATGTCCTGAATCATAATAGACAGCATCAATTTGAAATGTTTGGCGAAGAATATCTTTATCATCAGTTCCACCACCAGAAAGGAAAATTATTGCAAAAACAGTAATAATTCCAAGAGAAATTATAGGTATTATTTTTCTAGCCATACTAGTTTTTGAATTCTTTTTTCATTTGTCGTAAGAATTTTGAATGAATTCTGATTTTCTCTAATGTTTGGGCTTGAGTTCTTTCAGTTCCAGGTGTTGGGTTTGATTTGAAGAATTTTTTGATATCTTTTTCCATAGAATCATCTGCAACAAACGCAATGCTTGCCACAATTCTATTAAACAAAGGATTACCATATCCAACCTTTTTACTCATTTTACCCCAGTTTTTCTTTAGCCATGGCCACATAATTTTTCTRCCATATGGATTTGCAGCTATTTTCATAATTGGTAACTGCATATTTTGTGAACGTACTTCAGATGTTTGGGAAAATTGTAATGTTTTAAGCAATAGTTTTTCATCACGGAAATTACACATTGCACCTAAGAATCGTAATTTTTCCTCCATAGATTTTGATTTTTTATACAGTGTTTCTAATTGTGAATGTGTTTTTTTATTTCCAGTCCATGCAACAAGTGAAAATATKGGTTCACGAATATCAGGATGAAGTGTCGCAGGATTTTTCAAAAATTCTTTGAATTTAATATTTGCTTTCTCTAATACTTGTTCATCATCTAATTTACCTAATGCRAGAATTACAAATCCTCTCAAAAATGCATCAGTRTGGTTGTCTGATTTTTGTGGAGTCCATCCAAGGTTTGATAAAATTTTTCTGAAATAATTAATTGCATAAGATCTAATTTCTTCATTATAATCTTCAAAAAATGTCAATTGTGCTAAAAAGTGTAGATTGTTTGCTACATTTTTCTGAGGTAGAAATGAATCTTCATCAAAGTATGCATCAGAGAAATCAAGATAGTTTTGAACATCCTCTTGTCCTGCAACACATGATGCAAACAAATCATTTTGAATTGCCCACCTATCTACATGAGGAATTTGTTTTTGGTCAACTAGCATTTTAAGATCAAGTAAAATCCCATCATCGTATTTTACACGGTAAAAACCAGTTCTACCAATATTTGCAACAAAGCCAGGACTAGTAGGAATCTTTACAGTAGTTGATTTTTTTGTTAGTAATTTTGTTTTGGTCTCTTTTCCCAAACCATATGTAATTGGAATTTGCCACAATCCTTTCTGACTTTTAGGTGTGGATTCTTTTAAGAATCTACTCTGTTTGAGAATTAAGGTATTATTTTTCTGAGAAATCTCCACTTGAGGGAATCCAGGCTGGGTTAGCCAYGAATTTACCATGGCACTGACTGGCATTTTTGATGCTTTTCCAATYGCATCCCATAAATCTTGACCTTCTGCATTTTGATATTTGAATGATGATAGATATTTTTTGAGACCAGTTCTAAAATTAGTTTCACCAACATAATTTTCAAGCATTCGTAAAACACATCCTCCCTTATCATAAGAAATTGCATCAAAGATTTCTCGAATTTCTGATGGSGAATTTACTTTCACATCAATTGGATGAGTTGTTTTTAGTGAATCCAATCCCATTGCATTGTTCATTGCATCTTCAATGAATTGATCCCAAAGATTCCATTCAGGGTAAAATTTATCAACAAATTTTGTTGCCATAAAAGTTGCAAAGCTTTCATTTAACCACAAATCATTCCACCATTTCATAGTAACTAGATTTCCAAACCACATATGGGCAATTTCATGAGAAATTACTTCAGCAATGTATTGTTTAGTTCTAGTTGATGATATTTTAGGATCATAAAGAAGAATTGTTTCTCTAAAAGTAATTGCACCCCAATTCTCCATTGCACCTGCTGCAAAGTCAGGAATTGCAATCAAATCAAGTTTAGGTAATGGGTATTTTATTCCAAAATAGTTTTCATAAGATGTCAAAAGTTTTTTTGCTAATTCAAGGGAGAATTTTCCTTTTGATTTATGTCCCTTTGTAGTAATYAYTCGAATCTGAACTTTGCCAGTTTTTCCAGTTAGGTATTCAAATTCTCCAACTCCAAGATAAATTAAATATGTAGAGACAACGGGAGTTTTTACAAATTTGTATAGAGTTTTGTTTTTAATTTTTTTCTTTGATTTTATTGGCATATTTGATATTGCTGTAAATTTGTTTTCTGCAATAATTGAAATCTCAAATGTTGCTTTTGCCGCAGGCTCATCCCAACATGGAAATGCACGTCTAGCATCAGCTGCCTCAAATTGTGTGGTTGCAAGATATTTTGTTTTTCCGTTTTGCTTGTATTGRCTACGATAAAATCCTAGTAATTTATCATTAAGAATTCCTTGAAATTCTAAATTAATGACTACTTTACCCTTGATTTTTTTCTCCAGTTTTATTGATAATTCTTCTTTTTTCTCATCAGTTTTAGGAGTGGATTTAATGGTTTTYCCATCAAATGAAACTAGACATGATTTWATCTTTAATTCTGCACAGTGCATAGTGATGATATTGACTGATTTTTTACAAATTACAGTAATTGATTCWGTTCCAGAAAAAATGAATTTTTTTAAATCTGGTTCAAATGTTAATTCATAATTTACAGGTGTAACATCCACRAAAAAAGTACTCCARATACGCTTTAAGTAGATTTTCTATTAAAATCTAAATCAGAAAATCAAATAAACCCTTTAAAATATAGAAAATACGAATTACATCATGAAACAAAAGACTACATCAAGAGGTGTCAAAATTTTGGTTGCAAAATTAGGACTAGATGGACATGATAGAGGTGCACTAGTTCTATGTCGTGCATTTAGAGATGCAGGAATGGAGGTAATTTATTCAGGACTTTTTGCAACACCAGATAGAATTGCACAGATTGCAGAAGATGAAGATGTAGATGCAATTGCACTTAGTTTGCTTAATGGTGCACATGGAACACTTTTTCCAAGAGTAGTAAAAGCACTCAAAAAGAAAAAAATCAATGATGTTCTAGTTGTTGGCGGCGGAGTAATTCCAGACGTTGATCATAAAGATTTGATAAAGGCAGGAATAGATCACGTGTATGGTCCAGGTACAACATTACCTACAATAATTGATCACATCAATACGGGCGTATCAAAATTAAGAAAACTCTAAGAAATTACAAAATATTATTCTAAAGGAAAATCAATTTTACAAACAAGACATAGTCCACTATATTTTTTCTCAAAATACTGAACAATGTCATTTCCACACGCCCAACAAGGAATTCTTTCTTTAATTTCTTCTTGTGAGATCATAAAAAATACTCTTAAAATATTTAGAAAGTAATTTTTGCAAATACACTATTGTTCAAGACAAATATTTGATTAAAAAAGGAATAGCAAATGCCACATTTTTAGGAAATTGTATTAAAATAAATTAGAAAAAATAATTATTCTGTGGAATCAGGCCACATCATTTTACGCATTTCTTTACCAACTTTTTCAATTTGGTGTTCATCATACACTTTCATGTATTTGTCAAATGATTCTTTACCACCTTTCTGATATTCAGAAGTCCACTCTTTGTTGAATGTGCCATCTTGAATCATGGTAAGAACTTTTTTCATGTTCTCTTTATTTGATTTATCCATAACCATTGGACCACGAGTTAAACCACCATATCTAGCAGTTTCACTAACACGTCTCCACATTCCATTAATTCCATATCTTTGAATCAAGTCAACAATTAGTTTGAGTTCATGTAAAACTTCAAAGTATGCAATTTCTGGTTGATATCCTGCTTCAACTAGAGTTTCAAATGCATTAGTCACCATAGAAGCTGCACCACCACAAAGGTCTGCTTGCTCACCAAACCAATCAGTTTCTACTTCTTCTTTGAAAGTAGTTTTGATTAATCCAGCTCTTGCACTTCCAATTGCTTTTGCAATTCCCAATGTTCTATCCCAAGCCTTTCCTGTAGGGTCTTGTTCAACTGCAACAATTGCTGGAGTTCCAAAATTATCAAGATATGTTTCTCGAACTTTAGAGCCAGGTCCTTTTGGTGCAATCATGATTAAATCAACATTGCTTGGAGCTTCAATCCATTTCCAATAGATTGCAGCAGCATGAGAAAATGACAATGCATTTCCATCAGAAAGATTTGGACTGATTTCATCTTTGTATGCTTGACTTTGAACCATATCAGGAATCAATATGTGAATAATATCTGCTTGTTTTGTTGCATCTGCAACAGACATTACTTTGTGACCATCAGCTTCTGCCTTTTTCCAGCTGTTTCCGCCTTCTTTAAGACCAACAATTACATTCAGACCAGAGTCTTTCATGTTATTTGCTTGAGCGTCACCTTGGATTCCATAACCAATTACAGCGATGGTTTGATCTTTTAGAGGATCAAGACTGATATCAGTATCCTTCCATGTTTTTGCCATAACTGTAATGAAGTTATTGCAAATATTAACTAAGTCAATCCATAGTTATTATTCATAATATTTCAATTTGATTGGTTTTGATCTCATCCATTTTATTATCTTTGTATCTTTTTTAGGTCACAATTTTTATGATTAATCATTTTTTACTTCTATTTTATTTTGATTAAATTTGTTGTAACCCTCTTTGTTGTACCCATCTTTGTTGTAACCTAGGTGATCATATCCAAGTCTATCATACTCCTCTTTGTTATACCCAATACTATCATATCCATCTAGGTCATACCCATAACTATCATATCCATTTCTATCATACCCATTACAATCATATCCATTTCCATCATACGCCTCTTTGTTATACCCGTCTTTGTTGTAACCCTTTTTGTTGTACCCATCTAGGTCATACCCTTCTTTGTTGTAACCCTTTTTGTTGTACCCATCTAGGTCATACCCTTCTTTGTTGTAACCCTTTTTGTTGTAACCCTTTTTGTTGTACCCATTTTTGTTGTAACCCTTTTTGTTGTACCCGTCTTTATCAAAATTTATTCTTGTATCAATGTGAATTCCATCAAGATAAAAACCATGATTATCATACCCTTCTTTGTTGTAACCCTTTTTGTTGTAACCCTTTTTGTTGTAACCCTTTTTGTTGTAACCCTTTTTGTTATACTCCTCTTTATTGTACCCGTCTTCATCATACCCATTTTTGTTGTAACCCTTTTTGTTGTACCCATCTAGGTCATACCCTTCTTTGTTGTAACCCTTTTTGTTATACTCATCTTTGTCATATCCATCTTTGTCATATCCATCTTTGTCATATCCAAACTCGTCAAATTTTTTAAATTTATCAAATAACCCCATAATTTTTATTAAAAACTATGAACATAAGGATTTCATTAAAGAATTGATTCTACCATTGCAAAACACGAAGAGGGAATCTAAATACTAATTATTTTATCACAAGAACGACACTTCACTGTAACATTATTTCCAGGTAGTCGTTCAAATCGTTTAGATCCACATTTTGGACAAATTGGACAAGCACGTGCAGGTTCCATGAATAAACAATTATTGTAGGATTTAGAAATACTTTGTTCTATTTGATAGCGCCGCTTCCAAGAATTCTAATGGTTGTAGATTCAGGTTTTAAAATAACGGCTATCTCTTCTTTTTTACATATAATTGGTTTTTCAAATGATAGTTTTAGAGGAGATATTGAAACAAATTTGGCAGCTTTAATTTGTAATCCAATATTTACAAGGCACCCCTGATTTTCTGCAATTTCATTTTTGTAAAAAGGGTTTTTTGTAAAATCAAGTTCAATTTCTGATTTAACATCAACTGCTCCTTCTTGTGCAATTACATCACCACGCCCAACCTCATCAGGTTTTGCACCTTTAACTGCAAGTCCAACTCTAGCAGGTGAAATTGATTCAGCCACTGGATCATCATGCATTTGTATTGATTTTATCAAAACATCAATTCCTGCAGGGTATAGTTTTAGATTATCATATTGTTTGATTCTACCATGAGTGACCTTACCCAAAATTACAGTTCCAACGCCTTTTACATCAAAACAATGATCAATTAACATCTTAGATGGTCCTTCAGTTGAAAATGGTTCTAGTTTATCCATTTCTTCTTTAATTTTATCTTGATCAACTTTGAGATATTTTTCAACAACAGTTCCTTTAATCATTAAATCTAATTTTGATTCATCAACATCAAAAGTATGTGATAAAATTCCCTTCTCTTTTTTCAAAGAATCAAGTGCAATTATTTGCTCCCCAGTAAATTTGTCTAATTTATCTACATGAAAAATAACATATTCGGCTAAATTAATTGCCTGAAATAATGGTTGGATTTTTTCAGGAAATCCATTTGGGATTACCCACGTCTTGATAATATCAGATTCTTTTCTATCATAAAGAGTAAGATCAGTTTCTGTTCCTTTTTTTCCAAACTCAGATACAAGATCTTGTTTTCCCAATACTACATAATTGATGGATAGAACCATTTATTTTTCAAAGAGAAATCTACTTTATGAAGTTTTGAATTCACAGATTACAATTTTTAAAAAATAACAAATTTTATGGAAACGATTTCAATGTTAATACATAACTTGCAAATCTATGATTTTTTGGCTTTACTAATTTCTGTTGATATTTTCTTATCGGTTTTCCCACAGTTCCGTTTAGACCAAGTGGTCCTTTAACAAATTTTTCATTATCAGCCCACTTTAGGACCTCATCAGTAGGAGCAAAGTGATTAAGAATTTTTTTATTAATAATTTTGTAAAGTAATTTACCATATTTTTTGGAAGATGGAACATCTTCAGTAATTGATGCACCAAAAAAGTAAATACTTTCAATGATTCCTTTATTTTGTTTCTTATTTGCAAGATATTCAACAGTGCTCAATATTACCTGAGAGCCTAAAGAATGACCAATTAATCGAATTTTTATTTTTGGATTAGTGATTTTGAAATCCTCAATAAATTTTCCAAGATTCCTACCATTTTTCTGGGCTATAATTTGGCCTACKGCAAGGGAGTGTTTTGCATGTTTGATTAAATGTGCGCCAGTCGTRTTTGAGTCATAACTATATCCAATTACAGGATGGGAATATCCTAATTTTTTTAAGCGATTTTTTGCCAAAAGTACTTTAGCAATAGCTCCGGCATTATCATTTCTYAATCCATGAATCATGATTGTTACTTCTTTTGAACTAGATAAATTATCAAATGATTTTTTAGGATATAGGAAATATGAATTTGTTTTCAGGGTCTTTCCTGTAGAAAGATCATAATATCCACGTGTTGAAATTCTTGGAACTATAGTACTCATTTTTTAACATAGCGTGTTTTTCTTTGTATTTTATTAACTTTAGAATTCAAATTTATTTGTAAATACTTTAGATTGTGCGTATAAAAAAATGGAATTTATGATAAGATGATGAGAATCTAAGATTATACGACATAACAGAGATATTATTTGCTAGAAAATAATTCATAAAAATTAATAGATTTTACAGCCTCACTCAGATTAATTCATGCAAATTTCTTTTTTGTGGATATTGTTGGGTTATCAGATACCTCTATGTCTACAAAAACTCAAATTAAAAAAATTGAGACATTAAACAAGTGTATTTCTGATTGTACATCATTCAAATCAGTTCCAATAAATTCATTATTACTATTACCAACAGGTGATGGTTGTTGTATTGGATTTATGCAAGGTCCAGAATTACCATCATTATTAGCAGTAGAACTTCATACAAAATTAGCTGTATACAATAAAGGAAAAATCCCCAGTGAGACAGTTAGAATGAGAATCGGATTACATAGTGGAAATTATTTTCTTGTAAATGATTTACTTGGACAGCAAAATACATGGGGACCAGGAATCATCTATGCAAGACGTGTAATGGATTTCGGAGATGATGGGCACATCTTACTATCACCTAGTCTTGCAGAAGATTTACGTTCACTATCAGATGAATATAATGCAATCATCAGACCAGTACATGATGTAATTTTAAAACATGGAACAACTATGCTCTTTTATTCAGCATACGGTGAAGATTTTGGAAATAGTAAACATCCAGAAAAAGGAGCATCTGTAAGAAGTAAGTATGGTGAAGAGGCAGCAATCCCTACAAGCAAATTTTTATTCATAAATTATTCCATTTTTTTTAAATTAATCTAGTATTCAAATKTARTTATTTTAAAATGAAATTTAATGTTAATTTAAGATTAATGTGATGATGGTCCTAGTTGTTTTTTATGATTTTCAATGTCTGATGTTTCAACTCTAGCAAACAAAGGAGATACATCACCTAAAATATGACCAGATGGTATTCCCAAATCAGACATATCAGTCCAAGATAATTTACTCACATTTCCCTCCAATCCCACCTGATTCCATATTTTTTGTGCAGATTCAGGCATAAATGAAAAAATTGCAATAGCCAAACTCCTAACAGCGTTAACTGAAAGAAATACACAATTTGTGGTTCCAGGGCCATTTTTCCAAGGTTCTTGGTGCTGAAAATATTGATTAAAAAATGAAGAAAATTCCATAATTTTTTTCAAAGCTCTATCAAGATGATTTTGTTCCATAAGAGAACCAACATCAGTGGCAAGATTTTTTATTTTTTGTTCTGCTTCAGAATCTTTTTCATCAAATATTTCAGTTTCAGGAATTTTCCCATCAAATGTTTTTTTTGTAAATGCCAATGCTCGATTAACAAAATTTCCAAGATTCCCAATTAGTTCAGAATTTATTCGAGTGGAGAAATCATCCCAATCAAAATTCAAATCATCTTGAGAATATGGGTTAATTGATACAAGATAAAATCTAAGATAATCTGTACGGTAATACTCCAAGAATTGTTTTAATCCAATATACCAATTCCTGCTTTTAGAGATTTTCTTTCCTTGTAGGGTTAGATGTCCTCTTGTTGGGATGTAATCAGGTAATTTGTATTCATTATTTATTCCAAGTCGCATYGCAGGTAAGAAAAGAAAATGATGATACACAATATCCTTACCAATAAAATGATAAACATCRGATGAATTCCAAAATTCCTTKCCATCAATTCCTTTYTCATTTAGAAATTTTATTGCAGTTGAAATGTATGCTAAATGGTTATCAAACCAACCATAGAATACTTTACCATTTGCAGCATCTAAAGGAACTGGAACACCCCAAGAAATATCTCGGGTGATATCCCAATCAATTAAACCAGATTTGATCCAATTTTGAACATATTTTTTTACATCTTTTTGAAGATTTTTATTTTCATCTAGCCATTTTGATAAAGAATCTTCAAAATTTTTGAGTTTGAAGAAATAGTGATTTGTTTTTTCTTTGGTTGGGGTTTGACCGCATAATGAGCATTTAGGATCAGTTATTTCTTCAGGGACACGACCACAACTCTCACAAAGATCAGAATATTGATCTTCAGCCTTACAATGGGGACAAATTCCTTTGACATATCTATCAGGCAAGAATTTCTTGTCATTATTACAATAAAATTGAATTATTTCTTTTTCGTAAATATGGCCCGCATCATTTAATTTTTTAAAGACATCTTGAACAAATTCAATATTTTCTGTAGAACTAGTCTTGTAAAAATAATCAAAATCAATGTTAAATGCCGTAAAATCATCATAATCTCGTTTATTCCAATGAGCGACATATTCAGCAGGAGTTTTTCCCTCTTTTTCAGATTGAATTAGAATAGGTGTTCCAAAATCATCAGATGCACAAACATAGTATGCCTCAATCCCATTTTGTTTCAAAAATCTAGTAGTAACATCTGCTGGAAGATACGTAGATGCAACATGTCCTAAATGAATTTCACCATTTGCATATGGTAAAGCACTTGTAATGATAGCTTTTTTGTTCATCAGATATTTCTCAAGAGTAATGTTTAGGTTAAGAAGTTTTACCAGTTGCTAGCGTATTTTACTTGTTCTGGAGTAAGTTTATCAATTTTAACTTCCATTGCATTTAATGCATCAACTGCTATTTGAATATCAATTTCTTTTGGAACATCAATAATTTTGTTTTCCATTTTCTTATGGTTCTTTAAAATATACAACACAGATAAGATTTGGTTTGAAAATGATTGTGCCATAACTTCTGGAGGATGACCTTCTGCTGCAACAAGATTTGCAAGACGRCCCTCWCCRATWAGATAAATTTTCTTTCCATTTTTCAAAAYACATTCATCTAATGCAGGTCTWACTCGTTTAACDGATTTTGATTGCTTTAACAARAACTTRCTATCAATTTCTACATCAAAGTGMCCAACATTTCCAAGKATTGCACCATCCCTCATTKKCATAATGTGTTCTTTTCTAATTACACTAGTCATTCCAGTACAGGTAACAAAAATCTGACCAATTTTTGCTGCTTGAGACATTGGCATTACTTCAAARCCATCCATGTGAGCTTCTAGTGCTTTGATAGGGTCTACTTCAGTAACTATAACTTTTGAGCCCATTCCACTACATCTTGATGCCACACCACGTCCAACCCAACCATATCCAACAACGACAACACGTTTTGATGCCATAAGCAGATTCATTGCACGCAAATATCCATCAATTGTGCTTTGTCCTGTACCGTATCTATTATCAAACATGTGTTTTGTGTATGCTTCATTAACTAAAATTACAGGRTAACGAAGTTTACCTTGATTTTCTACAGCTCTAATTCTAGTAACACCTGCAGTAGTCTCTTCTGTAGCACCTAAAACTTTCATGTCCATGAATCTTTTATCAAAATGAGCTTTGATGTTCATATCTGCCCCATCATCAGTTAGAATACTTGGTTTGTGTTTTAGTACTTGGTCAATGCACCAATCATAATCTTTGACTGATTGTCCATACCAAGAATAAACATGAATTCCTTKWGATACTAAAAATGCAGCAATATCGTCCTGTGTTGTTAATGGATTTCCACCACAACATGCAACAGTTGCCCCTAATTCTTTTGCACCAATTAGTAAAACTGAAGTCTCTTTTGTAATGTGTAAACAGAATCCTACAGTAATACCTTTGAGAGGTTTTGATTTTTTAAAACGATTAATGGTATTATCTAAAATTTGCATGTGAGATCTTGCCCATTCATAAGATAGTTTACCATCTTTGATCAATTTTGGACTAGATTTTACTTTACTCAATAAMTCWCACCTTGATTYAGRCTATAAAATCCTATCATGCGAATGTAAATAAATGACAAAGAWTTCACCTGATTAATGGCCTGGAAGAAAATTGCAGAAAAGGGAGAAATTGAAAAAGGTAAAGGTAAAGCCTTCAAAATTGACAAAAAACAGATTGCGATATTTAACCAAGATGGATATCATGCAATAGATGATCTATGTGTTCATCAAGATGGTTCAATTGCATCTGGCAAACTAGAAGGGGGTATTGTAGAGTGCCCATTACATTTTTGGCACTATAACATCAAAACAGGACAACTAACAGACTATCTCAAAGACGTAAAACTTGAAACATATTCCATTGAAACAAGAGATGACGGTATTTACGTAGATATTTAGAAATTATAAATTTCAGATTAGGCATAATTTTTATTCTTAGATTTCTGAAAAGAAATAATTGAATCAAGACATTCTCAATGAAATTCAAAATCAAGATTATTCTAAAATCAGCGAATCAATTGAAAAATATCTATTAAATAAAATTGATGAAACGCATTCAAAAGGAGTCATCTTAGGATTAAGTGGCGGTATTGATTCAGCAGTTTTAGCTTATATCTGTAAAAATAAACTAAAAGAAAAAACAGTTGCAATAATTATGCCAGATACCGAAATTACACCAAAATCAGAAACAGAAGATGCCATGAAAATGATTTCACTTACAGGAATTGAATACAAACTAGTDGATATCAATCCAATTGTAAAAGAATATTCAATGTATTTAGAACCAAATGAGAAATCAAAAGGGAATTTACGTGCAAGAATTAGAACAAATATTTTGTATTATTATGCAAATGCCAAAAAGTATCTCGTTTTAGGATCAAGTGATAAAAGTGAATTCATGATAGGGTATTTTACAAAACATGGAGATGGTGCATCAGACATTACACCAATTATTTCACTATACAAACTGCAGGTAAGAGCAATTGCAAAATATTTAGGAGTTCCAGAGAATGTGATATCTAAAAAAAGTAGCCCTCACTTGTGGAAAGAACATGAAGCAGAAAATGAATTGGGAATATCATATGAAGAGATAGACTCTGTGTTGTATTGTATGTATGAAAAGAAATTATCTGCAGAAGAAACTGAAAAAATCACACTAATAGATAAATTAACTATTCAAAAAATACAGATATTAATTTTAAACAGTGAACATAAAAGATTAGTGGCACAAAAACCGGAAATTAATTAATAATGAAACTTCAAGATACATTATCAAATGTTGAGCAAGAATTAGATGTTTCAAATAAAATTAGAATTTATCTGTGTGGAGTTACAGTTTATGATGAATCACACATAGGTCATGCAAGAACAATCATAGTTTTTGATGTATTGAGGAAATATTTAGAGAGTAAAGGAATAGAGATAGAATTTGTTCAGAATTTCACTGATGTCGATGATAAAATAATTAATCGTGCAAATACAGAAAATACAACTGCTAAAATAATCAGTACCAGGTACATAGAAAATTACTTTGATGATTTTGATAAATTAAATGTAAAACGTGCCACAAATTACCCAAAAGCAACAGAACACATTGATGATATAATAAAATTAATTGAAAAATTAATTGAAAAAAATATTGCATATGCATCAAAAAATGGAGTATACTTTGAGGTGACAAAATTTCCAGGTTATGGAAAATTATCAAAAAAGAAAATAGACGAATTACAGTCAGGTGCAAGAGTGGAGATAGATGAATCAAAGAAAAATCCACTGGATTTTGCAGTATGGAAATTATCAGATTTTGAGCCTACATGGGATAGTCCATGGGGGAAAGGTAGACCAGGATGGCACATTGAATGCTCTGCCATGAGTGTAAAATATCTTGGAGAAAATTTTGATATTCATGGAGGCGGACGTGATCTAATTTTTCCCCATCATGAAAATGAAATAGCACAATCAGAGGCATGTAGTGATTCACAATTTGCAAAAATTTGGATGCATGTAGGTATGGTAACAATTAGTGGAGAAAAAATGTCAAAATCATTAGGAAATACAAAATCAATTAAACAGGTTTTAGATAACTGGGGGCCTAACATCATTAGGTTATTTTGTTTATCTGGACATTACTCCAAAGTAATTGATTATTCTGAAGAGTTGTTAAAAGAAAATGTTACTAAATGGAGGCAGGCAGAGACATGTTATTACGAATTAATTCATGCAGGTGATGATAGTAACGAAGATGTAAAAAAATTAGTTTCAAAAATAGGAGTAGAGTTTGATAATGCGTTAGATGATGGTTTTAATACACATCTAGCACTATCTGCATTTTTTCAACTAGTAAAAGAGTCCAATAGATTAGCAGCTGAAGAAAAACTAGGTAGTAAAGATGCCAATATAATTAAAAGCGAATTTGAAAGAATGTTACAAATTTTAGGATTAGTTATTCCAAAAATAACTGAAAATGAAAAACAAGAAATAAACAGTCTGATTAGTAGTAGAGAGCAATTCAGAAAAGAAAAACAGTTTGATAAAGCAGATAAAATTAGAGATAAAATTAGTGAAATGAATATTGAATTAATTGATCATAAAGGAAAAACCACCTGGATGAAAAAAGAAAATATTAAATCTGAGAATTAAAAATCAAAATACCAAACTTTTCAAAAATTATTCGATTTAACGCACAAAACTATGTAGAGGTTGGCAAGTGTCACATAGAATGGTAGTGTCAGGTGACATTAATCCCATTTTTAATAGATACTCTGTTGCTCGTAATAATTCAAATCGTTTATTACAATTTTTACAAGGTATTATCATATGACAATATTAACCATTATTACATAATATCTAGTCGTTTGTTTAAATATGAAAACAATTTTTAAGAAAAATATCAATTTGTTATTTTTTTCTTGATAAAATTATGAAATATTTTGGAAAATTGTGATTTAATGTCTTTTAAAATATTATTTAGTCACAAATATGTGTGAAACCACAGGAGTTAATTTTGAACAAACAATAAATTATTTACAAAAAGTATGAATAACATATGAAGAAAAGTTTGTGTCAAAGCATATAACAATAATAATTGATGATGAAATTATTAAAAAATTATGTCAAAGACAAGCAAATCTAATCAAAAAAGAAAAAAGAACAGTAACATTTTCAGAAATTTTGTGCAATACTATACGTGAAAGATTAGATTAATCATAAAATCATCTGGTTAAACATCTATACCAGTTATTGTCCAATCCAATGCTCTAAGAACACCTTGATAATATTTCATAGCATCCATGGATTCAGTTTTTACCAACCTAGATTCAATATCTTTTCGGTATTCATCAATATCTTTTTCAGTTTTCATAATAACCTAGTCTTTTAGATACAATATTTGATAGTTATTCTCTTATGATTTGCAATATACTAGGTTGTGACACAGAGGCATACAATCATATCATGTTTTATCATTTTGAAGAAGGGCTCAAAATTCATTTTTAACATCCCTGGCCCTTACTCGGAAATCAGAGACAGCAAAGTTATTTAAAAATTTCACGAAGAAGGTAGGATTTTAAAATAATTTCATAAGATTAGTCTTACTTTAATGAAATTAATTTACCATCCTGGACCCATAGCTCCCCAGCATAAAGATTGAAATTTCTCATCATTAATTTTGTCTTGTACTTCAACCATTCGAAACTCATTTAKCCAATCCAACCTAATCACYTCAGATACTTCAAAAAGAATTTTTTCCTCAAATTTAATTTGATAGATTCTAACAATTTTATCATTTTTTACCACCAATGAAATTATCTTTTTTTCATTTGGAATATTRTTTTGTTTTAAAATATCACCTACAAGACTAGTTTTTTGTAATAATTGTGACATTATTTGAGGTGGAAGGATATTTTTATCAAATTTTATGGTTGCTTTTATCACGGGTARGTTATTTGCAGTAATACTAATTTTTCGAGTAAATCTTGCTCCAAGTTTTGAAATATTTTGTTCAATTAAATCAATTTCGATTTTATAATTAAGATAACGTTCCAATATAGTSACCACRTTACCCAGAGGTGCATCTAGAATCTCTTTTAGTAATAAATTTTTTGCTTTTAATAGTGTAGACATTGTAAATYTATTATGTTAAATGATATTTCATATCATTAATGGTCTGTTTAACTATTTCTGCAATTGTTTCATACATTAYTAGTGTGTCATAATCTATAAAAAAATCTTTATGGTATTTCCATTTTGATTCAATAACTATCTTTGAGTTTGTTTTGCAGTATTTTGATTCGCTAGTTGGAGAATATCTTGAAACAGTAATTGTTCCTTCTTTTAGTAAACATTTCATCATCAATTCTCTTAATTTTTGATCTTGGTATAATGCGTCAGCCACATTATCTCTAACTAATCCAGGAGGTAACGTGGTTAGTTTTTGGAAACCACTCCACACAAAACTCTCAACTTTTGAATGAAATAATCCTTTTTTTATTGTGGTAATTGTTCCCATGTTAAAGGGACCAAGTTGAATTGATTCAGGTAAAGTTAGAAAATACCTTATTTTCCACCAAGAATGTCTATGAATACCCATTCCAACATGACTACCTAATGCGTAAGCACATTTTACAGATTTTTGTTTTTTTAGGATGTTAATATAATCAATAGGAGAATTTACAAATTCTAAAGTTCCAATATTTCCAATACCATCTTTTRCCCTCACAAAAGAAGAGTCAAAATAATCTTCTTCAAAATCAAATTTTTGTTTAGAAATTGATGATGTTATTCCAATTTTTTTACAGTGTWTTTGCATCTTTTCDAGAATTGGTTCADGTTTTAGAACTAACATTAYAWTAATTAGGATTAGAAGATTATAAGGTATTTCTATNAAATNACGTTATATCYATACAYATATTTYATATATTCTTAAATATTYGTTTARYTAATASATAGTATGAAATTTGATGARAAAGACGATARAATACTAAGACATCTGTTATCAGATGGACGTCAATCAGCGAGACAACTAGCACATACGTTGAATATGTCAACAGTAACTGCAATTTCTAGAATAAAAAAACTAGAAAAAAATAAAGTAATTCAAGGGTATTCGGTTAGACTTGATCATGAATCACTAGGATATGAAATTACGGTAATTATTGAAATAAAAACATCAGATGGAAAAATGTTAGAAATTGAAGAAGAGATTGCAAAACATGAAAATGTTATTGCAGTTTATGATATGACAGGAGATACAGATACGCTAGTAATTGCAAAATTTAAGAACAGAAAATCAGTGAGTGTCTTTGTAAAAAAATTATTGGTTATTCCAAATGTAGAAAATACTGTAACCCATATTGTATTAAATACAATTAAAGAAGATAGTAGATTAATATAAAAAATATTCAAACAGGTGAATTATTATCTTGCAATCTTTTCTTGGCTAATAATTTTCCCCGAATCATTACTTATTTCTAATGCAATTTCTTGATAACCTACACCAACAATTACTGAAGTAATATTTGGTTTGTTAATTGCCACTATTGATTTTAATTCAAAAGAATCAAAATTATATCYATTTAATTCATCTTGAATTATTTTTATTATTTTTTCATCATTTACAATATTTTTTGTTTTTGGAAATTTTATGGCTAATGAAATTARAATTAATAATACAAACAATCCAAATCCKAATKGAWAATATAAKAHAGHCATATCACATATTAWTTGCTTTAATGDRATTTATAATATAATNBARAAATTCTRAATATTTGTTTAAAAATTDAATTAAAATTCAATGATTTTAWGATCAAATTTATAAAAAAATAACAAGATGTTAATTTATAATATTTTAGAGTTAANTAGGCATGAAAATTATCACATATCAACATAATTTTTAAATTCTTTAAATCGATTACGWATAGTTGGACCTGAAACTCCAGCAGTTGAAGCAATTTTTAGTTGTGATAATTCAACDTCTGTTTTGATACATGCRATGTAGATTAATGCAGCTGCTACTGCAGAAGGTTTTTTYCCAGCAATTAGATTTTGTTCTTTTATAATATCTAACATGTCTAGGGCTACTCGTTTTGTAATTTCAGGTATTTCTAAATTATTAGATATTTTTATGATGTCATTTGCAGGATCTTGTATMGAGACAGTCAATCTAAGATTAAWAATTAATAATCTAATRTTTCGTGAAATTGAACTTCTATTTTCTTGTAAACTCTGTGAAAATTCGGTAATTGATCTTGAGATACCCATTTCCCTACATGTAAGATACATACACGCTCCAACAATTCCTTTAATTTTTCTACCACGAATTAATTGATGTGAAACAGCTTTTCTATAGAGATATGCAGATCTTTCTAAAATAGCATCAGTCAGACTCAATTTTCCTTTTAATTTGTCCATTTCCATTAATGCAGTTCTTAAATTTAGATCAGATGTTTTTTTTACTCGACTTCGAGCATCCCACATCCTCATTCTTTTCATATCATATTTCATTTTATTTTTAATRGATTTTCCAGCAAAATCGTGATTGAATTTACCAATAATTGATGATAACCCCATATCATGATATTTTAAAGAAGAGGCATTACCTCGGTGTGAGGCATATTCATTATTTGCAAATAGATTACCAGATTGGGTATTAATTGAAATTTTATCTTTTATTACAATACCACTATTTTTAATAATTATTTCACCATTTTCTAAATCAGTAATTAGAGGATCATTTAAGGACAATACATCTCTCATTTGCTTAGTTCCATATTTTTGGACTATAGGTACCCTAATCATTTTAAAATTAAGTAGTAATCTCACAAAATTTAGTTTGGTTTTTGACCGTACCCATTGACACTCTCGTTTCTCAATGTTTTCTGAATTGATTACTACTTGTCGTAAATATACAATAATATAATAAAAACTCTTTTTTTAAATAATGAATATTTGTTTACTTTTTTTATTATAATTTAATGAGTTTATAGTTTAACTAATTTTGAATTTAATATTCAAGGAAATATTTTTCTTTGGAATTTTGTAGGATATTTTTTATCCRCCAGTAGCAGCATCAAACAATGCACATTCACATTTGTCACGTTCCCCACAGTAAGGACACTTGCAATGACAATGAGGTAAAAAATTATCACAATAATCACACATTTCATATTTTTCAAATTTTTGTTTAACTATTTCCATTTCAAACTACTTCCTCATCATCAAATTCTGGTTTTACAAATGGTTTTTTTTGTTCTGGAATTACATCTTGAATCAAATTATCATGTATACTTTTATCAATTTGCTCAAATGTATAAAATATATTTTCCATATCATGCAATACTTTCATGGTACAAATTCCCAAATTCGATTATCATCCCTTTTACAATAAATGCAAAAAACACGATAAWACATATGATGTSTATCACAATACAGTGAATKSTTCKCMTTCARCATTTTTCTTACCTCATYGACATATAGTCATGCCAATTTGGTGGRGATGGCATTTTTYTACAWTCTARGCAAAYACCGTTGTAGTATACCTCRTGTTCTTCACAATACTTTCGTTCCATAAGAAAAATATASTTTTATTAAATTTAAAGARCAKGGGYRRTTAATGRTACATTTGTTWTAGAAATATSAYTTTAACTAAAAATTAATAARGRTTTTACATGTTTCACTTAAATATTTTTTTTGCCTAAATTAAATAATGTCAATWGCATATGTCTTRGTAAATTGTGATCTTGGTTTTGAGGAGACYATAATTGATGATCTAAACCATATGGAATTTGTAAAAGAGGTTCATGGTACATTTGGGGCATATGACATTATTACAAAAGTAGAGCATGCTCAAGCAGAAAAAGTCAGAGAGGCAATTACTTACAACATTAGAAGACTGCCACATGTCCGTTCAACTCTAACTTTAATGGGCATACCTGGACAAAGTTAGGAAATTGATGGCAAAGGCATATGTCTTAATTGTAAATGAGTCAGGAACCGATGATTCTGTGATTTCTAATTTAAGAAACATACCAAGTGTTACAAGTGCATATGGAACGTATGGTTCTTTTGATTTACTGATAACGTTAGAATCCAACAATGAAGAAGATATTCAAAATGATATTTGTTTCAAAATTAGACAAATTTCAAAAATTAGATCTACTGTCACATTATTAGTAGATAAAAAACTAGGAATTTCAAAAATTAATACTATTGAACAAAATGTATTAGATACYCAYATGGATTTYGCATATATGATTATTCRTTGTTTACAWTCAGATGAATCAATTATAATAAAAAAATTAGRYAAGATTGCMGAAGTAATAGAAGCTGAYATTTTAATTGGAAATTATGAAATAATTTGYAAGATTGCAGCTCCYACATATAAGGAAATTTCTAAAATTATTAGTAAAAAGATTAGAAAAATAAATAAAATAAAATCAACAATTACAATTTTTCTCACACGTAAACAAGAATTTACTAAAAATCAAATACCTAGACATGAATATTTAACAACATCTTAAGGGGGAGTAGTTGATCATGGATTACAATACATGCACCTACTTTACACTCACTACAAATATTGTCATAATCGAATCGTGTACAACCGCATATACAAGTACATTCTTGGAATTTCATTGATAATACCTTTAATCAATTAATTCTGGATGTCCTTTACCACGTAAGGAGAATAGAATTATTGCTAAGGTAATCCAAACTCCAAATACAGCTCCATATGCTGCTAGTCCAGCTTCTGCCATAATGCAGTTACGATAAAATTAAAAATAAACATAATGGAAGAAATGCAAAAAATTTGTTTAATTTTTAAAGATTTTACTTTAAATATTTAAGATATCACAATTATGGTTAAAAATCAAAGAGAGTTTACTTTATTTTAGAATTTAAAATTAATTTTGAACAATTGAAAAATGTTTACACTCAGAAATTGCATTCATTTTTTCACCGCAGTTTGTACATGCAATATTTGCCATATCATCAATTAGTGTTGTCTTTATGTCACAACTCTTGCAATACCATGAGCGAATCATATACAATATAGGTGAACATGGAATATTAAATTATCTATAATTAAAATTAAAAATAATTATAAAAAATTTGATAGTAATCAAAACCACTTTGTTATCACGTTTTGACAAATCATTACAACACTATCTCATTATGTAATGTTTGGAATTACTTGATTGCTATCTAATATTATAATAATACAATAGAATAAAAAGGAATTTTAAAAAAAATGAATGTTTGTTAATTTTTTTGTTTATTTTTAAATAAAATTAAACTACAAATGACAATTGAAGTGTGAAACATTTTATGACTATCAATAAGTTAATAATTCAATTGAGTAAATGTTCCAATTATAGCATATTGTAAAAAAATAGATATACAGAGTTTTACCATACGTGTGTTAAATTTTAATTCTTTAGGCACATAATTGATCATCACTATTACTATATCTAGCACTAGTTGAATTATGGAAAATTATTTAGAAATGATATTTTTTAAAAACTAAATATGTTAATGCTCCATAGAAAATAGAGTATGGAAAAAATCTGCTGGGCAAATACAGATGATTTTGATGAATCAGAATTTGTTATCGTCGGTATTCCAGATGAATCACAATCTCATGCTTTACGAAAAGGAACAGAAGAGGCACCTTACAAAATACGTTTAGTCTCAAATTTACGGGATTCTTATGAACGAAATGGTGAAAAATCACTAGGTCGTCCATTTTTAGGAACAGAAAAAAAGGTTTATGATTTTGGAAACATAGACCGAGTTGAAATTGATGAAGTGTATGATAGAATTTCTAGGTCTTCAAAAATTCCAATTTCATTGGGAGGAGACCACTCAATCACTCGTCAAATAATAAGTTCTATGGGGAATAGGTTTGGAAAAATGTCTCTAGTTTATTTTGATGCACATCCAGATTTTGTAAGTTCTACTAAAAATTATTATGGGTCTATAATCAATGATGTTCTCGTAAATGTCGATATTAATTCTAGTATCCAAATTGGAATAAGAACTCCAGAACAAGAAGAATTAAACAATATTCAAAAATATAATCTTGAGGTAATAACACCATTTGATATTCAAGAAAAAGGAATTAAAGAAATCACAAAAACCGTTTTGAGTAAATTAGGTGATAAAGTATATGTTTCATTTGATATGGATTGTATTGATCCATCATTTGCTCCAGGTGTTTCAGTTCCAGTTCCCATAGGACTGAATAGTATAGATGCAGTGTATTTATTAAAAGAAATTGCAAAAAATGGAATTATAGGCATGGATATTATGGAAGTGTGCCCTAGCTTTGATGTTAAAGATAGGACATCTCATTTAGCATCTCGAATAATTTCTGAGGTTATTTATTCATCAGAGGGAATGTGAATTGTCTAAATTTGAAAATGAATACACTTGGGGCAATGCAATAATGGATAACTCTGAAGATAGTTTTCATGAAAAATTTGATAAAGCGATTGATGAAGTGAAAAAAGAATTTGGTAAAAAATATCCAATAATAATTAATAATAAAGAAATTTTTTCCGATGATTGTTTTACAGTTATTTCTCCATCAGACACTAGAATGTCTATAGCAGAGTTTCCAAAAGCATCGGTAAAAGATACAAAAGATGCCATAGATAGTGCTAAAAATGCATTTGAAAAATGGCAAAATGTTTCATATCAAGAACGGGTCAAAATATTCAGAGATTGTGCAGATATTTTTTCTCATAGAAAATTCTTTTTGGCAACAATAATGATATTTGAAACTGGAAAAAATCGTATAGAGTCAATTGGAGATATTGATGAAACCATTGATTTTATGAGATTTTATGCATCACAATTAGAGAAAAATGAGGGGTTCTGTAAACAAACTTTTCATCCAAACTCGCATGAAAAAACACAAACCATTATGAAACCTTATGGGGTCTGGGGAGTAATTTCTCCATTTAATTTTCCTTCTGCAATTGCAATAGGAATGACCACAGGAGCAATAATTACAGGAAATACAGTAGTTTTAAAACCTGCAAGTGATGCACCCCTATCATCATTTCAATTTGTAAAAATGATACTCCCCAAATTACCTGTAGGAATAATCAACTTTGTAACAGGTTCTGGGAATATTGTAGGAAAAACTCTAATTCAAAGTTCAAATGTTGATGGCATATCATTTACTGGATCTCAGAAAGTAGGCATGGAAGGATTTCAAGAATTCACAAAATCTACTTTAAAACCATTCATTTCTGAAATGGGAGGAAAAAATCCCGTAATTATAACAAAATATGCAGATTTGGATAAAGCTTCAGATGGAGTACTAAATGCTGCTTTTGGATTTGGAGGACAAAAATGTAGTGCTTGTTCTAGAGTTTATGTTCAAAACGAGATTGCAGATAAATTTATTTCAAAATTAGTTGAAAAAACAAAAAAAATAAAAATTGGTGCACCATGGAGGAAAGAAGTATTTTTGGGTCCTTTAATCAATAAAGAGTCAAAAACAAAATTTGAAAATGTGGTCAACATAGCAAAAAAAGATGGTGAAATCATCATAGGAGGTTCGGTATTAACAACATATGAATTTGAAAATGGCTACTTTGTAGAACCTACAATAGTTACAAAATTACCTGAAGAACATAAACTTGTAAAAGAAGAATTATTTTTACCATTCTTATGTATTCAAAAATATGACAGGTTTGAAGAAGCAATTCAATTTGCAAATCAAACCGAATTTGGTTTAACTGCAGGTATTTTTAGTAATGATCAAAAACAGTTAGATGAATTCTTTTCAAAAATCCAAGCAGGCGTAGTTTATACCAATCGTGCTGCGAGTGCGACAACGTCTGCTTTAGTTTCAAGTCAACCATTTGTTGGATGGAAAAATTCAGGATCTACAGGAAAAGGAGCTGGTGGTGAAAACTATCTACAACAATTTATGAGGACTCAAACTCAAACACGATGTGATTGAATCAATGAGCTTCCAAGTAACAATATGTTTCTTTTTCTTTCTTTGATTCGTCTAATTGAATAAGGCAACCAATTAACACCGTATGGAATATAATCTGAAACAACAAATTTCTTTTTAATTAAATCAGGTTTTAGTTCTTCCCTTAATCCTTTTAGAAATTGAAACTCAAATTTTTTAGGATATTTTTTTGACAAATATTGTGCTTTTTGGATAATCTTAACGTCATGAGTTGCGATAGCAAATTCATTACCTTTTTTGAATAGAATTTTCATTAGTTTTACATAATTATAATCTACATCTTTTTTTGTTTTGAAAGATATTCTAGCATTTTCTCTATATGCCCCCTTTATTAGACGAATTTTTGCACCAATTTCTAATAAATCATGTAGATCATTTTCTGTTCGTTTAAGATTAGCCTGCAAAGCAATACCTAGTCGTTCATATTTTGAAAAGAATGTATTGTAAATTTCTATGGTATCGTCAGTGTGTTCAGATGATTCCATATCTAACCAAACAAAAACATGAGAAATAGATGCATCATGAATAATTTTTTCAAAATTATTATAATATTCTTTTTGACTGATTGAAAGACCAATTTGTGTTGGCTTTACTGAAATGGCCCCACGAATATTCCATTTTTTAAAGGATTTAACGATTTTTTGATACTCTTGCATTGTTTCATTAATTTCTTTTTTGGAAGTATGATATTCTCCTAATTTGTTAATTATAGCATGTCGCCCAAATTGATATGCCTCTTTTGCTGAAATTAGTGCATCATCAATAGTTTTACCTGCAATCCATAGTTTTGCTATTTTAAACAAAACTTTTTCCATTAACTCAGTCCCAATAACCATAACAGATATCTTATTTCCATTATTATAATATTTTAGATTTATCTTATTCTAACCATAAAATAAGAATTGAGTAGATTTGTATGAGAATAATGAAAATTAAATAATTCTCTGTAATTTTGAATGGAGTTTTCTCAATTTCAAATCAATCAGAAGTTTTTATTTTCAAACAACTTAATTTTGATTATTCATCAAAATCTTCTTCTAATGCTTCATCTTCTTCATTATCTGATTCTACCTCATCTAATGGTTTTTTTTGTTCTGGAATTATATCTGGAATTATGTCTGGAATTAAATTAGAAAGTTCATCTTCATGGTTTGTAGGAATAAGTGTCAAGGTGGCATAAACTTCATTTAATTTTCTAATTTGATTTGTAATTATATCATCCAGGTGTGATTGAGCATCAGATTCAATTTTAGCAATAATGTCATAGACCCCAAATATTCCTTGAGCATCAACTACGTTTTTCATTTCTTTTAATTGTTGGAGAACTGAAGGTTCTTTGCCAGGTTTACAATTTATTAGAACAAAAGCCTCATCCAACATCTTTATCATTTGCATCATCTAAAATTGAATCACATATTTTTTCATGATTTAATAACACTGGAATAATATCTGCATATCCTTCGATTTTATAACTACATTTTTGACAATGGTATTGCATACATGTAATTCATCATATTCAATATTAAACAATATTAACAATATTCTTTAATTATGTACATTATTATCAAAAATATTCAAATGAATTTATAGAATAATTCTATGATGGTTAAATTCTATAATCACGTATTATTATTTAAAGAAATGAAAGATGATTTTGCAGAATACACAAAATGCATTACATGTAATACATCATTACTATTGTGTGAGTGTAATTGCCCAAGATGTGGTAAAAGAGAAAATTGTCATTGTAATCTAAAACCAATAAACTGGAGTCAGTTAGGATACTAAAAACATCAAGCATGAAAAAGAAAAATACCCCTTGTAGTGTAGTAAATAAAATAAAAATTATTTTAGAACTAAATAAAAAAGTAGACGTCAAATTTATGTTAATTAGAAATTAAAATAGAGGGGAAAATATGTTACCTAAAAATAAGAAAATTGTAATTAGAGAAATTTATTGTATCTACGAACTTTAGAATATTCCTCATGAGCCATTAAACCACAAAAAAAGCCCATCACCATGCCAAATAACATATGAAGAATTATAGATCCTAAAAAGAGACCTTCAGTGTTTGAAATGAGAGTTTTAAGTGAAACGGTCTGAGTTCCAAAACTTTGTGAAATAACTGGTTCAGTTCCTGATTCAATTATGGACTCTATAATTGGAACCATTACCAATGTGTAAATAGGAATAAAGAATAAAGCAAAAACCATCAATCCAGTGATACCACCAACTAGAATTGCTTTTGGAATTGTTACTAAGTTTAATGATCTATGTAAAGAAGAAATTGCATAAAAAACTGAACCAATTAAAGATGCTGTCAACATATGAACAACAAATCCAAAAGTGATTGCTCCAATACCATCTAAGCCAATTGAAATGCCAATCATCTTGTAAAATGTTCCAGGTTCAATTCCCAAATGTGAGTCTATTCCAATAAATGAAGAAAATAATGCAAATCCACCAACTAACCCAGCAAATATCCCAGATTTCGCTTTTCCAAACACTTGGGATTTTTTAGTTTCCAATACCTAGTATATGAATAAGATTTTATAAAAATCCAAAATATTAAAACTTAAAATTTGTTTAATGTATATCGTGCTCTAAATACAAATTTTAAGATTGTAAAATATTTGTATAAAAACAATTTTTACATTTCAATCTATTTGTAATATGACCGCATCCAAGACAACAATAACTAATAGGAATTTGATGATCGATATTTTTCTTTATCTCTTTATATACGAAAAGCAAAGTAATCACTATTCCAATACCTATACCAATTTCAGTAAGTAACATGATCCATGTTTACTTACAATTCAGGTACTAAAGATGCAAATGCAATTATGAATGCAATAGTGGCACCAGTCATAACAAGCATTGAAACTTTGTCTATACCACGACACTCAAGATGGAGACTCATAGATATGATATGACATAATGAAAGAAAAAGATCATCATTAAAAAATTAAAAATATTTTTGATATTTTTTTAAAATGTAAACAAAAGTAAAACAAATAAAAAATTAAAAAAATGATTTTAATTATCTAGTTTCACATCGTGGACATTTTAATCCATTAGTTTGAACACCGCAATTTTTACAAAATAAATTAATGCGCACATAATCATATTTTGAAGTATTCTTTGCTTTGATAATTAATAAAATCATTATCAAAATTACAAGTCCAAATCCTATCCATAATAAAACCACCTTAAATATACTAGGTAAAAATCAAATTTAACAGTATAGTTTTGATTTCAATACAAATGTTTAGAAATATTTTAAAAATTCAAAATATGAATAATTTTTAAATTAAAAAGATTATTATAATTTCTAAAGATAATTTAATTAGTTTACATTAACGGTTTTCACACCTAAAAAAATTAGGGCAATCTAATTAGTAGAGTCTAATTTTCATATTGTTTAATAGAATTAAAAACAAATGTAAAGTATGAATGCATGGGATAAATTTTGGAATTGGTATGAAAATAAAATATTAGGTAGTATAATTTTAATTGCAATAATTCAATTCATTCAAATTCCACACATGATATGGAATGCAGATATAATGTTAGAAGCAGGTATCGTGTCAAGAATTCATCCAGTTATTGATTGGTTCTTGTATGGAGTAGACTTGATTGAAATTATTTCAATTATTAATGTTGGAATGATAATGTTTAGTCTGATCAAAAAAAGACAGTTAAAGAAAAAACAAATTCCAAAGTTAGCATAACTAGTTTTTTGTATCCCAAATAACACGTTGGGAAAAGTTCAATTTCTTTTATAATGTCAGATAGGATACATCTTCCCGAAATATTCAGGTCAGGTAGTACCTCCATATTTTACAGGCTTTTTAACCATCAAAAAAATACTTGAAATTAAATTAGAAATAACAAATTGAGTAGTAAATCCAATAAACTACTGCAAAAATTCCACATGAAACCAACAAACTAGATAAATCAACCCAGACTTGAGATAATTATCAAAAATCTAAAAAAAATCAGACATTGTTTTTTGTCGCATTAATTTCAGAATATTTCCATGGGAAAGCCACTCAGATTTACTAATACTCATTTTATCTGATGCCAAAGATAATGCATGTTCAAAATTATCAGAAATTATAGGAACTTCCTTCATGGCCTCACGAATCCCCTCACGAACCTGCCAAACACCCACAGGAATTGAATATTCAGGTCTAATTTCTCTTAAAATTATAACTCCTGCTTGAATTTTTTTCTCACTCAAATATTCTAAAACTCCTAATTTTGCTGCAAAATATGCACCAGCAATTACTGGTGGATGATCAATGCCACGCGCATCCTCATAATCAGAACCAAATCCCAGCACACCATTAGAATACCAAGCCTCTACCATTTCATAGATCCATCTATGAGAAAACAATACTACAGAAAAGGTGTTTCCCAAATGGGAGTAAGAGAAAACCCTACACGAGTCAATCAAGCTGTAATCTAAAACCTCGTCTGCAAGAGATTTTGAAATTATGTCATCAGTTGCAGTAATACTCCATTTTGTAGGAACTAATTTTCTTTTTTGTCCCAACATTCCAATACTGAAACATTTTTGAATTTTTGAAATTTCAATTCCTGAATTATATAAATTCAAAACAGCATCTTGTGCTTTCAAATCTGTGTCATAGAATGTTTTTTCAATTAATTTTACAGGACTAGTTGAAGAAAATTTTGCAGATTTTATTTCTCCAATAGGTCCAAAAGGTGCGCTCTCGCCATCAAGTGATATTTTTGGAGATGTAACTTTTTCAAAAATTAAATCAGAGTCAGTAGGTTTTGAAGACATTGTAACCTCTTGAAGATTTTCAATGTATCGTCCTTCTGTTTGATCAATTGAGATTTTTTGTATTCCTCTAACTAAACTCAATCTAAAATTTACAATTTCCTCTAAAGATTTTCCTTTCCACTTTTCAGGGCTATCAAGTAAACTAGTATCACCATGAATTGGTGGAACCATAGGGCCAACAAAGACTTTGGGGTAGTTATAGGAACCCACAAAAACTGACGGAGGGCTAGTACCACTAATAGAATCAGATGAGAAAAGATTTCCATATTTTGAGAGACCTTCATGCCATTTTGTCAAAATTGCTCGTCGTATGTCTTGAGAATCAGATGACATCATAATTTGTGCCTAAATTATGCCTATTAACTTGCCTGTGTAATGTAATGAAGTCCTACTTAAATCGAAATCATCACTCATCTAAACATGGCAAATCAAAGATGTCTTGAAATGTTTCTACAAGCAATTGCCCCCATCACACAAAGAAATTACAAATACAGATTAGATAAATTTCTAGAATGGAATAAACTAGATAATTATGATGATTTACTCAAAGCCGATGAGAAATCCATCCAAAGAAATCTAGAGAATTATCTCATCTATCTTAAAGGAAAGTATTCTCCAAATTACATTCCGTCATTAATTGCACCAATGGAATTATTTTACACAATGAATGATGTGAATCTTAATTCAAAAATGTTGCACAAAATGTTTCCAACTAAAACAAAGAGGGGTGGTTATGGAACATATACTCGAGATAATATCGTTACAATGCTGAATAATACAACTAAGAAAAGAACTAGAGCATTAATTTTATTTTTATCTAGTACGGGATGTAGAGTAGGGGTAATTCCTGAATTGAGATTATGTGATATTACAAATATTGATGAGTGTAAACAAGTGGTGTGTTATGCAGAGGACAGAGAAGAGTATATCACATTCATGACTCCTGAAGCATCAAAAGCATTTGATGATTACTTAGAAGAAAGACAACAAGACGGTGAGAAATTAACATCAACATCACCTGCATTTAGAAAAGATTACGTCATTGGTTCAGTTCCTGCAGGAACTATGGAGACTGCAACTGTAAGATGTGCCATTACAATTACACTCAAAGATGTAAAAAAACAAAGACTGGAACTAGGTTTAACATTCCAGCATTGCATGGATTAAGAAAATTCTTTAACGTGACTATGAAATCTAGGCACGATTCCAACCTATCTCTATGTGAAAAACTAATGGGTCATTCTGTATCCATTCCATTAGATAATCACTATGGTRCYTYTWMKCCWKWMKMAKWRYWWRKAGAMWAYAARWMWKRWAWTSCWKMMKKRRCWMYWTCWWMARAAWTAMSRGKKRAWGAAGAATTAAAACAAAATGTAGAAGAAAATGAGAATAAACAAAAAAAGATTGACAAATTAGAAAGTGGTAAAGACATTCAGATAAACAAGATGCAGTTGCAGATCAATAGTATGTTGGAAATGTTCAGTACTGCCAAAGAATTAATGAAAACAAAACACTAGATGTTTTTAATTATATAATTAGGAAAAATATAATCCTCTACTGTTTTTGATATCTTTCCTGTTTTTGTAAATATACCATGTTTACCAAATCTAGCGATAATACATGGTTTGATTTGGTTATCTTCTTGTGTGTGAAAATAGATTAAACGATATTGTTCTTCTTGATTTGAAGGATATTTCTTATAACTTCCAAAGTTTCCCATGTGTTTCTTATCTATTCTAGGTGTTCCTGTATTGGCACACTTTGGGCATTTGTTTGTAAATTGTAATGTAACTGGAACAAATTTTTCAATAATCCATTCTTCAGGAAATGGCTCTTTTGATATGATATCTTGAGTTGCATAGATGGGTTTTCCTTTATCTTTTCCACTTGTGTATATCCCTGCCTTAACTTGAATTGATACTGTAAAGAAATATGGAACTTTTACTCTAGGGACACAACGATCTTGTTGTGGCATATCATGTGCATTATCTATTGAACTTGAAAGGAATGTTTCATTTTCGATATCTGCTCTCTTTTTCTTAACTTTCCTTGATTTCATGAATGGAATACCTGTCAATCTGTTATAACGTGTATACACAACGGTAGGCGTGAATACTACCCAACGTTTAGCCAAAACTACGCTCATTCGTGTTAAAAAACACGGAACTGTGGGAGAGAGCTTTGATAGCGCTCGTTCTAGGTTGTTGGACAGAATCGAACAAGGAGACCAAGATTCTGTCTAACACCTGTTATTTTTGTAAAAAAGAACTTGATAATCACAATAAAGAGGATCTCGATAATTGCACTAGTAAATTTGAGAATTGCATCAATATTGATGATATAATGAAATACGCAAGTAAAGAGGAAAAAGAAACTTGAGAGGAACTGTGGCAGTTCCTCAATCAAGGTTTTCTCATTATACAAAATGTGATCTGATTAGTAAGTCAATCTATTGTAAATTTTGTAAACAGTATTGGAGGACATTTTGAAATTTATTAAAGATTATCAAAATAGTTTGAAATCAAAATGTTGTAATCATGTTCTAATTGTTTTAGAGGAAAAACATGGTAGGTTTTTACAAAAGTGTACTAGATGTTTCAAACTTTCTGAAAGTGTAGAGTATTAATTATTATGAGTCAAATGTGTCAAACATTACTTGACGCTCCTCAAGATATACTTCCTAATCGTTGGGTAACTTTAGAAGAACAAAAAGAATGGTGTGAATTTCTAGGTAAATTAAATTTAAACACACCTAAATTGGTATGGTGTGCTACTGAATATGAAAAATATCAATGTGCAGTTACTCATTCACATTCAAAAAAAGTTCATTATCTTAATTGTGGTCAACGTGGTTTATGTCCTAGATGTTCAATGAGTTATGCAAGAAAGAGAGCAAGTATAATGTATAAATGGATTAAAGATAATATTGCAACAAAATTAGATTTTGATTTAAAATTAAATCAGATTGTTTTGACTTTACCAAAAGAATTGCACTATATGGATCAAAAACTATTTGCAAAAATGATTAAACAATTTATGAATAAGTTTGACATTGATTCCTATGGTTATTCTATTCAGAATAGACATTCAAAAGATCCATTGTCAGGAAAATATGTTCATGCTCACTTGTTGAGTTTGAATATGAGAAAAGTTGATGGTAAAATAGTAAAATCAGATTATTTCTTTGATCTGGATAAAATGAGAAAAGTTTGGAAAGAGATTATTGAAAAAAATTGTGGTATTATAGTAGAGGGTAATGTCAACTTACATTCTGAATATGCGAGTGTTCTCAATGAGCCTTACAAGGTATTACACAATTTTGCCTACCTCTACCGTTATCCAATACAGGATTTATTCAACGTACAGGCACGAAATCACTCTATTAATTATGTTCAAAAAGACGCAATTCGAAAAAATGTGGCTTCTAAAGTTCGGGACCTAATTGGAGAAAAGAAGCCAAGAATCGTTTGGTGTGGAATGTTGACATCAACAAAACGTAAAGAATTGATTGAAAGTATGTTGCATCTAAAACAAGCTACTATTGATGGCTCTAATACAATACTGCAATTTGAACGACCTGAGTATCATTGGAAATCAATGAAAGAAGTTGAAAAAGAGATAGACATTCACTCAAAAGAGTGCCGAGACTGTGGATCTCCCTTTGAAAGAGATCCATACGAGAGAGGAATGTATCAAGGAAACAACGAGCCAGTAATAATGACATTTAGTGATTAGATTTTCCCACATTTTTTGTTTTTTTTTTGTTTGTTTTTTTTTTTGTTTTTTTGTTTTTGTCTCACTCGTTGCGACAAAAAGAAAAACACAAAARATTATTCGTTATCTAGATATCCTGTTCCAAGTCTTTTTTCATATCTTTTATGATATTCAAAGCACACTCTGCGWGTTCATCATCACTATGTTCGTTTAAAAATCGGTTACATTCAGTACAAGGTTTATTCGTCATTTTCACAGCCATTAGGACACTCATCACATTCGTTTTGATTTTTTTTAACATATTGTGTAAAGACAGATTCACAATCAGTACAATAAAATGTCTTTTTGTAAAGTTGTTTTCGTTTTAGAATTACAGCTTTAATTGATGAAACCCATTCAGAACCAAATGAATATTCATCTTCATCATACTCATCTATCTCAATGAAGTAATGTTTCCAACTTTTTTTAGTTCCTTTTTTATGAAATCGTAAGTTTCCAGAATTTTTGTAGGCTTTGTAAACTCCAACAGTATATTTTGTCATGTTTTATCACGTCTATTCACGTCTAGTTTTTTCATACCTAAAACTACGTGATTTTTCCTAATATTGTCTTGGTTTCGTTTACATTGTTTACTAAAATAGTAGGATGAGAACATGAGACTACTTTGAAACCTGTGATAATTATCGCAATAGCATTTATTTTGTTGGTTCCATTAGCCGTATTTGCACAACTAATTCCAGAACCCACTCCTGAATTAATTCCAGAACCCACTCCCGAATTAATTCCAGAACCAATTTCAGAAATTACTCCCGAATTAATTCCAGAACTAACTCCCGAACCTATCCCCAAACCTACTCCAGAATTAATTCCAGAACCTACCCCAGAACTAATTCCAGAACTTACAGAACCCGAATCATTACAAGAATTTGAAAAATCATCTAATGATGAATCGATAATCATTTCTGATGAGGTGAAATCTGATAATAATCAAATTATTTGGGTTTTTGTTATTATTAGTTTTATTATAATGGGAGTTGTAATTCTCAAGAAAAAAAGTTCATCAAACTAAATTCTAAACTCCAATACGCTTAAGTTCATAATTCTTCTATAACATTCATGGGTCTTTTTGGTAGAAAAAAAATACTAGAACAATAGATGAACAAAATACTGTAAACGAAAAAAGATGGAAAAAATTAGGATTAGATGACCCCATGAATTTAAAAATGATATTATTTGGCAAGAAATTAAAAAAGAAGTAAAAGAATTACATAAAACCAATGCAGATGAATCTTTCATTCAAGATTATATCTATTCTCACTTACCTGATGGACAGGTGAAGATTGAAGGGAAAATGTATTTTATTTGTCAGACTTGTATAGATGGAACTAAATTTGAATCAAAAGATGATTATACTAATCATCAATTATCTAATCACTTGAATAAATAATTGGTTATTCTAAATTCTACTATGTAGATTACATTGGCGAAGCTGTTTCAGGAATACAAAAGGGAACCATGCCACGAGGAGGGTAATCTTTTATTTTTCTAATCTAGTAATACAAGTATTGATACTGCAAACAAGTATGGTTAGATTCTAAACTCCAACACGCTTAAGTTCACATCCTTCGAAAAATTTAATAAAAAGAGATTGGAGTTTATACTGAAATGAGTGCAGTATTTGATGCAGAAATAGCAGAACGCGAATGCCCCGGATGTAAAAGAATGACAAAATCAATGTTTTGTCCAAAGTGTGGCAAGTGTGAATTCTGTCATAAAGTAATAGAAGGAGAATTAAAATGTCAAAATTAGATACACCTGAAGCTGACCTTTTGAGAATAGTCACAAACATAGCTAGTAAGTTATAACAAAATTAACAAGTTGGTAAGAATCATATTCTAAACTCTATTTCACAATACCCAACACATCATTAATCATCATCATACATTCATTTCATGATAATTCTATACAGACGAGGTAGACTTGGCCTAATTCTATTTCGTAGAACAAAGAGTCATTGTATTACTGAATTTATTGAAGAAAATGATTAAAAGTGTCTCAAGACTACGTGCCCGTGCGGACTCGGGTCAAAGAAAGAGATTTGGCTCTTTTTGTGCGTAGATTATTGTGAATTAGTAGGCTTTTCTTGAGTAACTTGCCTGAGCACAATAATTGACGAATTGTGAACGTATAATGTTTAAGGAATAATCCCGATGATAAAATATGACAATTCAGAGAATAGTTTCATTTTTGCCTAGTGCAACAGAATTATTGTATGAGCTTGGTGTTCAAGATATTCTTTATGGAGTTACACATGAATGTAAATATCCACCAGATGCAAAATCAAAATTACAAATAATTGATTCAGTCATAAATTCAGATAAATTAACTAGTAAAGAAATTGATACAAAAACTTGTCAGTTGTTAAAAGATGGAAAAGATATTTTTGTATTAAATGAAAAAAATCTTAAAGATGCAAATCCAGATTTAATCATTTCACAAGAAACATGTGAAGTATGTGCAGCACATACTAATCAAGTAAAAAAAGCAATAGAAATTCTTCAAACAAAACCAATACTACATTCTATAGATCCCCACAACATACATGAAATAATACATTCAGTTACAACATTAGGTGAAATATTAGAAAAACAAGTTAAGGCAAAAGAAATTGTAGATAGTCTTAAAAAACGAATTCAACATATTTCAGAAAACCCAAATAATAAAAAACCAAAAATTGTTGCAATTGAATGGGTTGAACCATTTTTTACAGCTGGTCATTGGATACCAGAAATGATAGAGATTGCAGGAGGAGTTAATTTGATAAGTAAAACAGGAGAGCATTCAAGACGTTTAGATTTTGAAGAAGTTAGCAAAGCAGACCCAGATATTATAATTATGATGCCATGTGGTTTTGATGTAAAACGAACAATTTCAGAATACAATAACATACTAAAAGAAAACAAAGCATGGAATAATCTAAAAGCTATAAAAAACAAAAAGGCATTTGCAGTAGATGCAAATTCATTTTTTAGTAAACCAAGTATCAGAACTATAGAAGGATTAGAGATTCTTGCCAAAATCATCCAGCCTGAAAAATTTAAAGATCTAAAAGTTACTGACGAGTCATTCTCACTAATCAATTAAGAGAAAAATTAGGCACAAATTTGAGTATAAAGCATAGAAGATAATTCTCTAAAAATATTATTTTTTTGAAGCGTTAACTAAAGATACAACATCTCTATCACGTAATTGATAATCCACAGGTAATCTCAAATTATATCTCAAATCTTTTCCATAAAGAAGACCTTTTGTCAAATCTGTATGAATTTCTTTTGCAAGATCATTAATCGTAGCCCCATCTTTTAATAAAATTAAATCAGGTAAAATTCTGCCCTTTTTATCAGAAAGGTTTTTTTCATCAGCAACGGGATATACAGAATTCATTTTTAATAATTTGAAAACTGCAACGTTAATTGCAAATTGAACACCAGTTCTCATATATTCACCCATTATTCCTTTTTTAATAAAATCCAAAGCATTGATTTGTTTTTCATTTAGTTCATCAGATTTAATTATTTCAAATTGTTCAGAACCAGGAGAATATTTTATGAGTCCCTTTTGTTCAGCACGTCTAAGACTAAATTCACTATCACCACTTACAGGAATAATGATTGAATCATTATATCGCTCTCTTAATCTTGCAAAATTTTTGTCAGCTCCTTCAACATCAATTTTATTTGCTACAATCAAAGTTGGTTTTGATATTTTGCGTAGATACGATGCAAATTTTTTGCTATCAACCATATCAAAATTATTAAAGTCTTTTTCTTCAAGACCAGTAGCAAAAAGTGTATCTTTGACTTGATTTTTGTTTACACCAATTCCCCGATAAAGATCAGTGATAGCATCTAAAATATCAGAACCGTTTCGAATAAGTTTAGATATTTTTTCACGGTTGCCTTCTAAAATTTTATGATACCACATGATTAATTCCTCCTCAATATCTGCAAAATCAGAAATAGGATCACCTGTTCCAATTTCAGTAATTTTTCCAGTAGAATCAATCCCTCCAGAGGCATCAACTACATGTAGTAAAGCATCAGATTGTGCTGCAATTGATAAAAATTGATTTCCAAGCCCCTTACCTTTCCAGGCATCTTTGATTAGTCCAGGTAAATCAATTAATTCTATAGGAATGTATCGCCACCCATCAACACACTTTGAGTTATTTGGATTGTCTTGAATTTTGAATTCAGGATGAACACACAAACTAATTGCATGTGCAATTCCTGTAACAGGAGCTTTTGTAGTAAAAGGGTATGAGGAAATTTCTTCAGAAGAGAGTGTGGCTGAATTAAAAAAAGTGGTTTTTCCAGTATTGGTTTTTCCTATTAATCCAAGTTTAATGGGCAGGTTTAATGGTAAACGCTCATAGAATATTTGTTTTTTTATATTAAATATAAAAAAAGTCTCAAATTATCTAATAATTACAACACATCTCAAAGGTTTCCACAACTAAACCAAGATTAGTGGTCAGGTTTAATGAAAAAGGAACAAATTTTGAATATTCCATTAAATTATTGGCATTAAAAAATAATTAAGATCGATATTATTTTGGAGTAAGAAATGAAARTTGAAATGACAATCCAATAATGATTGCTGAAATACCAATAATCAAAAACAGGGTTACAATCTTGTTTGGGATTAATCGTTCTCTAATCATATCAAATTTTGATTGCTTGTGATCTTCTGTAACCCGATATTGTGCATTAGGATTTCGACCACTAGTAAGAAGAAGAAGAACAAACCCTATCATTTCTAAAATTATCCCGTAATCAGAAGGCGTAAGCACGAATAATTATTTCATTACTAGAATTTATCACATTCTAAATTTATTAACCCACACCAAGAACATTTGGTATTCCTATTAAACCAAGTTTAATCGGCATAAAATTATTGAAATTTTAAAATATTTATCTTTGCCTAGCAATCATGAGAATTTTTATTTTTTATTTTTTCTAATGTTTGGTTCAATTCTTTTAATGCCCAATCAATATCTGAGAAATCTTCAGTAGATAGTGAGTCTTTCCATTTATCTAAAACAGTATTTGCAATTTCTGAGCAATTATACAATAAATTCCAATAAGGATGATGCTCGGCTGTGGCATATGATAGTTCAGTTACATCATTAAGTCCATGTTTAGCCCTTGCCAATGAAGTAATTCTTTCACCAAAAATTTTGATAATATCATTTTCAAGATCTTTTTCAATTTTTAGTGGAGTGTTTTGAAGTTCATGTTTTTTTGCCAAATCAAGTAAATCTTGATAAAAGTTTTCAAAATTTGTCATATCGATAATCTCTGATGTTCTGCCAACATACATCTATTGAAAATCACTTTGATTCCCTCTTTTCTTGCTAAATCTTCAGCTTCTAAATTATGAATTCCTTCTTGTAACCAAATTACTTTTGGTTTTTTCTTAATTGCTTCCTGAACAAAGGGTAAAACATCATCAGATGGTCGAAATATATCTACAATATCAATTTGCTCATCAATTTCAGAGATTGAAGAATAACATTTTTTCTCAAGRATTTGTTCTGCAGTAGGATTTATCGGAGTGATATCATATCCGTTCTCAGAAAGGTATTTGGGAACATAGTGTGCAGCTTTTGATGAATTTTTTGACATTCCAATTACTGCAACATTTCTTAATGATAAAATATTACGAATTTGATCATCAGTGTAATCATCTCGTTCCATAAAAAACGTACAAAGATGGAGAATATAATTTTTAAAGTTAATTCATCAAAGAAGAATTTTATAGCCAGATTAAAAATCGGAAGAGTGGAGCAAGAACCAAAAGAAATCATAGTATTAGGTGCAATTAAGCATGGGGTAAAAAAATTTGATGGGATTCAAAAAATTACTCAGATAAAATCTGAAGAATTGAATTTAATTTTAGAGCAATTAGAAAAAAATGGATTCATCGAGGTAGAAGAAAAAAAAGGATGGTTGGGAATTAAAATAGAAATCATAGTGACCCACAAAGGTGCCAATGAAGTAGATGTGCAAATTCAAAAATTGCAAACTAAATGGAATCAAATGTCATTATTATACAAAACAGGAGACAAAGAAAAAATGAAACAATCTATGGATGAAAACAAGTCATTTTTCCCCACAATGATATTTTTTGGTGTTATGGATATGATGATGTTTTCAATGATGTTTAGTATGATGGGGATGGCAATGACTGACTATGTGCCTGGAGAAAATATACCCGAAGGGGAAGGTGCAGATGATGATGGAATTGATTTTGATGTGGGATTCTAACAAAAATCATATACTGGAAATAAGAACATATCAAAATTGACTTTTAATTCATTTAACAATCCAGGATTTGTAAAAGTTTTAAAATTTTTACAAACCCACAATACCGAATATTTGTCTGGACAAGACTTGAGTGATGTTTTAAGAATTAGTAGAGTTGCAATTTGGAAACATATCAAGAAAATTCAAGAATTAGGATACACTGTAGAATCAAAACAAAAACTAGGCTACAAATTAACAGAGAATTCAGATTCATTATTCCCATGGGAAATTACATCAGATCTTAAAACAAAATTCATAGGACAAAAAGCGTATTATTTTGATACAATAAGTTCAACTCAAGATCAAGCACTAAAAATGGCCAATGAATCTGAAAATAATGGTTCAGTCATAATTGCAGAAATACAAACAGGTGGGAAAGGTAGAGATGGTCGAAAATGGATATCACCAAAAGGAGGAATCTCATTCTCAATAATTTTGCATCCAAAATTTGACATATCCATTACAACATTATTTCCAATTGCATCATCATTAGCATTATCTAAAGCAATAGAGAATACATTCAAGATAACTCCAGAATTAAAATGGCCAAATGATTTGACAATTAAAGGAAATAAAATTTCAGGAATTCTAGTTGATGTAGTATTAGAATCCAATAAAATTGAAAGTTTGATTTTAGGAGTTGGAATAAATTTTAATGTAGATGTCAAGGCGATTAAAAAAATATTAAAAGAAACTCCCAATTTTTATGGAGTCTCATCTCTAAGTGAATACAATAAAAAAATAAAACCAATAGAACTTGTTCAAAACTTCTTTGTTGAATTAGAAAAAATTTATGAATTATTAAATAAAAAACAGACAAAAAATATTATTTCAGAATGGACAAAAAGATCATCAACAATAGGAAAAAATGTAGAAGTAAATACATCAGATGGGAAAATAAAGGGAAAAGCAGTTAAAATTGATGAAGATGGGGCATTAATTATTTCAAATAAAAATAAAACAGACAAGGTAATTGCAGGCGATATTATACATTTATCAAAATAGAATTATTTCTTTGATTTAGATTTAGGGTTAGATTTAGGGTTAGATTTAGGGTTAGATTTAGGGTTAGATTTAGGGTTAGATTTAGGGTTAGATTTAGGGTTAGATTTAGGGTTAGTTTGTTTTTTTCTTGGAGAAGGAATCATGGAAGATTGTTCCTTCAAAATTTCTTGCAGGTCATGTTGGATTTCAAAAACAGATGAAAGTAATTCTTCTAATGCATGAGTGTGTTGTTCATATGTACTCAGTAATTCAGATTTTTTATCATTTACCTTTAAGAGATATTCATTTGAACGTAACAAATTTGCAGATGTGATTAATTCTGGTATTTTAGATATGGGTTCACCTAATTGTTTTAAATCAAATTGAATTTGTTGTATTTTTTTTCGTAAATCATAGATAATTTCACCTGATCCGATTTCAGCCATTATAAAAATACATAATTTGAATAAATTAAAGACTTTCCAACACAACATGATAATTTAGAGCATTAAATTCAAGTACAGGCCCAAATCACGRTACAAAATAGAAATAATGTAATTAAAAAAATACACATATGTGGAAATTTTCAAAAATAGTGTTTTGTTTTGCDTCCACAATTTTGTTAAGTTCATTAATTTTATCTCAAACAGTTTTTGCTCAAACAGAAGAAAATGCACAAATAATGTTCAATCAGGCCACTGAACATTTCACTAATGGTGAATACAAAGAAGCAATATCAATTTATGATGATATTTTAGAAATTTCTCCAAATAACATTTCAACCCTAAAAATGAAAGGAATTGCTCAGAGTAATCAAAGTGACCACACTAAATCATTAAAACAATTTTTTAAGATTTTACAGTTTAGACCAAATGATGTTATTTCATTAACAGGTATGGGTGTAGGCTTTGGAAACTTGGGAGAGTATCAAGAAGCAGCAAAATATTTTGAAAAAGCTACCAAAGAAAATCCCAATAGYATAGTTATTAAAAATTATAAAGAATTTAATGAAAAGGTAATTTCAAAATATCCGTATTCTCCAACAGTAAAACCAGATGGACTGGAAAAAAAATACAWAACRTCAATCCCTGAATGGGTTAAATCAACAGCAAAATGGTGGACTGAGGGAAATGTCAAAGATGAAGAATTTTTTTCAGTATTACTATACCTATTAGAAAATAAAATTATTCAAATTCCACCAGAACAGTCACAGACAACTTTAGAGGATGAACCATCAAATGAGATTAAAGATAATATCAGATTGTGGGTAAATGAACAGGTAGATGATAGTTATTTTGTTTTAGGAATACATCAAATGATTGAAAATAAAATTATAATATTTAAGATTCAAGAACAAAGTAGATCACAAGTAGAATTAGATCATGAATCATATTTGTTTGATAGATATCTTAAAAAAATATTAAAYGATATTTCCAAAGAAAAAAGATACATAGAATATTCAAATCCAAGTAAAGATGTCATAAAAAAATTCCTTAGAGACTATGTGAAATGGAATTTTGAAGAAGAAGTAAAAAGAGCATCAGADAAGTTYCCYAATCCAACATTTGAAATAATTRATGATACRTAYATTGTCAATTAYAAAGTGTACATTAATGAGCAGCCAACHGGACTTCCATTAGATCATGTTAGTACTTTRAAAAATTCATTTTCATTTTGGGAAGAGCAGGAGTTAACTAGTAATGATCAAAAAACAAAAATGAARTTTGAAGTTATAAATCAAAARTATGAAGCAAATGTTTGGGTAACATGGGTAGTTAGAGATATTGGTGAAGGTGTTTTAGGACATGCACATCTTGGAAAAGGTGTGGTAGAAGTTACACTAGGGGATTACAACTGTGATGGTATTTTTCAATTATATGATGTAAAAAGTGTGGAGGCAATTATGACTCATGAACTAGGTCATTCTATTGGATTAAAACACGTTAGTGAAAAAGAAAGTATAATGTATCCGTCACTATCTCCATCGTATGCATATTGTCTACTTAGTTAAATTAAAAATATTACAGATGGYAGATTAGCTTTACCTACACACTACTAACCTTAAGAAATTTGGTAAAATCGTTATTAGATTAAYTAACCAATAKKWTCAGTGTCTAWAAATTTACAAGAATCTACTCTAAAATGTCCTTCATGTTTAAACAAAAAAATTGTCAATGATGAAAATATGGGTGAATTGTTTTGTGGAAAATGTGGATTGGTGTTAAATGATAAAATTACAAACATAGGAGCAGAATGGCGTTCATTTTCAAATGATGAAGGGAATAAAGCTAGAACCGGTGCAGGAACATCACTTACAATGCACGACATGGGGTTATCAACAGTGATTGGTGCAGTCAACAAAGATTCAACAGGGAAACCATTGTCTGCAAGTGTAAAGAGTTCTATTAAACGATTAAGAACGTGGGATAGTAGAAGTCAAGCAAATTCTTCTTCAGATAGAAATCTCAGACAAGCACTTAGTGAGATGGATAAATTAAAAGATAAACTAGCATTAACTGATGCTGTAATTGAAAAAGCTGCATACATCTATAGAAAAGCAATGGAGAGAAAGCTAGTTAGAGGTCGCTCCATTCAAGGATTAGTTGCAGCTTGTCTTTATGCTGCATGTAGAAATACAGAAACACCTAGAACTTTGAATGATGTTGCAGACGGAATCAACATTAGAAGAAAAGATGTTGCTAGATGTTATAGATTAATTTTCAGAGAATTAGAATTAAAGATGCCAGTAGTTGATCCAGTAAAAGGAGTTTCAAAAATTGCAAGTGGAGCAAGTATAAGTGAAAAAGCTAAGCGTAAAGCAATAAAAATACTCAATATTGCCAAAAAAGTAGGTGCTGTTGCAGGGAAAGACCCTATGGGTATTGCAGCTGCAGCACTTTATCTTTCTTGTATTAGTATGGGAGAATCAAAATCACAAAAAGCTATTTCCATAGCATCAGGGGTTACTGAAGTAACAATTAGGAATAGATGTGTAGGATTAAGAAAAATAATCGAATTATAAAAAAATTATTTTTTAGATCTTTGAAATTCTAATTTATCCCAAGGAAATATTACATATGCATCATTATTTGTTTTTTTTGCATATAGGAGGTTTGAAGGGTATTTTTTTCCACGTCGCGCATACAAAGTAGCAAAAACAAGTTTTGGTGGATTATCAGTTTTTGATAGAACTTTATCAAATGTAGTGCCTGTATCAAAAATATCATCAACAAATAATGAATCAGAGGATACATTTTTTTTATCAACAAAAATTCTTTCAATTCCCAAATAATCTGCAACTAAACGTGATGGGATAAATCCACCTCTACTCAAAGTGGTAATACTTGAAAAAGTTYTAGGTAATTTTRAAATTTTTTTACAAAGTTGTYCTACTAGTGATTCAATTTCATTCCAACTAACATCTTGTTCTGTTGTCATAATTRATTTGATAAYTAATAGAATTARGTTGTTACGATTAGAAKGTCTTTGTAGGAGATTTTTTTATAGGTTCTATRATTTTTAGAACTTTGAATGCCATAGAACCAAAATCTATTTCTTTTTCACAAGAGAGTAATAAAACATCATCATTAGATAATGGGAAACTCATCACTATCACCTTACTTCGATATGACATTGAAAAATGAACTTCTCCAAATTCTTTATCAAATTCATGTCTCATTCTTACACGTAAAGCAAGTTCCATGAACATCATTTCATCTTGTTTTTGAGCTTCAAGGGAAAGTAATCCTTTTTTCATCCCTCCTGCCATTAAATGACCTCGACTATTGATGAATCTAGCAGAACGCATTTTTGCATTTAATTTAATAATTTTTTGACAGATTTTTTCAAGATCTTCAACATTGTCCATTTGTCAAATTAAACAATCGATCTATTTATTGCGATCTGTATTATTAGATATMTGTGCAATCAGMATCTCCTAAAGATATTAGTGGATATTACAAGCATTTGTCCCTGTTCTGGACAGATATCATGCATCTAATGGCAAGTAARCCACAAGCTTTGAACTCTATTGGTCCGATGAGRKCATTTGCATCAAATTCAAAAAAAGTTTCAACAGAATTAATTGAAATTAATGAAGTGTTAATGGGTTTTAATCAATACTATACAGAATACTACAAACAACTTTCAGATACATGGACGGATGCACAAAAGAAAGTAAATMTTAAAGCTCCTGAARTTCYTCACGATRTTGAACAAATAGAGGCATTCAAGAGAATTTGGATAGATATTTTTGATAATGATTTTACAGAATTATTTGATTCAGAGARATTTGGAGAAAATTATGGAAAGCTTGTATCAAAAGAATTAGAATTAACGAAACATTGGAATAACATTACAAATGTAATTTTACAATCAGTGAATCTTCCAAGTAAAGARGAGATTGATGAGGTTTACAAAGAAATTCATACTTTGAAAAAAAGAGTAGGGAAATTAGAATTARAGTTAAAGAAGAAGGAGATGAAGAAAAATGCAAAATRARTCARCAATAGATCCAAAAATTWTTGAGGAGATTTTAAAATTCAGTAAAAATGTAATTGATGCACCAAAATTAGTTTCAGCTCCTGATGAAATTAGTTTAGAGGTAACAAAGCATGATGTAGTTCAAGAAATGGATAAAACACGATTATTGCATTATGCCCCACTTACDGATAAACAACACAAAACACCRTTGTTAATTTCATATGCATTAATTAATCGATATCAYATTCTWGATATTCATCCTGAAAAAAGTTGGGTGAGAAATTTGCTTCAACAAGGATTTGATRTATACATGTTRGATTGGGGAACACCAACTAGYATGGAYAAATATYTAGATTTTGATGATTATGTAAATGGGTATTTRGATRCATATGTWGAATAYATCAAAAATGAATCATCAGTAGAAAAAATTTCATTACAAGGRTATTGTACAGGTGCAACAATTGCTACGGCATACATCACACTTCATCCTGAAAGTGTAAAAAATTACATTGCAACTGCACCAGTAATTGATGGGTGGCGAGATACCACAGTAATTAGCAATCTTGCAAAACACATGGATGTTGATAAAATGGTGGAAGTGATTGGAAATATGCCTCCAGAATTCATGTATTATTGTTTTTCAGTGCTTAAACCATTTGAGCAAGGTATTGAAAAATATGTCAATTTTTTCAAAAATATTGAAAACAAGAAATTTGTAGATAGTTTCCTAAGAGTDGAAAAATGGTTAGGMGACACACCACCAATTCCAGGAGAATTATTCAAACARTGGATCAAAGATATCTATCAAGATAATTTGTTAATTCAGAATAAAATGTAYGTAGGAAATCARCTAATTGATTTGAAGAAAATCACAATGCCTATTTTTACTCAAGTAGCAGTTGGAGAYCACCTAGTATCACCTGAATGCAGCATGCCACTTCATTATGCAGTAGGAAGTGAGGATAAAACATTACGAATGTATCCAACAGGACATGTAGGAATGATAGCTAGTTCATTATCACAAAAGAAAGTATTGCCAGAGCTTGGAAAATGGTTATTAGAAAGATCATAAAAAAAGGAAAAAATTAAAAAAATAGGTTYCNNACTAGTTRGTTTTTGTAGAGAATACAGAAATCCAAGATTGTAGAATGTTTCTATTTAGTTCAGCAAATGAATTTGCGTTATCGTTAAAGGTTTTGATATTTTGTTGTGCAGCATCAATAGTTGCWARTGTAACTTGATTCTGAATTGATGTAGCCTTTACTATTTCTTCTGTTGTATCTTGAATTACTTTGATTGTAGCTTCTGGAATGTTTGTTGCAACACCTGCTTTCTTTGCATATTCTTTTTGTAATGAAACTGCTGAATCTGCAATATTTGCATATGCTTGTATGAATTCCTGTTGTACGTTAGTAATTGCTTGGTGATACTGTGGTACTGATGTTCTAATACCATTGAAGAATTTATCCACGTTTTGCTGATATACAGAAAATATATCTTTTGGATTTGATTGTGTTTGTTCGTTTTTACTCAATTTTTCACCCCCCTAGCTTTTGATGATTTTTTTGCTATTGGAAGAATAATTACTTGTACTAAATCACCTTCACTTAATTCAAGGGCCTTGCGTTCTGCCTCAGGAATTGAAATTCTACCATTACTTCCGATAGTGGTTTTGAATGCACCCCAATTCATAAATGATGGAAGCATTTGTCCAATGCTAAACATTGTATTCATGTTTTGGTTTTGCATAGATGACATATTTTGCACCATATTTGATTGGGCTTGTCTTATACTATCAGCAACTCCTTTGAGAGTATCTAATGGATTGAATGTTTGACTAGTTTGATTAGTCATCATCAGAGATCCAAAGTTTTTCATGAATTCTGTTTGAGCATTTCCACTCTTTTGAATCCAATCCTTAAACATCTCTGCAGGATTATASAGGTTATTATTACCACTCATTGGTWRYAATTGGAATTAAAAGRTATTTAAATGAATCTAATYGACATTTAGAAATTYAAGAACAAGYGATGCAAAAKAATTWGGATCYTGAACATATGGAGTATGTCCACAATTATCCATTCTTAGAAATCTRCAATCTTTAATCGATGCAACAAATTCATCAGCATGYTGAATTGGAATRACAKGATCATTAGCTCCCCAAATTATCAAAGTAGGGRTAATCATAGACTGTAGTTTTGTGGTAATCACTTTGGYATTTTTTAGTCCTAAGAGAGTAGACATGAAAGCAAGTTTTGCATTAGGTAATTTCATTCGYTCAATAAATCCATTAATAATTTTCTCATCAATGTGTTTTCCAGAACTCTCCATTAATTCAAAAGCATTTTTTGCATTTTSCTCATTTGGGTATAATGCAGCCATAATGTATGCATCAAGTGCAGGAGTAGATTTTTTCATAACACCAGATGGAGAAACAAGAATTAGTTTTTCAACATTTTGTGGATGATCAGTAGTGTATTCAACAGCAATTTGTCCTCCTAAAGATGAACCAATTAGAATGGGATGTTGAATATTTGCTGCAGTAAAAAATTTTTCTAAAAATGATGAAAAAAAATGCAAAGTATAATCTGTAAGAGGTTTATCACTATATCCAAATCCGATAAGATCTGGAATAATTACTCGAAAATGTTTTGCAAAAAGTGGAATCACTTTTTCCCATCTTTCAGCTGAAGCACCTAACCCGTGAATTAACACTAGTGTTTTTTTAGAATTTCCAGATTCTAAATATCTAATCTTATTTTCATCAATCTGAAGAAATTTTTCTTCCACTAATTTAGCATCAAAATCATCARTAGATAAGTTTTAGTKAATTATGCGATCATTARAWCAACARATTTTCAAANTTTTTTTAAAAAACDACATTACAAGTATGTTTTTTAATCTCAAAAATTCAGAAATTGTATGATAAAAAATAAGATCAAAAAAATTCTGGTTCCACTAGATGGATCTCAAAATTCAGTTAGAGGTCTTAAAATGGCAATCACATTAGCAAGACAGTGTGCTGCCACAATTACTGGAGTATATTCAATTAATGTATCACCTCACTCAGAATTCAAAGGGGTAGGCTCAGTTAGTAAATCACTCAATAAAGAAGTTGAAAAATTCATGAATGATGCTAAGGTGTTATCAGCCCAAAATGGAATTGTATTCAATAAAAAAATTATGCATGGAGAAATTGGGTATAATATCATTAAACTTGCGCAAGGAAAAGGGAAATTCAGTATGATAGTGATTGGTTCACGTGGAAGAAGTACTGCAAAACAATTGTTCTTTGGAAGTRTATCAAACTATGTTGTACACACATCTAAAATTCCAGTAGTAATTGTAAAGTAAATTACATTCCAGATTTTTTGAAATATTTTTGATGGTATTCTTCTGCTTTGTAAAATGTTGGTGCTGGAATTATTTCAGTAACAATAGGTGCGCCACATGTTCCAGATTCATCAAGGGTATGTTTTGATTTTTCAGCAATATCCTTTTGTTGTTCATCATGATAAAAAATTGCCGAACGGTATTGGTTTCCAACATCTGGGCCTTGACGATTCAAAGTTGTAGGATTATGATTTTTCCAAAAAACGTCAAGTAACTCTTCAAAAGATATTTCATCAGGATTGTATTCTACCTGAACAGCTTCTGCATGTCCCGTATTAGCAGTACATACTTCTTCATATGTAGGATTTGTAAGTTGTCCACCGATATATCCCACCTGAGTAGATTGGACACCTTTAGTTTTTCTAAATAAATCCTCAACATGCCAAAAACATCCTGCACCAAATGTTGCTTTCAATTCAATTAGTGTAAATTTGTATCAAATTAAAACTATGTGTTTAAAATTATAATTTTCAARAATAYAKGTATTATGTAYGATATATTTTCGTAAAAATGATTTTTTATACATTTAAAAAAATTAANCDRGTTTTTTATTATAATTATTTAACATCAGTAAATATTTCAACAACTTTTTTTGCTAAATTTTCAATATTAGCAGAAGGCTCTGCAGATATCAGTAAAAGAACTTGTGTAATAGGAAATGGAAAACTCACTAAAACAGCTTTATCGCGTCTTGCTGCAAGATAATTAATTGGGCCCAAACTCTCATCATATTCTGTTCTAATAGTTGCTTTTGAGACAAACTCCAAAAATGACTGTAATCGAGTTTCATCACCTTCATGTGGTGTAATTCCTTGCTTAAAACCACCTGCGACGAGTTTACCACCTTTATCAACAATTCCAGCAAAACGAATTTCAGATTCTGCTAATAATTGATCACATTTTTTGTCATATAATGAATCAGTGGAATCAGTCACGATAAAATGAATTAAAATATCAAAAATAAAAACCTAGTCAATTTCAAAATATTCAAAAAAACAAATAACTTTGTAGAATTGAATTAAAAATTGAATCTTTAGATTATGTTAATTAAAAAAAATAGAAAATATCAATCACTCAAGTTAGATTTCAAAGTACACTTCAGTAGAACATAATCAATAATTTTTTCTTCAGATGCCTTTTTCATTTTTTTAATAGATTTAAAAAGTATGTTTTCCACATAACTAGGGTAATTTTTTAAAATTAATTTTTTCAAACTAGTTCTATTTTCTACATAATAATCTGCAAGAGGATCATACACATTTGAGCCTATTAATTTTTCACTTGAAATACTAAATCCATTTAAAGTCAAAATATTTTTCAAATAATCTAAGGTATAGTGTTCTGATGACCAAGTGAATTTCAAAAGTCCTAATTTTCTAAATGATGATTCACCAAGAGTTAGAGGAATTGCCAATACAAATAATCCATTTTTCATTAAAATTCTTTTTGATTCATTAATAAAATCAGATAGGGGTTTGAAATGTTGTGCTGATTCTAATGCTAAAACACGGTCAACAGAATCATTAGYAAATGGAAGATTTGTAGAAGTTGAATTGATAAATTCTATATTTTTTTGGGGTCCAGAAAACGATAATTGGTTGAAATTAATATTTACACAATCCAAATGTAAATTAGGAAAAGAATCCCGCCACAACATTGATGGGGCAGAAAGTCCACTTCCAACATCAACAGCATGTTTTGCAGAAGACAGTTCAGCCAATTCCCCAAAAACTGTGCACAAATTATTTTGAGCTGAAATTGGATCTAYACATTTTGATGACCAATAACCAAAATTAAGCATAGAGCCHCCAGTGGCTAGTTGCATAACAGGRGAAAGAGTCGTGTAAAGATTCACAATATCTTTCTCATTTCTTCGGAATGTCCAAAGAAGTACATCAAGTGGATTTATYGATACCAAAAATAATTTCAAATTATATTAAAAAATGGACTATTAATTTCTAGGGGATACAGTAATAGTATATGTATAGAGTWATGGGTACATTATTCAAGTAAAATTATGAGTAGTTCAGATTCATCAACAGAAATTATTCTTGCAAAATGGACAGATAGATTTCTTGCATGGTTGATTGATTTTCTCATCGTTTCAGTTATTTCAACATCAATCATATTTGCATCATTTGGAATGATTGAGTTTAGTGAAAATGGATTCTGGGCAGAAAATATGCAATATATTCCAACCAGTATTTTGTTTTTTGTATATTGGACCATTTTAGAATACAAAACAGGACAAACTATTGGGAAAAAAATTCTCAATCTAAAAACAACCAATATGCAAGGGGGTAAACCAAAACTGAAAGGAATTATGATTAGTAGTTTAGGAAAAGCATTTTTCTTACCACTAGATGTGTTATTTGGATGGATGATTACAAATGAAAAAAGACAAAGGGTTTTCAATAAGTTGGGAAGTACAATTATTGTAAAAGTAAAAAGTGTTGAGGGTTTTTCAGATATCACATATACAAAAGACTAGATTTTGTCAGATTTTCTTTAATGAATACTTTGAAGAATTAACCAACAGATCTATTAGCAACATTAGATCTTTTTTTCTTAATGTCAAAGAATCAAGAATGGTGGATTGGACTAGCAAAAGAACTTCAAAAAGATATAGAATTAGAAAATTAGAATAAAAAAAATGCATAGCATCCGCTAGTGTGATTAAAAATAAAATCATCGTACAAGTCGTGTATTGTTAGAACAAAGATTTCAAAATCACAAAGAAATGCATAGCATCCGCTAGTGTGATTAAAAATAAAATCATCGTACAAGTCGTGTATATGTTCCACTTGATGAATTGAAAATGATTCATCGTGCATAGTCTCTATGTAAGTGGCTGAACCGTTATGTTGGTCTATTAGTAAAGGCTGGCTCATCACTCGCCGAAGCTTGTGATCTACACCACCTTCCTATCAACGCAGTCTTCTGCTGCCGACCTTCATCTTACGAAAGAATAACTTGTCTCRGGATAGGATTCGTGCTTAGATGCTTTCAGCACTTAGCCTAAACGGCTTAGCTGCCCGGCCTGCCTTATCAGACAACCGGTAAACCAGTGGCCACGCTGCTCTGTTCCTCTCGTACTAGGAGCAACTTCCCCTCAGTTATTCACGCTTCCATCAGGCAGAGACCGACCTGTCTCACGACGGTCTAAACCCAGCTCATGTTCCCTTTTAATAGGCGAGCAGCCTCACCCTTGGCCCCTGCTGCAGGACCAGGATAGGAAAAGCCGACATCGAGGTACCAAACCGCGGGGTCGATAGGAGCTCTCGCCCGCGACGAGCCTGTTATCCCTGGGGTAATTTTTCTGTCACCTCCGGGCCCCAATAGTGGGCACACGAAGGATCGCTAAGCCAGACTTTCGTCTATGAATTCCGTGCGTTTGGAAATCCATTCAGTCGAGTTTTTGGCTTTGCCCTCTTCAACGGATTTCTGCCCCGTTTGAACTCAACTTTGGGCCCCTTTGATATCTTTTCAAAGGGGTGCCGCCCCAGCCGAACTGCCCACCTGCACGTGTCTCCGGTCTTCACTGGATAAGTGGTACTGCAAAAAGAGTCTGGTGTTACATCGTTGCTTCACTAACATCCCGGGGAATGTTAGGCATAGCTCCCAGATACCCTGTGCAATTCTTACTATACCACAAGCACAAGCTGCAGTAAAACTCCACGGGGTCTTCTCTCCCCGATGGAAGTTGATGGACTGTTCGTCCACCTTATGTGGCTTCACCGGGTTGTAGGCGGGGACAGTGGGGCTCTCGTTGTTCCATTCATGCGCGTCGGAACTTACCCGACAAGGCATTTGGCTACCTTAAGAGAGTCAGAGTTACTCCCGGCGTTAACCGGCCCTTAGCTCGGTTGAACCCAAGTTTTAGGTACCGGCACCGGCCAGGATTCAGCGACTATACAAATCCTTTCGGACTAGCAGTCGCCTGTGTTTTTATTAAACAGTCGAAACCCCCTTGTCATTGCAACCTGCGGTCCCCATTCCTCATGAAGATCGCAGGCATCCCTTATACCTAAGCTACAGGACTAATTTGCCGAATTCCCTCGCCATACGGTATACCCGTAGCACCTTAGCTTTCTAAGCCAGCGCACCTGTGTCGGTTCTGGGTACGAGCTTGCATTTCGCTAACTACACAGTCTTTCATGGTCTCCTGGAATTGAGAAAACTTCGCTAACGCGAAGCCATTCCTACCTCGGACAAGTTCTCGTCATTACGACACTCCCCCATCCTCGAATAGTTAGATACAACGATGGTTGTACAACCCCTATCCGGAAGCGAACCATATAGCTCAAACGCTCCATGCAAGGTACTAGAATATTAACTAGTTTCCCATTCGATGTACTCTGTTGAGGCACATCTTAGGATCGACTACCTCCAGGCTGATAACGCATTGCCTGGAAACCCTTGCGCTTGCGGTGGTATGGATTCTCACCATACTATGCTGTTACTGCCGCCAAGATCTGCAATAGAAATCGGTCCACAGGACGTCATCGCCCTGCTTCGACCCAATCACTACGCCAACCTACCATGAATCATTCATTAATAATTATCTAAAGTATCGGTATTTTGCTTTAGCCCCGTCCGTTTTTGAGGCATCCTCCCTCGGCAGGTAAGTTGTTACACACTTTTTAAAGGATAGCTGCTTCTGAGCTTACCTCCCTGCTGTCTTGGCGAGAACACGCTCTTTAGCTTGACACTTAGCAAAAATTTAGGGACCTTAACTTCAGTCTGGGTTAAACCCCTTTCGGCCATGAGCCTTACGCCACATGAGCCCGTGTGCTTGCTTCTACGATGTGTATCCGTTCGGAGTTTGAATGAGGGGTGAGGGATTTCTCCCCCGCGCCCCTCTATCAGTGCTCTACCGGAAACACTACCTCCACAAACCACGCCCTGCGAGACGCTTCGGTTGGAACTAGCGAGCGCCAGTCTAGATTGGTTTTTGACCCCTATTCCCAGGTCACAACAACGATTTGCACGTCAGAACGTCTTAAGACCTCCAGCGGGCTTTCGCCCGCCTTCATCTAGCCCAGGAATAGATCGACTGGCTTCTAGCCTAGCCGCCATGACTCTACGCACTTTCACACGCTTCTCCTGATACTCTTGCGAGTACTGCGAGAACTCGGTTTCCCTTCGCCTTCACCTTTACAGGATTAAGCTTGCCATGACAGTTAGCTCCTTGGCCCGTGTTTCGAGACGGAACGCATGACACTGATGATTTGAACATCAAATCTTCAACTCTATTGCTAGAATCTCCAAAATGAAAAAATCACCTTTCATGCCATGCACGTCTGTAAGCAATAGGTTTCATGCACTTTTCGCCCCCCTTCCGGGGTACTTTTCAGCTTTCCCTCACGGTACTAGTCCACTATCGGTCTTGAGAGATATTTAGCCTCGGATGCTACTTTCACCCATATTCATTGCCCACTACCAAGGACAACTACTCGGGTATGAATWGGACTCTTCCCACTTCGCCTAAGGGGGTATCACCCTCTTCGCCAGAACTTTTCAGATCATTTCAGCTGTGTTCCAAGTTTCCATATTATCATACCAAAACACCACATCTCCCGAAGGATTCAGTTTGGGCTCTTTCCTTTTCGATCGCCTCTACTTGGGAAATCTCTATTGATTTCTTTTCCTCGTGGTACTAAGATGCTTCAATTCCCACGGTTCGACTTCCAATAGTAATCTACTGGAATACACAAATGTGTAAGATTCTCATTCGGACATCTCGGGATCATAGGATTCGTGCGCCTACCCCGAGCTTATCGCAGCTTGACACGTCCTTCGTCTCTCCTCAAGCCTAGCAATCCACCTATTGCCGTCTGTATAACGGTGTATTCAGCCACATATTACACGACTATGCACGACGATCATTGCAAACCTCCTGGCAGAGGTCCACTACATCCTTCATACATCACGTTAGTGATGCATTGCATCGAATGGTTTGATGTGAAGATTATGGTACATCCGTACACTTTCCATGTCTAAGGAGGTGATCCGACCGCAGGTTCCCCTACGGTCACCTTGTTACGACTTTTCCCTTGTCACGAACCTCAAGTTCRATAACGCCAATKAGACGTCACMTCGCTAAAAGCTCACTTCAATGAAACGACGGGCGGTGTGTGCAAGGAGCAGGGACGTATTCACCGCGCGATAATGACACGCAGTTACTAGGGATTCCATATTCGTGAGGGCGAGTTGCAGCCCTCAGTCATAACTGTGGTAATGTTTGGGGATTACCTCCTCCTTTCGGATTTGGAACCCATTGTCATTACCATTGCAGCCCGCGTGTGGCCCCAGAGTTTCGGGGCATACTGACCTGCCGTGGCCCCTTCCTTCCTCCGCATTAACTGCGGCGGTCCCGCTAATTCGCCCCACTACTCCTGAGAGTAATGGTGGCAACTAGAGGCAGGGATCTCGCTCGTTACCTGACTTAACAGGACATCTCACGGCACGAGCTGGCGACGGCCATGCACCACCTCTCAGCTTGTCTGGTAAAGTCTTCAGCTTGACCTTCATTCTGCTGTCTCTCCGGGTAAGATTTCTGGCGTTGACTCCAATTGAACCGCAGGCTTCACCCCTTGTGGTGCTCCCCCGCCAATTCCTTTAAGTTTCATACTTGCGTACGTACTTCCCAGGCGGCAAACTTAACGGCTTCCCTGAAATACTGCATTGGCCACAAGCCAATGCATCACTTAGTTTGCATAGTTTACAGCTGGGACTACCCGGGTATCTAATCCGGTTTGCTCCCCCAGCTTTCATCCCTCACCGTCGGACGTGTTCTGGTAGACCGCCTTCGCCACAGGTGGTCATCGAGAGATCAAAGCATTTTACCACTTCCTCCCGAGTACCGTCTACCTCTCCCACTCCCTAGCTMTGCAGTATTCCCGGCAGCCTGTACGTTGAGCGTACAGATTTAACCGAAAACTTACAGAGCCGGCTACGGATGCTTTAGGCCCAATAATCATCCTGACCACTTGAGGTGCTGGTTTTACCGCGGCGGCTGACACCAGAACTTGCCCACCCCTTATTCGTTAGTGTTTCTAGGACTAACAAAAGGTTCCTTTAGCAGAAACCACTCGGATTAACCTTGTCGTGCTTTCGCACATTGCAAAGTTTTCTCGCCTGCTGCGCCCCATAGGGCCTGGGTCCGTGTCTCAGTACCCATCTCCGGGCTACTCCTCTCAGAGCCCGTACCTGTAATAGTCTTGGTGGGCCATTACCTCACCAACAAACTGATAGGCCGCAGTCCCATCCTAYGGCGATAAATCATTTGGAACACAAACCATTCCAGRTATAGTGTTCTATCGGGCATTATWCTCAGTTTCCCGAGGTTATTCCCGTCCATAGGTTAGGTTGACTACGCGTTACTGAGCCGTCTGCCTTGCATTACTGCAATGACTCGCATGGCTTAGTATCAATCCGATAGCAGTCAGGTCCGGCAGGATCAACCGGATTCTGAAWTTTCTTTTCTTTTTTGGTCTTGATTAATGAAGTACAYTTGTACTTTAAATTGGAATTGACGGATGCACATAATCTTCACATCTCAGATATTGATCTTTCRATCAAATCCTCATTCTTGTATGCGTAACTGGAGGCCCATGAATCATAAAGTGGCATCTTGCCATACTTCATCACGAGCGCCGCCTATTGCGTTACGTATGCARGRAKTGAWKRAKSMAGAATCCATATAAACCAAGCGTGAAAAWATGSMTGATCGAGCCCAAATATTGAAAAAATTTCAAGTTTTGATCCATCAGATCAACAGACAGACTTTAAAAAATTAGATGAGATCATTTGATAGTTAAAATGTTAGAAATATTTCTAGGAGTTTGGTTTTGAATTATTTATCTCAATACAAAAAGAAAACAAGAAAATCAGCCAAGCTGTTTTCCAAATCAAAAAAACTCCACGTTAATGGTGTAAGTCATAACATACGATTTTATGAACCGTATCCATTTGTTGTGAAAAAATCTTTAGGGAAAAATTTGATTGATGTTGATGATAATAAATATACAGATTATTGGATGGGACACTGGTCACTCATTTTAGGTCAYGGTCCAAAAAAAGTAAAAGATTCTTTGAAGAAACAAATTGATAAAAGTTGGATGTACGGMACAGTTAATGARCAGACTATTTTATTATCTGAATTAATTTCTAAAGCWGTTCCAGTAGCTGAGAAAATTCGTTACGTCACWTCWGGTACTGAAGCTACAATGTATGCAGTWAGACTAGCYAGGTCYGYAACWGGWAAAAAAATTATTGYAAAAATCGATGGRGGRTGGCATGGKTATACATCTGATTTRTTAAAATCAGTTAAYTGGCCMTTTACAGAATCTGAAAGYTCAGGAGTTGTAAATGARGARCAAATTGTATCAATACCNTACAATGATTTAGAAAARTCRWTWKCAATATTAAAAAAATATTCWAARARTYTAGCRGGRGTAATTATWGARCCAGTATTAGGTGGBGGWGGATGYATTCCAGCARMKCCWGAYTATCTWAAAGGKATMCAAGARTTTTGTAAGAAAAATAATTCTCTATTYATWYTAGATGAAATWGTTACAGGRTTTAGATTTAGATTTGGATGTCTATACCCCACAATGAAATTAAATCCAGACATTGTTACATTGGGAAAAATAGTAGGGGGGGGAATGGCAATTGGTGTAATTTGTGGCAAAAAAGAAATTATGCAGATGGCAGACACTACAGGTAAGAAAAAGTCTGAGCGTTCCTATGTAGGTGGAGGCACATTTTCTGCAAATCCAGCCTCGATGACATCWGGCTTTGCCACATTAAATCAGCTAAAAACAAAAAAAWCAATTTAYTYAAAAATTAACTCATTAGGRGAATTTGCTAGAAAAGAAATTACCAAAGTCTTTGATGGACAAGTTGTAGTATCAGGGAAAGGTTCTTTGTTTATGACTCATTTTCTAAAAAATGGAATAACTGAAATCAAAAATGCAGTGGATGTTGCAAAATGCGATAGTTCAATGCTTACAAAATATCATTTTAAAATGACTGCTCATGATGGAATATTCTTCTTACCTGGAAAATTAGGGGCGATTTCAGATGCACATACCAAAGATGATATCAAAAARATGATTAAAGCATCTGAGAATYTTTAGGATTTATCTACAAAAACATTATTTTTCCAACACATTAGTTGATTGAAAAGCTCYAAAAAATTTCCAGATTTTTTWGTWATATGAACATGTGCAAAGAGGTCTCCAAATTGAGCTTCAAAAATTAATGTACATTCGTCTTTAAAAAAGGGGATAGCAACTCCAATTTTTTTTAAAAAATGAAACTCTATATTTTCAATCTTTACAACATCATTGGCAATTGTAATTTGTTTTTTATCTGTCTTTTTGTTTATAGTAGAATCAATTTGTTTTTGGGTTAAATCATCCCAAATTGGGGTATTTTGTGGCCATTTATGGACATGTACCTTTTCAGATAGATACTTTATTTCAGAATTAGACAATAGACAAAAGAAGATTTTGATTAAAATTAAGCGTATCTTAAAAATTATAATTTTTATAATTAATCATCCTGTAAAAAATATGGAAAAGAAAAAAGAGTCAAAGGAAGACTATGCAACAGACGATCCAACTGATGCTAATGCCAAATCACAAGAGGATTTGGTAAAAAAGGCAATAAAGAAATTCAAGTCATTAGGTTAAGCCAAACTTTCATTAGCGAAATCATTTTGGAGTAAATTATGGGGTTATTTGGATCTAAAGATAAACCTGAAGACTTGATGTATCACGGAATGGCACTAATGGATAAAAATCAACCAAAAGGAGCTATTGCATTATTTAACAAAGTTCTAAAACAAGATTCAAAAAATGTTTCAGCATTATACAATAAAGGACTAGCACTCAATCAAATTAAAAAATACACAGATTCTGTTACTTGTTTTGATAAATTATTAGAGATTGATCCCAAAGATGCACAAGCATTCAACAATAAAGGAATTGCAATGGCTGAAATGGGAAATATCCAAGATGCAGCAGAATGCTACGATAAAGCAATAGAGGCTGATTCAAAATATGCAGCAGCGYATTTTAACAAAGGTGTRYTAYTAGACAAACTACGAGAACATGAGGATGCDCTAGTAGCATTAGAAAAAGCAATTGTAATTGATCCTAGAAAACCAAACGCAATGGTCTACAAAGGAATAGTTCTTGGAAAAATGAAAAGGCATGAAGAGGCACTAAACTGCTTTCAAAATATTTGTAAAAAATACCCCAATAATCAAGATGCATTTTTCCAGAAAGGAGTACAGTTAGCAGAATTAGGTGAGCATAAAAAAGCACTTGATGTTTTTGATGATATTTTAAGAAAATTCAAAGACAATGTGAATGTAATTTATGCAAAATCTCGAAGTAAGGCAGCATTAGAGATGTATCCAGAAGCTCTAGAATTACTAAAACAAGCAGTTTCAAAAAACCCTAAAATTATACGCATATGGGCAAAAGATGAAAAAATATTTGAGAAACTATATGACAATGATCAATTTAGAAAAATAGTAAAATTATAAAAYTTTTTTTCTCACAGCATCTATTCTAATAATTCCAACTTTCTTTTTTGGACCAATTAACCTTGCTTCAAATATTGGAAYGTATARTTCAGTAATTTCACGCAATACAAATTCTTCTGAAAGATTYCGYACATCAGTCTCAAGTGGTTTTTTTAGTTGTAATTGTAATTTCGATATRGCKGCATCATTTGTTATTTCTGGTTTTYTGATATTTTCTTTATTTTTTTCCAGTAASCGTTTAGGATAATTCTCAATTGTTTTAGARTTTATCTTAAATGGGAATTTAATTTCTCGTCCATGATGATCAAAAGTCAACTCATCTTCATCCTCTACAAATACATGTTCTTCTAATTTCAAATCAATCTTGTTTTTTCCCCTTTTACCAGAAAATGCCTTTTTTAAACTAGATTTTGTTTGAATTGGGAAAGTGCCATCACCCAAAACAATTTCTCGAATATTGGAATCAACTGAAATTGTATAAGTTGCTTGACGAAAATAATCAGCAATGTATTTTCCTGAAACCATCAAGATGCATTCATAGTATAATTTTAAGGAATGAATATGAACATCTTCTTTTTTTGGTCTAGATAGCAAAGACTTGAAAGGAGTTGTTTTCTTTTGCTCAATAATTTCTAACGCATCTGCTTCTTCTAGATTTTTTCTTAAAACTATAATCTTTACATCATTAGTTTTTGTCAAAGATACACAAAAGTGTAATTTACATCTATTAAACCAATTCTGATAAGAAAGAGATAATAGATTTAAAATGATTCAARAATTATGGGAAGYGAAAAAAATGGCCATATTGAAAAATTTCTAAAAAAAGCAGACAATGCTATTCAAGAAGGTATCAAAAAAGCAGATGAAGTACTAGAGGATGCAGTAGAATTTGGGGTAATGACTGCAAAACAAGCCTCAAAGACTAGTAAGGACATTCGTAAACAAGCAAAAAAAGAAAGAGAAGAACTACAAAAAAGAGGAATTAAGAAAATTACAGATGGAATTTCTGCTGCAAAAAATATTACATCAAATACACAAGAGGTCACATCAAATACACAAGATGACTTGGAAATATTAAAAAAATTAGGTAAACTACGAAAATCAGAAGTGATTACCGAAAAAGAATTTCAAGCAAAGAAAAAGAAAATTTTGGATAGAATATAAAATGAAAAAAACAAACATTYAYGGTTCAGGAGATCAAAGAAAAGTAAACCCTGAATGGTTTACAAATAAAACATGGATGAAAGTTTTATCAAACAAAATTAAATCCCAAGATCAAGATATCTATCATGTGTATTTTGAAAAAGGCTCAAAAACAAAACTTCATTGGCACAATGGAAATCAGGTATTAATTGGAGTAAAGGGAAAAGGTAGTCTTGAGATTTTTAAAAGATATGGAGCTAGTAAAAATAATTTTACAATTAAAAGAATAGAAAGAATCACACTAAATGAAGGAGATATTGTACACATTCCAGAAAAAACTCTCCACACACATGGCTCAATTGACAAGAAAAAGAYATTTTCTCATATTGCAATAAACATTCTGCCAAGAAAAAATGTAGAATACAAAACTGTATGGTATGAATCAGATTTTAAATCCAAAGTTTCAAAAATTATTTAGAATATATGTCGTTAAGGAAAAACTCAGAGATTGAATCAATTCAAGGCAATGAAGGAACAAAAATCAAACAATTTTTCAACCCACAAAATACACAAAATAAAATCAATTACAGTATTGCACAATTTACTTTAAAGCAAGGAAAAAAATCAATTATTCATAAAATCAAATCATCTGAAATTTACTATATTCTAGAAGGAAGTGGTGATCTAAGTGTTGGTGAGGATACATTTCATCTTCAAAAAGATGACTCAGTTTTTGTTCCCCCAAATTCAAAGCAATTCATAAAAAATACAGGAACTGGGGATTTGAGATTTTTATGTATTGTAGAGCCTGCATGGAATACAAAAAATGAGAYAATACTAGAATAATATTACAAATGAAATTATTTTTAACATATGACACATTACTAAATACAGTGAACGCATACCAAGCACTCAAAATACTCGATGTACAAGAAAATTCATCTCAAGAAGAAATAAAATCATCATATAGAAAAAAGGTACTAGAAGTACATCCAGATAGAATTAAAAATAAAACAGAGGATTCAGAGTTTAAAAAAATTACAGAGGCGTATCATTTTTTAAAGAATAATCATTCTCCAAAAAAATTYACAACATATCAAGATTACAAACAAAATGAAACAAAAWCKGATTTTAAGAGAAAACCACAATGGGGTGCAACACCTAGTGAACAAAAAATTCCAGAACAAGATTGGGGGAAATATACMCRRGARTTTGAAGAKGGGGATCCTGATTTTTGGAAAGAATATGAAAGAAAGTTTTGGGATGATTACAATGCAAGAATTCGCTCAGATGGTAAAAATGGGGAATGGGATAAAGCAAAAGAACCCAAATCACAGCCAAATCTATTTGTAAGTGTTGATGAAAGTTTGTGTATTGCGTGCTGTAGTTGTGAGACAATAGCACCAGATGTTTTTGAAATAAATAGGAATACTAAGCACAATCCAAAATCATCAGTAATCAATCAAAAAGGAGCAGGAATTAACAAAATAATGAATGCTGCTGAAACATGCCCAACAAAAGCAATTATTGTAGAAAATTTAGACACTAAAGAAAGGTTATTCCCATATTAGATTAACTTTTTAGTTTATTGTAAATTTCATCAACTTCAGATTCGGATAGATTCAATGAAGAGTTAAACATGCTATGAATTGGTCCTGCAGAATCATTTTTAGATCTTGGAACTAAATGAACATGAACGTGTGGAACTTCTTGCCCWGCATCTATTCCATTATGTATTGCAACTAARGTTGAACCAGAAATAGAATCAACTTTTGAAGTCATYTCATGCACAAGTAAGAATAAATCAGTATTCTCAGATTGACTCATATCTTGAATTTTTTGGTGATGGTTTTTTGGAATAACAAGTACATGTCCTTTAGCTAAAGGAAATGCATCTAAAAATGAGATAGATTKKGATGTTTCTTTAAGAATTTTTGCAGGKATRYTACCTTCAATWATTTTRCAAAAAATACAGTCCATKAAAATTTACAGTATTTTTTAAAATATTAAATCATCGATTATGGTACAATGGTTGCCCATGCAAGYCCMTTACCAAACTTTATGGAYMCATTTTCACCAKAAATTGAACTRCAATTTTCAATTGTTTTAGGAATAAGATCTNAGTCTCAACATAACACACACCATCATCATTTGTTAAAATTATCACATCTTCAAACACATCTTCACGAATTAGATGYCAAAATGGGRAAATARTAGTCGATAAAAYAATTCCTGCAARAACAAATGCGCCAACAAAAACTAGACTGGTTTTTTGTCCTGAATCTAATTCCAATCTACCAAGTTCCGCCATCCCCAGCATTAGGATCCATTTTCTTTGCAGGTACGTTTCCATGGGCTTTTTTCATATGTCTTTTTAATCGCTCAGGATCATGTAGTTCAGTTCCACAGGTATCACATTTTGTGTTATTTTCATCGTCTTTTTTACGCTTAAACAAACCCATTATTTACTAAAAATTCAAAATACATTAAAAATGATACTAAATGTTCAAAATGAACAAACTAGTTTAGATATGCTTCAAAGAATCAAGCCTAAACATGGTGTTTACAATGCTAATTGCCAACAAAATCAGAGATAACCCTTCAGAAACAAAAGATGTAGATACAATCAATAATTGAAAAATAAAATATTTTCATCTTTTTTAAATTTATTCTAAAAATAATTTAATTGTAAAACATTGATTTTACAAATTTTCTCAATTTCTAATAATTTTTAGCTGGTTTTTCATGCTCACATTGAGTACATTTTAATCCATTTGTAACATCGCCGCAATTTTTACAATGTAAATTCAATTGTACATAATCATATTTGGCAGTATTCATATATTTTCTAATCAGAAAACCTACACAGACTATCCCTAGCCCAATTGCTACCTATAAAATTGTCATCGATAAATTATTTAATTATATTTAACATAAATGAGTGTTCTATCAAAATGAACAAATAGAAAAAAAGATAAGAAGAAGTTATTGTAAATTTGTACAGGAAAATATTCAGAAATTTTTAAAATCAAAATATGAAAATGGTAATGAAAAACTATTGGTGAGATTTTAATGGAGTGATAGGGAGAATGATGGTAAAAGTGGCACCAGCATCCAAATTATTATTTGCATAAATTTTTCCACCATGAGATTCAATGATTCCTTTGGATACAAATAATCCCAAGCCTGTTCCTGGTTTTTGAGAATCTGTATTTTTGGTAACAAATTTTTCAAAAATATTTTGTTTAATTTCATCAGGTATTCCCTCACCAGAGTCAGAAAATTTTATGAGTATTTCATTATTTAATTTATCAACATGTCCTGAAACTTTGATTAGTCCAGTTTCAGTAAATTTTACTGAATTATTTAGAAGGTTTTGAAATACCTCACCTAAACGAACTTCATCACCAGAAATAATCATATCATCGCCTAATTCACATAAAATTGGCACCATGCAGTCAGGAGAAGATTTTGAAATCATTACTTTTTGAGTAATGATATCTTTAAGATTAATTTCTGAAAATGCTAATTTTAATGAATTTCTATCAATATGGTTTGCATCTAAAATCACGCCAATTAGGTTTTGTAATTGAGTTGCCATCTCAACTACACCAGYCCATGCCTCAGCATTAGACATAATTCCAGTTTTTGCAAGTTCTGCAAATCCAAGAATTGGATGAATTGGGGACTTTAATTCATGCGTTGCAATACTGATAAAATCATCTTTTTTTGAATTTTGCTCAGTTAGGTGTTTGTTTAATTTTTCAATTTGATTAATTTTATCATTTAACACATTTGTGAGGGATTTATTCATTTTTTGAATAAAACGTAATTCGTTTAGAGTATGGATAGTCTCAATATCAGTTGATTCTTGTTTTTGCACAATGATTTTACCTAATTTTATTTAATAATTTACTGTCTGTTTAAAAAAATAAACATGAAATTTTTAATCATTTGAAAATACACGGTTAACTAGGGTTTTTGCAAATAGTAATAGATCTAGGAATAATTCCAGTGATCATAAATAATGAATTTTGGACCCATCAAATACATTAAAAAGTAAACACAGTTTTTTGAAAAACATGAAAGTAAAAAATATCACAGTTTTAGGTTCAGGAGTTATGGGACATGGAATTGCCCAAGTCTCAGCAACTGCAGGATATAATGTGGTATTACGTGATATTAAAAAAGAATTTTTGGATAAAGCAATGGAGAAAATAAAATGGAGTATAGATAAACTAGTATCAAAAGAAAAGATTTCAAAAGAAGAAGGAGATTCAATTTTTTCAAGAATCACACCAATTGTGGATTTGAGTGATGCCGTTAAAGATGCAGAATTAATTATCGAGGTAGTTCCAGAAATAATGGATTTAAAGAAAAAAGTCTATGAAGAATTAGATAAAGTTGCAGCACCTGAAGTGATATTTGCATCAAATACAAGTACACTACCAATTACAGAAATAGCAAATACAACATCCCGTCCTGAAAAATTCATTGGTATTCATTTTTTCAATCCACCACAATTAATGAAACTAGTTGAAGTGATTCCAGGCGAGAAAACTAGTCAAGAAGTTACAGATTTGACTCTAGAATATGTCAATTCAGTCAAYAAAGTAGCAGTAGTATGTAGAAAAGATGTTCCAGGATTTATCATCAATAGACTATTTATCCCAATGGTTCACGAAGCTTGTTTTCTTAAAGATAGAACAKGTGCAACATTAGAGGAAATTGATTCTGCTGTAAAATTCAAACTTGGTTTTCCTATGGGGATATTTGAGTTGGCAGATTTTACTGGAATGGATGTAATTCACAAAGCAACAACTGAGATGTATTTACGAGATAAAAAAGTAATAAATCCACACCCGCTAGTTGAAAAAATGTTTGATGGTAAAAAATTAGGACAAAAATCAGGTGAAGGGTATTACAAATATTCAGATGGTAAATATGAACGAGTTTCACTTTCAGAGGAACTAGCTGCCAAATGCAACCCAATTCAGATTGTAGCAAATATTCTAAACAATGCAGCATGGCTCATTTCAAATGGAGCATCAGATATTGAAGAAATCGAAAAAGCCGCAAAATTAGGATTAGGTTTGAAAAAGCCACTATTTGAAACAGCAAAAAAGATTGGAATTGATAAAATTGTGGAGGAATTAAACAAATTAGCAAATGAGCACGGAGAGTTTTACAAACCAGATCCATTGCTTGTATCTATGCAATAATTTGTAAAACCAGAAAAGTAATTTTTGTCTAGATCAAATAATCCTCAAGGACAAAATAATTTATTATGATTTTAAATAATGGAAAAAGCATGTTTTCTCATGTTAAACGATGATGAGATGATAAAAGAATTAATCGCATTATCTGTAGAACATGCACTTCTTAAAATGGGAAATTTAGAATTAGAACTAGTAAAAACCAGACTAAAAAAAGAGTATAATTGTGAAATTTCAGATTCTCTAAAACATCCAGAATTTCTCAAAATAATATTAAATGAGTTATTTGGAAACGCCTATCAAGATATTCTAAAAACAATTAATGAGCGATTGCAAAAAACAAGCATGGATAAACCCATAACACAATTTCTTACTGTCATGAAATAATCAATTCTAAAATTTTCTTTACTGCCTCTTGAGGAGTATCAACTCCAATAATTTTAATATTTTTTCGATGATCAATATAATCATCAATGTATGGTTCAACTGCACTAGCCAAATTTCTAATTGCAACCATGGGTTTTTTGTACATGTATGATGCACATGCCTCAGATAGAGTGCCAGAACCACCACCTACAATAATTACACCATCAGCACTAAGGGCATTAAGATAGTCACGAGTAAGTCCCATTCCAGTTGGAATAACAATATCACAGAATTCATTTGCAGCAGATGGATCATCTTGAGGGATTATTCCAATGGTTAATCCATTTGCATCATGTGCACCACGAGATGCTGCAGCCATCACACCGCCTAATCCACCAGTAATTAATACAGAATCAGATTTTGCAATTTCTACTCCAATATCATATGCAATTTTTTCATGTTTTGGAGTGCATCCATTTGTGTTATTTCCAATTACTAAGATTTGACGTTTTTTTACCATAATAATTATAGAAAAAATGGTTTGAAATATCTTTCCAAATATTACTAAAAGATACAATTCTAGAAAAAAATAATTTGTAAAMCAATTTTAGAATATAGCCAATGATAGTTAGGAAAAGTGCCCAACTATCATTAGTGNTNGTCTGCAATATACTATAATCAAAAATRGTATAAGGATCTTTGTCGTTTCAGGATAAAAAACATRATGADGRTTCAAAATGAAAAYAAATCATAAATYATATTTTAAAATAGTAAAAAACAGAGGGCAAACTATCCTCAGNTTTTTTAGTATAAGTCGCAGAYTTGTDTAAARTAAAAGAAATGACTAGATAGTATTATGGTATTTTATTTTGATCAAACTGATATGATGAATGTTTACAAAGATCAAACAAGAACACAWTACCAAATTTGACATAATKTAATTGCGGATAGCAGTTTATACAAATAACTGAGATTAAGCAAGATGGGCTGTCGTCTAAGTCTGCATCAGAATTGACCTTAAGCCCTAAACTCATTTTTAATATTAATAATGAATTCACCCTATATTCATTCACAGAATGAAATTACAGCTCTGAAAAATATATGAATTTGGAGAAAATATGATCTAATTTTCAAGAGAAAAAGATATTAGTTAAAAATTCAAATGATATTCATGGAAAACCGTTCAATGCCAGTTTGTTTTACTGAAAARCAATTCAAAATGATCGAAGAGTTTGCAAAGAGGAATGGAATGCTTAACGCAAGTCAAGCTCTTGAGAAAATCTTAAACAAATAGAGTCATTTTTTGATATTTTTATTTTGTTTACATTTATAGAATATGTCACATCATAAATTCTCAAAGATATGGGGTTATTTAGCAAAAAGCCAAAAAATTGTGCAGTATGTGATAAAGTACTAACGCATAAACACAAACCAAAAAAAGAGTGGAACATCAAAGGCCTACTATGTGGTGATTGTCATTTTGATAAATCAAAGGAATACTATGAAGGAAAAGTACGACAACCATGTGTTCTATGTAAAAACACTCAAAAAATTACAGATTTGTGGGAACCACGATGGCAATGGGAYATGGAYGGATTGCTATGCAAAAYATGTTTTGATGAAAAAGAAGAAAATTTTGGKAAAAAGAAAAATTTCTGTGCATTATGTGGAGCAAAAATGGGATTAATTAGATACAATCCAAAAGGAACATGGAAGGTTGAAGGTCAGCTTTGTAGAACATGTTGGGATGGGAAAAAAGCAGAGTTTGGRTAAAGTGGGATTTTTTAAAAAAAGTAAATGYAATGTDTGTAACAAAAAATTTTCAAAAGAAGAAGAATTAATGAATCATCAAGAAATTATTCATGGAAAAGATTTGAAGTATGATTGTAAAGAGTGTACTAAGTATTTCTCAAACATGGAAGATATGAGAACDCATTTACAAAGAGAGCATAGTTACAAAAAAGAYAGATAATTTAGATTGCTTTTATTGTTTTKACAACAGGTGGTCKATCTTTGGTAAATACTCTAAATCCACAAATACATTTGATTTCAGGTAATCTAGATAATTCAGTATTTGAAACACTAGTTCCACATCTAAGACAAGARTAATTTACTTCAAAAGTCTCAACARGRGTTTCTTCTACTTCWNNNTCAATATTTTCTTCAACCATGTTTATCATCAAAATTTCGATAATTTAAGGATAYCAAATTAGGTCAAGGAYAATTCAATGTAGACATCRTCAGGAATTTTGAGTCTCATTAATTGTCTAATTGCTTTATCATCAGCGTTGATATTGATAATTCGTCTATGCATTTTCATTTCCCATTTTTCATATGTTTCAGTACCACTACCGCATGGTGATTTTCTGGTTGCAACATGTAATCTTTTTACAGGAAGTGGGGTTGGACCTTTAACTTTGACACCAGTTTTTTTACCTATACCCATAATTTCGCCACAAACTCCATTTAGTTTTGGCAGATTAGTTGATGTTAGTTTGACGCGAGCAGTTTGTGTCATAAAATCGCCTATGGTTTATAGAATTCTGTGATTTCTTTTACAATTCCTGCCGCAATAGTTGCACCCATATCTCGGAGTGCAAATCTACCCATCTCAGGGAAATCTTTGAAAGTTTCAATACAAGTTGGTCTCACCGGTCTAATTTTTACAATTGCTGAATCTCCAACTTTAAGGAACTTTGGATTTTCTTCCTCAACTGCACCAGTTGCAGGATTTATCTTTTGGAGAAATTCTGTAACAGTTGCTGCTACTTGTGTAGTATGTGCATGCATAACTGGAGTATAACCAGGAGCAATTGCTGTTGGATGATGAATTACTATAATTTGTGCTTTGAATTCTTTTGCAACATTTGGTGGTGCATCAGGGGTTCCAAGAACATCGCCTCTTTTGATATCTTTCTTTTCAATACCTCTAAGGTTAAAACCAATGTTGTCACCTGCTTCTGCAGATGGCATTTCAGTATGGTGAGTCTCAATGGATTTGATTTCACCAAGGGCACCTGAAGGCATTACAATAATTTTCTCACCTGCTTTCATAGTTCCAGTCTCAACTCTACCTACAGGTACAGTTCCGACACCAGTAATGGTGTAAACATCTTGAATTGGAACACGTAATGGTTTACCAGTTGGTTTTTCCGGTACTTTAAAGTCATCAAATGCTAAAAGAAGTGTCTTTCCAGTATACCACGACATGTTCTCAGATTGCTTAACTAAATTATCACCTTTCCATCCAGAAACTGGAATAACGGCTACATCGTCTAGTTTGTAACCTACAGATTTAACCAAGTTTTGACCTTTCTCTTTGGCTACATTGAATGCGTCCTCTTTATAATCAACTGCATCCATCTTGTTGATTGCAATAATTAGTTGACTTACACCGAGTGTTTTTAGTAAGAATGCATGTTCTCTTGCTTGTCCACCTGCAGCAATTGCAGTATCAGTTTCACCTTCTTTAGCTGAAAGTACTAAAATAGCTGCATCTGCTTCAGAGGCGCCAGTAATCATATTTTTAATAAAGTCCCTGTGACCAGGAGCATCAATCAAAGTAAAGAAATACTTTGCTGATTCAAATTTTTGGAAAGCAAGATCAATTGTAATTCCTCTTTCTCTTTCGTCTTTAATATTATCCATAACCCAAGCATACTTGAAAGTATCACCTTTTCCAGTCTTTTCTGATTCTTCTGCATGTGCTGCAATAGTTCTTTCATCTACAACACCAAGATCCATTAAGAAATGACCCATTGTTGTTGATTTTCCATTATCAATGTGACCTGTTACAATCATGTTTAGGTGGGGTTTGTCTGCCATATGACACCAGCGATAAAAGGGATTTATTACTGTTATGAATTTTTGAAAAAAATATCACTTTTCTTCAAATATTTTTAGATCAAATTAATTTCCAAAAGCACATAAATCAAGGTGGTTGTGATCGAAGATATGAAGATCACAGTATCAGTTATCAAAGCAGATGTTGGTGGAGTTGGGGGACATACAAAACCAAGTGATAGATTACTTGAAGCAATAAGAAATACTGTAAAGAATTCATCAGATCTGTTAATTGATTATTATATTGGATATTGTGGAGATGACACTCACATCGTAATGTCTCACACCCATGGAGTCGATAATGAAAAAATTCACAAAATGGCATGGGATGCATTCATGGCAGGAACTCAAGTTGCAAAAGACGAGGGATTATATGGTGCAGGTCAAGACTTGCTAAAAGATTCTTTTTCAGGAAATGTAAAGGGTATGGGTCCAGGAGTTGCAGAGATGGAATTTGAAGAAAGACAAAATGAAGCATTTACAGTATTTGCAGCAGACAAGACAGARCCTGGTGCATTCAATTATCCAATTTATAGAATGTTTGTAGACTCACTTAGTAACACAGGATTAATYGTAAACCAAAACCTTGCAGGTGGCGTAATTATGAATATCATGGATGTRGAAGAAGGTAAAGTTGCAAAACTTGAACTATGGCAAGACAAACCAACMATTGAAGCAGCACTAATGTATCCTAGTAGATATGTTGTAGATACAGTCACAACCAAAGAYGGAGAACCAATTCTTGCAGCATCAACKSATAGACTACACAACATTGCAGGAACTTATGTTGGAAAAGATGATCCTATTTGTTTGGTTAGAACACAAAAAATGTTCCCAGCTACTGAAGAAGTTGGAAGTGCATTTAGTAATCCACATTTTGTTTCAGGAAATACGAGAGGAAGTCATAACATGCCATTAATGCCAGTTAAACTAAATTCTGCTGCAACAATTAATTTCTGCATTCCAATAGTTGAGGCTTTAGTGTTTAGTATGCATAATGGAAAATTTACAGGTCCATTTGATGGATTCTCAACTCCAGATTGGGATTACATTAGAGAAATTGCTACAAAGAAAGCAATAACAATGCGAAGTCAAGGATTCTTCCATCCAGCAACACTAGTTCCATCAGAATTAGAGTATGCAGAAGGATACAAGGCAAGAATGAGTGTTCTTGAAAGTAAAATGAAACCAATAGAGGGTAATRTTTCTAGYGGTGTGAARAAACAAAATTACGAAGATCCTGATTAATAACATATTATTTTCAAATCATAAGAAATAGTTAAATCAAAAAAGGAATTATTCTAAATATATGAAAAATGTCTTTCAAATAGTATTTGATTGGAAAACATATCTCATTACAGGACTAGCAGTAATTTCATTTTCAAATTTTATGATTGTCTTATTTGGGCATACCATTCCAGGAGTCATTATCACATTTTTCAAACTAGCAGGAGAATATATGATTTTAGGAGCAGTGCTGATATTTGCATTTGCGTGGTTTTTGAAAGCAAAACCTCATAGTCGTCCTAAACAATATTCAGTAGTAGTCTTTGATGTGTTTGGCAAAAAAAGTCAGATTGATGGGATTAGAACACAATTCAAAACACATGGTGTTGCATGGAGTTTTATGAAACAGTACAAAGAATCCCACCCATTATACAATTTTGCACTAGTATCTGATGTTCCAAAGTTAGATAAACCAACAATATTCCGATACATCTAAGATTCAGACTTTTATTCAGGATTATGTAGAGGATTAGAATGGAGTTTTCTATTTTAGCTGATTCATTTAACAAAATGGAATCAACTAGAAAGCGACTAGAGTTAACTCAGTATTTAGTGGAGTTATTTGAAAAAACACCACAGGATGTTATTGCAAAAATAGTATATCTGCTACAAGGAAAACTTCGACCAGACTTTGAAGGAGTRGAGTTAGGAGTTGCAGAAAGATTAGCAATWGGTGCAATTGCAAAATCAGCTGGAACTGATGAGGCAATAAAAAAAATTGAAAATGAATACAAAAAATGCGGKGACTTGGGYCATGCAGCTTCTATAATTTTAGAGCAAAAAGARCARACCACATTCATGGTACAAGAYATTACAATCGAGCGWGTMTATGACACTCTATTTACAATTGCAGAACTAGAAGGAATGAAAACTCAGAATAGGAAAATGGTGTATATTGCAGGATTATTAAATGACGCATCACCAGTTGAGGCAAAATTTATCCTAAAACTATTACTTGGTACTCTGAGGTTAGGAGTAGCAGAAAATACCGTTATGGATGCATTAGCAATTGCATTTTCAGGGGATAAAGAGAATAGGAAAATTTTGCAGTACGCATACAATGTCTCAAGTGACTTGGGAAAGGTTGCAGAAACTATTGCAAGTAAGGGAATTGATGGAATTAAAGAATTTGAAATGATTTTATTTAATCCAATCAGACCAATGCTTGCAGATAGAGTAAAGAGTGAAAAAGAAGCAATCGAGAAAATGGGAAATGAATTTGCTGCGGAATACAAATTAGATGGTGAGAGAGTACAACTTCACATTAAAGGGGATAAAGTAGTTTTATTTTCAAGGAGTTTAGAAAATATTTCAAGTTATTATCCAGATATAATTGAGAAAATTCCTAAAACAATTCATGCAGATAATGTAATTTTGGAGGCAGAAGCTGTAGCAATTAATGAGAATACAGGAGAATTTTTACCATTCCAAGAATTAATGCATAGACGTAGAAAATACAAAATAGAAAAAGCAGTTACACAATATCCTATCACAGTTAATTTTTTTGATATTTTATTTTGTAATGGAAAGAGTTGCCTAGAATTAAACTACAAAGAAAGAAGAGCGAAACTAGAAAAAATTGTTAGTGAAGATGATTATGCAAAACATATTCCAATGACTATAGTAAAAAATGAAAATGACATTGAAGAGTTTTTTGAAAATAGTATTAATGCAGGAAGTGAAGGATTGATGCTAAAAATACTAGACAAGCCATACCGCGCAGGCTCTAGAGGAAGTCACTGGTTGAAACTAAAACGAGAATATCAAAATGAACTTGGGGATAGTTTGGATCTTGTAGTGATTGGAGGGTATTTTGGAAAGGGTAGAAGAACAGGTAACTATGGAACACTATTACTTGCAACATATGAGGAAGACGAGGATACATTCACAAGTATTTGTAAAGTGGGTACTGGATTTTCAGATGAAAGTCTAGATCAATTATATCAAATTTTACATCCCAAAGTAACAATCAAAAAAAATCCACGAATTGATAGTGAAATGGAGGCAGATGTATGGTTTGAGCCAGAACTAGTAATTGAGATAGTTGCATCAGATATTACACTWAGTCCAATTCACCAAGCAGCAAAAAAYAAAATTCGAAAAGATACAGGTCTTGCATTAAGATTTCCAAAATTTACTGGAAAAATAAGAATGGAGAAAGCAGTAGARGATGCATCAACAAATGAGGAAKTGATCACRCTATTCAAAGGACAAAATAAGATTGCACATGACAAAAATTTGATRTGATCATGCTCAAAARACATCAAAAAGCATAGATGATTTAAATTACCTGAGGGAGGTTTGGCTTTTGTTATGTATAGCGGAGAACTTGAAGTTCAAGCAAAAAGAAAGGCTATAGCAGTATTACAAGACGAAATTAACAGAATTCTAAATGCTGCCAGAGAACTTGCAACACTACCTGATCTTATGATGAAAAAAGAAAAGACAGGGATCAAAAACGTTCTAGAACAAATTTCAACAATAGAGGAAGAAGTTGAAAATCTCAGAAGAAAAATCACACGAGAAGTAGCAGATGTTGGAGGATTAATCATGAATAGAGAAAATCTTCTAAACACAGCATATACTATGGATGAGATTGCAGGTTACATTACAGGCATTGCATTCAAACTCTCAAACGTAAAACCAGCCACATTAAAAGCTGCAAAACTTGACAAAGACATTACAAAATTAATTGAACTAGTAGTAGATGAAGTGTACAAACTCAATGAAATTATTAGAAGTTTGACTACAAACACTGCAAATGCAATTGAATTAGCTCAAGAGACACAAACAATTGAAAGAGAAATTGACATCAAATACAGAGAGGCAACAATAAAACTTCTATCTGAAGTAACAAACACAAAAGAATTGCTGTTAATTAAAGATGTAATTGAGGGAATTGAGGAAATGGCAGATAAATGCCAAAGAGTTTCTGATTCTTTCATATTATTAGCATTAAGTCTATAACCAAAAAAATACAATTCTATTTTTACTTTATTTTTATCATACCCAACTAGAGAATTCATATACGTTTACTAGTTTCACAAATTTATGAAAAGTGAACTAGTTGAGAATAGAATCATTGTTTGGAATATTGAGGATTCACGTAAACTTTTCAGTCAAGGATATTAYGGAAAACCAATTGGTATGCCAAAACCAAAAATTGAAGAAATAGATGTRCCATTAATTTTAGATTTAATTGARGGATTATACCTTTTAGARAAAAAGAAAATWASYATTACAAAATYAAAACAAAAATTAACTGTAAARCAAATGATTGAAATTTGTAAAAAAGAGGTTCATGAATTTGATAAAAAATATCTAGTTTACAAAAACTTTAGAGATAAAGGGTACATAATTAATCCAGGAATAAAATTTGGTTGTGATTTTGCAGTTTATGAAAAAGGTCCTGGAATTGATCATGCACCATTTTTGATTCAAGTGTATAATAGAAGTGAATCAATCACATCAACTGGAATTGTTCTTGCAGGAAGACTAGCAACATCAGTTAGAAAACAATTCATTTTAGCAATTCCAAAAGGTAAAGATAAAGTAGATTTTCTTGCCTTAGATTGGTGGAAAGCCTAAACTGCCTTTATGTGTCCAGCAATTTTATCATAAATTTCATAAAGTTCTTTTGAAATTCCAAAAGCAATATGATTATCCCATTTACCTCTGATTCTAATTACATTATCAGTAGGTTCAACATAGATTGTTGCATCTTTGACTGTTTGTTTTGCAATCATTTCATTTAACTCAGAATCTCCATTTAGTAAAGTAGTCAATCCATCTCCACCATCCCATTCAACTTTAGCTACTGTTTTTGAGCCAAAATGACCACGAGTAGTAAGTTTAGTTTTTGCAACATATCGAATATCATTTAAACCAGGATCTTTTTTTACAATAAAATGTGCTTGAAATCTATCTTGTGCGCCCCAAGGGAGTGGATTTGGATCTTGCATCATTATCCCTTTTGAATTATTTGTATGACATCAATGTTAGAGTTTTTGACATCAAGACATCCCTTGTTAGTTACCATTCTTGGAGTTTGAGAAAAATATCTACTGTAATAATCACCTTTTTCAATTTCATCAGTTCCAATTTCTTTTGATTTGGAATCWATACCAATATTTTTTAACATATCACTGTATTTCTCAGGCCAGGTTTTATAGACAAATGTATCAGGCTCTGAATCATGCATAAAAAATTATGAATCTTACCTACAAATAAAGTTAGTCAGATTAGTTTTATCTACTTGAAGTTAATTTAGTCACGATTTTTACAAGTCGTTTTTCAAACAAAATATATCATATCTACATATTATTGATGATAAAAAGAGTATTGATCTAAAACACATAGATCCTTTGACGGACCAAAACAGCTCAAATCTTATAGGATTCAAATCATGATTTTTTAAATATGTTAGAGTCGTAATCATATCATGGTTCATCATTTGTTACCTACAGTTCAAGTAAAACTAGCAGGAATAGCAGATCATATGAAGAACATTCAAAAAATGGCTGATGAAGAAAAATCCTATCCCGAAATTATGGATCAGATTTGTGTAATTCACTCGGAATTGACAAGTGTAGAGCAAATAATGATTCAGGATTTGTCTGAGCATAATAACAGTAATCAATAACTGAACAACTTCATCATGACTAAAACATTAAGGAGGATTTACGTTTGTTCTGATTGTGGCTGCCTATTTGCCCCCGAAGCTACCACATCAGCAGGAAAACATTGTCCAGTTTGTGAATCACATAACGCAGACCTTATAGAATTGTAAGGGAATTACAAAAAAACTATCTAACTAATTGCAAGTGTACATAATACTGAATTAATTGCAGAGATTTCTGCAACAAAAGGATCATTTGATGATGCAATAATTACAGTATCATTTTCTTTTGGCATTAATTTTTCTAATAGAATTTCTTTTGTTTTTGAATCATCATTTAATGTATCTTTATTTTCATTTGTGAATACTGATTCTCTTAGAACTAACTATAAAATACCAACATCACTTGCGTCTGGTTGTGATTGTTGATTTTGTTGTAATTGAAACTCATTACCTATTGCGATAAAAAGATGATTTTCTAAAGTAGATTTGATATTTGACATTCTTTCCCTATATTCAAGAAATTCTACTTTAGTCATTGTAGAACTATAATGTGGTTTGAATGGTCTAACTCTAATCAAAATATGCTCATCATTTTCTATGAATTTTACACTAACACGAAATATGGTTGCTAGTGTTTCTAATTTCAACAATAAGTCACTTTTTTTATTTTTATCATTTTCAAGACACCCCTGTTTTTCTTTTGGTATATCAATTTGTGCTTGAATGGTGATTCTATCTGGATAATTTACCATTTGATGAAATATGATATGATTAACATCAATATCCACATACCAAATAAATTGTTGATTTGCATTACCATTATCTACACATTGAATTTTTTCTTCATTACACCAATCTAGGATATTCTGTTTCACAGAGTTAGTTTGATTAGACATACTCATACATTATGATTATCAGGATATATGGATATTCTTAGGTAGTTTTAAAAAAACCACTCCTAGAACTTAGTGAAACATTCACTGTAATGATATATCTTGTTGTAAAAGCACACTGAATACAAAAAATATTGGGATATCTGGTCACGTATAATAGAGTAGGTACCTTCAAAATTACTTCAAAATTACTTCAAAATTACTCCAACACAACATCAAGAATTTTGGCATTCAGATAGAAATTGATCGCACCATTAATTTTCTTAGAAAACACGATCATCTTTTTATTATATTATCGTGTATATTACTTGGGTAGCAATAAACTGAAGAAAACACCGATGTGTTAAACCAGATCACAGATTGTTACGCTATACTGGTCAATCTGTAAGCGTATTTTGCTGTCAGTGGACAATGATCACAGGATCAAAGTTTGGGTTTGGCTAGTTGCTATCCAACTTTTATGTTTGGCTTCTTGATTTTTTGAAAAAATTATTTGAAATTACACTACAGTAATCAAAATTGGGATAAATTCTAGACTTATACTTCATGATTATTCACACTAGTACACATTGAAAGTATAACCTGTCTTTGAGGGCGGTCATTTGGCGATAGTTCCAATTACTCATGACTTAATCAAAATAGTATGTACCAAATACTGATAATTTGTATGAATAATTTCTATATGTTGCTTTTATGCCCATTTAGAATATACAAAACACATGATATGAAGCAAAAACATAATCTATGTTCCTGTTAGACCATTCAAATTTGTAACCATGTAGACGCGAGTTTGAAAACTAATTCTATAAATTCCAATATTAAACTCTGTTCCAATTTTACTAAATCATTTTGTATCACCTAAGTGTATTATTATTGATGGCAAACCAAGTCACTGTAAATTTAAAAACAACAAAGGGGGATTGGGAAACGACCTTTCAGAAATCAACTCGTGTAAAAGACGTTATGCTTGCATTAAAGGTACATTTTAGATTGCCAAAAGATAGTAAATTTACTTTACACCAACAAACATTACCAGAKATTGATTTTGACCCCGATCGAGCATTGGTAAATTATAATGTAAAAGACGGAGATATCTTGGTTCTAAAGCAAGTATGAAAGTCCAATTTCATAATCATTTTGAATTCTTTTTTTATTAAGTAAGAATCTTAGCAAACTTGTCCATTACTTCATTGATACTTTTTTCGATTTCCTTCTTAGCAAAAAAGCCTAAAAGATTCAATGTACCTACTAACTTGAAGTCACCTTCAACAATTATTTTTGTTCCCTCACTAGTTTCTTCATAACTTTCAACTATGTGGCTGCCCTTTGCATCTCCTTCTAGAATAAAGACTTCATGTTTTTCTGTGGGTTGGATTACATGTTTTACCTTTTGTGTAATATCTCTTCTAGCTATTTTTACAAACTCTTCAGTTATGATGGAATTACCTTCTCGTGAGATAATCTTTACAGATTTGAATATTTGGGGAAGTTTTGATGGAAGGTTTTCGAAGTCTGTCATAGTGAAAAAAACTTTATCTTTTTTAGCTTTGATAATTTTCTCTACTTTTACTTTTAGCACATTATCTTTTAGATATACTTTCTATAAATCTAAACCCTAAAAAGATTACATGAAAATATAATCCTTGAACGCGATTTGTCAGATCACATTGACACCCTAAATGGGGTGAGGTATGATTATTGGTTTGCACGCCAAAATAGATTTACCGAATATTGGTCAATCAAAATTTAATCTGTAAGCTGGATTTACAAAATTAGTTTAACACTCTGCCCGTATTTTTAATAACAATCTTACCTTCAATGATTTAAATTAATTTCTAAACAAGTGGCACATATTTTGTAAATTCTTTAAGTCTATTACGTATGGTCACGTTAGTTATGTCTGATATTTTTGATATTTTGTGCTGAGATATATTTTCATTATTTTTGATACATGCCATATAGACTACTGTAGCTGCAACTGCATCTGGTTTTTTTCCAGCAACAACTTTGTTTTCTTTTAGAGTATCGAGGATAAAGATTGCATCTCTTTTTACTTTCTCAGGTAATTCTAGATTATTTGAGAATCTAATTATGCTTGACGTTGAGTCTGGAACAGGAACTTCTAGACTTAACTGTTGGAACAATAATCGATAACTTTTTGCTATGATATTTCTTCTCTCCTCCATACATTTTGAAATTTCAATTATGGTTCTGGTAGTTCCCAAATCTCTGCAAGCCGCATAAATGCATGCTCCAACAATTCCCTCAACTGTTCTTCCACGTATCAATTTTTTCTCAGATGCTTTTCTGTAAAAATATGCAGCTCTTTCAATAATTGCATCTGATAAGGACATTTTTTCTTTGAGTTTGTTTATTTCTAAAAGGGCAACGGTAAGATTTCTGTGAGCAGAGCCATGAGATTTACTTCTTGAGTCCCACATTCTCATTCTATTTAACGCTCCTTTCATACCATAAGATACAGCTTTACCACTAGAGTCAAAATTAGATCTTCCAATAATAGTAGAAAGACCTCCATCATGCATTGTTATAGATATTTTTGGTCCTGTTCTTGAATTTTTAAAATCTTCGTCAAATCCATCATAGGAGAAATCTACCATATTGTTATCAAGTATCTGCCCACACTTTCTGCAAATTTGCTCGCCTGTATTATCATCAAATAATGATGTTAAATGAATGCAAGAGTTTTCATCTTGCACGTTTTGTATTATCATTTTATTGCCTTCTAGTTTGTACTAAGAGTGGTATGCTGCACTGAAAATGCAATTGTTCAACTGTCAAATAATTACATGTTACACATTGGAATGTAATTGGCTCGTTGCACAATTCACATTTTTTTTTAATTCCTAATTTTTTCCCACATTTTCTACATGACTCAATTTTCATTGAATGCTATACGTTAAAATTTCATTTAAGTGGTTTGAAAATTAGATTCAACTAATTAGATGCAGCTAACAAATTGTGTAATCATTATAGAGATTACGCATTTCTGGCCTGATAAAACACCTACGGTATAAAAGAATGAAATGATTAATTATATCATGGCAAAACGTGTAACTATAATGATTGATGATGATTTGGATTAAAAAAAATCAACTTCGTCAAGCCAAACTAATTCAGCAAGAACATGCTTCTTGTATCTTCTCTAAGGTCTTGAATGAGATTTTACGTAATCATGTAAAAGATTTTCGTGATCAATTATCTAAAAAATGAAGGTCCATAAAATCAAAGTCACAGTTTTCTGTCCTTTTTGCCATGGCCAACATCTAGATGAGGGAAAATATGCAATCAAGCCTCACAAAATACACTTGTGTTTTCATTGTGGAAAAAAATTCAAAGTTGTTAAACCTACTATTGGTGTAAAAATTGGATCAAATATGACATTGGAGTAATAAACTAATTTTTCATATACTTTGGCCGAACCAAGAATGAACTAAAAATGGAGTAGAGACAAAGTTATATCTCTACATAGATGTTATCGGATTCTACTATTACTGTGTATGAAGCCAAATCCTTTAGCTCTGAAGCAAATGCAATTAGCTTACCATTCTTACAATCCCATGTTGAACTATGCCAAGGACACGTTACAGTAGAGCCGTCTAAGGTTCCCTCAGAAAGACTTGCACCCTGATGAGTACAGGTATCATCCATTGCAAAATAGTTTCCATTATCATTAGCTACTAGAATTTCCTTTCCTTCTGATTCTACTTTTAACATTTGGCCTGGCGGTATATCTGAGATTTTACCAGCCAATATTTTGCCCATGTAATTCTTTCTTCTTCATTCCTTATAGTATTTTTTTCCATCCTGTATTCAAAAAATAATTCAAACACGCAAAGTATTTCTGTTATTATTACCATAGTATACTAATGAAACATCAACAACTCATTGACACCATTATGGACAATGATAAAAACATCCGATTTACGACCATATGCAACATGGTTGGAGATATTGAAGTTACAGGGCAGAGTGAAGGTATTGAAAAGTTTCTCACCACAGAAGAAACAAAAGAAAGTTTGGAACATGCAGCTAAAGCATGGATACATGCTAGAACACCACATTTTAAAAAGACTGGAAAGGGACTTTACACATTAACTGCTTATGAGAAATTGAAAAGGGTAACAGTACCATTGGAAGATGGATTTTTGCTACTTGCAACAATGGACAATACCAGTGAACAAAACCAAATCATAAATGGCATTCTAAAAATAGTGCATAAAGATCATGCATAGATTTTACCATTCAATATTTTTTTAAATTCTAGTAATGTTATCTCTCTAATTTCTCACACAATATGACTAATACTGTCTCTTGTTGAAGAACAAATCTTTAATCATGTGAATGTGGGTTTGCAGTACCAGCTTCAATTTTTGTAAATGTTCCCGCTGCTTTCTCGTGCCATTCTTGGTTTCCTTGATCAACTAGAATCGCTTCGGGAGGGCATACAGATACACATGCCATACACCAGATGCATTCATGTTCTCTGATTGGATCTGATTTATCTGAGAAATCTTTTCGCTCTTCTTTTTCATCACTGCCTGTTCCTTCAAAGGTCTCATTAATTGCCTTAGTTGCTGGAATATTTTTTTCAGTTCTATACCATTGGAATACTCGAACAGGACATGCTTCAATACATGCACCATCTGCAACACAAGTATCCCAATCAACTGCAACCATTGTACCACTTACACCAATCGGCACCATTTCTTCTCCGTTTGTTTTGTAAGCATCTAATGTCTGTTCATTCTTTGATGCGTCCATAAGTCCTTGTGATGGCCAAATAAAATGAAAGTTTTCACCATCTGCATGGCTTATCTTACCAATTGGTTCTTTGTCATGACAAAAGTCTTCAAGTATTGGCATACTCTATTATTATCAAAAATGTTATTTAAAGATCGATAAAATTAATTGAGGATTAATTATATTTGAAGTCATTCTTATTCCCCAATGGCAGGCTAATCCAATCCATTCAAATTTTTTTGTATTTTTTCGTAATTATAATGGAGATTACGCATTTGTGTTATAATTCAAGCTAATGATACTTTGAAATTTTTGATACCCTTCTTTTCATTAGTAAACTCTAGGAAGATTACAAAACAGATCTTAATTTAGATCATATTAAAATATAAAATAAGTTAATTTTATTTATTGAAATTCTGTCCTACGTGTGGTTCTAGTTTAAGTAGAAAAAATAAATGCGTATGTAGCATTTCTAATGATAATTTAACCCCTAATGAAAGTACTAGTTCACATGAATCTACTAATTCAGCTTCTTGACTAATTTTAGAATTTTTCGTAATCCTTAGATAGATTATGAAATTTTGTAAATCGTATTATCTTTAGTATTTTTGAAATAACAAGGCAGTGAGATGAGAAGTTTATTCCCCGATATTGATTAATATGATAATGCATAGTAGAGATCCATGAGTAAATCCACTCAAGAATCAGAACCAACAACCCAAGAACCCCCAACTGAATCAAATCAAATCAATGTTCAAGAATCAAATCAAATCAATGTTCAAGAATCAGAACATATACCACATGACTACCATAATAACATCAACAACTTCTTTGATGCATGGGAAGACTATCTTCATCAATACAGACAATCCGTAGAAAACCTTCAGCTAGAATGGACTCGTTCTTGCAAAGCAATGTTCAATTCAACCATCTCTACCCAACAAGAAATTGCAAAAAGATATGGAGTAAACTATTCCATTCCAGAGGCAACACATAAAATCATTGAAGACTCTATTGATTCTGCTACAAAACTAACTCAAGAACAAAGCAAAACAATGTCAGATTCATTTGCTACAACAAGAAACAACATCAAGGCATTCAATGAAAATACAAAACATTTTGTAAAAATGGGTCATAGTATAACTGATCTTTGTAACCCATCAGGATACAAAAATCAGTAGTCATTTTTTCTAAGCTAATCTAGTAAATCCAACTTGAAATTTGTAATCTGTAGTTAGATTACGAAATATGTTTAACAAATAAACTTCATAACATCAAATAATATCAGTACGTTTCATTGTATCTTTTTTCTGAATCTTACTTTTGATCCATTGATATGTAGTCAAACCAATTTGCAGGTGTTAGTATTTTTTTGCATTCAAGACATACTCCATTATAGTGATGCGGTGTTCTTGACAATACTTTTTTTCCATACCTATGATCTAAATTCATCAAATTTAAGAGATATTCTGATTTTACTTTACAAATACAACAGCATTTTATTTAATCCTAAAAATTATTAAAAGATTATTTGATTTAGCTAAAATATTATAAAAATCAAATAGTCTCCAGAAATTATCTTTAATCAGAAGAATAACGTTGCGTCCACTCTGATTCTATTTCTTGTTCAGACAACCCAAGATCATATAATGGAGATGTGATTAGCTCTGCTGAATTGACCTTAACTAATACAATTGCCTTTACTTTACTTTTAATGCCTAAATCTCTGTATTGATTTAAAATATTCTCAAATTCCTTTCCTTCAGAAATGATTGTTGCGGTTCCTTTGAATCTATATCCTTTTCGTTTTATCGGATTTACTACATTAATATCAACTAGTGGGTTTTTTTCTAAATTTGAGAGAGTGTGCTCTGATCTTATTCCTGTAAAAATCAGATGCTCATCAGTATAAACTACCGTGGTTCCCTTTGGAGATAAGTTAGGACTGTTGTCAGGAGAGACTGTAGCTACAAAACCCATCCTCTGTTTGTTAACAAAATCCTTAATCTCTTGAGTTAAAATTCCCATACTATTGTATGGTAACTATTCTTTATTAAATTTCAAAGTTATTCATTAAAGTAGATAATATTTCACAAAAATTGATTATTGATGTTCGTAATCTTACTATGGATTATGAATAAATTCATTAATTTTCTATGAAATTCATATTACCTAGACTATTAGTATACTAAGTGTGTTATTTCATGCCAAATTAAACTAAAAATTATTTTTGACAGTAATGTTGACGGTTCTTGTCACAGGTAGCATTTTGGCATTTTCGGTACAAGAAGCATATTCATCAAAAAACTGGAATTCATCAAAGTCTAATACATCTGCAGTATCCACACAACTACGGGCAGATTTAATGGATCTAAAATCAAATTTTGGGGTATATTTAGAAGGTAATAACGTGGAATCATTCATTGACATTATGATAATGGAGTTAGATGAGGTGCAAACGGGTTTGGATGAAATGAGTGAATTTTATTCTGCACTGAATATTGAGTTGGAAACTTTGAAACAAACAACTGAATTAGTAACAATAGAAAATGATAGTGCCACTGTTAAGCTACAAAGTACAGAACGTAGAGTTGTAGATACTAAATCATTGGATGAGGAACATAACGCCCAAGATATCAAACCTAAAGTTCCAGATTGGGTTCAAAATAACGCTAAATGGTATGGTGAAGGGTTACTCACAGAAGATGACTTTGTCCAAGGGCTAGAATGGATGATCAATAACAGAGTAATCCAACTCGCCACCCCCGTAGGTATTAATGAAGAGGGACTTCAATAACTCAACTTCTTTTTCACTTTTAGTTTTTAGTTCAGTTTTTGCAAATATCTCGTATTCTTCAACACTGGATTTACCATCTGTAATTATAATCTCCCTGTCAGATACAATCTTTAGATGATTAGTAATTAATCCAAGTTCTTGAGTAATTTGGTTTGGTATTATCGTGGCACTGTATCAAATGAACAAACAGAGTGTTGTAAACTAGAATGAGAAAATAGATTATGTCAAAAATACAGATTTTGATAATAAATGATTCAAGATCAATGCGACTATTTCTTGAAAATATAATAAAATCATTTTTAGATTGTGAAATGATGACATCCTGCATGGATGGGAATAATGCGATGAATCGGCTTGAAGTCAAAAAACCGGATGTAATACTATTGGATCTAGAAATGCCACACATGGATGGATTGACTTTTCTTGAATTGTTAGCAGATAATAAAAAAATCCCTTCAATAATCATTAGTAATTATGGGGAAAATGAATCAGATATCATACGTGATGCTATGAATTTAGGTGCAGTGGACTCACTTATGCCCCCATCATCCATGAAAGATGAAGAAATAGGGAAATTTAGGAGTGCATTACACTATAAAATAATGAAGGCATCTCCAAGTCAGATAACTATTCTTTGAGAATATAATAGAGATCATGAAGCATAATCATTTTAAAAAATCATTTAAATTAAATAATATAGTTCCAAATGTGGGATTAATGAATACAATATTAGTAAATAAGCCAAATGAATCAAATTCTCAAAAAACAAAATCAGTACTAGTAGTTGATGATGATTTTGAGATTTGTGATATGATTTCGTATATGGTTGAGAGTTTAGGTTTACAAGTAATTGTCACAAAAAATGGATTTGAGRCAATTGARAAATACAAACAGYATATGCCAGAYATTGTATTTTTGGATGTWAGAATGCCTGAAAAAGATGGATGTGAGRCATTAAAAGAAATYGAAATCTTTGATAGAAATGCAAATATTGTATTGCTTACTGCATTTTCAGCAGACAARTGTATTWTRGAKTTGAAAAAAACTCAACAAGTYCGTCTAGTTGAAAAACCATTTGAAATGASTGAAATTGTTCAAATTCTAAAAACATTGTAARKWWYWYWNNTCTAGTAAWATYATTCMARATTCAGWGTAAATGWWARTGCAGACTGCTCAAASCCYAAATGTTTRTARAATTGATGWGATTCTKGTCTARYATTTSCAGATTCTAGTCTAATTCTATGATATTTTTTATCTTTTGAAATAGTGATGCAATAGTTGATTARTTTTTTGCCTATTCCTTGATTTTGRTATTTTTTTAAAACAACTAATTCTGGAATATACATCTCATKAGTAGTACGATTGAGTCGTGGTAAAAATATCATACTCATCATTCCAACTATTTTTGATTCATCTATTGCAACAAGAATTTGTTTATTAGAATCTGTAATGTATTGAGTCACTAGATTTTCAAATGTATCTGTATCAGAATCTTTGGGTTTTGGGCGTCCTAACTCATACAATAATGATAAAATATCAGAAATATCTTGCTCCATAGTATCTCTAATCATCATCTCATCCATAACCAAATAGTATCATCATCGCTTAAGAATTGAATTATAGATACATTCACAGATTTAAGAATTAAAAAATATCATTCTGTAATTCACCAATCCAATTAAATATCATAAAAGTTTGGACATTTTATCGATGTTAAAATTTCAAGGTAAAATTGCTCTAATCACAGGTAGTGGGACAGGAATTGGCAGAGCCATTGCTAAAAGATTTGTTGAGAATGGTGCAGGAGTAATTATTCTTGGACGAAGAAGAGAGCCAYTWGATGAAACATCAAAGATGTTAGAGGAGATTATTTCACAAAATAATAGTGGTGCYAAAGTTAGRATTTTTTCAGGAGTAGATGTTGCAGATGAATCAGCAATGAATGGRATGTTTGATTCACTCAAAAATGATAATRTYAATTTAGATTAYRTAATTAAYAAYGCAGGAGTTTCAGGACCAGTRACTTGTTTTGCYAATGCACCAYTAGATGAATTCAAAAGTACAATTGGAATTCAYCTTACTGGRACATTTTGGGGATCAGTRCAAGCAYTAAGGGTAATGAAAGAAGGAGGAAAAATTATTACRATTTCAACATTCTTTACAGAAGAAAGACCACTAGAGCAAMGACCATACCGATTTAGAAGYCCATATACKGCAGCTCAGGGTGCAAAAAAYAGACTAGCTGAGGCAATGTCATGGGAATTAACAGAAAAAGGAATCATATCCATTGCAACAAATCCAGGACCAGTACATTCAGATAGAATTTACAAAACAGTCTATCCAAAAGCTGCATCAGAGTTTATGAGAGTTAGTGGGTTTGAGGATTTGATCCCAACCGAAGTAGCTGCTGCAAGCAATGAACTACTTCCATTATTAGGAGAAGATGAAAAAATAATCAAAGAAGGGATTACCAAAGCAGCAGAAAAACTTGCAAATGGAAAAGATATTTCAAAATTADCTGAGACATTTACAAATCTATTAAACAAAATTCAAAATATAGCTGAAAAAGTTCAAAATAATACATCCCACATGATTGCAAATAGAGAATTTCTTTCTCAAGGACAGGTATCTGAGATGGTTCTCAATTTGTGTGATGATGAGATTGCAAAAATCCTAAATGGTAAAGTAGTTCCAGGGGACAGAGTATTTTATCCAGTAAAACCACATATTGGAACTACTACTCCAAATGTACACCAACCAGATTTTACAGGAAAAGCAATAGTCTTTACAATTAATGCAACTAACAAAGCAGATGCACAAAGAGTTGAATTTTTGGCACAACATGTTGAGAAAAATGGAGGTAAAGTCGCATGTTTCATTTCACAATCCACTCCAACAGACCTTCAAGAATACATTAGTAGTAAATTCCATTCTCACATTGTAGATATTAAAAATCCTGATGAGGTTCAAAAATGGTTAAACACTGCAAAAACAAACATTGGTGAAATTCTTGCAGTAATTCACATTACAGGAAACTTACCTGAAATTTCAAAATTAACTGAATTATCAAGAAAATCATGGGAAGAACTCGTTGAGAAATTTATCTCAACTCCTGCAACTGTTGCTCAAAGAGCATTAGAGCAATTTGTTCCAGGTGGAAGTGATGATCCACGACTATACAAAGATGCAAAGGGRGCAATAATGATWATTGGTCCTGACTTGCCAATTGGACGWAAARTYACAGGRACTCAAAGAGCWCAAGTTGARGTGTTTAGAGGAGCACTAAGACCATTTACAACTACAGTTAATCAGGAATTAAGTGATGTTTTAAAATCAAAAATCAGAATGTTTACTATATTTTCAGGAACAGTTGCAGGAGCAGAACCAGACAATCAAAAAATTGCAGATGCATTAAATTACCTAGTATCTGATAGTTCAAACTCATCAGCAGAGGTAACATTCTGCGTTGATGAATCAAGATAAGAAAACTTAGAGTTTAGATACATCTAGAAAAATTATTTTAAAAATTCAGAAATCAATTATTTTCTAAATGATGCAGCAGATAATTGTTCACCATTATAACTAACAATTACAGTGTATACACCAGGTATCCATTGTTCACTATGAATTACAGGGGATTCAAATTCTCCAGATGCAGATAATGTACCAGATAAATCTACTGAAGTATTATCAGGACGAATGATTTTCACATCAATTGGAATACTAGAATCAATATTCTCAAAGTCTCCAGCAATTGTAATCATAATTGGAGATGACAATAATTCATCGTCTGATTCAACAGATGCACAGTTACTAGTTGGACAACTTGTAGTAGATGAGGTATCAGATTTAATCTCTCCAATGTAGAATGTTAATTCTGAAATGGTATTTCCATCATGGCCCACATGTAAAGTGTAATCACCAGATAGCCATGATTCTACAAGTATGGTCTCAAAGACACCTGATTTTGTCAAGATAGTAGTTATTTCTTCAATATCACCATTGGGTCTAATCAAGGTCATCTCAACTAGATTACCAATCGCATCTAGTGAGTTTCTAGTAATTGTTCCAGAGATACTAAGTGTGCTTTGTGCAAGTTTTGTATCAGGTCTTGTTACAAATACTGTTCCAAATTCAGACTCTCCTGTAAATTCATCAAGTTGCTCAAAGTAATCAGAATCAAGTAAGATTACTTCAGTTTTAACATTGTTAAGTATTACAGGTGCATCATCTTTTGATGATTCAAATGCTAATTCTAGTTGAGATTTTGTCTTTTCTGCTTCACGTATACTGAATGATTTAGATGTAAATTCTACTTTCTCATCAGTAATAGTTACAGTGTAATCACCAACTAACCAATTATCTCGAATTAATGGTAGGGAATACTTGTTTTTGGCATTCAAAACTAATTGATATTCATCTATTGTTCCATCAGGGTTTTCAAGAGATACTGTAATTCGCGAGTATAATGAATCAACTTGGCCCTCAGCAATTAACAAGTTACCTCCATGTCCCAATGTAGAAGTATGCAATAATGTCAATTCAGATGTTGCAATCTGGGCAATAGTTTCAGCATTTGCTACAACAGATGTGTTTGGAGTGAATAGTGGCAATATCTTTCCAGATAGTAATTTAAAGTAAATTGATGAAACGTGTTTGTTGGTTCCTCCAAATGAAACAGTGTAAAGACCATCTTCCCAATCATCAGGGATAGTTTGAATTGTAGAGAAGTGTCCATCAGAAAGTGAAGATAATTTTAGAGTAACTGTTGTACCGTCTGGTTGTATAATATCCAATAATACAGCTTGCCTTGTATCAACATCATAGAAATCACCAAATACTCTAATGGTTCCAGGAAGAGATACATCTAAAGCAAATATTCCCAAGGATGAGCCGGAAATAATCTTTGTTGCAGTATGATCATAGGGCATTGTTGGTTTTTCTAATAGTCTTGCATCACTAATTGGATCACCAGATACCTCTACAATCATTGCACTATGGTATTGTTCTTCCAACAAGTCATACATTGTATAGTATCCAGTATTTTCAATTGTTGCAGAATATGAATTATCTCGGAAGATAAAGTTACTCTTAAAGAATCCATCAAATCCTCCAATTGGATCACCACTAATGATAGTTCTAATAGATTCATCAAGGTTTGCCCATTCAATTTCATTATCATTTAGTGTAATCTCAAATGGAGAATAGCAAACCACATCACAAGTCTCAGTTACAGATTCTACAACATAGAAACTATTATCAACACCACCACTGCCACCAGCAGCACTACCGCTAGCACCAGTGATTTTTTCTAGTTCGGGGATTAAATCAGATACTTTCAATATTTCATAGGATACTTTTTCAGCCCTTGCATGATGATAGTTCCAGGCATTAACATTGATGTTAGATGTATCCATATTTTCCTCAAACGTCATATCAAACAATATCCAGAGAATTTCATTCTCTACTCTTGGAGTGACATTAACATTAGATAGTAATCCATGAGGATCAACTACTGTAAAGTCCTCACCCTTATCATATAGAATGTATGTATCACTATCCTCAGTCTCATAGTAAATTCCATGCAGGTTTAGATACAATCCAACATGCTCAACTGCATCTGGCCCATTGTAATCAAAGAGTCTTACTGCAATTTGTGATGGTTCACCAACTTTGAGTGTTGTAGTTGGAGAGGTCTGACTATATTCAGGTAATGACTGATAACTGCCAGTCTTTGCAAATACTAGCTGTCCATTTTCATTGAGTGTTGGTGCACCAAATGAATACATTGCAAGTCCAGTGATAATTGGTGGAATTGGGGCATTAGCAACTCCTGCTGGACCTACTGCAAGACCTGCAGCACCTGCAAATTTAGAATCAACTTGTATGTTAATACCATATGTGGAGAAGTGAGGTAAGCTTGCAGTGTATGCACATTGCGTTGCAGTATCTCCACCAGGTGCCCTAACTATTGTAATACCATCAAAGACTGTGTCACCACCATCAGTGATAAAGTACACATTTGCTGAAGGACAAACAAATCCAACAGCAGCGGCAGCATTACTATTGTTAGGAACAGTTGGATGTGTAGAATCACCAGTGTCACCTAGCAAGAATGTTACCTCAATTGACTCAAAGGCATCATCATCATGTTCATTTGTCAATTCACCAACAGTTTCAATTGATGGAATTGATGCTGGTCCAGTTCCAACTGAACTAGTAGCAGAAACTTGGAATTTGTATTTGTTACCATCAGTTACTCCAGTAACAATTGCAGTGGTTGCAGTAGCACTTGCAACAGTCACAGTTGGATTAATTATAGAATATGTTCCATCAACATCTTCAATTGATGAAACAATATTATATGCTGTAATTGCTTCACCGCCGTTACTTAATGGGGCAACCCAGTTTAATGTAATTTGTCCAGTTGCAGGAGTTGTGTCAAGACTTCTAGGTGCTTCAGGTACTGAAACTGGTTTTACATCAAAGGTTGTAGATGGAGAACCAGTTCCAACTAGATTAACTGAAAATACACGAAGTGTGTATGTAACACCATTTACTGTATTCTTTCCTGAAACAGTATAAGATGTATTTGCATTCACATTATCACGTAGAGTCTTCCAGGTAGTGCCACCATCAGTGCTTGATTGAATAATATAATCAAAGATATCTCGTCCACCATCATTTACAGGAGGAGTCCATGAAATGATGTATTTTGAAGGTAATGCGACTGCTGTAAGTCCAGTTGGAGCATCAGGTACAGAGTGAGTAGTACCTTGTGCAATATTTGATACAGGACCAACTGTAAGTTCGCCTCCAGGTAATGAGAGTGCAAATACTCTGTAGGAATATGTTGTACCACCAAATAATCTTGTACCTTCAGTATCACCATCAGAATAAACAGTTGCAGTATTACCGGTATTAGCTACGTGTGTTGACCATGAAGCACTAGAATCAGGTGTACCAACTTTTCTTTCAATCTGATAACCAATTATTGGAGAACCGCCATCAGATACAGGAGTATTCCAGGATAAGTCAATTTGAGTGCTAGATACAATACTTGTACTTAATGAACGTGGAACATCTGATGCGCCAGATGGAATTTCACTTACAACAAGTGACGGATAAATTGTTCCCTTTGCATTAGAAGCAAAGATACGGAATGAATAATCAGAACCAGTAGATAAATCAGTTACAATTGCAGTAGTACCAATTCCAACACCTTCATCAAATGTTACCCATCCGGAACCAGAATTGAATTCAACTACATAATCAGTGACATCAGAACCACCATCATCAACTATTGTTACACCATTAATCACAGTTCCACCATTAGCTGATGGGACACTCCAAGATAATGAAACAGAAGTATCAGTAACATCAGTTACTGCAACGTTAAGTGGTGCACCTGGGACATTAATTGGTGTGGCACTAGCAACACTAGAAGTAGTACTAGTTCCAGCAGAGTTGATTGCAGAAATTCTGTAATGGTAAGTATCACCATTAGTTAATCCACCATCAGTGTAACTGATAAGAGTAGATTTTGTATCAGCAGTAAGTACAGTGAAAATAGATTGTGTAGAACTATTACGTGGTGTGAAACTTTGCTCAATCTTGTATCCAGAGATATCTGCACCACCATCATTAGTGGGGGCACGCCAACTAATTGAAACTTGGTTTGGAATACTAGATGTTACAGATATACCAGTTGGGATACCAGGAGCATTTGCAGAAACTTCAGTTTGTACTACAAAGTCTAACTCAAATTTGAGATACATATCTGCACCTAACTTGTCTCCATCAACTCCTGCTGGGGCATCTTTGAGGAATGTAGATGTCATAAAGAATGAATCAAGTTTATCTTTTGGTTTAATCTTTACACCAGTCATCTTTCCTCCGTTTTCTAGTGATGCTTCTTCATTGTGTGGTAAGAATACGTCTTGTCCACCTGCAATTTCACTGAGATTGTATGCAGCAGTTGCACCAGGAATTGATGGTTTGGCATCAACCACAGTAGATGTATCACCAGTGCCAATTGCATTAACTGCAGAAACTCTAAAGGAGTATTCTACATTGTTTGTAAGGAAAGTAGTACTTTGAGTATTTTCAATTAGTATAATTAATTCAGTTCCAACACCATCAACAAATGTAATCCATGTTGATGCAGTCTTTACTTTGTACTGGACAATATAATCAGTGATATCCTCACCACCGTCACTAAATGGTGTTCCCCATTTAAGTTGGACTTTGCCCTTTCCTGCATGTGCTTCTAATCCAAGAGGAGCACTAGGTGAACCAAGAGTGGATTCAATAGCAGTATCTGAGGCATCACTAATTCCAGCAATGTTGATTGTAGAAATTCTATATGAATATGTGGCATCATTTGGTAAATTACTATCAAGATAGAGAGTTGCAGTACTAGATGTATTTGTAACCAAGGTTGTAAATTCAGCATCACTTACTGCTTTGCGTTCAATCACATATCCAGTGATTAGTGTACCGCCAGTTTCTACTGGTGGAGACCAAGTTAATTGTAAGGAAGTGGCAGTAGCACCAATGGATAATCCAGTTGGAGGTTGTGCAACGTCAAATGTTGATGAACGTGAAACTCCAGATGAATCACCAGTGCCCGTACCAGTAATAGCATATATCCTGTAAGAATAATCCATTCCTCTAAACAAACCAGTATCACTGTAACTTGTTGCAAGGGTCATTGAATTTGCCACAACGGTATCAAAGACTCCAGAGTCAATGCTTCTATCAATTCTATATCCAACAAGGGATGAACCACCTGTATCTCCAGGAGCATTCCATGAAATATCAATCTGAGTTGAAGAAATAGTAGTAGTAACTAATCCATTTGGTCTCTGAGATGTAGTTGCAGGAATTTCAGAGACAACTTGTGATGAATCACCAGTGCCTGCAACATTAGTTGCAGATACTCTAAAGTGGTATTCCACTCCATTTGTAAGACCCATCACAGTAGTGAGAGGAAGTGTTCCAGTTCCATCATCATATGTGGTAAAGTCTGTACCATCATCACTGTATTCTATAGTATAATCAGTAATTGCAGAACCACCAGTTGCAGGAGCAGTCCATAACAATGTGATTTGTGCATTTCCAGATCTTACTACAACATCAGTTGGGGCTAGCGGTGCACTGAATGATGTTGCAATAACTGCACTTGTTGCAATACCAATTCCTCCCGCATTAATTGCAGAAACTCTAAAGGAATATTCTTGGCCATTAATTGAATCAGGGAATGTCCAAGTGGTAGTTTCATCTTTTCTTAGAGGATCTTGAGAAATTACTTGAGTTGTGATATTAGTATCAATTGCTTGCTCAACTCCAAACCAGGTTCCAGATAATAGATATTCTACAATATAGCCACTGACATCAGCATTTCCATCATCTACTGTATCACCACCATCACTTGATGGATATGTCCAAGAGAGGGTAATCTGACTAGACTCACCAGATGTAGCTGATAAAGCCCTTGGAATTCCAGGAGCGTTAATATCCACAATTGTGTCAAAGCCTTTTTCCTCTACTTCGATAATTGCTGGTGGAACTGCCCATACTTGACCATCTTTTAATTCGGTAGGAGGAGTATATTCTGGAAGACCGTAATTTGATGCCAGTACTGTAGGATCGTTAATTTCTGCATCAGTTAAAATGTCATCATAAATTATACTCTGGTTGTATGAATCATCGAATTGATCAAAGTTACCATCAGCAGTAAGACTTGCAGATGGTGGAATATAATCACCTTGTCTATTATGTTCATCTTGTGCTRAAATCTTTGCTTGGTATTCTGCAGATGTAACATCAGGATTCTCTACAAAGTCAACTTCTGTTGCAACCTCAGTTCCTTCTTCAGAGTGAGGAACTACAACAACAGTGTTAGTTGCACGTGCAGCACCATTTTCATTAAGTGGTGAAACTTCAAAGACGTATTTTTCTTCATTAATCAAATTAGGAATAATCATACCTGTTGCTGTAGCAGGATCAATTCCAAAATCAGGAATATCCCCAAAGTCAGGATCATCTCCAAGAAAATCATCTCCAAGAAAATCATCTCCAAGAAAATCATCTTCAGTAAAGTCAGGAAGGTCTCCAGTAGAGGAAATATCGTCTTCAAATCCAAAGTTAGCGCCTTCAAGACCAGGATCGAATCCACTAAGGTCAGTATCCTCTCCAATAAGTGTAAAGTCACCTTCTACAAGATACAAAAGGTCAATTGTTCCATCACTAGCAACAAATCTATCAACTACCTGCCATCCAGTAATTGGAGCACCGTTTCCATTTGGAAGAGTATCCCATTCTAAAATTGCATATCCATCACCAGAGTTTCCAGTAATTCTTGCAGTAAATGTTGGTTTATCAGATACACCTACAGTTTCAGTGTTAGATGGTTCACTGGTACCAACACTGTTTAATGATACGACTCTAAACTGGTAAGAAATACCATTTAGAAGTTCATCTATTGTAAAACTAGTTGCAGAACTAAGTAGATTTTGTTTTGTAACATAATCATCACTAGACATTTCAATTATGTATTGAGTAATAGCTGCACCACCATCAAATGCGGGAGGACTCCATTTCAATAAGACAAATGCACCATTGGATGTGGTAGTATCAAGTTCTGCAATCAAACCAGTTGGAGGTTCTGGAGCAATAGCAGGTGTTGCAGATGCAACATTTGATGGATCACTATCACCTGCCAAATTAGTAGCTGTTACTCTAAATGTGGTTGATTGACCAGGTATCAAATCTTCCACTGTTGCAGTACTTGGAGGAGGACTGCCAGTTATACTAAAAGAAGGAGTATCAGAATCAAATGTTCCAGTGGTAGAATATTCTACAACATATTTGATAATTGGTCGACCATTATCAAGAGGTTCACCTGCTAGTGACACTAAAGCTGATGAATGAGCAGTCCAAGTTAATGTAGCATCAGAAGGACCACGTGCTGCCATCAAATCAGTTATGGTGTCAGGTGTGGTGTGTGGGGTATCAGTAGTTATTTCAGACCATGGACTAGGTCCAACAGGATTGATAGCCAAAACTCTAAAGGTGTAATCCAGTCCATTAGTTAAACTAGAAATTTCAACATTATTTAGCAAAGGATCATCATTGATAATTATTTGAACGGTTCCTCCGTCATCAAAGTCTCCAGTTTCAGTGTATTCAACAGTGTACTGAGTTAGTGCAGAGCCACCAATGTTTGATGGAGCAGTCCAAGATAGGACAATTAATTCATCATCAGGATTTGCAGTCAAATTAGTTGGGGCAGATGGAGTACTCAATGTTGTTGCACTGGATTTTCCAGAAGGCTCACTATTTCCAAGATCAGTTATTGTAGAAATTTGGTATGTGTATGTAGTATCAGATAGCAATCCAGTATCAGAATAAGTTACATCAAGTGCAGTTGCAGTACCAGTTGTAGTTGCAATAATTACAAAGATATCATCACCAGAATGACTTTCAATTTGGTAACCAATGATTGGTGAACTTCCAGATGAAGTAGATGGTGCATCCCATGAAAGATCAATTACAATATCAGAATTAGTAGTAGCTGTAAGTGTAGATGGTGATGTAGCTACTGTTAGAGGGGTTGCAGTTACAGTTGCAGATACAGATCCTGGATTAACATCATTTACAGCATGTACTCGGAATTGATAATCTCGACCATTAATCAAACCAGTTACAATGATTTCATGATCATCATCAGTGTCACCAGTAAATGTAGTCCAACTGACACCATCAATACCATACTCTACAACATAACTAGTGATAACAGAACCACCGTTGTATGGTTCATCCCAAGTCAATGTTACTTGTTTATTGTCAGGAATTGCAGAAACACTTAGTGGTGCATCAGGAATAGTGGCAGGTGTTGCAGATTTTTCTTCAGATGCAGAACTTTGACCGACTGTATTTTCAGCATAAACTCTAAAGGAATATTCTTTACCATTAGATAGATTATCAACTATTACAGATAAAAATGAGATAGATTCAGGGAATTCTTTCCAACTATCACCATCATAGAATTCAACAACATAATGGATTATCTCATCACCATTGTTTGCAGGTTCATCCCATGTGAGTGAAACTAGAGTATTGCCACGAGTTACAGAAACACTTAGTGGTGCATCAGGAATAGTGGCAGGTGTTGCATCATCTACATTTGAAGGAGAGCCTTGACCAACACTGTTCACTGCAAATACTTGGAAGATATAGTCTGCACCATTAGTAAGACCAGTTACAATTGCACTAGTATCATCAATAACCACATCACCAGTAAATTCAACCCAACTAGCACCATCATGGTACTCTACAACATATGAGGTAACAATAGTGCCACCATCAGTTAAAGGAACACCCCATGAAAGAGACACTTCTGCATTACCACGAAGTGTAGATAGATTAGTTGGGGCACCAGGTACAGTAAATGTTGTTGCAGTTGATGAACCAGATGGAGTACTAGTTCCAGCTGCGTTAATTGCAGATACTCTGTAAGTGTGGGTGGAACCAGGGAATAATCCTGTATCAGAATAAGTAGTATCAGATGAGTCTCCAATAACAATGGTAGTTGCAATTACTACAAATATACCATCACCAGAATGTCTTTCGATTTGATAACCTGTGACAGCTCCACCACTAGTATCTTTTGGAGGAGACCATGTTAGATCAATTTCTGAAGATGATTGTACATCAGGTGTTAGAGCATATGGAGATGATGATGTTGCTGCAGGTATAACGGATGCAGTAGAAGATGGGAAACTATCACCAAATACATTGGTTGCAATTACTCGGAGAGTGTATTCTTGACCGTTGATTAATCCAGATATTGTTTCAGAAGTTGAAGATACAGTTGATGATGGGGTTGCTCCATCAAATATACCAGTAGTAGAGTATTCGACAAGATAAGAAACAATTGGGGAACCATTGCTTGCAGGTTCATTCCAAGTTAGAGTGAGAGATGCATCATCAGGAATAGTGTATAATCCAAATGGTTTGTCTGGAACAGTAGCTGGAGTTCCAATTTCACTATTAGATGGAACACTTTCTCCAATATCATTTACTACCTTTACTCTAAATGTATAATCAACACCGTTTGCTAAACCAAATACGGTTGATTGAATTTGAGAATCATTGTTAGATACAGTTGAGTCTACTTCAATGAAATCAGGATTTGTATCAAATGTGCCACTTGTATCATCAGTAAATTCTAAGAGATAAGTAAGGATTGGCAGACCACCAGTGAATGATGGTGCATCCCATCCCAAAGTCACAAATTGGTTTCCACGAGCAATAAAGGATAGTTCATCAATTGGATCAGATATCGTAATAGGTGATGCAGTATCTTCATTTGATGGAGTACTTTCATCTGCAGAGTTTGTTGCAGTTACAACAAAGGTGTATGGTTGTCCATTAATTAGACCAGGAACAGTTGCAGTAGTTACAGGAAGTGAATTATCCTGTCCAAAGATTTCCATGAATTCCGAATTTTCTGAATCAAATGTATTTCCAAGGGACCATTTTAGTGTGTAAGAAATGATTTTAGCACCGCCATTGTTTGCAGGTTCTGTCCAGGATACAAAGACTTGAGAAACATCACCATCTGTTGTTAGATTAGTTGGGGCATCAGATACACCAAATGTAGTAGATGTTGAGATACCAGATGGGTTTCCGGTTCCAGTACTGCTTGTTATAGCAGAAACTCTGTAAGTGTAAGTGGTATCACTAGATAATCCAGGGTTAGGATAATCAGTACTAGTATCAGTTGTAGTAACAATTACTGCAAAGTTTCCATCACCAGAATGTCTTTCAAGTTGATAACCAATTATTCCAGTAATATCAGGTGCAATCCATGAAAGATCAATTTGTATTGAAGAAATAGTCTTTGCAACAAGTCCTGAAGGAGGTACTGTCAAATCAATTGGAATTGCACTAGCAAGGTCAGAGAAGTCGCCAGTGCCAAGTTCATTGACGGCAGCTACTCTAAAGAAGTATTCCTGACCATTAGTTAAACCAGTAACTGTAGTTCCAGTAGTTGCAGGATCTTCAGTATCAGGGAAGAGAGTCCAATCTACTTTGTCTATACTATATTGGATGATATAATCAGTAACATCCTTTCCACCATCAAAAGTTGGTTTAACCCATGACAATGTTACTTGAGATGAGATTTCAGATTTTGTAGATAAGCTAAGTGGTTTATCAGGAGTAGTTGCTGGAACAGCAGACATAGAATCAGAGAATGCACCAGTGCCAATTACATTGACTGCAGCTACTCTAAAGTGATAGGTAACACCATTAGTCAAATTTGGTACAATGAATGTAGTTCCAATAACAGTATCCTCAACTATAAGCCAACCAGATTCAGTAATAGGAGAAGTTGTAACTTGTACTACATACTTTTCAACACTAAGACCGCCATTACTTGTAGGTGCAGTCCATTTGAGTTCAACTTGTCCATTTCCTCTGTTGGCCTCAGTTAATGTTGGAGTGCCAGGGATTGTTGATGGTGTTGCTGATTTCACATCAGATGAATCACCAGTACCAATAGAATTAATGGCAAATACTCTAAAGTAGTATAATTGGCCATTTGTAAGACTTACAACATCAGTAGTAAGTGAAACATCAAATATTGAAGGAGTTACTCCATCAGTTATTTCGGGAATTATTTTCTCTCCAAGTACTGATGCAAAGTTATCAGTTGACCATTCAATCTTGTATGAACTAATGTCAGCTCCACCATCAAATCCTGGTGAATTCCATGAAAGTCCAATTTCAGTACTTTTTGATACTGTTTTCAATGCGATTGGGGCATCAGGGGTAGATGCAGGTTTTGCAGACTCTACTTCAGATGGAGGACTAGAACCGGCATTATTTACAGAGAGAACTCTAAATGTGAATAGTTGACCATTTGTAAGACCAGTAACTGTTGCAGTAGTTCCAGTTCCAATACCTTCATCAAATACTACAAATCCTCTACCGTCATTGTAATCAACTTGTACAATGTAATCAATTATTGAATCACCACCATTATCAGTATGGGGGGACCAGTTAACTGTAATTTGTGTATCACCTCTAATTAGAGATAGAATGGTTGGTTGTTTTGGAACATCAAATGGTGTTCCGCTAATAGTTGCAGGGGTTGCACTTTGTCCAATACTATTTACAGCAACAACCTCAAAGTCATAAGAGATTCCATTTGCCAAACCAGTTACAGTAAGTGAGATGATTGCAGGAGTTGTTGAAGAATTAGTAACTTCATTTTCATCAAATGTTACAAATAGCGTAGTGCTTGATGGTTTAGATTTTATAATATAATCAATGATTGAGTCGCCTCCATCATTAGTTGGAGCATTCCATGTCAAAATTACAGATTGAACTCCTCGTGTAGCAGAAAGATTAGTTGGAGTACCAGGGATTGTTGCAGGTGTTGCAGTATCCTCATTTGATGAAACACTAGAACCTTTCTCAGTTACAGCAAATACTCTAAATCTATATTCATCACCATTATCCAATCCAGAAACATTGTGACTAGTAGTATCTTTAGAAACAGATACAGAAGTAACTGAAGTATCTGATGAGTCAGATTGTCCAGTGGATGCAAATGTTCCTTTAGTGTATTCTAAAACATATTCAGTTAATACAAATCCACCAGTTTCACCAGGAGCATTCCAGGTAACATTAACTGCTGCATTATCACCTGCTGCAGATAATCCAGTTGGAGGATCAGGTAATGCAAATGGTGATGCAGTAATAGTACCTGTTGGATCACTAGAGCCAACATCATTTCTTGCAGTTATTCTAAAGGAGTATTCTTGTCCATTTTGTAATGAAGGTACTGTGTGTACTGGAAGATTAGTTACAGGTGCAGGATCTTCAATTAATGTTGCAAAGTTATCAATTGAAGTCTCAACTACATATTCTAAATTAAGACCGCCATTTGCATTTGAGACAGACCATGTCAATTGTACTAGTTTATCACCAGCTGTTGCAACAAAGTTTCCAGGAATAGTTGGATTACCTGCAGGAATAGCATTATTAGATATATCAGAGAATGCCCCTAATCCAGCTCCATTAACTGCACGAACTCTAAACACATAATCTACACCATTTGTTAGTCCATCAACTAGTACGTCTTCAGTGTCAGTACTTTCAGAATCAGTAAATTGGGTCCAATTTGGAAGTAACGCTGCAGTGGTATATTCAATTAGATAATCTATGATATCAGAACCGCCTAGAGAACCAGGTGCATCCCATGAGAGTGTTACAGACTCATCACCTCTAGTTGCAACAACGTTTTGTGGTGCACCAGGAGTAGTAATTGGAATTCCAGTAGCAATTTCAGAGGCGATACTTGTACCAACAGAAGATATTGCAAATACTCTAAATTCGTATGTGTCACCATTTGTTAATCCAATAATTGTTACTTTGGTCTCCCCAGCTAATGGCGGAGTAGTAGATGGAGACCAAATACTATCAGTTGCTTTCTTAAACTCTACTTTGTAACTAGTGACAGCAGAACCACCATTGTTTGCAGGTGCATCCCAAATAATTTCAATCTCAGTGTTTGATGTGTTTACTGTAGTTATTGTTGGAGCATCTGGAGCAGTAAATGTTGTGTCACTAGCAGTATCTGATGCACCACCTAAACCAGCATCACTGATTGCAGAAACTCTGTAAGTGTAGACAGTACCCAAACTCAAACCAGTATCAGCATATGTAAGTGTGGTAGTTGAAGGTGTAGAAGTATCAGATACAATTATTTCAAATGCGCTAATTCCAGTTTGTCGTTCAATTTGGTATCCAATAATTGCCAATCCTCCAGTATCAGTTGGGGCTTTCCATGTTAGATCTATTGTAGTTCCAGATGTTGCCTCAGCATTAAGATTAGTTGGGACATCTGGTGCAGTGGATGGAATTGCAGTAACAGATGTAGAAGCCCCACCTAAACCAACAATATTTCTTGCAGCTATTGTGAATGTGTAGGTAACACCATTTGTTAGTCCATCAATATTTGCAGTAAGTGGGGATGCAGGAACTACCTGTGTTGTTGTAGTAGATGAGGTCACAGTAATGGTGTAATCTAAGATAGATGCACCACCATCATCAGATGGAGCAGTCCAAGTAATTGTGATAGATTCATCACCAGGTAGAGTACCAGTAATGTTTGGAATTCCAGGAACTTTTGCAGGAATTGCAGTTACAGGAGATGATGGAAGACCAGTGCCAATAGAATTTGTTGCAGTTACTCGTAGTGTGTATACTTGACCATTGATTAGACCAGATATTGTTTCAGAAGTTGAAGATACAGTTGATGATGGAGTTGTATTATCAAAGGTGCCATCAGTAGAATATTGAACAAGGTATGAAATAATTGCAGCACCGTTGTTTGCAGGTTCAGACCAGGTTAGAACAATAGTAGAATCAGAAATTTGTGTACCAGTTATTGATGGAGAATCTGGAACATCAAATGTTGTTGCACTGCTAGTACCAGATGTAGGACTTGTTCCAATTGCAGTTAATGCAGATACTTTGTATGTGTACAAAGTTCCTTGCACTAATCCAGTATCAGTAAATTCAGGAATAGAAGATAATATGATTGGAGGGATTGCTGAAAGATTTGGTACAATGATTACATAGTCACCAGTACCTGCTGTTTGTCTTTCAATTTGATAACCAGTAATTGCAAATCCACCAGTGTCTCCAGGTGCGGTCCATGTAAGACCAATTGATGTATCAGATGTTGCTACAGCATTAAGGTCAGTTGGAATATTTGGTGTAGTAGCTGGTGTTCCAGTTGCCTCATTTGATGGATCGCTTGTACCAACTGCATTAACTGCACTTACTCTAAAGGTGTATTCGACTCCATTTACTAAATTAGAAACAGTGGTTTGAATTGGAGGAGTGTCAGTTGTTGTAGAAGGAGATACTTCAACATTATCAGGAGTTTCTCCAAAGACACCATTTGCATCATCAGTGTATTCTACAAGATAAGATGTAATTGGTTCACCACCAGTGGTTAATTGTTCATCCCAACCTAATGTAACGAATTTATCACCACGTGTAACAAATGATAGGTTCTCAGGGGCATTTGATTTAGTAGCTGGTTTTGCAGTTAGTGTGTTTGATGGGGCACTTTGATCAACTAGATTTTCAGCGATTATTTGGAATTCATAGGTATTACCGTTAATCAATCCTGTAACAATAATTTCAAGAGCACTTGCAGATACAGTATTACTAAAGGTTGTCCAGGTGTTTGAATCAGTTAATCGGAATTGAACAATATAGTTGGTAAGTGGAGTGCCGCCATTATTTGCAGGTGCAGTCCATTTAAGTTCAACTTGGTCATTTCCTCTATTTGCGTCATCAAGTGTTGGTACTCCCGGAGCATCAAACGTAGTATCATTTGCAGTATCAGATGCACTACCAGTTCCTGGAACATTGATAGCAGATACTCTATAGGTGTATGAAGTATTTCTTGTTAATCCAGAATCAGTAAATTCAACAGCAGTAGATGTCGATACTGGAGGGTCTACAGAATTGTTAGGTACAATTATTTCAAATGAACCAGTACCAGTTTGTCTTTCAATTTGATATCCAGTAATTGGAGTACCACCAGCGTCTCCAGGTGCAGTCCATGTTAATTTTATTTCAGAACCTGATTGTGTTTCTGCATTAAGACCTGTTGGGGCATCAGGGATAGTAGTAGGAGTTACAGTTTCAGGGTTTGATGAAATACCTGAACCAACAATGTTAGTTGCGGTAACTGTGAATGTGTATGGAACACCGTTAGTAAGATCGCCTAYGATTACAGTTAATGGGGTTGCAAGAACTGTTAATGTTGATTTACCATTATTATTAGATGGGGAAATTGATATAGTATAACCAGAAATGGATTCACCGCCAGAAGATGGTTGAGTCCAAACAAGTTCAACTTGACTATTACCACTAGTTGCCCTATCAATAGAAGGRGTTCCAGGTACAGTAGCTGGAARTGCTGTTAGTATATTTGATGCAATACTTTTTCCAGGTACGGTATTAATTGCAAATAATCTAAACTCGTATTCTATTCCATTTGATAAGGAATCAACAGTTGTAGTAGTTACAGTGCTTTGACTAGTTTCAACAAATATCTCCCATGAAGTAGATGAATCTAATACTCTAAACTGAATTTCATAATCAACAATAGCATCTCCACCATCATCTACGGTTACACCATCATCATTAGATGGGTCATTCCAAACAAGTGTAACAACAGTATTACCTCTGTTAGCTTCAGTTAGAATTGGTGCACCAGGTACAGTAGCTGGTTTTGCAGTATCAGTTTCTGATGGAACACTCAAACCAGCAGTATTGAATGCAAGAACTCTAAATGTATAAAGTGAGCCATTTGCAAGTCCATCAATTGTAGTGGTTATTGGATCATCAGTTGGAGAAATATTATCTTTAGTTGATGTATCAATTACATAATTATCAATAGAGTATTCTACAACATATTTTGTAATTATAGAACCGCCATTAAATACAGGGGCATTCCATTCAAGACTAACCTCACCATTTCCTCGTATTGCAATAAGGTCAGTTGGAGCATTAGGTACAGTAAATGGAACTGCATCTAGAGTAGCAGAGTATGGACTGTAATTGGCATCACTGTTTGCTCTAACTCTAAATGAATATGAATCACCATTAACTAATGGAGAAATAGTAGTTGAAATTGGATCAACATTACCAGATGGGGCAGGAACAGTAATTGGAGTATTGAAATCATTGACAAAGTTATCAGATGAATACTCTACACTGTATTCAGTTATCGGAGTACCATCAGATGTTGATGGGTGCCAGGATACTGAAACAGAAATATTTGCACCAGTTGCAGAAACAATTTCAGGGGCAGATGGTGGGCCTGCAGGTGTTTCTTCTACAATTGGAGTTGATGGGGTACTATTTCCAACATCGTTGTGTGCAAGTACTTGGAATTCATAAATTGAACCATTTGTTAATCCTGTGATTTCTTTGAAAGTATCAAGACTTTGTCCTGTAGCATCACTCCAAGCAGTAGTACCCTGTAATCTGTATTGTATAACATAGTAATCAAGATTAGCACCACCGTCTAGGTCTGGAGCAGTCCAATCAAGTCGAACTGAAGTATTACCAGATTGTGTGGTTACATTAGTTGGAGCTCCAGGCACAGTGGCAGGAGTTAATTCAATAGTTTCAGATGTTGGGCCGTTACCTTGTAAGTTATGTGCATATACTCTAAACTTGTACGGAGTACCATTTGCTAAACCGTCCACATCAGCTGTTATTTTTGGAGGATCATCAGTTGCAACAGGATTATCAACTTGTGATGTTAAAGTAGTTGTAAAGTCATCACTGGAATATTCAATTACATAATAATCAATTGTAGAACCGCCATCAAATGGAACAAACCAAGTTAATGTAACCTCTCCACTACCACGGGCGGCTGAAAGTCCAGTTACTTGACTTGGAGTAGATACAGGTATTGCAGATTCAACATTAGATGATAAAAGACTATCACCGATAATGTTTGTAGAGAATACTCTAAAGTAGTATGTATCTCCATTAAGTAAACCAGTTACAGTAAATGTTGTAGATAATGATTCATCATCTCCAATAGTTTCAGAACCTAAAATAGTTGAAAAATTGTTTGTAGACCATTCAAGACGATAAGATTGGATTGGTTCACCACCATCAAAAGGAGTATTCCAATCTACTTTGATTTGTTTATCACCAGGAGTTAGCGGGGTAGTAATTGTAGGACTAGATGGGTTTGTAGCTGGTTTTGCAGAATCTGTAACAGATGGTGCACTAGTTCCAGCAGCATTAACTGCCTTTACTCTAAAGGTGTATGTATCTCCATTTGTTAATTCTTCAACTGTTGTTGCAACTAAGGCTGCAGGATCAGCAGGGGCAGGAACAGTAACAAATGAAGGAGACTCACCAAAGACACCGCCTACATCATTTGTGTATTCTACAATGTATGATGTAACAGGTACTCCGCCAGTAACATCTGGTCCAAGCCATGTTAGTGAGACTTGAGCATTACCTCGAGTTGCAGCTAGATTAGTTGGGGCATCAGATAAGGCTGCAGGRGTTGCAGATTTTTCATCAGATGGAAGACTTCCAGGAGATACTCCATTGTATGCAATAATTCTAAACAAGTATGGTTGACCATTAGTTAGAGGGATAACGATAATTTCAAGTGTAGTAGAGTCTGCACCATCATCAAATGGAATCCAAGTATCTCCGCCATCAATACTGTATTCTGCATTATAATCAACTATATCAGCACCACCATCATCTTCAGGTGGATCAAATGTTAAAGTAACAAATCCGTCATTTGGAGATGCAACAAGATTAATTGGTTTGTCTGGAACAGTTGCAGGAGTTGTATCTCTTACATCAGAGATAGGTCCATAATCAACACTGTTTGTTGCAGATACTACAAAGTAGTAAGTATCACCATTTGTTAGATTATCAACAGTAGTTGTAAGTGTACTACCAGAAACAACTTTGGAACCAGAGAAGTCACCATTGGTTGCATCAGTTAGGTTTGTTGTATACTCTACAAGATATCCAGTAATTGTAGTACCACCAGTGCTAGGTGCAGACCATCCCAAGTCAACTGAGCCATTTGCAGAAAGGATAGAAGTGATAACAGGTTTACCTGGGACATCAAATGTTGTTGTACCCACAGTACCAGAAGTATCACCTAGACCTGCTTCAGTAATTGCAGTTACTTTGTAAGTGTAAGAAGTGCCTCTAAGTAATCCACTATCATGATAAATTAATGCATCCGTACCAGTATTTGCATTTATGATTTCAAACGTACCAGCATCTGTTTGTCTTTCAATTTGATAACCAGATACAATTCCACCACCAAGAGAATCGGGGGCAAACCACGTCACATCGATTTCAGTATCAGAGATAGGGGTAGCAGCATCCATTTGTGGGGCATTAGTTGTTGTAGATGGTTTTGCAGCAGCTACATTAGATTGAGGTCCAATACCAACTTCATTTTCTGCAAATACTCGGAATTGGTATTGTACACCGTTAGTTAATCCTGTAACAGTTGTGGGTACAGGAGTGTCATTAATACCATCATTGAAAACAGTCCAACCTCCGTCTGGGGGATTAAGGATAGGTAATGATCTGTATTCTATAATATAATCATCAATAGGTTCACCACCATCATCAGATGGTATCTTCCAAGTGAGTGTAATTTGTTGATTTCCAAATTGTGCGTTTAGTTGTTTTGGTTTTGTTGGTTCAGTAGATGGTTTTGCAGTTTCAGAGTTTGAGATAGGGCTGTCGCCAAGTGCGTTAGTTGCAGTAATTGTAAATGTGTAAATCACACCATTATTTAGTGAACCAATCGTAGCTTGAGTTGCAAGAGTTTCATCATCACCAATTATTTCAGTTTGTGATGCACCTCCTGCTGGAGTATATGTAATTGAGTATCGAAGAATATCAGAACCGCCATCAGATGGTAAAGTCCAATCAAGTGAAACAGATTGATCACCCCTTACTGGAGTATCTAGTACTGGGGCAGATGGCTTAGTAGCAGGTGTTGCAAGTAAAGGATCAGATGAATCACTTGGTCCATTTGCATTTGATGCAATTACACTAAAGGTATATTCTACTCCATTAGTTAATCCATCAATTGTAACAGTTGTATCAAAGGTATTTCCAGTAAGAATTACAGGTTGTGTTTCTGAACCTGTTGGAGTGTAAGTAATTGAGTATGATGTGATTGGGGAGCCACCATCAGAGTTTGCAGTCCAAGTTAAAGTAGATGATGAGTCATCATCACTTGTTGCAGAATCAAGTGTTGGGGCTAGAGGTATAGTTGATGATGTTGCAGTAACTTCACCAGATGCAGGACTAGTATCATCATCAATTACATCTTCTGGTATATCAGCCTCATTGTGAGCTAATACTCTAAACTTGTATAGAATTCCATTATCTAATCCTTGGATAGTAGCAGATGTTACCAATGGATCTGTTCCAACTGGAATTACTTCATGAGATTGAATATTTGAAAAGTCATCTACTGCTGTAGAATACCCTACAGTGTATTTTACAATATCATCACCACCATCATCATCAGGTGCAGTCCAAGACAAAGAAACCGATTGATTACCAGTACCAGTTATTTGAAGACCAGTTGGTGCAGATGGGTTAGTAGATGGAATTGCAGTAAGTGTATTTGATTCAACACTAGTTGCAATAATATTACTTGCAGTCAGGGTAAATGAATATTCTACTCCATTAGTTAATCCATCAATTGTAACTGTAGTAGCAAGAGCATTACCAGAAAGAACTAGAGGGTTTTGTCCTGTTCCTGCAGGAGTGTAAGTAATTGAGTATGATGTGATTGGGGAGCCACCATCAGAGTTTGCAGTCCAAGTTAAGACGGAAGATTCATCATCATCACTTTTTGCCGAATCAAGGGTTGGTGTTTCAGGAGCTGCTGCAGGTGTTGCAGTAGCCTCATTTGATGGAATACTCTCACCTGCAGAGTTTGTAGCAGTTACAATAAAGGAGTAAACATGTCCATTAGTTAAACCAGATACAGTAGCAGTTGTTGCTGGAGGAATAACACCCACTTTAGAAATCGTAATAGGGACAAATGAAGAATTTGAGTCAAAGATAGTACCTTCAGACCATGTAACTGTATAAGATATTATTTCAGCACCACCATCACTTGAAGGAATTTCCCAATTAAGGAGAACTTGTCCAGTCTGAGGAATTGCATCAAGATTTTGTGGAGTTGATGGAACAGTAGCTGGAGTTTCAGTTATCGGAGTAGATGCGTCACCAGGTCCAACATCATTTACAGCATGAACCTCAAAGAAATAAGGTGTGCCATTTGCCAATCCATCAACTACAACAGAGAAAATAGTTCCATCAGTAGTTTGTTTTGGAGTAAAAGTAGTATCGGTTGTACGATATGTTACAACATAGTATTCAATTTCAGAACCACCGTCACTTGATGGAGCATCCCAAGTAATTGTTACTTGATTACTTGCAGGATCTGCTGCTACATTCAATGGGATACCAGGTACAGTAGCTGGAGTTTGAGAAAGTTCATTTGATGAAACACTTTCACCAACATCATTTGTTGCATAAATTCTGAAATAATATGTAACACCATTAGTTAGACCAGGTACAGAAGCACTAGTTATACTAGAATCATTAATTGTATTGTCATATACAATTGCAGTAAAGTCCTGAGCAGTGGAAGCTTGAATACGGAATGAGTCAATACTATCACCGCCATCTCCGTTTAGAGTCCAAGTTAGATCAACTGAAGTATTGCCTCTTGTTGCTGTTGATAATGTCGGAGCATCAGGGAAAGTAGCTGGGGTTTGATCTACTATAGCAGATGCGACACTTTGACCAAATGCATTGTGTGAATAAACTCTAAATTCGTAAACATCACCATTGACTAAACCAGTAGCAGTTGTGGTGTAAGTAGCTAAAGGAGAAGTTGCAGGAAGACTAATAGTTACAGTGGTACTAGAAATAGGTGCAGTAAATCCATTTGAAGACCATTCTATTGTGAAGAGAGTAAGTAAAGACCCACCATCATCTGCTGTTGGTTTCCAATCTAATTTTATTTGTTCATTACCTCTAATTGCAGCAATAATAGTTGGAGCTTCTGGTGAAGTAGCAGGAGATACAAATAATAGATCAGACTCAGGACCAGTATTACCTGCACCATTAGTTGCAGTTATGGTAAATGTGTATTCTACACCGTTAGTAAGACCAGTGATTATTGTACTAGTTGAAAGTGGATCATCAGAAATCGTTATTGGTGATGGTATTGCACCAACAGGAGCATAGGTAATTGTGTATTTAGTAATTACACCACTATCATTATCCACAGGTGAAGTCCATAAGAGTTCAACTTGTCTATCACCTAGAATAGGAGATAAGAAAGTAACTTTACCAGGAGCTCCAAGAGGAATTGCATCTACAGGAGCAGATGGAGTGCTGGTGTTAGTGTTAGGGTTAGGGTTGTTGTTAGTTGCAACAATTGTAAATGAGTAAGTGAATCCGTTTGTCAAACCATCGATAGTTGTAGTTAATGCAGGTGCATTGACAGTTACAGTTTGTTCTACTCCGTTTGCATCATCATATGTGATTGTGTAAGATACAATATCGCCACTGCCAGCTGTGTCTGGTGCAATCCAATTGAGTGTGACTTCGCCATCGCCAACTGTAGCTGTTGGTGCTGCCATTTGTGCAGGTGAACCAAGTGGAGTTGCAGTTACTGGTAGTGATGGAGTRCTKGKRKTASYGTKARKRTTNGTTGYWASWWKYRWMAATKNGTAARTGAGTAAGGGAATCCGTTTGTCAAACCATCGATAGTTGTAGTTAATGCAGGTGCATTGACAGTTACAGTTTGTGTGTCTCCACTTGGGTCATCATATGTGATTGTGTAAGATACAATATCACCACTGCCAGCTGGATCAGCTGGGGTCCAAGTTAATACAACTTCGCCATCGCCAACTGTAGCTGTTGGTGCTGCCATTTGTGCAGGTGAACCAAGTGGAGTTGCAGTTACTGGTAGTGATGGAGTGGAACCTTCAGCATTAATTGCAGTAAGAGTAAAAGAGTATTCATGACCGTTTATCAGTGAAGTTGCAGAATAATCAATAGTATCGTCTGCTAAAGATACATCAGGGAAAACATCATCAGAGGTAACATCAGTTATGCTTAAAGTATAACCAGTTAATGAAGAGCCACCATCAAATGGTGCAGTCCATGTAAGGGATACAGTAGAATCACCCACAACAGGAGTATTCAAAATAGGAGCATCAGGAATGGTAATTGGGATTGCAATTTCAACAACAGATGATAAAAGACTATCACCGATAATGTTTGTAGAGAATACTCTAAAGTAGTATGTATCTCCATTAAGTAAACCAGTTACAGTAAATGTTGTAGTTAGAGATTCATCATCTCCAATAGTTTCAGAACCTAAAATAGTTGAAAAATTGTTTGTAGACCATTCAAGACGATAAGATGTAATTGATTCACCACCATTTTCAACAGTAGTCCAATCTACTTGAACTTGAGAATTACCAGGTGTCAACGGAGTAGTAATTACAGGAGCATCAGGGAATGTAGCAGGAGTTACAGATACCTCATTTGAGGTAGGACCATCGCCTAAATCATTATGAGCATAAACTCTAAATGAATATGGAGTACCATTATCAAGACCAATTACAGGTACATCTGTTGTATCAGTAGATACAGGATCAGTGTAAGGAGCCCAACCAGAACCAGAATTAATTTCTATAATATAATCATCAATTGGGAATCCAAAATTAGAAGGAGCAGTCCAAGTAAGTAATACTTGAGTATTTCCTCGTACTACTTGCAAGTCATTTATTTGACCAGGAACTGAACCAGGAGTAGCTAAAATAGGAATTGATGTGACACCAAATCCATGGATATTGTGAGCTTTTACTCTAAAGGAGTATTCATCACCATTATCTAAACCAGTGACAGATATTGTATTAGATAAATTATTTGGAGCATCATTTACTTCAGTCCAAGAACCTAGTGGTGGAAGATATTCTATAACATAATCATCAAGTGTTGTACCACCATCAAATGGAGTAGACCAAGTTAAGGTTACAAATGAATCACCAGTTATAGTAAGTAAATCATCAATGAGTGGTGCATCTGGAACAGTAGAAGGTGTTGCATCTAATGTGTTTGATGGAGTACCAGGTCCATTTGCATTGTATGCAGTTACTCTAAAGGTGTATTCCACACCATTACTCAAACCAGTGACAGTAGTTTCAGTAAGTGGAGGAGTGCCAAGAATATCTTTTGAAGGTGTGTTTATATCAAAAGTTCCATCATCAGAATATTCTACAACATATTTTGTAATACCAGAACCGCCATCATCAGGGGCATCCCAATCAACAAAGACTTGAGCATTACCAGGTGTTGCAGTATGCAAGAATGGTGCATCAGCAATAGATGTTGGTGTTGCAGAAATAGAGTTTGAGAATATACCCTCACCTGCAGAGTTTACAGCTTTAACTTTAAAGGAGTAAGTGACACCATTATCTAAATCATTTACAGGAACATCAGTATTATCATCACTTTCAGCATCAAAATATTCAACAAAACCATTACCATAATCTACAAAGATAATATAATCAGTAATTGGTGCGCCATTTGTTGCAGGAATAGTCCATGTAAGTAATACTTGTTGATTACCACCAACAGCGCTAGTAATTTCAGGTTGGCCAGGGACTCCTGCAGGGGTTGCAATATCTTCATTTGATGCAGGACTAGTTCCCTCATTGTTTACTGCAAATACTCTAAATGTATGCTCTACACCATTAACTAAATTAAGAATAGTTGTGGTTGTTCCAGTGCCAGGACCATCACCATATAAAACAAATCCAGCACCGTCATTGTAATCAACTTCTACAAGATAGTCATCAATTGATTCTCCACCATTACTAGCAGGTGTAGCCCAAGATAGTGAAACTTGTTCATCTCCAGGAGTTGCAACTAAGTTAATTGGAGCACTAGGAGGACCTTGCTCTAAGCTAAATGTGATGTATAATTTTGGAGATTTACTTGGGGATTGATCATAAGAGTATGCATCTCTATCATTATCATTATTTATTTCCTCAAAAATTAATACAATAGAATTATTAGATTCCCAATTTGCTCTGTCAATAATTTCTTGAAGAATTGTTTTAAGGTCAGGAGTTCGTGTGTCTTGTCCTACTTCATCTTCAGACCATTCTGAAATACTCCAAATGATAGTTGCATCAGTTGAAACTCTTGAAGAGATATTGTTTGAAGTATCAGTAAATGTTGGAGCATTATCAATGTCCTGTCCATAAATTGTTACAGAAGCTGAACCAGATTCATTTTCTTCGGAGGTAAACTCTACATATGCATTTGAAATTGTAGAGCCTGCAGGGATAGTAATTCCATTAAATCGTAAACCTACATGACTTGCATCATCTAAATCAAGATCACTACTATCAAGATCTATTTCATTAGATTCATCATCTCCATCAGCTTGTTCTGCATCATCAGAAGAGTGGGTGATTTGTTTAATGAGAATTGTTGATATAGATGGAGTGGCAGTTGCAATATTTGATACGGGTCCAATTCCAATAGAGTTTTCAGCAGATACTCTAAACTCATATTCTGAGTCATTAGTTAGACCAGTTACTGTTACAAAAGTGTCAGTACTTGGATCATGATTAAATGTAGACCAACCTCCAGAAGTTAGACGATATTCTATAAGGTAATCAGTAATTGGTAAGCCGCCATTGTATGGAGCAGTCCAAGTAAGTGAAACTTCCTGATTACCTGCTGTTACTACCAAGCTAACTGGGGCTGCAGGAGCAGTTATTGGAACAGTGTATGAGATGACAAGTAATGGTGCTTTGTTTGAATCACCGTCATGTGATTCTGCAGTTCGTTGTCCAGTACCTGAAATAATTATAGAAATAGAATTACCAGAATTCCAACCTGCTCTGTCAATTACTTCTTGAATTACAGTTTTCAAGTCAGGAGTCTTTTGATCATCACCTGCAGCACCAACATTATTCCATGCAACTGGATTCCAAGAAACATTAGCTGTAGTTTTTGTTCTAGATGAAATGTTATCATCATCATCATCAAATCTTAAAGAATTATCAGTATCTTCTGCAAAAATTGTAAGATTTGTTGATTCACTATCAATCTCATCTACAGTAAATTGTACATGTGCACTAGTAATTATTGCAGTTGAAGGAATTGTGATACCATTAAATCTCATTCCAATTTCTTGTGTACCACCATCTTCAGTTAATTCTAAATCACTACTATCAAGATACATATCTCCAGTATTGCTACCTTCACGATCTTCTTCTGCATCATCGTCATTATGATTTACTCTAACTTCAATAACATTAGCAGGATTTGGAGTAGCAAGTATTGGTAGAGTGTATGAACCAGATCCAAGAGAGTTTATTGCAGCAACACGGAAAGAGTATTCTTGATTATTTGTAAGACCAGTAACTGTTTGATTAACAGAATCATCACCATGTGCAACTACAATCCAGTTTGAGCCATCAACACTATACTCTACAAGATAATCAGTAATTGTAGAACCACCATCAGATGGTGCAGTCCAAGTAAGTAACACTTGAGTATCATCTACAATTGCAGATAAATTAGTTGGAGTTCCAGGGACAGTGACACCAGCAACAGGGGTTTCAGTTACAGTGCTAGATTCAGTTCCAGAACCAATAGAGTTTACTGCAATTATTCTAAACTCATATTCAACATCATTAGTTAGGCCAGTAACTGTTTCAGTGGTAGTATTATCACCATGAGAAAATATAATCCATAGATTTGAAGATGCCCCAATTGTAATACTGTTAACTTTGTCAAATTCTCCATTATCATCACCGTCATCACCAAATTGGGATTGGTAAACTCCTGCAGAGTTGAAAACTTGAACTCTGTGATTATCAGTATCAGTGACATAGATGTTACCAGATGAGTCTACTGCAACATCTCTTGGTTTCTTAAATTCTCCATTATCATCACCGTCATCACCAAATTGGGATTGGTAAACTCCTGCAGAGTTGAAAACTTGAACTCTGTGATTATCTTTGTCAGTGACATAGATGGTACCAGAGCCATCAACTACAATACCATGTGGTTTCTTAAATTCTCCATTATCAGTACCTTCATCACCAAATTGTGATTCATATGTACCTGCAAGAGAAAATTTTTGTACACGATGATTATATTCTTCAGTGACAAATACACTAGAACCTGAAATAAATAATGCAATTGGTTTCTTTAGTTCTCCATTACCACTACCTTCACTACCAAATTGGAATTGATAAACTCCTGCAGAGTTGAAAACTTGAACTCGGTGATTATCAGTATCAGTGACATAGATGTTACCAGATGAGTCTACTGCAACATCTCTTGGTTTCTTAAATTCCCCATTACCAGTACCTTCATCACCAATTGTCAATAAATGAGTTCCAGATGATGAGAATTTTTGTACACGATGATTATCATAATCAGCTACAAAGACATTACCTGAATTATCAACAAAGATTCCATGAGGTTTATCAAATTCTCCATCACTATCACCTTCATCACCAAATTGGAATTGATAAACTCCTGCAGAGTTGAAAACTTGAACTCTGTGATTATCTTTGTCAGTGACATAGATGTTACCAGAACTAGATGTACTGGTTTCTCTATATTGAATTGTATAATCAGTGATTGGAGAACCACCATCTGATGGAGCAGTCCAGGATAATGTCACTTGCTCATTGCCTGCAGTTGCAGTTAATCCAACAGGAATACCAGGTACAGTTGCACTATCTTGAGGGATACTAGTTACAATACTTGATGCATCACTTGTTGCAGCACCATTAACTGCAAATACTCTAAATTCATACTCTACATCATTTGTAAGATATGTAACAATAGAACTAGGAGTAGTTCCTGCACCATCAGGGAATACAAGCCAATCATTACTAGCACATTCACCAACTGTATCTCCATGTTGAGAAACATGAGTATTAACTGCAGAATCTCCAATTACAATTGTATGTGCATTAGATGGATTTCCAGGAGGAACATGGCAAACAGCAGTAAAACCAGATGGAGTTGTTGTGGTAGTAGGTCGATATTCTATAATATAATCAGTTAGAGTGCCAGAAGTGGCAGTCCAAGATAGTGTTACTTGTTCATTTCCTGCAGTTGCAGTTAATCCAGTTGGTGCGTCAGGTACAGATGTGGAAGCAAGTAGATTATTTTGGAATTTGTGGACTCTATTATTTTTAGTATCAGTTACATAAAATGTACTAGTTCCAGACTCAAATGCTATACCTCTAGGACCATCATTACCAAACTGACTATTTCCTGATCCTTTTGTTCCATATTTTGTTAAAAAGTTACCAGATGAATCATATGCTACAATTCTCTCATTGTTAGTATCTGCAATCCAAACATTATCAAAAGAATCAATTGTAATTCCACGAGGACTTTTTAATCTGTCATCACCAGAACCGTTACTACCAAATTTTAACAAAAAGTTACCAGAAGAATCAAATTTTTGAACTCTGTCTTTTTCAATGTCAGAAACCCAAATATTTCCTGAGGAATCTACTGCAATTCCATATGGACCATCATTACCAAACTGACTATTTCCATTTCCCTTACTGCCAAAGGTCAGTAAATAATTTCCATTAGAATCATATTTTTTGATTTTTTCATTTTTAGTATCTGCAACATAAACATTATCTGAGGAATCAACTGCAATTCCACTTGGTTGATTAAATTTAGTATTAGTATCACCAGAACTACTACCAACACTTAGCAAAAAGTTTCCAGAAGAATCAAACTTTTTAATTTTATGAGCTTTAGTGTCAGTTATCCAAAAGTTATCACCAGAGTCTACTGCAACATCACGTGGCCCATTATTTTTAAACTGACTATCACCATTTCCATTTGAACCAATTAATAAAATGAAATTTCCAGAAGATGAAAATTTTTGAGCATGTTCATTTTTGTAATCCATCACCCATACATTACCTGAAGAATCAACATCAATTCCCCATGGACCATTATCTCCAAATTCACCATTCCCATTTCCTTTACTACCAAAAGTATCAAGATATGTTGGAGCCGGATTTGTTTGTGCAAATGCCTGCGGGATTGGTTCTGAAAAAGGAAGAGCTGCTGGCGGGACTAACAGTATTACAGCTAGCAATACAATTACAAGACGATCTAAAACTACACTCCAATTGTGTCCCATATGCCTAAAATTAGAAAATTATTACTTATAATGATAATCCGAATCTTCCAGAAATGGAATTTTCTATCTTTTTCCAGTCAATTGTTGATAATTTTACAGTATTTACTAAGATTTTTTGCTTTTGTGGATAATCAGGTTCAAATCAGACAAAAAGATTGAAAACCTATTCGATAGGATTAATATTTCCACGAATTCTATCACGTGATTCAAATGCATCATCAATTGTTTTGGCAGTTGGCTCAATTAACCATACATTTTGAGCATTATCAACTATTAATGCAACATGATTAATTTTAGTGATTTGGAATGGATCGTCTGAATCATAATAGATAAAGCTAACATCCCATGTCTTTCCTACATCAGAGGACTTTATCATATCAGCCATTAGTATTGCCAAATCTTCATTATCACCCTCACCTTTGGCAAAAGTATCAAGTGGTTTTTTTGGAGTATCTTGCATTTCAAATGAAGTCAAATGGAATTGAGAAACTATCCACCAAACCTCAAAAATGAATTCATCGTCAGTTGGTACATTTGCACGCAAGTCATTCATAGCTGAAGGCATCGAACCTACAACAAATTTTGAAAGATCTCGAATTTCAGTAGTAAGAGAAGAACCACCAGGACCAACTCCTGAAAGGGTAACAACAAGTGTATCTTGTGGTGGAGGTAGTCGGATTACCTCATCAATAAAATCATCAGTAAGTTTTGAGAATTGATATTTGTTGTTTTTGGAATCAACAAAATCCCAAGTTACTGTTTGTTCAGTCATCGTAATAATTGGAACTTTAGGTTTGTCAACTGTTGGAATCTCATGAGAGATTCCAGATAATTGATCAAAGATTGAAACAGTTTGGTTTCGTGATTCAAGGTCAATTATTTGGGATTCAAGACTAGCAATTTTTGAAAGTAAATCAAATCCCAAGTCTTCTTCTTCATCAGAGTCTTCAAGTATAGCAATCAAAGCTTCAAGTTCTAAAATTCTATCCAAACTATTTTGATCAGTAGTGCCATTACCAGATAATGTTTCTAATTTTGATTGTTGTACTGCTAGTTGTTCTTCTAATGAAGTTTTTTCAGTTAGTGCATTTTCTTGCTCTAAAGTTAATGTAACATAAAGGTCAGCTAGTTCTGCTTGTTTTGCATCTAGTTGAGATTCTAGTTCTAGTTTTTCAGCAGCAAGATCACTATCTGAGAGTTGTGCAATCCTATCAATCTCATCTTGCTTTTGTAGTAATTGTAATTTGAAATCCTCTTTTTCTTTTACTAATTCTTCTTGGACTTGTTCCAAGTCATCAGATAATTGAGATAATTCATTTTGTTTTTGAGTTAATTGTAATTCTAGTTCGAGTTTTTCAGCTTGTAAAATTCCTGAATCAGAAGTGGTTGTGGATTTTAAAGCATCAATTTGACTCTCCAAATTAGTAACTTCATTTATTAATTGAGCAGTAAGTAGTACTGAGAATGATTTTGTATCCTCAATTGTTTTCATTTGCGCTTGTAATACATTAATCTGTTTTCCAAGCTCAGAGGTTTGATATTCAGATTCAGCTGCAATTAGATTTACACGATCTTGTAATGCACTGTTTTCAGATAAAATTGCATTAGTTTTTTTTAAAATAATTTCAGTATCAGAGACACCAAGAATTACTGCAGAATATGTTGGAAGAATTTGTTGCTCAAGTGTACTATCACCCAAATAATTTACTAAAAATACTCCTGCAACTATGGGTACCGCTGCCAAAAGTAAGAGGTAATTACTCACTGAGAATAAAAGGTCATTTACGATATATAGACTTGTAACATCAATTAATTTGTAGAATTTGTTTTACTCTCATCCAAGAGATTTTGCATTTTTATGTTTAATTGGCCTAGTGCAGTAATTACAGATTGCTGGAGTGGTTTCTTTGCGTCTCTTTTAATTAAATTGTAAATTTGTGCTTCTATCTCCTTTAATTCTTGTTGGACTTCATCAGGATTCTTTGTCATGTGTGTTTTGAGTTGTGCCTGAGTATCCAAGAGCTTTCTAATTTGGTCCTTTTCATGTTTTATTTGCTCAATTAGTTTGAGTTCCTCATCACCTACTGCAGTAACTTTGGCTTCACGTTCTAATCGTGTTTGTTCAAGTTCTACTTTTTGCTGCTCAATCAAATCCATTGTTTTGTTAGTGTTAGATTCAGTTTCTTTTGCGTCTCTAATTTTTGATTCAAGATCTGCTTTCTTTTGTAGAGCATGTCTTTCTGCTAATTCACTTACATGTGCAAACTTTTCTAATTCATTTTCAAGATAAGAAATTTGTTGCTCTAATGCAGGAGAGAGAATCTTTGCTTTTCTTTCAGATTCTTCACGCTCACCAATTAATTTTACAAGTTTTACTTGTTGTGCCTTGAGTGTTGAAGATAAGGTATTTTGCATTTCACGTTCTTTAATTTGCTCATCAATGATTTGCTCCTCTAGTGTACTAGATTCCACAATATTGATGGGTTTTGATTTGCCAAATAATTTTGAAAAGACAGATTTTTTGTGCGTTTGAATACTTGGAGTCTGATATGTGGTTTCAATTGGACGTTGTAGTAATTTCTTTTCAAGTTCCTCGCGCTCAATTGATGCTTGTTCTAGTTTTGTTTGCTGAACACGTATCTTTGCTTCAAGTGCAAAGATGTTGGAAGATGTGTTTTCTTTAACAGTATCATAATCAGCAGAAAGTTGATCTAGTTCTGCTTGCTTTGATTGTAATTTTGCTTCAAGTTCTGAGGTTTCAGTAGATAAAGGAGTATCAGAAATTTTTGACATCTGATCTAATTCTGCTTGTTTTGATTCCAAGTCTAATTTTAATTTCAATTCTACATTAGTTGCTCTTTCTTTGGTCTCACTGTAAGTATAGTTTAGTTCTTTAAGTTCTTCTAATTTCATTTGATATTGAGATTCTAAAACATATTTTTCAGATTTTAGTAAATTATATGATTTTTGAATTGCTAATAATTTTTCAATTTTTTGATCTTGTGCTTTAATTTTTTGTCCAAGTGTTGTTTTTATTGTAAAAGAATTAGTTTTGAGGTCGTTGTATTCTCCAACAACTTCTTCTAGTTCTGCTTGGGTTGATTGTAATTTTGCTTCAAGTTTTGATTTTTGAAGGGTAGAATCAGAAGCAATTTCTTTTTCTTGTAATAATTTTTCAAGTTGCATTTGCTGTTCATGGATTTTCTCCTCAAGTGAGGATCTGTTTGATGATGCTTTTTCTTTAAGATATGTATAGAAATTTTTAATCTGAGCTAATTCAGTTTCACTGAGTTTTAACTTTGATTCAAGATCTGTTTTTTCTAAGATCGATTGGGATGATTGGGCATATTCTAATCTCAATTGATCAATTTCTGATTGTTTTGATTCAAGTTTTGATTCAAGTTCTATCTTTTGAGATTTTATCATAGAAACTGAAACTCTCTCTCGGAGTAATTGATCTAATTTTGTTTGTTGAGATTGAATTTTTTCTTCAAGTGCAGATCTATCTGCAGATCTTTTCGCCCTAAGATCATGATAAAAATTTGTAACTTGCTCTAATTCAGTTTGAGTAGATTTCAATTTGGATTCAAGTGATGTTCGTTCTGTTGCAAAGTTAGGAGAATCTTTTTTCTCTTGGAGTAATCTATCAAGTTCTGCTTGTTGAGAACGAATTTTTGCTTCAAGAGAATAAATATCTGAAGACGTGTTTTCTCTAACGGTATCGTAGTCTTTAGAAAGTTGATCTAGTTCTGCTTGCTTTGATTGCAGTTTTGATTCTAGTGTAGATTTTTCTTCAGCAAAGTCAGGAGAAATACCATCTTCTTGGAGTAATCTATCAAGTTCTGCTTGTTGAGAACGAATTTTTGCTTCAAGTGCAAAGATGTTGGAAGAGGTATTTTCTCTAACGGTATCGTAGTCTTTAGAAAGTTGATCTAGTTCTGCTTGCTTTGATTGTAATTTTACTTCAAGTATAGTTCTATCTGAAAGGAAATTTGGAGAATCAAATGATAATCTTAAAGAATCAATCTCAGTTTGCTTTTCTTGTAATTTTGCTTCAAGTGTAGATTTTTCTGCAGCAAAATCAGGAGATGAATCTCTTTGCTGAATGAGTTGGTCTAACTTTATTTGTTGAGATTTAATTTTTACTTCAAGTGAAATTCTTTCTGTAGAATTATTTTCTAGAATGGATTTATAATCAGCGGTAAGTTGATCTAGTTCTGCTTGCTTTAATTGCAGTTTTGATTCTAGTGCAGATTTTTCTTCAGCAAAGTCATATGTTTCATCATGTAATTGAGTAAGTACTTCAAGTTTTGTTTGTAATGTCTGAATCTTTTTCTCTAATTCAACTTTAGTTGATGCTGCTTTTATTTGGACTTCATTGTAATCTTGTGTCACTTTTTCTAGTTCAACGTGTTTTGATTGTAATTGAGATTCTAATGAAGTTCTTTGATCAGATATTTGTTGAACTAGATCTTGGTTTTCTGCTAAAAGTTCTTGTAATCGTGCATGTTGAGAAAAAATTTGTTCTCGTAATTCTGCTTGTTGAAATTCATTTTGAGCCTGAGAAGTACCTACTGTTTTTTTATCAGAATCTTGAGTTATTTTTTCAAGACTTGCTTTTTGAATTCTGATTTGTTCTTCTAAGGATTCTTTTTCTGCTTGTGCAGTTTTAGTTGTTGTATCGAATTTTGATGTTAATTGATTTAATTTAGATTGTTTTTCTTGTAATTTTGATTCTAGCATAGATTTTTCAGATTTAATTAAGGCTCCAGATACTTTGTCAGCTTTTAATTTTTCAAGTTGTACTTGTTGAAGATTGATTTGTTCTTCTAAGGCAGCTTTTTCACTGGATAAGACTTTTGCAAATCGATCATGTTCTGCAGAAGATTCTTTTAATTCAAGTTGTTGTGTTTTGATTTGATTTTCAAGAGTCATTTTTTCAGAATATGCTTTTTGTTTTGATGATTCATAGTCATGTGCCATTTGTTCTAATTCTGCCTCTTGAGCTCGAATTTGTTCTTCTAATCTAGTTTTTTCAAGACCTGATTGTTCAGAATTGTTTTTCTTTTCTAATAATTTTCTATCATGAGCTAAACGTTCAAGTTCTGTTTGCTGCATTGAAATTTTTTCTTCTAATTTTACTTTCTCTAGTTTTGCTTGCTCTAATAATACACGACGTTGGGATTCATCCCTGTTTCGAGTTAATTGTTCAAGTTCTGTTTCTTGAATTTTAATTTGCTCTTCTAGTTTTGCTTTATCAAGTGCAGCTTTACGTGTTGCGATATCATAATCTCGAGATAGTTGTCTCAATTCTTGTTGTTGTTCTCTAATTTGTTCTTCAAGTTTTGTTTGCTCAACTACTTTTTTTGATTCAAAATCAGCTTTCTGTTCAGCTTCTATTTTTTCTGCAGATAATCTTTCTAGTGCTGCTTGTTGGGAAAACAATCGCTCTTCTAATGCTTCTTTTTCTTGAATGGATTCATTTTTTAATGCATCATATTCATTTGTGAGATTTTTGAGTTCAGATTGTTTTTCGTGTAATTGATCACTAAAATTCTCTTTAATATTTTTAGGGGTTTGTATTTGTGCAAGTTGTGAATAATATGATTGAATTAATTGATTTAAGTAATTTTTATCAGTTGAAAACAAAGATCTTCCTTGCTTTATTGAATGAAGAATATATCGAACACGATTAGAATTACCCATACGTGCTTCAATAATTTTTTGAATTAGTTCAATGGATTCCTTAGAAGTAAGATCAGTTTTCGGAGTAGGGGTTTCTTTTACTTTAATTCCATCAAGTTGTTTTTGGAGATATTTTTGATCAGATTTACCAATCTTTTTGTTATTTTTTAAAGAATTTAAAATATGGTTTAGTCTACCTATGTCGCCCTGATTACTAGAAAGTAAAAACATTATCCTAGTGATAATGTCTTCTGTAGACAGATTATTCATGTGTAATTATGTGACCCACAGAAACGTGTTGGATAAAAGTGATCAATAAGGTAAAAGAGATCAAATAATTGAGTTTAGATATAAAAATTTTAGATATATCTACAATATCAAGTAAAAAGGACTTTGAAATCAACAAGATCATTAAAACTTAAAAATCTGTATTTAATCATTTGGTAGAAGTTTCAAAAATAGGATATTCAAATTAATTATTTTCAATTTAATAAAAATATTATTTTCAATTTAATAAAAATATTATTTTCACAGTATTTTTCAAATATATTTAAATAAAAAAATAAAATGTATTATTTATCCTCAAAAATAGGAAGTTTTATGGAAATAATTAATCCAGTACTACTTTTCATGATTTCAAAGTCACCAGCATGTTCAGTGATTATGGATTTTGAAAGGATTAAACTAAAATCGTTTTCAGCAGATTTTGGTTGTTTTAGAGGACCAAACAAATCATAGAGTTCCCCCTCAATTACTCCCCGAGTATCAGAAATTTTTATCTCAAGATTTTTTTTATCAGGGGTTATAGTCTCAATTTTTACAAATCCACTTTTTGTTGATTTTAATGAATTTTCAATAAGACTAGTTAGAACTCGCCGCATTCTTGATGCATCTGCAAATATTTTTACATCAACAGAAAGTTTTGATTCAAGTTTCACATTTGGTGTAGGAGTTTTTTCAAAGTGACTAACTGTGTCATTAATTATTTTATTAATTGAGACATCAGCCATCTCATATTGAGTTTTATTTTTTTCTATATTATACAAATCCATAAAGTCATCATATAGCATTTTGAGTTGAGATGTAGTATCCTCAATTAATTGAAGTGCTTCATTTTGAGATAWCTTTTCTTCTCTAATTAGATTGATATTTGTAAAAATAGATTGAATGGGGGATTGAAATTTCTTTGAAACAAATGCTATTAATTCATCAGTCCATAGTTCATTATTTTTAAGATTATCAAGGGCAGTTTTAAGATCAGTTGTTCTCATTTTAATTAATTCACGTAAATTCTCATTTGTAAAATGAACATTGTCACGCATTAATTCAAATTTATGTGCAAGTTCTCCCACCTCATCATCACTTTGTATGTCAAGTTTAACATTAAAGTCACCAGCAGCAATTTGAGATGATGCATTTTTGAGTTTGATTAGCGGTAGAGAAATTGATGTTCTAACATAATTTGCAACTACAACTGCAGATAGAATTGTGGTAACTGAAATAATCAATATGGTATTAGTCAAACCAATTACAGGACCAAAAATTTCATTGCCATCCTGCTTGACTACCAAAGCCCAATCTAAGATAGGAAAATCATCATTAGGAATGGATTTTGAGAATGCATGCAATACACTATCTGTTCCCATAATACCTGTTCTGATAAAATAATTGGTAGTATCAGATAACATGATTATTCCATCAACTGCAGGAATGAATGAACCTACTTCGTTTGGATTAGTTGAAAATACAATGTATCCAGTTCCAGTGACAAGCGAGATTTCAGAATTTCTGAAATTTTTTGTTTGCTTTAAATCATTTATAGCTAATAAAATATGCTGCAAGTTTATTTTTGATTTTAAAACTCCAACAAAATTTCCTTGGTTATCATCTATTCTCACCATTACATCYCTTGTWGATATTCCTCGAGTCTCATCAAAAACTACATCATCWAYATATGCTCCTTTCTCAACTACAATATCCCACCAAGGYARATYTCCAAGNGGGAWWTYMKKGNTTAACKGCATAAGCCATAATTTCACCAGAWGARTTTGCAATCAATGAATCCTCAAAAATAGGATAACCRTATTTTGATTCTAAATTATTWGATGCCTCTCKYAATTTTACTGAGAGATCATTATTTTTAATTGATGASTCAGATGADGGAGWGTTATTATTYAAAAATTCAATKATAAACGAACGATTWGATGYAATCAAAYCAAAYGCTTTGTCTTTAAAYTCATCATCAATTTTCTCAATTGCYACATGTARTGTTTCAGCATAATTTCCACCAATCKCATCWATRATTCTCTCCTGRCTGGATGTAACTGTGGTATRRCCCATYACAGWAATTGAGATAATAATTACCAAAAAGCTCATTAGAATTTTAATCCCTATTCGCATTTGATAATTATTTGATGACTATCACATATAATTGGCAAGTCAGAATGAATTAGGATTTGAGCAAAAAAGARCACCCATTGTCTGTTCAAAATAMWAAYGCACAKKGATATTTTAYGATTTTYAGCCTCAAATATTATRTYAAWTKAWAATMTTACAAATGCTGTATTAAARAAATCAGATAGTTWTCTCAAAGAAATAATTATTGAYGATRAWRAYAAAGAAAATCATTTTAAGATATCAGTTTTTGGAAATCAGAAACATGTTTGTGTGGGGATTATAGATATTATAGATTCATCAAAAAAGGTGGCAAATATGCCCATAAACAAATCTGCAACATATTATGAAATTTTCATAAATCATATGGCAAATATTATTTATGAATTTAATGGCAAAGTATTAAAAATTATGGGAGATGGTATCTTATTTTATTTTCCAGAAACCAAAAATTCTAAACAAGAATCAAATTTTATGAATTGTGTCGAAACGGGTCTTGCTATGTGTGAATCACAT
>NVWC01000032.1 GCA_002317795.1 Nitrososphaerota archaeon
ATTCATCTCTTAATTCAGGTGTAAGAGAATCTGAAAAATTACCTTTGATAAATCTAATATTTAGATCATTTAGATTAATTCCTGCATCAGTGAGAATTTTCTTTAATTTTTCAATACTAAATGCAATACCACCCTCTTCCCACTGAATGTGTTTATCTTCTACAAGATCTGTTTTTGGTAGACCTTCAAAAGTATCAAAAAGAAATATACGGTAATCTGAAATTTGAAGATTGTTTTTCTTACAAAAAATTTTCAAAGTGGATAAGAATTTAATTAAATTAACACCACCTCCTGTTCCAAATTCATAAAATGTTCCAAAAGGAGCTGAATTTACGTTTGCTAGTTCGTATTGTCTATTTAATGAAGAGTAAAACCAACCATCTACAGATTGAATATTATGTGCGTGTATAAGATGATAATCATCACCCAAGACTTTTTTTAATATTCTGACAAAAATGTTAGTCATGAAATATGAACTGATTAGCTAGAATAAAAATTTAGATGAGATAATCAAAATAGTTTTTCTTTTACATATCTAAATTTAAAAAAAGAATTCAATCATTATTTATACGAATTATTTAGAGTAAGGTTAATGGATATAGATTAGACAAGACGTAGATGATATACATTTACATTATGATACATCAAATTCGTTTATTTCTAAAATAGAGAAAATTTTAGATTGTGTGTAAAAAGTATTATTTGACACTATGAACATAGAATAAAAAACAACCTCCTACAAATACCTAAAGAATCATTAATGAAAAATTATTATCAAGTTTATGAAGTGTGATAAATGTGAAAATCAGGCAGCATATACTAGAAAGTATTCAGGACAAAAATTATGCTCACAATGTTTCTCAAATTCTATMGTAAGAAAAACTGCTAAAACTATTTCAAAATATAAWATGATWMAAYAYRRTGATTTAGTTGCAGTTGCAGTGTCTGGAGGAAAAGACTCACTAGCATTACTAAAAATCATTCATGAAATGGCATCAACTCATCATTTTAAAATTATTGTAATTACTATAGATGAAGGGATTGCAGGATATAGAAATGAGGCATTAGAAATTGTTGAAAAATTTTGTAGTGAATTAAATGTAAAACACAAGGTATACTCTTACAAAGATCTCTTTGAATTAACAYTAGATGAAGCATTAGAATTAAGAGATAATGAAAAAACTTCTTCATGTTCAATTTGTGGTACTCTTAGAAGACGTGCAATTGATTATGCTGCAAAAGATGTAGGAGCAAATGTAATTGCAACAGGTCATAATCTAGATGACACATTACAAACATTTGTGATAAACATGCTTTCAGGAGATACAACAAAGATTGGTTGGATGGATCCWGATACATCTAAAAATTCTTTAAGAAAAATAAAACCATTTTGTGAAATATATGAATCAGAAATTGTATTTTATGCATTCACAAATAATTTACCATTTCAATCAGAACCATGTCCACACATGAATGAAGGAATAAGAACAGAGATTCGTGAATTTYTRAATTCATTAGAGARTCAACATAGTGGAATTAAAAATAATTTGTATCAATCAATTCTAAAAATATCACAAATTGTAAAAAAATCAARTACCAAACAAAAAACAATYTGTRAAAAATGTGGMAATGRRTGTACAGGWRATGTRTGYKCAGTTTGTARYATRGTTTTRAAACTYAAAGMAAATCAAASCTAATGCAAATATAACATACTTTNYTTTAGRAAAAATGGTAGTAGGTAAGATCAGGGTGCCAGCCGTGCCCTATTCTGAAACCGGCTATATGCAGAGATCAGTAACTGTTGGGTAAATCTCTAAATGGGTAATTCCCGCTTGGTGTGCGGAAATGAAATCACGCCGAGGCGGGTGGTTGCAAGACTAGAATTATCCGAAGGGATAACTTCTAAGACTGAACCATTGAAAGGGGTGAGGTCCGGGAGGGAACAATCCTAAGATGGGGCATCCACGCTTCCTCGTCAACGTGGCGGATCTTGTACGCCTTGAAATGGGGCTATTCGTCTAGACTGGAACCAACAGAGCTACTACCTTTATAATTAAAAAATAATTTGCAAATTCATGGATGGAATMATATCATTTGGRAATAAAARAAATTATGATGACTTTAAAAAACAAATTCCAATTYCAGTATTACCTCTTTTTGATTCWATTAGAGAATTTTGCTTYACWTTAGGTGATAAAGTAATAGAGGATGTTAGAATGCATAGAGTTGTKTTTTGTAAATCAATGACATTTAGATGGTTTGYAGATGTGGAACCTGAAAAAGRTGGAGTTATAGTTAAAATTCAGAAAAGTCGAAAAGATCCGATTCAAATAATTCAGATTAAAAAAGACCAACAAATTTCAGAATTAASTCAAATAATTAAAAATGCTTTTGAAGAAATTCATTAATACAAAACATCAAATTTTGAAAATTCGCCGATAAATTTCTCATTACGTATTTCTACATCTTCAACTCTWGCATTTGCAGGTCCYCCATGAGCCCATTCAATTATTCTACTAATTTTTTCTTCATCWCCTTCTAAAATTGCCTCTACTCGTCCATCTTTTAGATTTTTTACCCATCCAAAAATTTCATTTTTCTTTGCTTTTACTTTTAATGTTTGACGAAAAAATACACCTTGTACTTTACCAGTTACAATAATTCTGATTCGCTGATTTGACATTAAAATTATATTTCAAAGAGTCATTAATCAATTTTAGGCTAGAGAAAAACTATCTTCTTTCTTTAATTCTTGCTCTACCAGTTTTTCTAGCAGCTATACTTCCAACCTTTGCACCAGGAGGTGCATTTCTTGAAACAGTGGAACTTTGTCCAACGTGTTGATGACGACCACCACCGTGTGGGTGAACATAGGCTGCTTGTGCAACACCTCTAACAATTGGATATTTCTTTCCTTTAGCTTTGAAGCTTCTCCATTTGTTACCTGCACTCATAAAGTGTCGTTCAGTAGCTCCTCCACCTGCAAGAGTGCCGATCATTGCTCTATTTTTTGGATTTAAAACAGTAAATTTTCCAGAAGGAAGTTTTACAGTAACACCTTCATCTCCATGAGAAAAAATGGTTGCGTCAGTACCAGCTGATTTTACTATAGCACCTCCATCWCCAAAATGCTTTTCAATATTACAAACAAYAGTTCCATCAGGAATGTTTTGAACACTAATGACATTTCCTTTTTCAATTTTTGATTTTAATCCAAAATGTAAAATTTTACCAACGATAGTTCCTAGAACTGCTGGTACAAATGAAACAGAACCATCTTCAAATCTAACTTTTGATAATGGTGCTTCTCTACCACGTTCATGAACTAGATCTATAATTTCGCCTTCATGTTGTTCAGATAGTGCAAATCGAGGATAATTTGCCTTAGAACCCACTTTTCCAGTGGATGTAGATCTAAATTGATTGCCTCCACGGCCACGTCTTCTTACTAATGGTCTTTTACCCAAGTTGATCGTTTCYTAYGAATAGAGRATTTTAAGCTTGTGATTGTTGATTARGAWAATTACCACAAAGGTATAAAAATTAGARAAAKWGWTTTTSTRTATGAGTCAAAACGCWCTTTCWCTCAAAGTTCTTGAAGCATATACAAGAGATGTTGGAMGAGGRGTRGCAAGAATTGATTAYGATTCTATGGATACATTAAATGCCTCAACAGGTGATGTTATTGAAATTAAAGGTAAAAGRAGAACWGTTGCAAAATGTCTTCCRCTATATCCATCTGATGAAGGWAAAGGTATTATCAGAATTGATGGACTAGGTAGAAATAATTCAGGAATTGCAATTGGAGATACAATTKCAGTYAGAAARATMAARGCAGTWGCWGCAGAAAAARTAGTAGTTGCACCATTAGARGCAATTCCMCCAATTGATGAAAGATATCTTGCWGATGCTTTAGAAAGTGTTCCTTTGATAAAAGGTGATAATGTWATGGTYCCATATTTTGGTGGWCGTTTAACTTTTCAAGTAATAGGWGTTACACCTGCAGCTGATGCAGTGTTARTTACACAAAAAACWGTWTTTCATATTGCAGAAAARGGRGAAACRTTACGWGGAGTTCCWCAAGTMACMTATGAAGACATTGGTGGTATACAYAATGAGATTAAAAAAGTTAGAGAGATGATTGAGCTTCCATTAAGACATCCAGAAATTTTTGAAAAGCTTGGAATYGAAGCACCAAAAGGTGTTTTGTTATATGGTCCTCCAGGTACAGGTAAAACWYTACTTGCAAAAGCTGTTGCCAATGAGAGTAATGCACATTTTATCAGTATTTCAGGTCCAGAAATTATGAGTAAATTTTATGGAGAAAGTGAAGCAAGATTAAGAGAAATTTTCAAAGAAGCAAGAGAAAAAGCTCCATCAATAATCTTTATTGATGAAATTGATTCAATTGCACCAAAAAGAGAAGAGGTGACAGGAGAAGTTGAAAGGAGAGTTGTATCTCAAATGTTATCATTAATGGATGGGTTAGAAGCAAGAGGTAAAGTAATTGTAATTTCTGCAACAAATAGACCAAATGCAATTGATCCCGCACTGAGAAGACCAGGAAGATTTGATAGAGAAATTGAGATTAAAGTTCCTGACAAAAAAGGAAGAAAAGACATTCTTCAGATTCATAGTAGAAACATGCCATTAGCAGATGATGTCAATATAGATAAAATATCATCAGTAAGTCATGGATATGTTGGTGCAGATTTAGAATATCTCTGTAAAGAAGCTGCAATGAAATGTTTGAGGAGATTATTACCTGTTTTGAATTTAGAAGAAGAGAAACTATCCCCAGAAACTTTAGATAAATTGATTGTAAATAACGATGATTTTACTAAAGCATTGGTTGAAGTAACTCCTTCAGGAATGAGAGAAGTTTTCATAGAGAGTCCAGATGTACAATGGGATGATGTAGGAGGACTAAAAGAAGTAAAACAAGAGTTGCAAGAAGCTGTTGAATGGCCAATGAAATATCCAGGTCTTTATGATAAACTAGGACATACTATGCCAAGAGGCATATTACTTCATGGTCCAAGCGGTACAGGTAAAACATTACTTGCAAAAGCTGTTGCAACAGAAAGTGAAGCAAACTTTATTTCAGTAAGAGGTCCTGAACTGTTATCAAAATGGGTTGGTGAATCAGAAAGAGGAATTAGAGAAATTTTCAAAAGAGCACGTACTTCTTCACCATGTGTGATATTCTTTGATGAAATTGATTCAATTGCACCAATACGTGGAGCAGGTGGAGAAACAGCTGTTTCTGAAAGAGTTGTCAGTCAATTACTAACAGAATTAGATGGGATGGAAAACATGCATGGTGTTGTGGTGTTGGCTGCAACTAATAGAGCAGATATGATTGATCCAGCACTATTAAGACCAGGAAGATTTGATAAAATTATTCAAATTCCACTTCCAGATAAAGAAAGTAGAAAGAGTATATTGAAACTTACTGCTAAAAAAATACCTACAGTCACTGAAGAAAGTGATCCTAATCGTGTTAATTTCGATAGATTATCTGAAATGACTGATGGTCTTAGTGGTGCAGATACAGCAGCTATAGCAAATACTGCAGTTTCAATAGTTATTCATAAATTCTTAGATGAAAATCCAGATGTCAAAGATGTTGAAAAACACGCGGATACTGCTAAAGTAGAAATGAAACACTTTGAAGAAGCTGTAAAGAAAGTGCGAGAACAAAAAGACCTCAAGTTAGGTGAAAAACTAGTTGCCTCCTATTACAGGTAGTTTTAATTAAATAATAAATCTAAATCTCGTGAATGTCAGAATATAGAGGATATCAAGGAAATTCGTTAGAATTTCTAAAAACAAATCTAATTTCGGTAGGAGATTCAGTGAATATTTTAGCAGAAATCACGTATTCAGGCATAATTATGCCAAGATATGAACACAGTGATGATAAACATATTGTTTTGAAATTAAAGAGTGGCTACAATATTGGTTTAGAAATTACAAAGATTGAAAAAATTGAGAAAAATCAAGAAACAAAAAAAATTATAAAAACAGATGAAAAAATTGAGAAAGTTGAAGGTTTACCAAAAATTTTATTATTATCAACTGGTGGAACAATTGCAAGTAAAATTGATTACAGAACTGGTGCAGTAACTCCAGTACTAACAGCAGAAGAATTGAATTCTTCAGTTCCAGAACTTGCAACAATTGCTAACATTGATGCTGAAGTTTTATTTTCAGAATATTCTGAAAATATAATGCCAGAGCATTGGTTAAAAATTGCAGAAAAAATTAAAGAGTTTTCAAAATCAGACTATTCTGGAATAATTATTGCACATGGAACAGATACAATGCATTATACATCATCTTTTCTTTCATTTGCACTTGCAGGATTTCCAATTCCAATTGTACTAGTAGGWTCACAAAGATCATCAGACMGWGCATCATCAGATGCAGCATTAAACTTGATAGGWGCTACTAAATTCATCATTRAAAGTAAYACTAAAGGAATCTATGTTGTAATGCATCAAGATGAAAATGAYGATACAATTGCATGTCATATTGGAACTAGAGTACGAAAAAATCATACAAGTAAAAGAGGAGCATTTCAAACYATTGGARACAATCCTGCRTTTTTAATTGTAGAAAATCAAATTCAAAAAAATATHTCCAAAGATTTTTTCAAAGTAAATGAGTTTCAACCTAAAATTAATCTARATACAAAAGTTGCATTAGTTAAATATCATCCAGGATATGATCCAGATTTACTCAATCAATTAATTGAGAATGGGTATAAAGGAATAATTTTTGAGGGCACTGGATTAGGTCATATTGGAAAAGTAATGTATGAAAATGTTAAAAAAGCAAATGAAAAAGGAATTTTTCTAGGCATGACATCTCAGTGCGTTGATGGAAGAATAGGCATGACAGTTTACGAAAGTGGTCGTGATTTACTTAATTTAGGCATTATTCCTCTAGAAAATATGATTCCAGAAGTAGCATTAGTTAAAGCAATGTGGGCCATAGGAAACTATCAAAATGTTGAAGAAGTAAAGAAAATTATGCTTAAAAATATTGCATCAGAATTATCAAATTAGGAAGATGTGATATGTCAGAATTTTCAATAAATGATGTAGGAGTTAAAGTTGGATTAGAGATTCATCAACAATTAGCAACTAACAAAAAATTATTTTGTAATTGTATCCCAACAGATACTGAAGAATATTCTATAAAATTTCAAAGAAAATTACGTGCAGTAAAAAGTGAATTAGGTGAATATGATCCAGCAGCATTATTTGAAAAATCAAAATCAAAATCAATARTWTATTATGCAAATYCWRATAGYAGTTGTCTAGTWGAACAAGAYGAAGAACCACCYCATGAATTAGAYGWRGATGCTAAAAAAATTTCWTTAATCATTGCTTCTGCATTRAAATCARAWATYTTTAGTGARATATAYCCTATGAGAAAAACAGTAGTTGATGGWTCCAATACAACWGGATTTCARCGWACAATGTTAATTTCACAAGGAGGWAATTTTGARGTWGAAGGWAMAAMWATWGGAATTCAATCCATWTGYCTTGAAGAAGATGCTGCAAAGAATTTAGGAGATGAGGGAAYCATTAGAAAATTTGGATTAGAACGTCTAGGAATTCCTTTAGTAGAAATTGCTACAGAACCTTTTGAAGTAAAACCAGAACACATTAAAAAAATTGCATTAGCATTAGGACGAATTTTACGAAGTACAAAAAAAGTGAAGAGAGGTTTAGGATCAATTAGACAAGATGTCAATGTTTCAATTAAAGATGGGGNAGGAGTAGTAATTGAGGTAAAAGGGGTTCAACAACTAGATCAATTAGAAAAAGTTGTAGAATATGAGGCTAAAAGACAACAAGGATTATTAGAAATTTCAAAAGAATTAAAAAAAAGAAAATGGATTCATGATAAAGAAAAGGATAGAAAAGACATTACAGAATTATTTACTAAATGTAAATCAAAAATAATTCAAAGTGCAATTAAAAAACAGCAGAAAATTTTTGCAATTTCATTTATCAATATGGGTGAAATATTTGGATATACACCATATGAAGGAATTAGATTAGGAAAAGAAATTGCAGAATTAGTTCGATTTTTTGGAATTGGAGGAGTATTTCATTCAGATGAACTTCCAAATTATGGGATAGAGGAAATAGATATTGAAAATCTAAAAGAATTTTTAAAAATTAATGAAAAAGATGCTTTTTTGATACTAGCTACAACAAAAGAAAAAATTCACATAGTTATTGATCAAATAATTTCAAGAATTGAATTCATAAAAAATAATGGAATCCCAATTGATACAAGATTAGCTACTATGAATGGAGAAACAAAATTCCTACGTCCAAGACCAGGAGCAGCAAGAATGTATCCTGAAACAGATATTCCACCAATCATCATATCAAATGAAGAACTAGAAAATGCTAAAAAAAATATTCCAAAATCATGGGATGAATCACTTTTAGAATTACAAAAAAAATATACATTAAATCCCCAACTATCAGAACAAATTTTTGATTCACGTTATATTGAATTATTTGAAAAAATAGTTGGAAAAGTTAAAATTAATCCAACATTTATCGTGTCAATTTTATGTTCAACAATTACAAGTTTTGAGAGAAATGGTTTAAATTCAAAATTATTAAAAAATGAAGAAATTGAGAAATCATTTCAATTATTAGATGAGGGAAAAATTGCTAAAGAATCAATTGAAATAATTTTTGAAAATATTATGGCTGGAAAATCACAATCAACTCAAGAAGCAATGAAAAATGCATCAATTGAGRCTGTAAATGAATCAGASGTGGAGGAAATTATTAAAAAAATAGTTGAAAATAATCAAGAAATTGTTAAAAATCAAAAAGAACGAGCGGTTGGACCACTAATGGGTATCGCCATGAAAGAATTAAGAGGTAAAGCATCAGGTGAATTAGTAAACAATCTTCTTTTAAAAAATATCAAAAAGAAGTTAGAAADTATTGATTAATGYGGGAAGTGGGATTTGAACCCACGAACTCCTARAAGATAAGGATCTGAACCTTACACCGTTGACCAGGCTGGGTGACTCCCGCATTTTAAAAAAATCAAAATCAAGAATAAGTTTCTTTATTATACTGTATTACAATTTACAACTTACCAAAGTGAGAATATGGARTTCARAGAASTWTTTTGTACMAATTGTAAAAAAGTRRTTGGACGYTAYAATATTAARTTCTAYGATGAAMTCAAAATWGCAGAAKTACTAAAYACAACTCATTCAGAMCACRTWAAAAATGGACATCAMATAGTYATAAGAAAATTTGTTAAAGATTAATTYWATTTAATTTCATCAACTGCTTCARAAAGATTTGAAACYCTACAAATTTGTTTATCTGWAATATGTTGATTCCAWGGTTGAGARTATAGAATCATTTTTTTMTTTTGTTGAATDATTTTTAATGCATTTAATGGAGAATCGTCAATAAATACATCATAATCTAAATCAGCTTTCATKGGTCCATCAATTACTGATACATAGTTGTCATATGATACATCATAATATTCAAGCCAATTTTTTACAAAAGAATCAGTTGAACGCTCTCTTGCAGTAACAATATCCACCTGACCAATTTCTGAGAGATTTTGTGTTACTAATGATAAATTATCTTCAATTGGAGATATAGATTTCCAATTTTTCCAACATGAACTTAGTTCCGCGTAAAAATCATAGCGATTAATTTGATGTTTCTTCCAAAAATCCCAATCAGTAATTTCATGTTTTGAGATTTTATCTCTAATTGAATTGCTATAATTCAACCACGATTGAATAACATCTGCAAGTACTCCATCAACATCTAGTGCAATTTTCATTTTTTCAAATTAATCTCTAGTTTTTTGAAATTCATCAAGAAGATTTTTTTGATGTTTATTGAGTTTTTTTGGAATATTTACCACAATTCTAACATATTGATCCCCCTTGCCTCTAGAATTGATATGTGAAACCCCTTTTCCTTTTAATTTGATTATAGTATTTGGTTGACTACCTGAATCAACTTTAATTTTTTCTGTACCCTCCAATGTTGGAACAGTAATTTCACAACCTAATGCAGCATCAATCATAGTAACATCTTGATCATAGAAAATATCTTTTCCATCTCTATTAAAATGAGAATGAGGCTGAACATGTATTCTAACAATCAAATCGCCATTAATACCAGAAGAGACTTCATTTCCTTCATTTGGAACAGTATAATCACCTGAATCAACTCCTGGTGGTATCTCAAATGTAACTTTTTTAGAACCTTTTTTCTTTCCTTGTCCTTTACAATCACTACATGGAGTCTCAATTATTGATCCCTGACCTCTACAAGCAGGACATGTKGCAGCAGTTACAAATGATGCAAATCCCATGTTACGAGTTTGACGGATTTGTCCTTGACCATTACAAGTARCACAAGTTTTCTTGTTRGTTCCAGGTTTACAACATGATCCATGACAAACATCACATTGAATTTGTTTTTGTAAATCAATTTCCATTTTTTTCCCATGTAAAACATCCTCCAAAGTTACTGTAGTTTGATAAAGAATATCAGAACCHCGTTCTTGATTAAAACTGAATCCTCCTCCGCCTCCACGACCAAAAATTGATTCAAAAATAGAGTCAAAACCTCCGCCTCCACGACCAAATATATCACTAAAATCTCCACGKGCACCTTGGAAAATATCTTCACTAGAATATCTYCCATCAACACCAGCATGACCATGTTGATCATAGAGTTGTCTTTTTTCAGGATCTGATAATACAGCATATGCTTCAGAAATTTCTTTGAAATGTTCTGGTGCGTCTGAAGAATTATTTCGATCAGGATGAAATTTTAATGCTAATTTTCTATATTGTTTTTTTAATTCATCAATTGAAGATGATTTAGAAATTCCTAAAACTTCATAGTAATCTCGTTTTGCAGACATGAATCATTCCTTTATTCGATTTACTGTATAAATGATTAAGTTTGAAAAATTAATTGTTCTTTGTTTCATCGGTTGAAGATGATTCTGTTTTTTGTCCTTCTGCACCTTGTTGTCCTTCTGCRCCTTGTTGTCCTTCTGCRCCTTGTTGTCCTTCTGCRCCTTGTTGTCCTTCTGCRCCTKGWKRTSSTKCTGTATTTTTGTAAAGTTCTGTTGTAATTTCATTAACTATTGTTTGTAATGCATCAAGTTTTGGTTTCAATTCTTCAGGTTCTTTATCTAAAACCTCTTTGACTTCTTTAACTGCATCAGTGACTTTAATTCCTTGTTCTTGAGAAATTTT
>NVWC01000033.1 GCA_002317795.1 Nitrososphaerota archaeon
AGAGAAATATCCCCAATACTAACCAGAGTAAAAACGAATTACACCCACATTGGGTATCTTGATTACGATGTAATTCACAATTACCTCAAAATCAAATATTAGAAACCAATTAAGGAACGAGAACGTTCAAGTTCATAGAGATAGAGCCGAAGCGGCCGGAATAAGAAAGAATGAAATTTTGGCAGAGTTGGTCGCATTATCTGAAACGATTTTATCCCCAATAGCAAAACAAATTGAATCATTACAATTTCAATTAAACTCAATACCTGACGGATTCGCCGGATCTTCTAGTTCTCAAAGACGACAAACTGATCTCAATGCAAGGAAAAAAGGCGAGATACGTTTTCAAATTACAAACCTAACTAAGGAATTACAAACACAAGTTAAACACGAAGAAGAAACAAAAGAAAAAACAATTTTCAATGAAGCCCCAAAAAGTATTATTCAAAGTGTAACTAAAACAGGTTTTTCATTTACTCCAATAATTCTAATAATTGGAATTGGTGCCGGTGCTTTTCTTGTAACTAGGAGAAAGCGAAAATGAAAATAATTATACCTTTAGCAATAGCCGGATTTATTTTATTATTTGTTTTACCAAAAATCAAAACATCAAACGCAGTTAAAGGATCAAGTAATGGAGTTGTTTTTCATTTACCGTAAAAATCAAAACCAATAGCGCCGGTTAGATTAACGCGCAGGAATTATTAAAAAAAGTTGGTTTAGGGAGATTGATTTGATTAATTCCGTGTTTTCAGAATCGTACGGTATAGAACGGGCCGGCGGTGGTGGTTTGTCTAATCCTGGAATAAGCCTATTCGTGCCTATGTATTATGTAGTTTACATTTAGATACACTAGAATATCCAAGATCCTTAGATTATTCATGCATATTGGGTGTAGTTTAGGTTCATTATTATCAGTAAATCAAGTTCTAGAATGCTCAAAAATCCTATCTAGCACAAATATTGATTCAATATGGATTCCTGAAACATGGGGAATGGAGAATTTCTCTATGTTGAGTGCAGTATCTGGAAAATCAACCACTCAAAAAATAGGCTCATCAATTATTAACATCTATTCGAGAAGTCCATCAACAATTGCAATGGGTGCAATGACTGTTGACACTTTATCAAATGGACGATTAATTCTAGGCCTTGGGACCAGTAGTTTGCCCATAGTTGAGGATTTTCATGGAGCCATATTTAAAAAACCAGTACAACGAATGAAAGAATATGTAGAAATAATTAGATTAATTCTATCAGGAAAACCAATTAATTATTCGGGTGAAATTTACAATTTAAAAAATTTCACATCATTGATAAAACCATTTAGAGAAAATATTCCAATTTACTTGGCAGCAATTAATCAAAAAATGGTAGACTTGACATGGAGTATTGGAGATGGTGTAATTTTTTATCTTAGACCACTCAATGAAATGAAACAAACAATAACTAAAATGCAATCAAAGAAAAAGATTGATGTCACHTGHCAAATAATAACTTGTATTGCAGAAGATTCTGATAATGCAATCAAACGAGCAAAAAAAACTTTGGCATTTTACATATCTGTTGGAAAAATATATAGAGAATTTTTAGCAAAAAATGGATTCAAAAATGAAACAAATAATATTTTTGACGAGTTTAAAAAATCAGCATTTAAATCAAACCATGAATGTGTAACTGATTCAATGTTACAATCACTTTGTATTGCAGGAACACCAGAAGAATCTCAAAAGAAACTTCAAGATTTTATTGATTCTGGAATTAATTTACCAATAATCCAATTTAATCCAGTTGGGGATABTATGGAATCATTTATGTTGTTAAAAAAGACATTTTTGGATGAAAAATDATGCTCAAAGTAGGAATCGCAGCATATGGAACAACTCCATTTACAATAGATAAACAAAAAATTGAATCCGTATTACTCAAATCTACAAAAAATCTATTTGAAAACAATTCAAAAATAAACAAAAAARATATTGATGCAGTATTAGTTTCTACAAATAATAATTCAAAATATCTATCTCCAATTTTATCTGAAATGGYAGGAATTCAACCAAAAATTGCTCATTCMATTGAAAGTCTATGTAATTCAGGCACAAATTCAATAGTTTCAGCATATTCCTATATTGCATCAGGATTAGCAGAAATGATTCTAATTTCAGGTGCTGAAAGACATGATAGCCCTGGTCAAATACTGCAATGGGATAATTCTAGAGGGGAATTCAAACATCCGATATTTTGGGCATCAATTTTTACAAAATCATACAAGCGTGAATTTTCAATTTCTGATGAACGTTTAGCTGTTGTTTCTGTAAAAAATCATAAACAAGCTAAARAGAACCCAAATGCATATTCAAACAATACATACACAGTACAGGATGTRATGAATTCTAAAAAACTCACAGATGATCTAAAATTATTAGATTGTTCACGACCCTGTACTGGAAGTGCATCTATAATTTTAGCAACTGAAGAACTAACTAAAAATATTACAGATAATCCCGTATGGATAACTGGTATTGGTCAAAAAACAACATCTGCAAGTTTTACAAAAAATAAATCATTTACATCCATGGAATCTACAAAAGTCGCAGCACAAAGTGCATTAAAAATGTCTAGTCATACTGCAAATGATATCGATGTTGCAGAAATACATGATGCATTTTCAGTTTGTGAACCAATGGCATTGGAATCTTTAGGATTTTCTGATTATGGTGAAGGGTTAGATTTAGTTGATGAACTATATGAGACAAATAATTTTAAAATAAATCCAAGAGGTGGACTAATTGGTTCAGGTCATCCTTTAGGHGCAACTGGTATTTCACAAACAATWGARATWACTCAACAACTTCAATCAAATGCAAACAATAGACAAGTAGATGATGCAAATATTGGATTAATTCATAACATGTCTGCTGCTGCTACATCGTCAACAGTGTTGGTTTTAGAAAAATGAATTTTGAGTCAGAGTTATCAAAAGGAAAGTTTATGATTCCTGAATGTAGTGTTTGTAAAAAAATTGTTTGGCCTCCAACTGAATTTTGTGATGATTGTTTTRGTCCTGTTTCTTTAAAAAATGGTGAATTTGAGGGTAAAATTATTGAATTTTCCAAACAAAATAATGATTATTTTTGTGTAATTGAATTTGAAAGTAMCATCAAAATTATGGCAAAAATGTCAGAAATTCCAGAGGTTGGTCAAATGGTAAAGATTTCAAAATGTGGAATTTCAAATGAAGGTTATTTTTTCTACGTTAATTRAATTTTGTATAGATGTATGGAGTTTCAACTAATTGATCAAAAGTCCARATGGTTGGTAATGATACAGTATCAATTACACTCAAATCATGTTTTTCTATAAGAGAACTCCAACCACCATTTGGCAGATTCCCCGATAACTCTCTTTTTGAATGCGTTCCTGCAAACACCAAACCAGTATTTTTCTTGAGATTTGGATCTGAATTAATTTTTTCAATAATACTGGCAGCTAAAATATCTCCCCCCATTTGAGGTAGACCTCCAATAAAAAATACGGGTTGTTTTAGTTTGAATTTTGAATAATCAATGTCTAATGCATCTCCACATGTTGGATTGAAATTTTGATTTGTATATTTGACAATTGTTTCTTGTAATTCTACTAACACATCATCAATCTCAATACTAACAGGAGTAAACCCTAAAAATTTTCCACAAAATGCAATTCGTCCATCACCBGATCCGATATCTACAAGTTCAGTATATCCTATTTTTTTTGCAACAGATGCCATAACAAATGCAGACATTATCCATGTAGGATAAAATGGCTGACAACTKGTTCCATGTTTGATACTGTTTAACCAATATTCATTGATATCTCCCTCATACACAATACAATGTATGTCTGCAATTTTTTYTTCATAGAAATTAAAGTATATGGGATTTTTTTTAGCAAAAGTATGCATGAGTTCTAAATGTTTTTCATCTATTGGAAATTGTTTTGATGTAAATGCTGGAATTACCTCTTGAATATGAGCACTTCCTGTATAATTTTTTGCAAAATCTTGTTTTACTTTAACTAAATTTGTAATTATTTCATCAAGCACAAATTTTGTAAAATAATGGGCTTGATAAACYCATTGTAATCTATGTTGATTTTTTTGATAAAATAAATGCTAATTCCTGTTCTATTTTTTTTAATTGTTCTATAGTTGTTTTTTGTAATTTCTTATTATCTTCAACTTCTTTTTGTGGTATTTCTTCTACTAGTTGAAAATCCAGATGTTTTAACATATTTAGATACAAATTTCTTTTTTCTAATAATTTCTCTATAATAATTTCAGACGTACTACCTAAAAAATTTGGAACTATTTAGATATTAGAAATTTTCAAAAATCAAATGTCTTTATTGATTATTTAAAATTGGAATTGATATCATATTTTGAAAATAATATGAATAAAGAAATGACCTTTACATAATATTTTATTGAGTTATTATGTAATTACCTGCTTTACTAAATCTAATGTGAATATAACATGCCAATGAAAACAAAAACTGTACCAATAACAAAATCAACTTTTACTAAAAAATCTAATATTAACGATAAAAAAGCGGCTCGATTGCGAAGACAAAGAGGGTATCAGTGGGAAGAYACCATMGTAAAGCGATTCAATGGCRCTAYAGCATGGAGAGCATTTAGGTTAGGTTCTCCAAGTATTGCACTACCAGATGTATTGGCAGTAAATACTGAAGAAAGYACTATTTTTACAATTGAGGCCAAATCGGGTACCAGTACATCACTTCCAGTTCCAGCAGATCAAATTGAGCGATGTTTAGATTGGATTAAGACATTTGGTGTGTATAAAAAAAGAAAAGTACTTTTGGCATTCAAATTTCTCTCAAAGAAAAGATTAGGTATTGGAAAATATGAAAGYAGAGAGCTAAGAGAATTTTTCAAAGTTTGGGATGAGTCATTAGAAATTAGTGATTGTGTCTGTACATATGATGGACGATTTTTTGCAAGAATTGATGGTTCAAGAAAAGAATTATTTCTTAAAGAAGAAAATATGCCTTTTAAAACAAAACAAAGGTAAATTTTCTAAACTRTCATTATTCAAATCATTTTATAAGGATAAGATGTAATTACAATTTATGAGTGAAGAGAATACCAATACAGAATCAACTGAAATAAACTCAGAATCTTTATTGGAAACTGTTTCTGATGCTGAAGTAAATTCAAGGATTACTTTTGAAGAATTTACAGATGAAAAGGCATTCATCAGCTATAATGCATTTGGTTCAAAACAAATGAAAATCAAAGTACTAGAAGTATCTGATGAAATTGCTCCAACATCCTGGAAGCTAGGAAAGCGAGTCAAAGTTGTAAAAATCCTCATCACCATAAAACATCTTACAACCCAAGAAGTTGAAGAAGCTGAATTTGATATTGAAGCAATAGAATTAGAATTGACTGAAAAAAGRCACTATACRTCAACAAATAGATGGGTTCCTGTAGATGATGTAAAAAATGGATATGTGATTGGTTCAAAACATACTAGATTAATCAGTGATGCAGCAGCATTAGATTACATTGATTTCTAATTTTACCATCTCAAGATATCTAAAATTAGTAAAAAAATATGATTAATTATTAATTAATTTGGGGTAAATACCACTATCAAATTACTCGTATGATGAATTAATTTCAAAAAATAAAGAATTTTGAATACAAATATTATAGAAAAACATCAAAAATTATCATGGATGAAAGAAAATGCTGTGAATGTGATGATAGAGGATTTCGTGAATATGAATGTAAACTTCGTTGTGAGAAGCATCATTTAGAAGCAAAAAGGATTGCAAATATTAAATTTGAAAAAAATGAAAAAGTAAAAAAATATGGAATTATTATTGCTGGAATAATTGGAGTGGTTATAGGTGCAATCGTAATTTATCGATTTGTTGCAAATTTATAATGAAAAATAATTTTTTAAGGGTAATTTCTTTATAAAATAAATAATTTTTAGAATTATTTTAAATCTTGTCAAATGATGACTTCTAAATACTAGCTAAAATAGGGAAATATTATGAATTGTCATCAAAAAAGCGAACGTCATGTATGGAGATATTCCAAACATAATAAAATGCGTAGATGTGTAAAATGCAAATCAAGAGTTCCGATTACTAAAGAAGAATATGCCCAGAAATGGGGATAAAGAAAATATCTAAATAAATTCTAACTAATTTAGTGTGACTCATGTAATGTCAATTATTACACTAGTACAATTGATTTCATAGAAATTCATAATCTATGATGATCACTGGATTATTTTTAGAAAATATCAATACCAACTAACTTGTTATATATTTTAAATATGGTAAATTGGGATGCATTGTGATGGGAAAATCAATTTGGTGTAGATTATGGATTCATGAAATGTGTCCTAATGGGTGTGTATGTTCGTGTCATGATACTAAACTAACCGGTAGATAGTGCCACTCTTGTTTTTCATTCATATTCTCTGAAAAACATTATAAACAAAAGAATTTGAAAAACAAATATGAGTGCAAAAGAATTTGAAGTTAACGGTACTGATTACAAGATTGTATTAACAGATCAAGTTATTGGACATGTAAATAATCTTAAAACACTCTATAATGCAGCATATGAAGATCCTGAAAGTTTTGAAGATGTGAGTTCAGAAATTTCAAGTACCATTAATGAAATTGCAGGCACTGTAGAACCTCCAGCAGAAGACAGTGATCTTGATGGRTTAATTCAGGAAATCATCAAGGCTGTAGACAATAAATCAGCAGAAATTGAAAAAGAATTACAAGATAAAGTAAAGCCTAAGAAAAAATCAAAATCTAAAAAATAATCGTATTTGAGTGAAAATGCGCTCTTTGGAAACAACGAGGACACTATCACTTCATTTCACTCAAGGTTAAATTCAGGTCAAAATTAGATGAATTATTGAGCAACGAAGACATAGTTTTGGATAAAGATGAAAAAACTCTAAGAGATGCAATGAGAAAATTCAAGCCAGAAGTATCTAAWTTTATTTGGACAGATGCAAAAACAGCTAGAAGAGAATACACTACTGCTAAAGGTGTTGATAGAGTTCTACCATCAAAAAAACGTGTAAAGTATTACAATCTGCTAAAAGGATTAGATGTTRAAAAATGCTCAGTTAAAGAACTTAAAGAGGCATTCAAGGAAATTGATAAACTTGAATTTATTCAATACCCMGAAYATGTTGAGKATATTGTTCAYCCCCRATTARCAAAAGAGGAAAAATNAAAAAAATGAGTTAGGGAACGACTCCCAACTCTAATGAAATACAACAATGAACGCTTGACACCACCTAGAAATGAGTCAAGACAAACAAAGGTTGTCTTACTAATAGAAGAATAAATTATGATAAAACAAATTGTTTGTAATAATTTTCAAACATAAAAAAAGATGAAAAGTAACCTCTCATCGGCATTCTTAAGTCCAGAATTATTGTAGGAAAGTTAACTTGGAAACTATAATGATATCTGAATTTCTTAGAAGTTTGGGTGTTGGGGTAGGTATTCCCATTGCCTTTTTCTTTGTGTTTAGACTTCGTAAAGGTAGTTTTTCTAATGATTATAGCAGTAAATCGTTTGATACTAATCGTATTGTAATTGATAAACGAAGTCTTGTTGGTTTGATCATTGCATTCCTTGCACTTTTTCCAATATTTCTATAAATCTTAAATCAGAATCTTTTCCCCCGCACAATCTAGGAAAAATTATCGTGCAAAGAAGACATCTCGTAAAGTAATTTCACGTATGGACAAAAAAGCCCATAATTGGAGATAACACTAGCTTCGGAAACTAGAGTGATATGAGTCCCCTCTGTATACGGAACAAGCTCGGTTACTTTTTAATTAATTACCTGATTTTATGGTTGGATATTAGAAATCCAACTTGAAATTCCAATTAATCCCATTATTGCTAATGTAATGAAAATCCACTTATCCCAATTTGATTTTATGAAATGTGTTGTTTTACGTTTAGTTGATATATTTTCAATTCGTTTTAATTTACAATTTCTACAATGTTTAAAATCTTCACCATTTGGAAATTTCTTTGTTACAATTCTATATTGATGAATTTGATTTTGCCATGTAATTTCTTTTTTACATTCAGGACATTCTTTAATAAAATCATTTTCAATCTGTTCTCTACAATCTCTACAAAGTAATTCATCTATTCCATATTTTTTAAAATGTTCTAATTTGTGATTATTTTCACCTGCTTGTAGTTTACAGCGTTCACAAACATTTCCCTCTCTAGCAATCTCAACTGGCATAAATCCATCATTTTTCATTATTATAAAAAAGATCAAACATAAAAAAAAGAGGGAAATCAGAAGCTTTTTCCCCAGATAATTAAAGAAAAATCAAATGAGTAAATTCAGGGATCAATGTGAGTATAATGAATGTCCTGAAAAAGGAACTGAAAAATTCAAAGGTAAACTGTATTGCTGGAAACATTTTTCAAAAAAAATACGCATCAAAAAATTATACGGTGTTATTCTGGGTATTGGAGGCTTGATAATGATAATACATGTAATTCATCAAATTTTTTCTTTCTGGAAATAAAATAGAGGAAAAATTCTCCTAAACTTTAAGTTCATATGAAATTTAGAAAATTATGGTTGAGGATAATCTCTGTAGAGAATGTGGTAGTGAATTAAATCCTAAGATCAAATATTGTCCAAATTGTAAATGTAATGTGGAAATAGAAAAAATAGATGACACACCACAAAAAATGAGGTCTAAAAATTCATTTCAAAAACTTACTCAAAGTGGAGTATGGGGAATTATGATGATTATCATCGGYAGTTATCACATTGTATCATTTGGAGAATGGTATTTTCAAGTTATTGGGRTATTGGTGAWAGGATTTGGTATTCGTATTTTATACAAAAATTACAAAAAGAAAAGTCAAGGTAATTCATTAGGGAATTAGGTAGAGAAGGAGAACATGAAAAATAAACTACAAAGATTTAAAATGACGATAGGGAAAAAATGAATAGAAATGACTAAGAAATTACCAAGTGGACATAATATTGGTGGTACCACTAAACAGAAAAGACGCAAAGCGCATAAACAAGAATCTAACAAAAACGAAGTATAGAATGACAACTCAAAGCAGTTTTGAACTTTAGTTGATTATAGAAATATTCATGTTCACAAATTTTATGAGAATTTAATTTAATGTGTATTAATTCCTCAACGAAGTAGGTCAACAGGTGGAGATGATATTACAGCATTAGTACGTCAAATCATGAAAGGGACACGTTCTCCTTCTGAATTTCAACTGTTATGCGCTAATTGTAATTTTGCAAAGAGAGCCCTCAAAGCATGTCCAATTATTCATTCATTAGATTAGATTCAATAAAAAAAGAGGATAAGTAACCCTAAGATCATACTTAATAGAAAATGTTTGGAAGAAAGAAAAAAATCGTAGTTGAACTTAAAGAAATATCATGTCCGTACTGTTGTAGTAACATAAGTGCCGATATCCCTGATAAAACAGGTTTGACAGGAACTTTTTTTATGACTTGTCCACATTGTGAACATCAATTAGGTTCTAAAGATAATGGAAAATCTTTTTTTGAAACTGATCATGGTTCGTTATCCGAGTGGTAGAAATCATGAATAGAATTACAAAATTATTCTTTGTGTTCATTTTAGGTGTTTTTCTGATTGTTATTGGTTTACAGTTATCTGAACTTGCAGTTGTTCTACTAGGTGGATTGTTATCAACTATGTCCTCTTTGTTTATTTTGGCTAGTATTTTTGTTAAGACATAGTTCCTTGAACATTTAAGAATCTAAGTAGTTCTAAGAAATGAGTTAGGGAAACGACCCCCTAAACTTTAAGTTCATAATTCTTGTAGAAAAATCGTGTTAGATGCTGATGAAGTTATTAGAAGATGGATGGAAAAACGAGATAAAATATTCACTGATGGTAAAAAACCACAAAATTATCAATCACAAAAACATTACATAAAAGGTATAGAGAATTGTCTAAAAATATTGTGGCTTAGAAGTCCATCAGACGTAGATATTCAGAAAATTATGACATTTCTTGAATCAATTATTGCAGAAACTAGAGAAATGTTTAGACCTGATGGTATGATAGAGTTTTATCAATCACAGGAATTTTGGGAAATGCTAGAAAATTATACAAAAAAATCGAGGATAATAAAAAATGAATAAGATCTTTACCTATACAATTAGACTTTCCTCTAAAGACGGAGAATTATCACCATCTGATGAAAGTTACAAGGGATTTTTCAATAACATGTATGAAAATTTAGAAAAATGTGTAGCTGGAAATGAGAAGAAGCTTGTCTATGAAAATGGTAAAGATGATTCTGGGCATTACACAGTAGTTGTAAGTTATGCAGACCCAATATTCATTGGAGAATTATTAGAGAAATTAAAAATGACAGAAGGTAGTTTTGAATTATATCATAAAGCATTTGTTGAAATGTTACAATTAATCAAGGAGCATTTTGAAAAATGAACTCTCAAATCCTAAATGTGAGCGTTATACCCAGCCAAATGGGATCTTTCCGCACTGCTTTTGACCTAAAACTCATAAAAAATCAGCTGATAAATTATATTCTAAACTAAGTAATCTATACCATGTCTAGTTGTGAATGCGGGATTTGTGGTCATCATAATGAATCTGAATGTATTGAAAAAGAATGCAAATGTTGTTTTAATTTTCATGAAAGATCAGGCCCTAAACGAAAATAATCATTATTAAAGAATTTCTATGTTTCATAACAACTGCATTTTTTAGAAATATGTCTTGAGCATCCAAATAATTTATGGTCTTGACACCCACATAAGATGCATTTTTTTCTATCAGTCATAGTTTTTGAAATAAATCTTCAGTGAGTTCCATCATGTGTTTTCCTTCTAACGCTTCCAATATTTTTAATCTCATATTTTTTATTCTATAAAGATCATCAAAATACAAAGGTTCCATTGTTTTAATTTCTTTTTCAAAATAATAATTTTCCAAATAATGTTGAAATTTTGATTTTAATATCTTATAATCTGACAACTGGATTAGATTAGTATCAATTTTGTTTGTAACCACTTTCAAAAATCCATTAATTTTCAATAATTCTATCTTGATTCTATCCAGATCACCGGGTTTGTCGTCAAATTCTTTAAGAATATGGTA